>VGBZ01000011.1 GCA_016870275.1 Actinomycetota bacterium
GCATGGCCCCGGGTGGCGGTGGCATGGCCCCGGGTGGCGGTGGCATGGCCCCGGGTGGCGGTGGCATGGCCCCGGGTGGCGGTCCCGGGCGGGTCGGCTCCGGAGGCGGTAGGTCGCTCATGCGGACTTCTCGGTCGTCGCAGATCGCATGACCGAACCTTAGGCGCACCGGGGCGTCGCGCTGCGGGTGATCGTTATGCTTCGCTCCGAGGCGAGGGCCGATGGGGTCCGTGCCGAACACACCGTCCCCGGAGGTCGATGTGCCGTTCACCGAGTTCGACAAGTTGGGTCCCCTCGCTCCGCTGCCCGGGACCTGGGAGGGGACTGGCGGCGTGGACCTCTCGTTCCATCATGCCGAAGGCGAGGTCGGCGAGACCCCGTATCGAGAACGCATCACGTTCAACCCGTTCGGCCCCGTAGACAACGGTGATCAACACCTCTACGGCCTCGACTACCGCATGTCGGCCTGGCGTGGGGACGAGGCGGATCCTTTCCACACCGAGATCGGCTACTGGCTCTGGTGTGGCGATTCGGAGACCATCATGCGGGGGTTCATGGTGCCGAGGGGCACCGTCGTCCTCGCAGCAGCCACCGCTGGTCCCGACAGTCGTGAGTTCACGTTCCGGGCCGAGCGTGGTGACCCGGTCTACGGCATCACCGAGAACCGGTACCTGTCGCAGCGGGCCTCCACGGTGTCGTACACCTGCACGGTGCGGATCGATGGTGAGGAGTTCTCCTACGACGAGGACACCGTCCTCGAGATGTCGGAGTTCCCCGAGCACTTCCACCACACCGACCGCAACGTGCTGCGTCGTGTCCCGGAGTGAGGAACCTGCGGACGGCCACCGTGTGGTTTCGCCAAAACAAGAACGTGTTCTAGAATCGACGAGGTCGAGCGGAGCGGTACGGGGGTGAACGTGGCAACTGAGAGTTCAGGTGGCGGCGAGGGTCTCCTCGAAGCGCCCCTCATCATCGAGTACGCATTCAACCGGACGACCGGGCCCGTGATCGGGGCGTTCGTGACTGGGTTGCGCGAGCGCCGGGTGCTCGGCATCCGCAGTGCCGACGGACGGGTGGTCTGCCCGCCCGTGGAGTACGACCCGCAGACGGGTGCGCCGCTCGAGGAGATGGTCGAGGTCGGCACCGCTGGGACGGTCACGTCGTGGAGTTGGGTGTCGCAGGTCCGAGACGGTCAGCCGCTGCAGACCCCGCACGCCCTCGCCCTGATCCAGCTCGACGGCGCCGACACCTCGATGCTCCACGTCATCGACGCCGACGGCCCGGAGGCTGTCTCGACCGGTGCACGCGTGCGGATCCGTTGGGCCGAGGAACCGACCGGAGCGATTACCGACATCGCCTGCTTCGAACTGGACGGAGGTGCGTCGTGACCACCGAGGATCGAAGGGACCGCAGCATCTCGACGCTGCCCGACGGGCTCTGGACGCAGCCCACACCGAGCGTCCCGGTCGATCTGGGGGACGATCCGGTCCGCCGTCAGGTGGTCCCGGCGGCGATGCGTTACAACTACTCGCCCGGACTGGCGTCGACCCGGTTCCTGCGTGGTCTGGCCGAGAAGCGGTTCCTGGGCGAGCGGTGTCCCGAGACGGGTGAGGTCTACATCCCACCCCGCGGTGTCTCTCCCGTGTCGGGCCTGCCGACCACCGAGCAGGTCGAGGTTGGCCCGAAGGCGACCATCACGTCCTTCTGCGTCGTGCACATCGGGTTCGGCGTCAACGCTCCACCCACACCGTTCGTCTCGGCGCTGTTCCTCCCGGACGGTGCTGCGGTGTCGCTCTACGGGACCATGGGAGAGGTGCCCCACGACGAGGTGCGCATCGGGATGCGGGTCGAGCCGGTGTGGGTCGACGACGATCAGCTCACCGAGAGCATGGAGAACATTCGCTACTGGCGTCCGATCGACGAGCCGGACGTGCCGGCCGAACAGTTGAAGGGACACATGTGATGCGAGACGTCGCCATCGTCAGCGTCGCCCAGAGCCATCACCGTCGCTCTGCGGAGGAACTCAACGAGGTCGAGATGATCCAACCGGTGATCCGGGCGGCGCTCGACGGGGTCGGTGCGTCCATCTCCGACATCGACTTCACCTGCTCGGGCAGCTCGGACTACCTCGCCGGTCAGGCGTTCAGTTTCGTCATGACTCTGGACGCCGTCGGTGCGTGGCCGCCGATCGTCGAGAGCCACGTGGAGATGGACGGTGCGTGGGCGCTGTACGAGGCGTGGTTGAAGATCCAGACCGGTGCTGCCGACACGGCGTTCGTCTACAGCTACTCCAAGGCCTCGCCCGGGGACCTGCCCCGGGTCATGAGTCGAATGCTGGACCCGTACTACGCCGGTCCGCTCTGGCCCGACTCCGTGGCCTATGCCGGGCTCCAGGCCCGGGCGATGCTCGATGCCGGGGTGACCACCGAGCGCCAGATGGCCGAGGTCGCACACCGCAACCGAGAGTCGGCACGCACCAACCCCAACGCCCAGGTGGTCGGGTCGCCGTCGGTGGATGAACTGCTGGCGGCACCGATGCTGTCGGACCCGCTCCGGGTCCACGACTGCCCGCCCATCTCCGACGGTGGGGTGGCCGTGGTGCTCGCCGCTGGTGATCGGGCCCGGGAGTGGGCCGAGCGCCCCGCATGGATCCGGGGGATCGACCACCGGATCGACGGGCACCAGATCGGCGCCCGGGACCTGACGACGGCGCCATCGGTGGCGCTCGCGGCGCAGCGCGCCGGAGTCGACGGTGCGTTCGATGTCGCTGAGGTTCACGCCCCGTTCTCCCATCAGGAGCAGCTCGTGCTCGACGGGCTCGGAGTCGGCAACGGCGTTGAGGTGAACCCGTCCGGAGGGGCTCTGGCGGCCAATCCGATGATGGCGGCCGGGCTCATCCGGCTCGGTGAGGTGGCGACGAGGATCATGGACGGCTCAGCGGGCCGGGGCGTCGCTCACGCCACCTCCGGTCACCTGCTGCAGCAGAACCTGGTGTGCGTCCTCGAGGGAGGAGACTGATGGCAGGTAATCGAGTCGCAGTGGTCGGGGTCGGCCAGACCAGGTACGCCGCTGTCCGCGACGACGTATCGCTCCCCGGGCTGCTCCGTGAGGCGGTGTTCCGCGCCTTGGCTGATGCCCACATGACGATGGACGACATCGATGCGATCGTCGTCGGCAAGGCCCCGGACTTCTTCGAAGGCATGATGATGCCGGAGTCGTACCTCGCCGAGGCGCTCGGCGCAGTGGGCAAGCCGCTGTTCCGGGTCCACACGGCGGGGTCGGTGGGTGGCTCGACTGCACTGGTCGCTGCCACCCACGTGCAGTCCGGTGTCCACGACCGGGTGCTCACGATCGGCTGGCAGCAGCAGTCGGTGTCGGAGGCCATGTGGGCGCTGTCGTTCCCCATCCCGTTCCAGCAGCAACTCGTTGCGGGCGCCGGTGGCTACTTCGCCCCGTTCATCCGTGAATACATCCGACGGTCCGACGCCCCGGATCACATCGGGATCCTGGTGGCGCTCAAGGACCGTCTCAATGCGCTCAAGAACCCGTACGCACACCTGCACGAACCCGACATCACGTTCGAGTCCATCGAGGAGTCGTTCATGTTGTGGGAGCCGATCCGTTACTCCGAGACCTGCCCCGGTTCCGACGGTGCGATCGCCCTCGTGCTCGCGTCGGAGGGCGCCGCTGAGGCCTCGGCGGCATCTTCTGGTGTTCCACCGGCGTGGATTCACGGAACGGCCATGCGGTCGGAGCCGGCCACGGCGTCGGGCCGCGATCAGGTCAATCCGGTTGCCGGAATCGAGTGCGCCGCCGACGTGTACGCCCAGGCCGGCATCACCGATCCCCGCCGTCAGGTGGACGTCGTCGAGATGTACGTGCCGTTCTCCTGGTACGAGCCGATGTGGCTGGAAAACTTGGGCTTCGCCCCGGAGGGTGAGGGCTGGAAGCTCACCGCCGACGGCGCCACCGAGATGACCGGCGACCTTCCGGTGAACTGCTCCGGTGGCGTGTTGTCGACCAACCCGATCGGAGCCTCGGGCATGATCCGTTTCGGTGAGGCGGCACTGCAGGTGCGCGGTCAGGCCGGCGACCATCAGGTCGACGGTGCACGTGTGGCGGTCGGTCACGCCTACGGCGGCGCTGCGCAGTTCTATGCCATGTGGGTCGTCGGCGCTGACAAGCCCTGACGCGAACACCCCGGCAGGACCATGGACGGGTCGGTGGACGGGTCGGGTGGGGGTACGGTCCTCAGGTGACTTCGCCATGGGGTTCGACACCGGGCGGGACACCGGGCGGGACACCGGGTTCGACACCGGGCGGGACACCGGGTTCGACACCGGGCGGGACACCGGGTCCGGCTGATTCCCCGTCGGTTCATCGGCGTGGTCGGGGGTTCGTGATCGCTGGGGTCGTCACGCTCGGCCTGTCGATCGTGATCGGCCTCGGCGGCACCATCCTCGCTGCCGGACGGTTCGATGTCGCCCAGTTCGAGCGCGATGTCGTCGTCGATGGTCCCGAGACCGCTCTGGTGCCGGGCGAACTCCGGTTCCGCGTGACTGAGCCGCTGACCGAGGGCCGGGCGGCCGAGATGACCGTGGGCGTGGGCGTGTCGGACTTGTCGACAACGCCCCTGGACTGCTCCCTGACCGTCGAGGACGGGGAGGCGATCCGATTGTCGCGCTCCCCGGCCGGTACCGAACTGCTCCGCCCGACCAACGACGCCTTCATCGTGCTCGAGCAGGCCGAACTGGGGCCGGGGACCTACGTGTTGGCGTGTTCGATCTCCGGCGAACCGGCTGCGGGCCGGGGAGCCAACTTCACCGTCGGTCGGGTCATCAGTACCGATGATGCCCTCGGGCTGGTGGGTCCGACGCTGGCGTTGCTCGCATCGGTTGGGCTCGGCGTCGTGTTGTTCATCACTGGACTGGTCCTGCTCATCGTGGGCATCGTTCGAGGTCGCCGTCCTCCGCCCGGGCCGAACTCGATGACACCGGTCGTCCATCCGCAGTGGGGCGGACCGCCACCCGGACCGCCACCCGGACCGCCATCCGGACCGCCGCCGGGACCGCCGCCGGGACCGCCATCCGGAACCCCACCGGTCGGCGGTTGGCGCCAGTTCGTGGCCGGCGACGGCGTGGTGGCGTCGGGTGCGTGGTTCAGTCTGCGAACGGATCGCTGCCGAAGCGCCGTGATGCGGTCTCCACGGGGTCGAACTCTCGGGTCTCAGCTGGGACGTACACCAGCTGGGAGTCGTCGACTCCCTCGGCGTAGAACTGCGCCGCCCACCTCCTGAACCGAGTGAACGGTCCATCGGTGTCGGCGAGCGCCGGTCGCGACAGGTACGCCTTGTTCTGCCAGATCGGCGTGTCCTCCTGGACCTGCTTGTCGATCTCGGCCACGAACGCCTGCCCGACGCTGGAGCTGAGCGAATCGTCGCCGAGCTTGGCCACGGTGAAGCTGAACCGCATGTGGCAGCGGTTGCGTCCGATCGGAGTGTTGCACCCCATGAGCACGGTGTCGACGATCCCGGAGAACCGGATCACGCTGAAGCCCGGGCCGAAGGAGTCGGCGTCGATCCGGCCGTCGACCACACCCCGCGGCGTGGGAAACTTCTGGATGGACCGCATCTTCGTGAACGGTCCGTCGGTGTTGTAGCTCTCGAGTTCCGGTACCTGCTCGGTGTGGTGGACGTAGCGGAAGTGCGCCGCATCGACGCCGTTCTCGGCGAGGTCCTGCCACGGGGCGTCGATGGTGTACTCGCGGGTCTCCACCGGTGTGTAGCCGTCGGGGTCGTTGAACTCGGGCACGGTCGGGATCTCCCATGCGGGCGGCTCACCGGTCGGGTGGTACCACGCCATGATCAGGCCGTTCCGTTCGATGGTGGGGTAGGCACGCACGCACGCCTTCCGGTTGGTGCGCTCGGAGTAGGGGATGAGGGTGTTGCGTCCCTCTGCGTCGAACCGCCATCCGTGGAACGGACAGGCCAGGTCGGTGCCGTGCACCGACCCGCCGTAGGCGAAGTGCGCACCGAGGTGCGGGCAGAACGCATCGTTGACATGTGCGGTTCCGTCGTCGTCCCGCCAGACCACGAGCTTGCGGTCGAAGTAGTCGACCGGGTTGATGGCTCCGACGGCGAGTTCGGTGGACCAGCACACCTGGAACCAGCCGAACGGCACGGGGAACGGCGATCGGACGACCGATTCGGTCCGGCTGATTGGTGAATCGATCGACATGGCGTCCTCCAGCGGGCCGGAACTAGAACTTGTTCCAGATTACCGGTGGAGCGCCTCGGACGCAGGCCGGGAGGGCGGCCGATCCACCACGGCGCTGAAGACTCAGAGGGTGGCCAGCCCCGGGAGGTAGGGCATCCACGCCGGCGGGGCATCCTGGATTCCCGCCCGGGCGAGCAGGACGACCTCACCCCGAGGTGCCAGCGGTTGCCGTTGTAGTGACCACCCCAACTCCTCGAGCAACTTCGAACCCTTGGACGCATTGTGCCGGGGGCACATCATCACGACGTTGGTCCACTCGTGCAGGCCCCCTCTCGATCGAGGGATCACGTGGTCGACCGTCCGCCCGGGACGGTCGCAGCCCGACACCTGGCACCGTCGTTGGTCCCGGGCCTCGATCGCCCGGCGAGTGAGCGGCACGTTGGCCCGGAATGGAACCCGCACCATCCGCCGAAGCCGCAGCACAGCGGGCACCTCGAAGGACGCCCCGCCCGACGTCCGCAGTTCGTGGTCGTGGTCGTGGTGTTCCGCCACTGCGTCCACCTTGCCAGCGAGCATCAGGCCGACGGCGCGGCGCAGCGGGATCACACGAAGCGGTTCGTAGCTGGCGTTCAGGAGGAGGACGGTCATGGCCACGGCTCGTCGTCGAGGTGATCATCGTGCCTCATCCAAGGAGCCTACGGCGACCACTCTGGTTCACCATGCGGTCGGTCCGGGAGTTGGTGCCGTCTAAGGTCTCCGGCGTGGCGGGCCAGTTGCGCTGCCGACGGCAGGACGATCCGCTCGCATCGAAACCGTGTCGCCCGCTGCGCGCCCTGACGTGCGTGGTGCTCGTCGCCACCTCGCTCGTCAGCTGCAGCGGATCGACCCAACCTGGTGCGGCTCCATCTGGTGCTGCGCCGTCCGGTCCCGCACCGTCCGGTTCTGCTCCGTCCAGCTCTGGTCGGACCGGGGAACTCGAGACGTTCTGCGCCCGGGCGGAGCAGTTCAATCAGACGCTCGCCACCATCGATGCATCGAAGATCGAGTCGTTCGACGTGGTCGCATCCGAGGTGGAGGAACTCGCCCGGTTGGCTCCTCCGGAACTTGCTGGTGACCTCATAATGATGAGGGGATACTGGGCACGCCTGGCCTCGATCGATGTGGACGACGCTGCGGATGTCGGCACCCTCGGGCAACGCAGCCCCGAAGAGGTCGATTCCGGTCAGCGTGTCACTGCGTACCTCGTCGACGAGTGCGGTATCGCGCCGGTCGAGTAGATGGGACTGGTTGTTCGGTGAACGACGAGAGTTCGAGCCCGCCGGGCATCAGACAGCTGCCGTGGACGCCGCCGCCGGGTGCCACCACGATCGTGATGTTGCGACACGGTGAGTCCATGCCCGAACACCCCGACCATCCGCACCCCACCAAGGACGGACACGCAGATCCCGATCTGGCGCCGAACGGGCGTGAGCAGGCGGCCTTGGCCGCCGAGCGGCTCGCAGCAGAGCACGACGTCGAGGCGTTCAGCGCCCTCTACGTCACGAGCCTCCGTCGCACCCACCAGACTGCAGCGCCATTCGCGGTGCGCACCGGTCTCGATGTCGTCGAGGTGTCGGACCTCCGGGAGGTTCACCTCGGCGAGTGGGAAGGCAACTTCCGGGAACGAGTGGCCTCGGGCGATCCGTTGTTCACCCAGGCGATCGCCGAGCAACGCTGGGACCTGATCCCGGGCGCTGAGGACGCTGATGTCTTCCGCACCCGGATCCGCTCCGGGATCGATCACATCGTCGCAGCGAATCCGAGTGGTCGGGCGGTGGCCGTCCTGCACGGCGGGGTGATCGGGCAGATCCTCGCCATGGCGACGAGTGCCGGGGCCTTCGAGTTCATCGCATCGGACAACTGCTCGATCAGCGAGGTGGTCGTCCTCGACGACGGCACCTGGCGCATCCGCCGGTTCAACGACACCGCTCACCTCCAGTCGCTGCGACTGAAGCCGGCGGACTGACACCGGCACCTCGACGGCGCACAGTGATCTCGCTGGGCCGGCTCAGACGGTTGCTGCGGCCCGGCTCGACAGGCTGGCGGTCCGGCGGCCCTCTGCGAGGAAGTCCCGGTCGATCCCACAGATCGTGAACCCGAACGACAGGCCGGAGTCGGGATCCGCCCAGGCGATCTGTCCGGCGGCACCGTTGTGGCCGAACGTACGAGGCGAGGCCACCCGGCCCATGCCACGGAGTGCCGCATTGCCGTCGTCGCCGGCAACGATCAGGCCGAGCGTCCGATTGCTCGCATGCCCTCGCATCGGGTCGGGAAGCGTGCAGCGCACGTTGCCCGTCCCATCCTGCAGGGCGGACGGCTCCCACAGCCCAGCCGGGTTGTGGAGGAACCCCTGGTAGAGCAGCGCCAGATCGGCTGCGGTCCCGATGCCGCCGCCCCCGGGCAGTCCGACGTCACGTGACTGCGGATCGTTGAATCCGAGGAGCAGGTCGGGTGTGATGTCACCGAACAACAGGATCTCGTCGTTGCCGAACAGCTCGATGAGTTCAGCGGATGTGGGCGGAGCGCCGGTGGCGACGAGTTCGGCCACGTCGGTGAGTTCTCCTCCGGGTGGACCCAGGACGAACGCCGACAGACCGAGTGGTTCGGTCACCCGTTCACGCACCTCGTCGAGGTAGTTCCGTCCGGTCGTCGCCTCGATCATCTCCGCCGCCACCCAGTGGGCTGCAGTGGCGTGGTATTCGAAACGCTCACCGGGCTGCGTGTCGAGACGCCAACGCGTCATCTTGTCGAGGCGGGAACTGCGATCGCTCCACTCCGGCGGCCCGAGCGGTGCGTAGGGGAAGCCGCCGGTATGGGTGAGCACGTGTTCCAGCGTGATCCGACCAACGACATCCGCCGATCGACCAGCTGAACCGAACCCGGGGATCACGTCGACGACGAGCGTCTCCGGGGCGAGGAGTCCTTCGCCGATCAATTGCCAGACCACACCGGCGATCCAGGCCTTCGTGGCCGAGAAGAGCGCAAACCGGGTGGAGTCGGTGGCAGTCCCGAAGGACTCGAAGGCGACCAACTCGCCGTTGCGAGCCAGGGCGAACTGCGCCGCCGGCGCCACACCGTTGTCGATCTCTGCTTGGATCCGGTCCCTGAGAGCTCGGAGTGCCGTGGCGTCGAGTCCGGATCCGCCTGTTGTCGCCATGGGCGGCGAATTTACTTCGGCTCGGGCTCGGACGACGGGT
Source organism: Actinomycetota bacterium (assembly GCA_016870275.1). Taxonomy (GTDB): domain Bacteria; phylum Actinomycetota; class Acidimicrobiia; order Acidimicrobiales; family Microtrichaceae; genus SXMI01. The sequence continues at coordinate 9,452 of VGBZ01000011.1, forward strand.
TCACCCCGATTTCCTCGACCCCGACCGATACGCTCCCGCGGCGTGGGTCCACCGGACCACGGGACGATTGGAGGCCGGCGTGTTCGATCTGAGCGATCGAGTCGTGGTGGTGACCGGCGGCAACGCCGGGATCGGACTCGGCATGGCCCGGGCGTTGGTGGCTGCCGGGGCGACGGTGTCGGTCTGGGGGCGCCGGGCCGATCGCAACGACGCAGCGGTGGCGGAACTCGAAGCACTCGGCGGCACGGCCGGGTCCGAGATCGTCGACGTCGCCGAGGAGAACCAGGTCGAGAGCGCAATGGCGGCGACCCTCGAGCGCTTCGGTCGTGTCGACACGATGATCGCCAACGCCGGGATGGGAGGAGCGGCCGCCATGCTCGACCAGACGCTCGAGGGGTGGCGGCGAGTGCTGGCGGTCAACCTCGACGGTGCCTTCCTGTGTTTCCGGGCGGCGACGCGCCACATGGTGGATCGGGGCGGCGGTGGAGCACTCGTTGCGGTGTCATCGACCTCCGCGATCCACGGAGCGGCCGGAAACCAGGCGTACTCGGTGTCCAAGACAGGTCTGCTCGCCCTGGTGCGAGGCCTGGCAGTCGAGTTCGCCCGTCACGGGATCCGGGCCAACTCGTTGCTCCCCGGGTGGACCGAGACCGAGATGACCGAACCACTCCTCGGCTGGGAGAAATTCACTTCGGCGACGACGTCTCGGACGCCGGTGCGCCGCTGGGGGGTCCCCGATGACTACGGCGCCGCTGCGGTGTTCCTCTCTGACCCGACGTTGACCTTCCACACTGGCGACTCGGTGGTCGTCGACGGCGGCTACACGATCTTCTGAGCCTCGATCGCTCCGGGTCGCGATCGCTCCGCACGTTGGCGTGAGCTGTGCTCGTTGTTGGTCGTCCGTTCTCCCGGAGGACAACCCCGGTCCACAGTAGATCGGTAGCTTCCGCTGCCCGTGGTCCGTCTTGACGACCTCCTGAACGAGGCACCCACGACCCGACTCCACTGGCGGGTCTGGCCTGGAGCATCCCCGTGCTCATCGCATTCCGGTTCATCCTCGGAGTCGGCGTGGGAGCCGACTATCCGATCAGCGCCTCGTACGTTTCAGAGATCGCTCCCGCCCGCCTCCGGGATCGCCTGCTCGTCGGTGCGTTCGCCTTTCAGGCGGTGGGCCAGTTGCTCAGCGCTCTCGTCGGACTGCTGCTCCTCGTCACCACCCAGTCGGAGTCGTCGTGGCGTTGGATGCTTGCGTTCGGCGCAGTTCCGGCGCTGCTGATCGTGATCCTGCGGCGGGGCGTGCCGGAGAGTCCCAGGTGGTTGGCGGCCCAGGGCCAGCACGAGGAGGCTGCGCTCGTTGTCGGTTCGTTCATCGGCCACCCCGTCGATGTGACGGTCATGGAGACCACCGAGACGCCGTCCAAGTCGTACCGCGACCTCTTCCGGAGCGGCCTCCGGAGGCTGACCGTGTTGTCGACGGTTCCGTGGTTCCCGATGGACATCGCCACCTACGGGTTCGGGGTGTTCACCCCGACGATCCTGGCGGCTCTGGCCATCAAGGGAGACGGGACGTTCCTCCCCGATGACATCGCATCGACTGAGGGTGCGGTCGTGATCGACCTGTTCCTCATCGTCGGGTTCATCTTGGCCCTGGTCTTCATCACTCGATTCCGACACACGAACATGCAGATCGCCGGGTTCATCGCCATGGCAGTCGGCTTGGTGACCCTGTCGGTCTCAACGGGACTGCCCGGAGGCGGCGACGAGCACCTCGTGTTCGTCTTCGGCGGTTTCATCGTGTTCAACGTCTTCATGAACGCCGGTCCCAACTCCACGACGTTCCTCCTCCCAGCGGAGATCTCTCCCACGCACGTCCGGGCGTCCGGCCACGGACTGGGGGCGGCAGCCGGTAAGTTCGGCGCCGCAGTCGGCGTGTTCCTGTTCCCGATCCTGCAGGACGATCTCGGACTGCCGGTGTTGCTCGTGAACATCGCCGTAGGTTGCGTTCTCGCTGCTGTCGTCACGGCAGTGGCACGGGTTGGCGTCAGCGCAGCCGATGGGGTGTTCGCCGGCCAGTCTCCGCCGTGACCGACACCGCTCGACGGGACCTCGGGTAGGGTCTCTCCGGGCGGTCCGAAGGGTCCGCATCCACTGAGCCGAGCGAGCCCGAACGGAATGCTGAGGGGAGTCGAGATGAAGATCGTCGTCAACTTCGATCTGTGTGAGTCCAATGCCGTGTGCATGGGTGTTGCGCCCGAGGTCTTCGAGGTGCGCGACGACGACTTCCTCTACGTCCTCCAGGAGGAGCCACCGGAGGACCTGCGTGAGCAGGTCACCGAGGCGGCGCGTCGGTGCCCCAAGCAGGCCATCACGGTCGAGGACTGACCGGGCGACGGTCGAGACCTCCGGACGAGCTGGGCGGCGTTGGACCCGATCGTCGTCGTCGGCGCCTCCCTCGGTGGCCTGAGCGCCCTCGATGCGCTTCGCACCGGCGGTTACGACGGCGACGTCGTGGTGCTCGAGGCCGCGAGCGGTCTGCCGAGTGACCGCCCACCACTGTCCAAGCAGGTGCTCGCCGGGACGATGGATCCAGATGCCGCCCGCCAGCCGCTTGCGGCCAAGCTCGAGGAGCTTCGTGCCGACGTGCGCTGGTCGACCGTTGTCGAGTCCTTCGCTGCTTCGGACCTGCGTCTGCGCCTTCGCAACGGCGAGGAACTGCAGGCCGCCGGTGTCGTGGTGGCCACCGGTGCCGCTCCCCGCACGCTGGGCGGCCCCAATCTCGCCGGTGTCCACGTACTCAGGACTCTCGAGGACTGCCTCGCTCTCCGGGCCGACCTCGACGTCGGACCGGACCGGGTGGTCGTCGTGGGCGCTGGATTCATCGGTGCTGAGGTGGCCGCCACCTGCCGGGAACTCGGGCTCTCCGTCACGCTGCTCGAGGGCGCTCCCGCGCCGATGGCCCGGGTGCTCCCTGAGAGCGTCGGATCCTTCGTGGCGGATCTCCACCGCGCCCACGGCGTCGATGTCCGCCTCGGAGTGGGTGTCGATGGACTCGTGGGTGCCGACGGCCGGGTGAGCGGCGTGCGTCTCGGTGATGGAACGACCATTGCTGCGCAGGTGGTGGTCGTGGGTATCGGGGTCGCGCCCAGTACGGGCTGGTTGGCCGGCTCGGGCGTCCCGCTGGGCAACGGAGTGACGTGCGACGAGACGTGCCTGGCGGTGCCCGGCGTGGTGGCTGCCGGTGACGTTGCCGAGTGGTTCAACCCGCACTTCGGCGAGCGGATGCGGGTCGAGCAGTGGGAACACGCCATCGAGCAGGGTGCGGCGGCCGGGCGGCGACTGCTCGCCGGTGACGGCCCCGGCGAACCGTTCGCCAGCGTCCCGTGGTTCTGGTCCGATCAGTACGACCGGAAGTTCCAGATGGCCGGCCGACCGGCCGCCACCGACGAGGCGCACGTCTTCGAGGGTTCCTTCGAGGAGCAGCGATTCGTGGTCGCCTTCCGGCGGGGAGATCGCTGCACCGGGGTCCTCGGGGTGAATCGGCCTCGTCACGTGGTGCAGTCGCGGATGCGACTCGCTGAGTCACTCGCCTGGGAGCCGATCGAGGCGCTGCTGTCGTGACGGCGTTCTGGGCGTTGCTCGCTGCGACGCTCGTCTTCGCCGTGGCGGACTGGTGGGCGGTCTACGCCGGTCGGCGTCCGGTCGAGTACGTGCTGAAGCCGCTCACCATGGTGGCGCTCATCGCCGCCGCAGTGAGTCTGGCCGATCCCGCCTCGGAGGCAGCACGGTGGTGGCTCGTCGCCGGCCTGGTCTGTTCGCTCGCCGGCGACGTGTTCTTGATGCTCGACGATCTCTTCGTCCCCGGTCTGGCCTCGTTCCTCGTGGGCCACCTCTGCTACATCGCAGCGCTCATCAATCTGGGCCTCGAACCCCTCCCGACGGTTCTCGGTGTCGTGGCGGTCGTGTTGTGCGCCGGGGTCGTCGGACGCATCGTGGTCCAGGGAGCCACCCGCACGGACCGGCGACTCACCGTGCCCGTTGCGGCCTACATCACGGCGATCTCGGTCATGGTGGCCGCAGCCATCGGGACGGTGATCCCCTTTGCCATCGCCGGCGCCCTGTTGTTCTACCTGTCGGATGCGTGCATTGGCTGGAGTCGCTTCGTCGGTGACTTCCCGCAGAGTCGCATGGCGATCATCACCACCTACCATCTCGGTCAGGTGGGGTTGGTGCTCGGCCTGGTGGTGATGTGACCCATACTCGTGCGATCGAGACCGCAGATGTGATCGACGACGTGGTCGCGCTCCGGCGCCGGATCCACGAGCAACCCGAGCTCGGCCTGGACCTGCCGCTCACGCAGGCGGCGGTCCTCGAATCGCTCGACGGCCTCGGGTTGACCATGACCACCGGGACGACGAGTTCGTCGATCGTTGCGGATCTCGACGGATCATCCGAAGGTGCAACCGGTGGTCCGACGGTGCTGCTCCGCGCCGACATGGACGCCCTGCCGTTGCAGGAACACTCCGGTGAACCCTTTGCGAGTCGGACAGCGGGCCACATGCACGCCTGCGGCCACGACGCCCACACCGCCATGCTCGTCGGTGCTGCACGGCTGCTCGCCGCTCGACGGGATGATCTCCGTGGTCGGGTGCGGTTCCTGTTCCAGCCCGGCGAGGAGGGTCATGCCGGGGCTCGCCACGCCATGGCCGATGGTGCGCTCGACGGCGTGGACGCAGCGTTCGCCCTGCACGTGGGTCCGAATCTGCGTTCGGGCCGGGTCGCCTGGCGTCGGGGGGCGATTCTGGCGTCCGCCGACGAGTTCGAAGTCGACGTGATCGGCCGGGGCGGACACGCCTCGTCGCCACACTGGGCCGCTGACCCCGTCCCTGTCGCCTGCGAGATCGTGCTGGCGCTGCAGACCATGGTGACCCGGACCGTCGATGCGTTCGACCCGGCGGTCGTCGGGATCAGCCAGGTCCGGGCCGGAACCACGCACAACGTCATCCCGGAGCGTGCGTCCATGCTCGGCACTGTTCGCGCAGTGAGCGAGGCGACCAGGCGTTCGGTCCTCGAGAACATCACCCGAGTGGCTGAGGGTGTGGCCGCAGCACACGGATGCACCGCCGAGGTGCGCCGGCACGAGGGCTACCCGGTCACCGTGAACAACGGCCGGGCTGCGGAGTTCCAGGCGGATGTGGCTCGGTCCGTGGTCGGGGACCGCTCGGTCACCGAGCTCCCGAGTCCGCTCATGGGCGCCGAGGACTTCTCCTACATCCTCGAGGCAGTTCCCGGTGCGATGTGCTTCCTCGGAGTCTGTCCGCCCGAGATCCGCAACCCACTCACCGCTCCGTCGTGTCACTCGGACCGAATGCGGCTCGATGAGGATGCGCTCGGCGTCGGTGTGGCGCTGCACGTCGCCACGGCCACGGCGTTCCTGATGCGAAGCGGCGCTCTGGGCTGATCCGGGCCGATCAGGAAGGCGTCGGCCGGAGGCGTTCGGCGAGCGCAACGCTGACCCACATGCGCTCGAGATGCTGGTCGATGGCTCTGATCGGCGAGGGGTGCGGTTGTTCGGTGACGAGCGATTCGATGCGCTCGGCGAGGTCCCGGTCGGCCACGCCGGTCACACCTTCGAGCATCCGGCTCAGCCCGGCGATGGAGAACTCCTCGACGATGTGGCCCCATCGTCGGCTGATCTCATTGAAGGCGACCTCGGCGAGGCGAGGGTGCTGCAGGGCACGACGCAGCAGGTACGGGAGATCCTGGGATCGGACCTCGGTGAATCCGAGGTCGAGTGACCGTTGCAGGTCCTCGGCCCGGGGCGTGTCGACGAGGTGGTGCAGGTAGCGCAGCTGATCCTGGGGGTTGTCGGACTGTCGCCAACGTCGCTCGAACTCGGCGTGTTCCTCGGAAGTGGCGATCCGGGCAACGACGTCGGCGGCGGCGGAACGCAGCGAAGGGTCACCCACGCCGTTGTTGAACAATGATCGCGCCCGTGAGTGGATCTCGGAATCCGCACCGACACCGCCGGCGAGGGCGAAGGCGACGCTCCGCACGCTGCGGATCCGTTCGTCGTCGGGCTCGCCGTGGGCCGCCACGAGTTCTGCGATCTCATCGAGTCGGTCGCAGGCGATCCGCCGGGCCACGCTTCGGACACGTTGGGCGTCCTCCGGTCCGAACTGCCGGTGGAGGTCCCCCAGGATCGCTGCCATGCGCCGCCAGACAGTCGGGTCGGTCTCCCGGGGTGCTGATCTCTCGATCACATCCAACATGAGCGACTCGTCCGCGGTGCCGGCGAGCAGTGCGAACCACGTGTCGTCGAGCAGGACGAAACGCTCGAGTGCCGGACGCTCGGCCGAGGCGAGGCTGCGGGCGAGGTCTGGCGGGAGCGTCGTGCGGAAGAACCCGGATCCGTCGGTGTTGGGTTGCACCCACTCCGGGGGCCCGGGAAGTTCGAGCTCGACCGGCTCCTCGAGGAGCATCCGATGGGTGCTGAGCTCACCGCCGACCGACGCGGTCACCACCAGCGGGACCGGCCACGGTGACGCTGCTCGCTCGGCAGCGTCGAAGGCAGCTCGGCGCTGCTCCATCCGCACGCCGGCGGGTGTGACCTCGACGATCACCTCGGGGTGGCCGGGCCGGAGCACCCATGCGTCCATGATCCTCCGGACTGGTGTCGAGGCCACCTCCTCGATGGCGTTCCACAGGTCGGAGGTCTCGGTGGATCCGAACCGGTGCGCCGTGAGGTAATTCCGTACCCCTCTCTGAAAGGTCTCCGCACCGAGGTACTGCTCGAGCATGCGGAGGACCGAACAGCCCTTCTCGTAGGTGAGCACGTCGAACATGCCCTCGGCGTCCGCCGGTGTCCGGACGGGGAACTCCACCGGTCGGGTCGAGGCGAGCGCATCGGTGTCGAACGCCCCGGAGCGGAGTTGCCCGAAAGCGGTCCAGCAGTTCCACTCGGGTCGGAAGGCATCGCTGGCGCTCACCTCCATGAACGTGGCGAAGGCCTCGTTCAGCCAGAGTCCGTTCCACCAACGCATCGTGACCAGGTCGCCGAACCACATGTGGGCGATCTCGTGGTTGATCACGTCGGCGACTCGCTGCTGTTCGTGCTGGGTCGAGTCGTCGGGGTCGATCAGCAGGAGGACCTCGCGGAACGTGACGCACCCCAGGTTCTCCATGGCCCCGAAGGAGAAGTCGGGAACCGCCACCAGGTCGAGTTTGTCGCCCGGGTAGGCAATGTCGTAGTAGTCCTCGAAGTACTCCAGTGCGGCGTCGGCCACGTCCAGAGCGAACCCGGTGAGGTGGTGGTTCCCTGGCGGACTGACGACCCGCAGGCTCGTGGCCGAGGGCGCCCGGGACGTCCTGACCGGTGTGGCCTCGAGCGGTCCCACGACGAGTGCGACGAGATACGTCGACATGGGGATGGTCGGCGCGAACTGACTCAGGATTCGCCCGTTCCCCAGATCGGTTTGGGAGCGGAGTTCAGTGTTGCTCACGACGAGGAGACCGTCGTCGGCGACGACGGAGATCTCGAAGACGGCCTTGAGCGCCGGTTCGTCGAAGCATGGGAACGCCCGCCGGGCGTGGGTCGATTCGAATTGGGTCACCGCCAGTGCGTGTCGTGTCGTTGCGCCCGCGGAATCAGTGCTGTCGAAGTGGGAGCTGTAGAGACCGACGAGTTGGTCGTTGAGCGATCCATTCGTGCTCAGCTCGATCTGGAACTGCCCCGATCCGATCGATTCGGGCAGGTGGAGGACCACCTGCTCGTCCTCCGGATGGCTCGTCAACTGCACCGGCACGTCGCCGCTGGAACTGTGGTTGATCCGAACGTCGGTGATGTCCAGTCTGACGGAGTGCAGTCGGATGTGGTCCGCTGGTTGCAGCAGCAACCCGGAGATGACGGTCTGGCCCACCCATGTCCCGGCGGTGAGATCCAGGTCGAACCGGATGGAGTAGTGGTTCGGCCGGACGGCGTTGTCGAGTCGGAGTGGAAGCCGGTCGACCACGTGGGCTGCTCCTTGTTCGTCGAGGTGGCCGTCCGGTCGACCGGAGTCCGGAACCGCACGACAGCGGAAGGGTAGCGACTCGAATCCGGAGGGGGTCCGGCTCCGTTACGCTCCGATCGTGCCTGACTGCTTCGCCCTCGACGTGTCTGACCGCGTGGCCCACCTGCGCCTCGACCGGCCTGACGATCTCAACACCATGGTCCCGGCGTTCTGGAAGGAGTTGCCGGAGATCGTTCGGGATCTCGACCGGAGCGGCAGCGTTCGAGCGCTCGTGATTTCCTCCACCGGCCGGCACTTCAGCGCCGGCATGGACCTGTCGGTGTTCACCGGTTCGAGTGTTCTCAGCAGCGGCGGCGGCTCCGATGAAGAGGGTCGTCGCCGTTCAGTCGTGTGGATGCTGGTCCAGCACCTGCAGGACTCGTTCTCCGTGTTCGAGTCGGCACGGTTCCCCGTGCTTGCGGCCGTTCAGGGTGGGTGCATCGGGGGAGCGGTCGACATGGTGACCGCCGCTGACGCGCGCTACTGCACCGAGGATGCGTTCTTCTGCATCCAGGAGATCAACATCGGGATGACGGCGGATGTCGGGACGCTCCAGCGACTGTCGAAGCTCATTCCCGAGGGGATCGCCAGGGAGTACGCCTACACGGGTGATCGCATGCCGGCGCAACGGGCCATCGAGTGCGGGTTGGTCAACCGCATCTATCCGGACCACGCGGCGCTGCTCGACGGTGTGCTCGACATCGCCGGCCGGATCGCCCGACACTCGCCGCTCGCCATCTGGGGCACCAAGGAGGTGCTCAACTACACCCGCGACCATTCCGTCGGGGATTCGCTGCGCTACATCGCCGGTTGGCAGTCGGGGATGTTCCAGGGCGGTGACATGCTCGAGGAGTTCACCGCCAAGAGCGAGGGCCGGGAACCTGAGTTCGACGACCTTCCGGCCCGGCCCGAGGTGATCTGAAGCGTCTCAGTCGGTGACCGGGTCGTCGTCATCGGATGCTGTCGTCTGGATCCGGCCTCGTTCGGTGACCGCGCGGCGGCGCTCCTCGAAGTCGCTCGTGTCGCGCTGGGCCAGCCAGTCCCGACTCGCCCGCTGTTCCACCTCGATGGCCTCATCGAGCCCGACCCGCGCCCCCGAGCGGTAGGTGGCGAGCAGGTGGCGCACGCCAGCCGGATCGTTCCCGGCGATGTCCGCCGCCAGCGACCGGGCCTGCGGGAGCAACTCGTCGTGGGGTACGACGTGGTTGACCAGACCCCAGTCGTAGGCAGTGGCTGCGTCGAGGAAGTTCCCTGTGGTCGACAGCTCCACTGCGCGGCGGAGACCGACGGCGCGGGGCAACTCGACCGTCAGGCCCCAGCCGGGCATGATGCCGATCCGGGCGTGGGTATCGGCGAATCGTGCGTGTTCTGATGCGATCAGGAAGTCGCAGGCCAGCGCCAGTTCGAACCCGCCGGTCACCGCCACGCCGTTGATCGCACCGATGACCGGCGTGCCCATCTGGGGGATGGGACGACGAAAGTCGCTGGCGTCTGAGAATCCGGCCCCGAGTGAATCCGGAGCAGTGGCGAGTTCCCGCAGATCGAGGCCGGCGCAGAACGCCGGGTCGCTGCCGGTGATCACGACGGCGCGGACCTCTGGGTCCCCGTCGAGTGTGCTGAGGGTGACGTGGAGTGCCCTTCGCAGTGCGGCGCTCAGGGCGTTCCGCGCCGCAGGCCGGTGCAGCGTCACCACGGCGAAGCCGTCACTGCGCTCGAGCAGCAGGACGTCGTCGACCTGTTCGACGCTCACACCTCTCCTCTATCGAGTGGGGGGAGGAACTCGAAGCGCAGATCACCGAGTCGGACCAGCGTGGAGGTGATCCAGCCGCCCATGGCGGAGAAGTGATCGTCGAGTGTGGACCCATCGGCGAGCGTGGATTCATCGAGTTCGTAGCTGCCGTCGTAGGTCACCTCGATGGCGTGCTCGGTCTCGGTCAGGTCGTCGTTCGACACAGCCTCGACTGTTGGGCCGGATCGTCGAAGTCGCTCACCCCCGATGGCGGGGCTCTCGGGCGAGAGAGCGTCGAGCACGGTTCGCGGGTCGGGCGGAGCGACCAGTCGCTGGATCCGCAGGACCACCTCGATGTCGATGCGGGGGAGTTCGGGAAGCTCCTCTTCGATGTACCAGGACCGATACGCGGTCTGCGACCACGTCGGCCAGTCCAGGGTCAGGTCCGCCCGGACCCTCGGCGGATTGCCCTCACCCGGGAGCCCGTAGCTGGTCTCCCAGGTGAGGTCGCCGAGCAGCACATCGGATTGGAATCGTTCCTCGAACGCCTGACGCTCGAGCATGGCCTGCTCGAGCGCATCGCGCAGCGCACCGATGGCGTCGGTGAAGACGTGGTCGAGCATGGGTCACTCAGGCTACCGGAGGACGGATTGCCCTTGGTTCTGCCGGTTGGTCAGGCAGAGGCCAGTCCGGCGACATCGACGGCGTAGAGATCCGCTGAGCCGGCACGCACCGATCCGAGCAGGCCTGCAACCCGCGGCAGGTAGTGCTCGGCGTAGAACCGGGCGGAGACGATCTTGGCGCTCAGATAGTCCCGATCCGTCGAGCCGGCTGCGAGTTGCTCGTGCGCTCCGAGCGCCATACGAGCGAGGAGCCAGCCACCGGTCGTCTGGCCGAACATGGTCAGGTACGGGGTGGCACCGGCGAGGGCCTCCCGTGGATCCGCCAGTCCGTTGGTCATGATCCACTCTGTGGCTTCGGTCAGGCTGTCGACTGCGGCGGTCAAGTTGGTTCTGATGGTGGCGAACTCCTCACCTGCGGCAGCGAGACGGGCATCAGTTCGCCGCATCTCCGCCAGGTGATCGTTGACGACACCGCCCATCCTCATGGGCAGTTTCCGTCCGACGAGGTCCATGGCCTGGATCCCGTTCGTTCCCTCGTAGATGGGAGCGATGCGGGCGTCGCGGAAGTGCTGCGCGACTCCGCTCTCCTCGATGAACCCCATGCCGCCGAAGATCTGAACCGCAGTCGAGGTGAGTTCGCAGCCGACGTCGGTGCACCAGGCCTTGGTAACCGGGGTGAGCAACTCGGCCATCTCGAGCCACCGATCGCCGTCGTCCCCGTCGATCGCTCGCGACAGATCGAGGGCTGCAGCGTTGTAGACGGCGAGGGCCCGCATGGCCTCGATCTGGCTGCGCATCGACAGCAGCATGCGTCGGACATCAGGGTGAACGATGATCGGAGCGGGTTCCTTGGACGCTCCGCCGACCTCGCGACCCTGACGGCGATCCTGGGCGTACTGCCAAGCCTTCTGGTAGGCGACCTCGCTGAGCCCGATCCCTTGAACCCCAACAGCGATGCGAGCGGAGTTCATCATGGTGAACATGGCCCGCATCCCCTGCCCCTCCTCGCCGACGAGGTAGCCGATTGCTCCGCCGCTGTCGCCATAACTGAGCACGCAGGTGGGTGATGCGTGGATACCCATCTTGTGTTCGATCGACACGCACGTCACGTCATTGCGTTCGCCGAGCGTGCCGTCATCGTTGACGAGGAACTTGGGCACGATGAACAACGAGATGCCCTTGGTTCCCGGAGGTGCATCGGGCGTGCGAGCCAGGACGAGGTGGACGATGTTCTCCGCCATGTCGTGCTCGCCGAAGGAGATGTAGATCTTCGTCCCGTGGATGCGGTAGGTCCCGTCGTCCTGCGGAACGGCCTTGGTGGTGGCGAGCCCTACGTCGGATCCAGCCTGCGGTTCGGTGAGGTTCATCGTGCCGGTCCACTCCCCGGTGACGAGCTTGCGGAGGTACGTCTCCTTCTGTTCCTCGCTGCCCCACTCCTCGAGACAATCGATCGCGCCGGTGGTCAGCCCCGGACACATCGACAACGACCCGTTGGCCGAGATCATGAACTCCGCCCCGAGGACGAACACGGCCTCGGGGAACCCGGCGCCTCCGTAGGCCTCCTCAGCGTTCAGACCCTGCCAGCCGGCCTCGACGAACTTCTGGTAGGCGCGGGTGAGTTCGTCGGGGACGTGGACGCCCTCGGGTGACCACTGCAGCGGGGTCCGGTCGCCGAGGGAGTTGGTCGGCCCGAACACCTCCTGCATGAACCGTCCGTGCTCTTCCAGTACGGAGGCGGCTGTCTCCTCGTCGACGTGTGCGAACCGATCGGTCTTGGTCAGTTCGTCGAGCATTCCCACCTGGCGGAGTGTGAACAGGGCGTCCTTGATCGGCGCTTGGTACTCAGTCATGCCGACAGGTTACCCATGGGTAACTCTCCATGCGCCACCGAACACCGAGGGGCCGGGTCACTGCACCAGTTCCCGATGATCATGGAGCGTGGTGGATCTGCTACGATCCGTAGTACAAAACGTGCGGTACATGAAGGACACGGTTTCTCAGTGGGTCGGGTCGCCAGCGTCGAGCGACGTCGAAACCAATGGGTTCTGACAGCGAGAGATTCTGCGAACGAGGTGGTAGGCGTGAAGGCATCATCACGCAGATGGCGGGCAACCCGGAAACGGTCACGAGTGCTGCTGAGCGTCTCTCTGGTGGTCCTCGCGGCGGTTTCTGCTGCATGTGGTGGCGGTGAGGTCGCCGAACCGACGACGACCACGGAGAATCCGTACGGCGAGGCTCTGGCTCTGGATCCGCCGGCGCCCGACGAGGTCATCCTCACCGTCACTGGTCCGAACGGAACGCAGGACTACACGCTCGGCCAACTCGTCGCAGCAGCGACGACGACGGTCTCGGTCGATGAACCGTTCGTGAAGCAGCGGATCGAGTTCACCGGCGTACCGCTCGCCGATCTGTTCACAGCCGCCGGAATCACCGACCAGACGAACGTCGACACTGTCGCTCTGAACGACTACGCATACGACGCTCCGGCGTCTGTCTTCAGCGACTCCGATGCGGTCCTTGCGGTTCGTCAGGGAGGCGGTGACATCCCCATCGATCAGGGTGGTCCGATACGGATCATCTTCCCCGACGGCACCTCGGGCTCGTCAAACCTCGAGGCGTGGAACTGGAGCCTGCGGCGAATCGAGGCGATTTGAGCCGGATCGTCCCAACGGGTGGTGCACCACGGGCGGCGGCCGGTGCCGGTGGTACGCCGCCCGGCGCCGACAGATCAGATCTGAGTAGTTGGAGAGTGACACTCCCGCAGGCGCTCTCGGCGCTGGTTCTCGTGGTCTGCCTCGCCGGGTTGTTGATCAACGCAATCCACTCCCAACTCCATCAGAGAGAGATGATCGAAGCAGTGACCCGATCGGACTCGGCCGCCGCCAACGTGTTGTTCACCCAACGAGAAGGATTCGTTCTGGCCAACCGGATGGGGGAGTGGCTCAACGGGAATGCCTCTCGTCGGGAGATCCAGGTCCAACGGGCCCTGCTCGAGCGCCGGCTCTCCGTCGTGGATCCCTCCGGGATCGACGGCGCCCAAGCAGCCGGGAGCCGGTTCACCGACTCCCTGGCCGTCCTCGATGAATTCATGAGCGCCGCTCCACCGGGCGAATTGCCGCTGGCCGATCGACCGGCGCAATCCCTCGTGGTGCGACCAGCGCTGGAGAGATTCCAAGAGGCGGTGAGTCGACTCGGTGGTGCATACCAGTCCGCCTCAGACGACGCCGAGGCGGACAGCGTCCGCTCACGTCAGATCGACGACCAGCGCCAGTTGGCCCTGCTCCTCGGCACCGTCGTGGCCGGCACTGTGCTCGCTCTCGTCGTCTCCGCCGACATCCGGCGTCGCTACGCCGCAGCCCGGCAGCGGATCTCAGAAGACCGCAGGGCGCTGGATCAGGCCTTGGTCCTCGACCGTGGCGAAGCTGCGATCCTGGCCGGGATCGTCGAGAATCGTCCCTCGGAGGAACTCATCGTCGCGGCGCTCGACATGGCGCACGAACTGACCGGACGATGCGCAAGCTTCCAACGGGCGGATCGCAGGGATCTCTTCGGGCTCCCGGCGAAGCTCCACTTCACCCACGGAGGTGGGTGCGAAGAACTCGGTGCATCGTGGGCGCAACAGAGTTGGACTGCTCGCGGTTCGCATGGGACCACGCTCGGGACGTTGACCCTCTGTCTCTCAACCGGCTCTGAATCAGAAGAGACTGACGCCACTCCCGGTCAATCGAGAGAGTCGATCGCCAACATCGCTCGCAGATGCTCCGACCTCGTGGCGCTCGTTCTCGATCGCCGAGTGGCGGAAGACCAATTGCAGTACCGGGCTTCTCATGACTCGCTCACCGGCATGCTCAATCGGGTCAGTCTCCTCGATGCCATTCGTACCGCTCTCGTGCATCGGTCCGATGAGCATGATCAAGTCGCCGTGATCTTCTGTGACCTGGACCGATTCAAGCTGGTGAACGACTCTTTGGGGCACCAGAGCGGTGACCTGTTGTTGCGGGCCGTGGCACTTCGTCTCAACTCGATCGCTGCTGACAGCGGCGTCGTCGTCGGAAGGCTGGGTGGCGACGAGTTCGTGATGCTGTGCGCAGGCACCGACATCGAAAGCCGAGCGATCAGCCTCGCCGAGGCCGTATCCGCTGTGCTCGATGGCCCGTTCCTGATCGAGGGCTCCGAGGTGTTCGTCGCAGGGAGTATCGGAGTGGCGGTCTCGGGACCTGCATCGATCGATGCGGAGGACCTGCTGCGCAACGCTGACATTGCGATGTACCGGGCAAAAACCGACCCGACGCTACCGGTTGTGCTCTACGAGGCCGGCTTCGAAGAGGAATCCCACGCCAGACTGACGGTGGACAGGGATCTCCGCCGAGCCATGACCCATGGCGAGATCACGGTCCACCTCCAACCGCTCGTGGATCTCACCAACGGTCGCTGGTCCGGTTTCGAAGCGCTTGCTCGGTGGAATCGCGCAGGCGAGTGGATTCCTCCAGCGACGTTTCTCGAGGTTGCGCGCCTCAACGGACTGCTGCCCGAATTGGGCCGACTCGTTGCGGTTGCTGCGTTCGATGCGCTCGCCAGGCTTCGCGCGGAGCCGGGCGGTGATGCGCTCAACATGTGGATCAACCTCGCCAGGGTGCAACTCCGCAACCCGAGTTTCACGCCATGGTTGATTGCGCAACTCCACCAGCGAGAGATTCCGCCCGGGTCGATCATCCTCGAGTTGAGTGAGTCCGAACTGCTCCACCTCAGTGAGGTCGGACCGGCGTTGGATGCGCTGCGCAGCCACGGCGTGCGTATCGCCATGGACGATTTCGGCACGGGGTATTCCTCGCTCGTCCAACTCGGCCGGCTGCCGATCGACGTCGTGAAACTCGACCGGGCCTTCGTCGCCGACCTCGGCACCGATGACTATCGGGAATTCAGCGTCCTCGCAGCAGCGGTGAAATTCGCCGAGGCCATCAGTCTCGGCATTGTCGCTGAGGGGATCGAACGCCAACTCGAACTCGACGCTGTGAGGGCGCTCGGATGCGACTGCGCTCAAGGTTTCCTTTTCCGCCGGCCGGCGCCGGTGGAGGAGATCATCCGGGAGTTCCGCGACGGACTCGGGTCTGACACGGCCGGATTGACCGCTGTCACCGCACCGGTGGAGACGTGATGTCCTCACGGGTGCCGTTCGCCGCTGCGGCGTAAGCCACCAGCGTCCGCTCCCGGGCCTCGGCGTGGTCGACGATCGGCCACGGATAGGTTTCGCCCAGAGTGATTCCGGCCACTTCGAGGTCGAGCGGACCGAGTTCCCACGGGGCGTGCACCCGTTTGTCGTCGAGTCCTGAGAGCTCCGGCACCCACCGTCGGACGTAGTCGCCGTCGGGGTCGAATCTTCGCGCCTGGGTGATCGGGTTGAAGATCCGGAAGTACGGAGCGGCGTCCGGGCCCGTTCCGGCGACCCACTGCCAGTTGCCAGCGTTCTGGCTCACCTCGGCGTCAATCAGTTCGCGTCGGAAGTGGGCCTCACCGAGTCGCCAGTCGATCAGCAGATCCTTGACCAAGAAGGAAGCGGTGATCATGCGCAGGCGATTGTGCATCCACCCGGTGGCGGTCAGTTGCCGCATCCCTGCGTCCACGATCGGATACCCGGTTCGACCCGCACACCAGGCTTCGAATCCGGTGGGGTCCGTGCGCCACGCCACGTCGTCGAAGTGCGGCTTCATGGCGTGGTGCGCCAAACGCGGCTCCTCGGCGAGCAAGTGCGCATACCAGTCTCGCCAGGCCAATTGTCGAACGAATGCTGATCGACCTGGCGAATCGGTCCCGACCACGTCGAGAACGTGGCGTGGGGAGAGAGTTCCGAATCGGAGGTCTGAGGACAGGTGAGAGGTGCCGTCGTCCTCGGCCGGGAAGTTTCGTCGCTCCTCGTAGCGGTCCACTGACCCGAGCCAGTCACGGAGTCGTTGTTCAGCGGCGAGCTCACCTCCGTCGGGGAGCAGATGCTCCCCGGAGTCTCTGGTACTGCCGGATCCGAGCATCGCACCGACATCGACGCCGTCGACGGGCGGCGTCGACAAACGCAGCGGCCCGGCCGGCCAGTGTGAGCGTTCGGCCTGGGTCCATGCCTTGGAGAACGGTGTGAACACACGTTGTACGAGTCCGGTGGAGCGAGCCACCACCGTCCCGGGGGCGTGAACGTACGTCGCCCAGTGGATCTCGGAGCGAATACCGAGCCTGGTCAGGCGATCTTCGACGGTGGCGTCACGTCGCCGGGCGTACCCGGAGACGTCGCCGTTCCACCGAACCGTGTGGGCGGCGAGTTCTTCAGCGAAACGTGGAACGACATCGCAGGGATCGCCGGCGAGCACGACGAGGCCGCCGCCAGCGCCTCGCAGTTGTTCGGCGAGAGCGTCGAGGTGTCGAGCGAGCAGTTCTCGCCGCCGCCAGCCAGCGGTCGCCAGTGGCCGATCATCGAGGACGTAGAGCGCCACGACCGGTCTGCCGTCCGGGCTGACGAGGGCGGGCTGGTCGGCGATGCGCAGGTCCCGGCGGAACCAGCAGACGTCTGGAGAATCCAACACTCAATCCAGACAACAACTCACGGCCGCAGATGCATCCCGCTCTCGCAGTGGGTGCCGGTCATCGACGGTGGGCCGATCCGACGCCGGGGCCGGAGACGATCAGGAGTTGCGGCCCAGATTGGGCTTGCGGCCGTGGTTCGCCTTCTTGGTGCGGGCGTTGTGTTTCTTCTTCTGGGTCCGCTTGGACATGGCCACGACGCTACCGGCCCGGACCCCGGGATCTCCAACCGGGGGGACACTAGAGTCGGGTCAAGGTAGTACCAACCAAAGGTGGTGCGGATGAATCCGGAATCGGAACTCATTGATCCAACTCCCAGCACCCCTGAGCCGGCTCGGCGCAGATCTCCCGGAGGGTACGACCTCCCCGGTGGGCTCGACGTGGTGCTCGCCGGGTTGGTTGGCGGCGCCGGCGTCATCCATCTGGCGCTGGTTCCGGCCCACGCCGGCCCGGGAGTCTGGCTCGATCCGCTTGCGTTCGCACTGGTGGGGTGGGTCCAGATCGCACTTGCGGTCGGGCTGTTGTTCGGCGG
This sequence comes from Actinomycetota bacterium, assembly GCA_016870275.1. Lineage (GTDB taxonomy): Bacteria > Actinomycetota > Acidimicrobiia > Acidimicrobiales > Microtrichaceae > SXMI01. The sequence continues at coordinate 26,948 of VGBZ01000011.1, forward strand.
CGGGTCCAATGTCTGGCGAGTCGGCACCGCCGTGGTCAACCTCGCTGTGGTGTCGGTGTGGTTCACCAGCGTGAACTTCGGACTCCCGGTCGGTGTCCATGCCGGCGAGATCGAGGCGGTCGACGGAGTCGGCGCAGTAGCTGCTGGGCTCGAGATCGGTGCGGTTGTGGTGGCGGTTCTCGCCGTCGTGCTGGCCCGCACGTTCCGGCCCGCTCTGTTGTTGCCGTCGATGGCTGCAGTGACGGCGCTCGCACTTGCGACCACTGCGATCATCGTCCCCGGCGAACACAACGGGACCCACGACCATGCCGCCGCCGTCCACGACGACGGTGCGGCGCACCAAGCCGAGATGGCAGCGATCGACGCCACCCGCTGTGACCTCGGATTCAATCCCGCCTCGTACTGGAGCGACGCAGTTCGCATGGGTGTCGACACCTACGCCGGCGGGCGCATGGCCGCTCACGCTCCGGTGACCGCCATGGGGCTCGTGGGCGCCGTGGATCCCGATCAAGGACGTGGATCGCCCGGACTGGATTCTCTCGTCTCGGCGACGTCGCTGGCCGAGGGCGGAGAGGGCGCCGCAGCGAGGTTGATCGTGGCGTTGGCGGAATCCTCCGAGGAGGACTACGAGGCCTGGGTCGACTGGACCGCCCGATCCACCCTCAGCAGCGTCGGTCACGGCGCTCACGGATCGCACGGGTCGTCGCCGGTTGACGCCGCCGCACCCGACGACAACGGTGGCCACGGTGGCCACGCAGGACCCCAGCCGTGGACCGCCATGATCGATCAGTCTGAATGCGTTCGACTCGCAGAGGAACTCGAACTGGCTCGAGATACTGCGTTGGCCTATCCGACGGCGGCCGATGCGCTGGCCGGAGGGTGGGTGCGGGTCACGACCTACGTCCCCGGGATCGCATCGCACTACATGAAGTTCTCGTTGGTGGATGGACGCTTCGACATCACCCAGCCGGAGATGCTCCTCTACGACGGGAACGGTCCGGAGGCCCGCATGGTCGGACTGAGCTACTACCTGCTCCACGCCGGCGACGCCGAGCCCACGCAGGGCTTCACCGGAGCGAACGACCACTACCACCGCCACATCGGGCTCTGCAACGGACCGGGCGGGGTCATCGGCGATTCGACGACGTCCGCCGAGGAGTGCGCCGCCCGTGGCGGACGCAAGGACTCCAATTCGATTGGGTGGATGGCACACGCCTGGGTGGTTCCGGGTTGCGAGAGCCCGTGGGGTGTCTTCAGCGCCGCCTCGCCGCTGCTGGACCGGAAGCTCGCCGAGGCGTCGGGAAAGAACGCAGGCGCGTGTTCGGCCTCCTCGGTCCGGGACCGCTACGACCTGTCCCCAGGTGGACGACCGGCGACCGGCGTGGGCGAGTCCGCTGGCGGCGGCTGAGCCCTCTGGCGTGGAGCCCTAGGGTGTCGAGGCCGTAACCACCCCTGACCCCGGAGGATCGTGGAACGCTTTGGATTCGTGGGCCTGCCGAATGCCGGCAAGTCCTCGCTCTACAACGCCTTGGCGGGAGGCGGCGCGCTGGCTGCGCCGTACGCCTTCGCCACCGTCGACCCGAACGTCGGCGTGGCGAAGGTGCCTGACGGTCGGCTGACCGCGCTCGCTGAGATGAGTTCGAGTGCCCAGGTCGTCCCGGCCTCGGTGCAGTTCGTCGACATCGCCGGGCTGGTCGCCGGTGCCGCCCAGGGTGAGGGCCTCGGCAACCGCTTCCTCGCCCACATCCGTGAGGTCGACGCCATCGTGTTCGTCCTCCGAGCCTTCAGCGACCCCGACGTCCCTGGATCCGACGACCCGGTGGAGCAGCTCGGGACGCTCGAGGTCGAACTCGTCTACGCCGATCTCGAGTCGCTCGAGAAACAGCTCGAGAAGCGCCGCAAGGCGGCAAGAGTCGATTCGTCGATCGCCGACGAGGTGGCCGCGATGGACGCAGCGGTTGACCTGCTGGCGGCGGGAACACCGCTCTACCGGGCCGACCTCGGCGTCGAACTCCAGACGGCGCTCAAGCCGTTCTTCTTGTTGACGGCCAAGCCGGCACTTGCGTTGGTGAACCTCGACGAGGCCCAACTCGAGGATCCCGAGCCCGCACTCGAGTCGGTCCGGGAGGCCTTCGGGGGGACGGTGCTCGGGCTCTCGATCCAGCTCGAGGCTGAGGCCGCCCAGTTGGACGAGGCGTCCCGTGCGGAACTGCTCGAGGAACTGGGCCTCGGCGAGGGTGCGCTGCCAGCGTTCCTGCACTCCGCCTACGAGATGCTCGGTCTACGGACGTTCTTCACCACCGGCGAGAAGGAGAGTCGGGCCTGGACCTTCCGTGCGGGCGCACGGGCTCCACAGGCGGCCGGCGTGATCCACACCGACTTCGAACGGGGGTTCATCCGGGCCGAGGTGATCCGCTGGGATGAACTCCTCGAACTCGGTTCGTGGTCCTCGGCCCGTGACGTGGGTCGGCTTCGGGTGGAGGGGAAGGACTACGAGGTCGTCGACGGCGACGTCGTGGAGTTTCGCTTCAACGTCTGACCGGCTCAGCGCGTCTGCGCGAAGCTCGCGCTGTGCCGTGGCTCCTTCGAGGCGACGAGGTTCTGGCTTCGGTGTGCGAGGCCCGCACGTTCCGCAGCCGGGCCCAGGGTCTGATCGGTCGTCGGGTGGACGGGGTGTTGTTGATCGAGAGTCCGTCGATCCACACGTTCGGGATGCGTCGTCCGATCGATGTGGCGTTCTGCCGGCCGTGCACCCCGCGTCAGAGGTGGCGACGCCCGGATGGGGCTCTCGAGCTCGAGGTGGAATGCGTCCGTTCGATCCGCCCGTACCGGATCAGTCGGTTCAGACGCCGTGGCCGGTTCGTGCTCGAGGCCGACGTCGGGTCGTTCGCCTCGTGGGGTCTCCGGATCGGCGAACGGGTCGTCGTCCGGTGAGCGGCGAGTCGGGGGCCGTCGCTGGACGGCTCGTGGTCGTTGGAACCCCGATCGGCAACCTCGGCGACCTTTCCCAGCGAGCGGTCGATGCGCTCGCCGGAGCATCGGTCGTTGCCTGTGAGGACACCCGACGAACCGGGCGCCTCCTCGCTCATGTCGGCGTCGAGGCGTCGTTGTTGCGTCTTGATGCCAACGTGGAGCGAGTCCGCACGCCGGAACTCATCGGGCTCATCGCCGCCGGCGAGATCGTGGCGCTCGTCAGCGATGCCGGGATGCCGGCGCTGTCGGATCCCGGGTCGTTCCTGATCCGGGCTGTTCGCGCTGGCGGGTTCGCCGTGGAGGTCGTGCCCGGACCCTTCGCCGGCGCAGTGGCCTTCGTGGCGAGCGGGCTCGGTGACGAGAGCGGCCGGTTCGTCTTCGAGGGTTTCCTGCCGCGGCGAGGACGCCATCGCGCCGATCGACTGCGAGCGGTTGCCGGGTCCGATTGTGCGGCGGTCCTGTACGAGTCGCCACAACGAATCGCCGCCACGGTCGCCGACCTGCTCGACGTGTGCGGTCCCGATCGGCGTGTCGCGCTGTGTCGCGAGCTGACGAAGCTGCACGAAGAGGTCTGGGTGGGTTCGCTCGCTGCCGCCGGAGAACACCTCCAGGGGAATCGGATCCGCGGCGAGTTCGTGCTCGTCGTCGACGTGGCGGACGCCCCTGAACCGGTCGCTGATCAGGAGATCCGTGAGCGGATCACCGCCGAACTCGCCGCCGGCGCGTCTCGTCGTGATGCCGCACGAACAGTTGCCGATCGACTGGGCGTGCCGGTCAACCGGGTCAAGCGGTTGGTCGACCCCTGAGTCGTCCCCTACGGTCGGGCGCATGTCGGAACTGCAACCAGTCGACGTCGTCGGCATCGGCAATGCGCTCGTCGACGTGTTGAGTCACGAAGAGGACGACTTCCTCGACCGGATCGGTGTCGTCAAAGGCGGGATGGCGCTGATCGATGAGGAACGCGCCGCTGCCATCTACGACCTGATGGGCCCAGCGGTCGAGATCTCCGGTGGTTCCGTGGCGAACACCATGGTGGGACTCGTGTCCTTCGGTGGTTCGGCCCGGTTCCTGTCGCGTATCCGTGACGATCAACTGGGCCTCGTCTTCGCCCACGATCTCCGGGCGGCGGGGGTGGAGTTCGACGTACCGCCCGCCACGGACGGTCCGGCGAGCGGATGCTGCCTGATCGTGGTGACGCCCGATGCCGAACGCACGCTCAACACGTTCCTCGGAGCGTCGGCCCACTTCGGTCCCGACGATGTCGACCCTGCTTCGATCGCTGCGGCGCAGGTGCTCTACCTCGAGGGGTACCTGTTCGACACTTCTGAGGCACAGGCGGCGTTCCGAGCCGCTGCCGCCCTCGCCAACGACAGCGGCACGTTGGTAGCGGTGTCGTTGTCGGACGGATTCTGTGTGGAACGACACCGAGATGCGTTCACGGCGCTTATCGAGGACCACGTGGATCTGCTCTTTGCGAACTCCGAGGAGATCACATCTCTCTACGAGGTCGACGACTTCGACGAGGCGGCGGCCCGCGTGCGTCATTGCGGAACCACCGCTGCCCTGACCCGGGGTGCGGCCGGTTCCTTGATTGTCACCGAGTCCGACTCGATCGCCGTGCCGGCGGTGGCAGTGGAGCGAGTCGTCGACACCACCGGGGCGGGGGACCTGTACGCCGCTGGCTTCCTGTACGGCTTCACCCACGACCTGCCGCTCGGTGTCTGCGGGCAACTCGGTTCGATTGCTGCCGGTGAGGTGATCAGCCACATCGGCGCCCGCCCGATGGTCTCGCTCCGGGACCTCGCTGCGGACATCCTCGACTGAGCCAGCTCGGGACCTTCAGCCGTCGAGGATCACCGCCTCAAGTGCCTCGGCGAGGCGTTCGGTGGACTGTGCGCCGACCTCGAGGATCGAGTCGTGGTCGATCGAACGGGTCAGACCGGCCGCCAGGTTGGTCACCAGCGACAGTCCGACCACCTCGGCTCCGGCATGTGCCGCAGCGATGCCCTCGAGCACCGTCGACATCCCGACGAGGTCGGCGCCGACCGTGCGCAGCGCCCGGATCTCAGCCGGTGTCTCGAACTGGGGGCCCCTCACGCCGGCGTACACGCCTTCGGGAAGGTCGGGTACACGCCGTTGGAGTGCCGCTCGCCGATCAGCGGTGTAGAGATCGGTCAGGTCGACGAACCCGCTCGGCGCCGGTGGGATCGTTGCGGATTCGTCGGCGGGGTCCCACCCGGTCAACGGACTGCACCCCGTCAGGTTGATCTGATCGCTGATCGCCACCACGTGGCCCGGTCCGATCTCGTGCCGGAGCGATCCGGCGGCGTTCGTGATGACGACCACCTCTGCCCCGGCGAGCACGGCGACCCTGACGGCGTGCACGACGGCATCTGGGGAGCTGCCCTCGTAGAGATGCGTCCGGCCGGCGACGACGAGCACGTCCCGTCCGGCGACGTCGACTGACTGCAGCGTGCCGGCGTGGCCCGGTACCTGCGGCGCTGTGAACCCAGCGATGTCGCAGAATCGGACCTTCGGCGAGCTGGATCCACCGGTGAGCTCAGTGACTGCGTCGCTCCATCCGGTGCCGAGCACGACTGCGATGCGATGACGACCGAGCGTCGTCTCGACGAGCCGGGCGTCGATCCGGGCCCGATCGAATGCTGCTGACACCTCCGTAGTGTGCCCGGGCGGCCCCCGACCGGTCAGGTTCTCCCGGGCGACGAGGGAGCTGTGCAGTGCTGCATCGGCCGATGGTCGGTACCCTTGCGCGTGCCCGGAGCGGGCCAGTGACCGAGGTTGCCCGTGCAGACGATCGAGCGAGCGGATCTCACGCCGAGTCCGGAACCACCGAAGCGACGCACCGACGCGCTCTGGATCGGCCTCGGCATCCTCGCCATCCCGCTCGTGGCGCTCATCGTCATGAGCCGTCTCGGCGTCGCTGCGGCGGTGTTCGTGGCGTTCCTCGCCGGTGTCGGGGTCTTCGTCCGCTGGAAGCAGGTGATGTTCTTCGAGGTCGTGGCGTTCTGCATCCACTTCGACGGCATCGGGCTCGGACCGATCCGGGCCGGTCGAATCCTCGCCGCGGTGGCGCTCGGCGTGATTCTCTGGAAGCTGGTGGCTGAGCGGTGGCGGCCCCCGGCGGTGCCGGTTCTGTTCTGGGGCCCGCCCATGATGCTGCTCATCGTTGCGGTCGGGAGCGGCGCCTGGGGCGGTGAGCCGGGGCCGTGGTTGTTCGCCATGGGTCTGCTCGGACTGGCATTCGCCATGTGGAGCGTGGCTGCCCTGCTCGTGGACGACCACAGCAAGGTCATGCGCTACCTCCGGGCCTTCTGGGTCGGTGGTCTCGTTGCCGGCGCCAACGGGATCTTCTCGGTGTTCATCGGCGGCCGGAGTGAGGGCTTCGGTGGGGACCCGAACTTCTTCGGGCTGCTCCAGGCCTCGCTCATCCCCCTGACCATCTACTACCGGCGCCACGCCCGAACGAGTAAGGAGAAGTGGCTCTACAGCATTGCGCTCGTCTACATCTTCGTGGCCGCCGCCGGTGCCGGGAGCCGCTCGGGCGCCATCGGTGCGTCGCTGGCACTCGTAGCGACGATGGTCCTCCGCCCCGGACTCTCCCCCCTGCGCCGGGTCCGAACGGGGGTGACTGCGCTGCTCGCCGGGGGTCTTCTGTTCTTCCTGCTCTTCTTCGTCAATCCGGTCAACGCCGCCCGCGGTTTCAGCGACCGTGGAGCGGGGCGCGTGGACTTCTGGAACGTCACGATCGGAATCATCCGGGACAACCCGCTCTCCGGGGTGGGATTCGGCCAGTCGCGTGGGTTGATCCCGGAGCGGCTCGCATCCACACCGGGCGTGCTGGAGTTGATCGAGACCCGTTCGGAGGTGTCGTCGCACAACACCCTGCTCGACATCACAGCCGACCTCGGCATCATCGGCCTGTTCGTGTGGATCGCAGTATTCGGCGTGACGCTCTACGGATTCTTCCGCCCGCGCTGGCCGCAGTACCGGGAGGTCTCGATCATCATGGCGGCGATGATGGTCCCGGTGTTCTCCGGGATGTTCCTGCTGCCACTGCTCAACAACAAGCTCGCTTGGAGCCTCGTTGGTCTCTCAGCGGCACTGCAGGTGCCGTCCCGTCAGGCGCGGTGGCGGGGCTACTTCGCTGCTGGACTCAGGGGGCAGATCCGGGCTGCGCCCGACTCGTTGAACCGGGGTGGCGGGGAGCGTCGTCGGACGACCGGTGGCCGGGTTCGACAGGTCGATCCGAATGATCCGTCGTCGTGGACCACACCCGCTCTGGCCCGATTCGATCTGCGGATCTCACAGCGATACCGGCGACTGGTCCTCGCCGGTGCGGTCGTCGGGGCCGTCGTCTCCGCCACCGTGGCCGGAGGGCTCCCGGCCCGTTACGAGGCGAGCGCTGCGATCGTGCTCCCGGGCCTCGAGGACAGTCCCGGCACGAAGAGGATCAATGTCTCCGCCGACGAGGCGCAGGGCATGCAGACGATCGTTCAATCCGGTGCCTACGCCCAGGCACTCCGCCGGTTGGCCGGTCTCGACCTCAGCATCGAGCAGGTGGCCGACCGCGTCGGTGTGCGTCGGCCGAGTTTCTCGGTGTATCTGGAACTCACCTTCACCGACTCGGACCTCGCAGTCAGCGAACAGGTCCTGCCGTATCTCATCCCTGCTCTCGACGAGGTCGTCGCCGATGCTCGTCGGTCATCAGTCGGTCAGGTCGCCGATGAGTTCCGGCCGATCGAACCCGGCCAACAGCGGTACTACACCGGACCGCTCTACGTCCCGGTGTCCGATCAGGCCACCGTCGCAGTCGTTCCCCGTCCGGTGGCGTGGATCGTCTTCTTCGGCATGGTCACGGGAATGTTGGTGGCAGCAGCCCTCGTCGTGCTCCAACAGCAGCGACCCCGGATCAACAACGACGACGATCTCGATGCTGAGGTCGGAGTCGGGGTGTGGGCGCACGTGGCGCGACTCGGCCGACGATTCGGCGCCACCCCCGCGCAGTTCGCCCAAGTGGTGGCCGCAGCACAGGACCGCACGCCGGTTCGGATCGGCCACCGTGTCGCTCCGGTGGAAGGTGGCCCGCCCCAGGATTCCGGTGACGAACGGCCGGCGATTCGCCGATTCGTCGTCACGACCCCGACGCCTGACCGTGCCGCTCGGGGTCTCGCTGCGGGTGTGGCTGCAGCGTGCGCCGCTCAGGGGCAACGCGTCGTGCTCGTCGATGCCCAGATCGACTCCCCACGGTTGTCGATGCGTCTCGCACCGGGGCGTCGTCGCGGCCTCGTTCAGGTCTCGTCGGGCTCTGCCAGCATCTCTCAGGTCATGACCCGGATCCGGCGCTTCGCCCTGCCGTCAGCCGTCCGGCGAACACTCGGACGGGCCAGCGGGAACGTCCGGTTCATTCCGGCCGGCACGGTGCGCCCTCGGACCGACGTCCTGGTGAGTCCGGCGATGCTCGAGGAACTCGGACCGGATGTCGTGGCGGTGGTTCTCGCTCCGTCGCTGCTGTCCCGAGCGCCGGTCAGTCAGTGGCTCGGATGGGCCGACGCCACCCTCTTGACGCTGGTCGAGGGCCGCACGGTGACCTTCGACGCCGAGGACGCAGCCGGCGAACTCCGATCGCTCGCTGCCCCGCCGTACGGGATCGTGATGCTCGACGTGTGAGCATCACCGCTAGTTTTCCGGCGTGGTTCCCCCGAGTGCGATCGACGAGCCAACGGAGCGATCCCTGTCCGGTTATGGGATTCGGTGGGTCGACAACCACTGTCACCTCGGATACGACGATGATCCGGTTGCTCAGGTCGCTGCGGCCCGCAGCGCTGGCGTGGTCCACCTGATCGACGTCGGAACGTCGGTGGAGTCCTCGATCGCCGCCGTGGGCCGTGCCCGCTCGCTCGCAGGTGTCTCCGCCACCGTTGGGGTCCATCCCCACGACGCCAAGGACGGAATCGACGGGATGCAGGCCGTGATCGCTGACGGTGTCACCGACGGAACCGTCGTTGCAGTGGGGGAGTGCGGACTCGACTACCACTACGACCACTCCCCCCGCGATCGACAGCGGTCGGTCTTCGCGGCGCACATTGCACTGGCGCACGAGTGGTCGCTCCCGCTGGTCATCCACACGCGAGAGGCGTGGGACGACACCTTCGCCATCCTCGACACCGAGGGCATTCCCGACCGGACGGTGTTCCACTGTTTCACTGGTGGTCCGGACGAGGCAGCAGCGGCGCTCGCCCGTCACGCCCGGCTGTCGGTGTCCGGAATCGTGACGTTCCCTCGATCCGAGGAACTCCAACGCGCCGTTGCGGATACGCCCTTGGATCGGCTCATGGTCGAGACCGACGCCCCGTACCTCGCTCCCGTGCCCCACCGGGGCCAGCGGAACCAGCCGGCGTGGGTCACCGAGGTCGGCCGGCGAGTCGCTGAGCTCCACGGCGTGGCGATCGAAGAGGTGGCAGCTGCGACCACGGCGACCGCCGTCTGGTTCTACGGCCTCGACGGCATCGACGCAGTCGATGGTGGTTCGCCGAGCCGGCCGTGAGCGAGCCACCCGGGTCGTCCGGTGAGGGGTCGAGTGACGCTCCGCTGACGGTCGTGCGGCGCCGGGCCGAGTCCGATGGGACTGCGGGGGCCATCCTCGGTGTACCGCTGCGTTATGCCGTGGCTCTGGCGTCCACCGTGGTCGCCGTTGCGGTCCTGCTCGCCGCCGCTGCGCTCGGTCGTGGAGAGAAACCTCTGGTGACCATTCCGACGAGTGCACCGAGCACCACCGTTCTGGTCATCGGTGGGCCACCTCGTTCGATCGAGTTGCAGCCGGACTGGTACCGGAAGGGATACAGCCTCTACTCGGATCGTGGTCCGACCCCGACGGTTTCCTCGCTACCACCCACGACCGTCGACGACGACACAGAGTCGGGTTCGTCCGGGACGGCCTCGGGATGAGGTTGCTCGGTGCGTCGGAGATCCGCAGTCGGCTCGAATCGTTGGAGCATCCCGCTCGTAGATCGCTGGGTCAGAACTTCGTGGCTGACCCCGGTGTGGTCCGACGCATCGCCGCCGCAGCGGCGGTCGGAGACGACTCATCGGTGCTCGAAGTCGGCCCGGGACTCGGGTCGTTGACATTGGCACTCCTCGCTCGGGGCGCTCGGGTGCTCGCAGTGGAGCAGGACGAACTGCTCGCCGAGGAACTCGGACCGTTCCTCCTCGAGCGAGGTGCTGCTCCGGGTCGGGTCGACGTCGAGGTGGGCGACGTCCTGCGGGTGGATGTCGCCGAGATGATCGATCGACGATCGACGTGGCGAACGCCCTGGACTGTTGTGGCCAACCTCCCGTACAACGCAGCAGTGCCGATCATCATCGGACTCCTCGAACGGGTACCGATGATCCGGCGGTTCGTCGTCATGGTGCAGGCCGAGGTCGGCGATCGTCTCTGTGCCGCTCCGGGCGGTCGGACGATCGGGGTGCCGACGATCAAGGTCGGCTGGTTCGGCGCCACCCGTCGCCTGTTCGAGGTCGCACCGGACGTGTTCGTCCCTCGCCCCCGGGTGGACTCCGTCGTGGTCGAGATCGTGCGCCGAGCAGAACCCCCGGCGGACCGGGCGGTGGCGTTCGCCCTGGTGGACCGGGCCTATGGCCAGCGGCGCAAGATGCTCCGATCGACCATCGGATCAACCGTCGATGCGGCCGGATTCGATCGAGCTGGAGTCGCCCCGACGTCGCGGCCCGAGGAACTCGAGGTGAGCGACTGGGCTGCGCTCGCCGCGGTCGTGTCGGTGACCGGGTCGTAGGGTTCGTCGGTGTCCGTCGAAGTGCTCGCCCCGGCGAAGGTCACGCTGTCGTTGCGGATCACCGGTGTCCGATCGGACGGGTTCCACCTGATCGACGCCGAGATGGTCACCGTCGACCTGTTCGATCGACTGGAGATCCGCGAGTGCGAACCGGGCCGGCCCGCCGAGCTCGTGGTGCACGGCCCCGAGGGCCGGCGTGTCACCGATCCGAACGACCTGGTGCTGCGGGCCCTCGCCATGTTCGATCGCTCGGCGCACGTCACGTTGGACAAGCGCATCCCCTCGGGAGCCGGCCTCGGGGGTGGCAGCGCCGATGCTGCAGCGATTCTCCGCTGGATCGGACGTGCCGAGCCAGCGGCGCTCGACTCCGGGACGGCGGCGCAACTCGGCGCTGACGTCCCATTCTGCGTGGTCGGCGGTCGTGCCCGTGTGACCGGGATCGGGGAGAGCGTTGCTCCACTCCCACACGTCCCAGCCGACCTCACGCTCTGCACCCCACCGATGCACTGCTCCACGCCGGTGGTCTACGCCGCATGGGATGATCTCGGCGGCCCGGTCGGTGACAACGGCAACGACCTCGAACCTGCAGCGCTCGTGGCCTATCCGGAGTTGGCCCGCTTTCGGGACCGACTCGGCGATGAGACCGGTCTGCGTCCACGCCTCGCCGGGAGCGGATCGACCTGGTTCGTCGAAGGTCGACACCCGGGGCCGGAGCGGGTCGTCGTCAGCACGCAACCCGCAGATGGTGACTGAGGGAACGGACTTACTTTCCTCGGGCCCGACGCTGATGACGTGTGCGGCGGAGAAGCTTCTTGTGCTTCTTCTTGCGCATCCGCTTGCGCCGCTTCTTGATCAGTGAGCCCATGGCGGCGTCACCCTAGATCCCGACGGTGGTGGTCAGGCAAGTTGGGCCACAACAGTGGGGCGGGTTTCGACAGATCGAAGCCGTCGGTACACTTCCGGTCGCAGGAGATCTAGGCGATCCCGAGCCGTCGACTCCGAGTTGCCGGACCCGGGGCCCACGGGAACGTCCCGTTGTTCGCTGAACCCGGAGGCGTGCGGGTGTCGATGCCCATGGAGAGACCCACCGACGCTGTCCCGGCGGTCTACGAGCCGCCCGTGGCCGTCGAACGGCGTCGCTCGTTGAGACTGTCCGGCCTCCAGTCGGTGATCGTGGGGCTCTCGGCCCTCGTGATGGCAGCACTCATGGTGGCGATCTTCGCCTCGCAGCCCCCGATCTTCCAGACGAGCCGATCGGTGATCGTTCTGTCCGGCTCGAATCCCAGCGACAACGAGGTACTCGCTCTCGCTCTCGAGAACATCATCACGTCCCCGGGGCTGGCGGCTGAGATCAAGCGGCGAGGCGACCTCGAACTGTCCATCGACGAGATCGGCGGAATGATCTCGGTCAAGCGGAGCCCGCTCTCACCGTTCGTCGAGGTCCTGTCGTCGAGTCCGTCGCAGGAGAAGTCCGAACTGGTCTCCGCCCAGATCATTCCGGCTCTGCGTGACGTGTTCAACTCCAACCAGCGGGAGATTCCAGTCGAGCAGCGGATCCCGGGTCCGATCTTCCAGGAGATCTACGCCTTCCCGCTCCAGCAGACCTCGACGGTCCCGCTCTGGTTCGGAGCAGTCTTCGGAGCGTTGCTCGGCGGGCTGATCCCCTACATCTTCTTCCTCTACCGGAACCTGCGCCGTCCCGTGGTCAACACGGCGCAGGACGTCACCGAGGCGATCGACCTGCCGATCCTCGTCAAGGTTCCTGCGCTCACCGGCCGCGGCAGCAACCCACCGGATGCGGTCTCGAGCGTCATCGCTGCGGTCGAACGTCTGAGCCTGAACGAGCCGGTGCACCGGCTCGTGCTGGTCGGCACCGACAACGCAGACGATCGTGCCCAACTCGCTCTGGCTCTGGCCCTGGTCGTGGCCCGCAGTTTCGGTCAGCCGGTGGCCCTGATCGACGCCGATCTGGAGCAGGGCGTACTCACTGATCTGGTCGATGCCTCCGACGTCGCCGGGTTGGCCGAGTGTCTGAGCGGCCAACTCGACCCGGCTGCCGCCATGCTCAGCCTCTCGGGCGAACGCATTCCCAAGTCGCTCGGGGCGCTCGACGTGGCGCCGGGCATGGTGCGCTTCCTCGGGGCCGGCGTGGACCGAAGCCGCAACATCCTGCGGATGCGCTCGTCGTTCGGCTCCGTGCTCGATGGACTCGCCGGCCGCTACGTGGTGGTCGTGAACGGACCCCGAGTGCCCGGGCCCGTGCCCACCTCCCAACTGCTCTCGTTGGCGGATGCCACGTTGATGGTCGTCGCCGAGGGTCAGACGAGCCTGACCGATGCCCGCTCCGCTGGCGACACGCTCCGCTCGTTCAGCAGCGGATCTGCCGGCGTCGTCGTCCTCCGGCGCTAGCAGTGGCCGGGCAGGATCGACCCGGGGACCGCCCCGGGATCGAGGTGGGACCGGATCCCGGCGCGGTCGGCGCAGGTGGCGACGATCCTGTCGATCGAGGAGAGGTGACGTCCCGCTCGGGCGGCAATGACGGTCAGTCACTCGGGACCACTGCCAGTCGGGGCTTCCTGTGGGCCAACGTCGGCATCTTCACGCGCTACGTGCTCGCGATCGTCCTCGCTGCGGTGTTGGCGCGCATCCTCCCACCGGCGGACTACGCCGTCATGGTGACGCTGCTGCTCCTGGTGTTCTACTTCGACAACGCGCTCGATCTGGGCATGGGTGCTGCTCTGGTCTACGAACAGGAGTCGGGGGTCTCCGAACGGGTGCAGGTGGCCTTTTCGGCCAACGTCGTGCTCGGTGCGGTCCTCGGTGTTGTCGCTCTGCTGGTGGCTCCCGTGGTGGGCTGGTACTTCCAGGCCGAGAGCTACGTCGGGGTGTTCCGACTCTTCGCCGTGGTGGTGGTGCTCTCGGCGCTCAACACCGTCCCGTGGTCGCTGTTCATGCGGGACATGGACTTCCGTCGGCGCTCGGTGGTGGAGGTCACCCGGGATGTGACTCGCACCGGACTCACGATCGCCCTGGCGGTCGCCGGCTACGGGGCCTGGTCAGTCGTGATCGGATTCATTGCATCCAATGCCATCACGCTGGTGCTGACCTGGTGGCTCCTGCGGTTCTGGCCGACGCTGCAGTGGAACTGGCGGATCATCCGGGAACTGTTTGACTACGCCTGGAAGGTCGCCGGGAACCGGGTACTCAGCGTGCTGGCGTTGAACGGCGACTACTTCATCGTCGGTAACCGCAACAACGCCCAGTACGCCACCTACTACCAGGCGTTCAAGCTGCCTGAGTTCGTCATGGGAGCTCAGTTGAACGCCCTGTCAGCGGTGCTGTTCCCGATGTTCGCTCGGATCCGCTCCGAGGGGCTTGGGGCGTTGCGGGAGGGAATGTACAAGGCGCTTCGACTCGTGGCGATCTTCTCGTTTCCCGTCGGCGTGGGGCTGGCGCTCGTGGCGCGGGACGCCTTTACACTCCTGTTCGGCAACGCCGATCCGGTTGGAATCCAGACCATGGAGGTGCTCTCGCTCACCGGTGCGGTGGTCGGTCTCGGGTTCGCCAACGGTGACCTGTTGATGGCGATCAATCGTCCGGGAGTGTTGTTGCGGATCAACAGCGTGATGGTGCCGCTGATGCTCGTGACCATGTGGTTCGTCGCTCCCGCCGGCGTCGTCTGGGTGGCGGTCGTCCACCTCGGCATCCAGACGGTGTTCCTCACGATCCGACAGGTGATCGTCGACGGATTGATCGGTGCTCGTCACCTCGATGCGCTCAAGTGTCTCGGACCGGGTCTCGTGGTCGTGTGCTGTGTGAGCGCGCTCGGACTGCCGGCTCGAATCCTGACCCCCGGCGGCTGGTGGTCGATGCTGGTCATCGTCGTCGCCGGTGCTGCCGGTGGGCTGGTCTCGCTCGCCGTTCCGGCGGTGCGCAGTGAGATCACCGAGGTCGTGGCGCGGGTTCGCGGCTGACCGCCGGACTTCTCCGATCGGCGATCCGGCCCCTGAGTCGCTCAACGACTGGCGCGACGCTCCGCCACACGGCGGCCGACGTTGCCGCCAGCCGGCCGACTGGTCCACTGCCGAACCGCACCCGGAGCAGCCACCGGCGGTCCGTCGCCCAGTCGTCCTTGTAGCGCTCGTCGCCTCGGAGCAGATCGTACTGGTCCCGCCCTGATTCGGCTGCAGCGTGGATGAGGTTCGCCCGCAGCACCGATCCCGCTCCGCGCCACTCCCGTTCCGGCGACCGCCCCGACTGGTAGAAGGCGAAGCTCGACGGGGTGAGCACATCCCACTCCGTGGCCACCACCTCCCCGTCGGCGGTGCGGACCTCGCCGATCCAGAGGTCGGCGTCGGTGGCGGCCCGGGCGGCGGCGGCGAAGCGGTCCCAGGCGTCGAGGAAGTTGGAGTCCTCACCCCATCGGCGATCGTGGAGACGCTCGAGTGACTCGAGTGCGGCGTCCACGTGACTGAGGGGTACTCGTTCGATGCTGCACCCGTCGCGTTCGAGTCGCTTGCGCGATCGTTCGACGGTGCTGCGAAGCTGCCCTGGCCGACCAGCGAGGTAGGCCGAAGCATCGACGTTCGCCGGGGCGTCCGGATCCGCATCGACCGGATGGAGGTCGGCGTATGGGGCGACCGTCCGGTCAATCCAATACGCTGCCAACGCCCGGCCGAGGCGGCCGTCGGCTGCGAGTCCATCGAGGTCCACGATCCGGTTGCCCGGTCGCCGGAGCCAGCCGAGGACGGCGTCGAGGACGACGTCGGCGTCCTCGACGGCGGCGACGATGTCGATGTGATCGGGTGCCAGCACCCCTTGGCCGAGCGCACGAATCCGTTCGAGACGGACCGGACCTCGGGCCACGGTCTCCACCTCGAACGCAGCGCCACCGATGAGTCGGTCGCCGCGGAGACAACACACGATCGACGGAGTCGACCCGGCGGCGTGGTCGATCCACCAGGAGCGGCAGAAGGCACTCGGCAGTGGGGTCGCCCCGGCGATCTGGTCCCACTCGGGGGCGAGGTTGGCGAGCGACGACCTGACCTCGACACAGAGATCGGCCGCAGGCGTGGAGGTCACGGAGGGAGTCTGACCCACCTCACCGGCCTCCGCTGTCACCCTTCGGCGCCACGCTCCGTCGTAATGAGCACGGCTCAGCTGGTCAGAGGGTGACCACCCTGTGACCGGTGGGGGAACTTCCCGGTCGCGCCCCTTGTGGGACGTGCCATCGGGTGCCTACCCTGAGATCGAGGCGAGAAACGAGGCGGGTCTCGTATCTCGAGCTAGGGGGCCGAGGCGTGGGGGCAACGAAGATGGGGACCAGCAGGATCATGACGGAGACCGGGGCGTGCTGAGTTACGGCGGCACTCAGCGACCGAATCGCTTGGCATCGGTCGACAGCCCTCCGAAGAATCCGACCGCTGGCACCGAGCGTTCCGACGCCATTCGCCGGCGCCGTTCACGGCTCGTCGAATCGATTCGCGAGGAACCAATGACGATCGACCTCCGGGAAGGAGATCGATCCACCGCCGACGAAGGCGTTGCGAGTCGTCGCGCCAGCGGGCCGGACGGGCCGGAGCCAGTGATCCTGCAGGCGCCTCTGCGGACCATTCCCCAACAGGAGCGACGCGCTGTCGGCCTCAACCTCCGGATCCTCGGTCACATCCTCGATGCTGTTGCGCTCGCCGTCCCCTTCCTCGTCGTCGAGGTGCTGCGGCCCGGACTCGTGTCGAGTCGGGTCGTCGCCCTCTTCGTGGTCGTCGGAACGGTGTTGCTCTGGCCGACACACCGCCGGCGGCGTCAGCTCATCAGTCCCAGCGAAGGCCTCGTCTCGACCGTCACGCGCATCTCGCTCGCTCCGATCGTCACGATGCTGTTGTTCACCGTCATTCGCTACAGCGACCTGTCCAACTCGCAGCGGTTCATCGACCTGGTGGCGATCGTGCAGGTCGTGGCGTTGACGTTCCCAGCCGTGATGCTCGGGCGTCTCATCAGCTACCGCCTCTCGGTCGTGGCTCGTCGCCGCGGTTACGACCTCGAGGACACGCTTATCGTCGGATCCGGCGTGGTGGGACTCGAGGTTGCCGATGTCCTCACGGAGAACCCGCAGGCCGGACTGGTGCCGTGCGGCTTCGTCGACGGTTTCGATGACGATCTGCATGCCCTGCCGCTCGTCGGTCGGCCGAGGAACCTGCCTGAGGTCCTGCGGCGGACCGGCGTCCGCCACGTGGTACTGGCCTTCGGTTCGGCCGAGGACCCCGAGCTCGTGACCGTCATCCGTCGCTGTGACGATCCCGATATCCAGTTCTTCGTCGTGCCCCGGATGTTCGAGCTCGGCATCAGCCAGACCGAAGTGGGTCACGAGATCGATGGACTTCCGCTGATCCCGCTGCGGCAGGCCGGCTCGACCGCTCGCACATGGCCGGCAAAGCGGGCGTTCGATCTGATCGTGGCCAGCATCCTCGTCGTGGTCACCTTCCCGATCATGCTGGCGTGTGCCATCGCAGTGAAGCTGTCGAGTCGGGGACCGGTGTTCTTCGCACAGGACCGCATCGGAATCGGAGGGGGGACGTTCCAGATCCTCAAGTTCCGGACCATGCGGGTCAACTCCGACTCCAACACCACGTGGTCGGTCGATGACGACGAGCGGGTCACGTGGGCGGGGCGGTTCCTGCGGCCGTCCCACCTCGATGAGCTCCCGCAGTTGTTCAACGTGCTCCGAGGAGAGATGTCGCTGGTCGGACCCCGTCCCGAACGGCCTCACTTCGTCGAACAGTTCTCCGACGAGTTCGACGACTACCACTACAGGCACCGGGTTCCCGTCGGTATCACCGGATGGGCCCAGATCAACGGCTACTGGGGTGACACCAGCATCGAGCGGCGGGTTCGGCTCGACAACCGCTACATCGAGAACTGGTCGTTCTGGAGGGATCTGGTGATCGGTCTCCGGACCATCCCCACCCTCTTCGGTCGCCGTCGCTGAGTCGACGGTACTGCACCTCCGTGAGGTGAGGACCGGAGGAACTACCGTGTGGACTGCCGCAGTGGCGGGTAGTTCAACGGCAGAACGCCTGACTTTGGATCAGGAGAATGCAGGTTCGAATCCTGCCCCGCCAGCATGAACGACCATCTCAGTCCGCTCTCTGCAGTCGTCCTCGCCGCCGGTGAGGGCAGCCGCATGCGATCGGAGCGTCCCAAGCCGCTTCACCGGCTCTGCGGCCGCCCGATGCTCACCTACGTGCTCGATGCTCTCGGCACCTCGGGCGTCGGCTGCGTCGCCGTCGTGGTCGGCCACAAGGGCGACTGGGTCACGAAGAAGATCCAGGAGCAACCCCACGACCTGCGCCTCGAGTTCGTCGAGCAGCGTGTTCAACGGGGAACCGCCGATGCGGCGCTCGTCGGACTGATCGGCTTGCCCGATGAGCTGGCCGACCATTCCGACGACGCCGACGTCCTGGTCCTCCCGGGCGACACGCCGTTGCTCCGGACGACGACGATCGAGGCTCTCGTCGACCAGCACCGGCGCAGCGGTGCTGCGGCCACGGTGTTGACCGCACGGGTGAACGATCCGAGTGGCTACGGCCGCGTCGTCCGTGACAGCGCCGGACGGGTGGCCCGCATCGTCGAGCATCGCGATGCCGACGATACCGAACTCGCCATCGACGAGATCAACACGTCCATCTACTGCTTCCGCCAGAGCCTGCTGGCCCCGGCGCTCCGGCGGATTCAACCGGACAACTCCCAGGGCGAGTACTACCTGACCGACGTGGTCGGCGTCCTCGTGGCCGCCGGCCACCCGGTGGAGGCGACGGTGGCCGATGATCCCGGGGAGATCCGGGGAGTCAACGATCGGAGCCAGCTGTCTGCGGCCGAGGCGGAGCTGCGTCGACGAACCAACGCCGAACTCCTCTCACAGGGCGTGACGATCGTGGACCCCGCCTCGGTCTACGTCGATACGACAGTTCGGGTGGGCCGGGACGTGACGCTCTTTCCGGGCGTGATCCTGCAGGGTGGCAGCGTTGTGGGAGACGGCTGTGAGATCGGGCCCTGGACTCGTCTGGTCGACACGGTGGTCGGTCGGGACAGCGTCGTCGGACAGACCACGGCCCGATCCGCTCGCATCGGGGATCGGGCATCGGTCGGTCCGTTCGCCTCGCTCGAACCCGGCGATGAAATCGGTGACGACGCGACCACCGGCGCCTTCTACACTTCAGAGACCGACGGCTGAGAACCTGACAGGGAGGCCCACGCCCGTGGAACTGGTCACCAAGAAGCGACTCACGATCGTCACGGGCCGGGCCAATGCTCCGCTCGCAGAGGAGGTCGCTGACCACCTCGGAGTGCCGCTCAGTGAAGTGCAGATCGCTGAGTTCGCCAACGGGGAGCTCCACTGCCGATTCGGTGAGTCGATTCGCGGCGCGGACCTGTTCATCTTCCAGAGCCACGCCTCGACCGATTCGATGTCGGTCAACGACGCCATCATGGAGCAGCTGATCATGGTGGATGCAGCGAAGCGGGCGTCCGCCAAGCGCATCACCGTCGTGGCCCCCTTCTACGGCTACGGCCGACAGGACCGGAAGTCCGAGGGTCGGGAGCCGATCACCGCCAAGCTGCTCGCCAACATGTTCGAGGTGGCGGGAGCCAAGCGGATCGTGTCGGTCGATCTCCACAGCGGGCAGATCCAGGGTTTCTTCGACGGTCCCGTCGACCACCTGACCGCCATGCCGGTGCTCGTCGACTGGATGGCCTCGAACCTGGGCTCCGACCTCGTCGTCGTCTCGCCCGATGCCGGCCGGGTGAAGGTGGCGGAACGCTATGCGAACGCCCTCCACGCCGATCTGGCAATCGTGCACAAGCGTCGGGTGAAGGGTCAGAAGAACCAGGTTGAGGCCAAGGACGTCGTCGGTGACGTCGAGAACCGCACGTGCGTGCTGATCGACGACATGATCGACACGGCCGGCACGATCTGTGCTGCTGCGGATCAGCTCGCCGAACACGGAGCGGCTTCGGTGTACTGCGCCGCCACCCACGGCGTGTTCTCCGGCCCGGCGATCGACCGGTTGAAGAACTCCGCGCTCGAGAAGGTGGTGATCACCAACACGCTCCCGTTGCCGGAGGACAAGCGGATCGACAAGATCGAGGTGCTCTCTGCGGCGCGCATCATCGCCGATGCGATCGACGCCGTGTTCGAGGACACGTCGGTCTCGGAGATCTTCGACGGGCAGAACCAGCACTGATCGGCCGACTCGGCGGTGACGGGCCGGCAACGGTGGCGTTGGCGCCCCGTGCGGACCGCCCGGTACAGTTCGAGGCCGTCCGTGCTGACGATCCCGTCGATTCAGGAGTCCATCAATGTCCGAGGTCACCCTCACCGCCTCCACCGGGCGTCAACTCGGGACCGGCCCGTCGCGCCGTGTTCGTTCCGAGGGCCGGATCCCCGGAGTCGTCTACGGCTCGGGTGAGTCGGCCACGTCGCTGAGCGTCGATCGGGCCGAACTCCGCCGGGCGCTCACCACCGAAGCCGGTCTCAACGCCCTGATCACCCTCGAGGTCGACGGCGAGTCGTTCATCACCGTCGTCCGGGAACTCCAGCGTCACCCGGTCCGTCGCGAGGTGCTCCACGTCGACTTCCTGAAGGTCGATCCGTTCGCCCCGATCGAGGTCGAGGTGCCCATCCGACTGGTGGGCGAGGCCAAGCAGGTGACCACCAACGGCGGCATGACCGAGCAGCGCATCACGGTGCTCAAGGTGTTCGTGCGGCCCGACTCGATCCCGGACGCCATCGACTGCGACATCTCCGCCATGACGCTCGAGGACTCGTCGATCCTGGTCGCCGACCTCGTCCTCCCCCAGGGCGTCGAGAGTCGCAGCCCCGCCCAGCAGGCAGTCGTCACCGCCGAACTGACCCGCGCCGCTGTGACCTCCCGGGGCGAGGGCGCAGAGGATGCCGCTGACGCCGAGGCCGCCGAGACGGCAGCCGACGGCGACACCACCTCGGACGACTGACGTTGGCAGGCTCGTCCTGCGACCTGCTCGTCGTCGGACTGGGCAACCCGGGTGCGGAGTATGCCGGGACCCGACACAACGTCGGTGCCGCCGTTGTGGAGTTGCTCGCCGATCGCCACGGTGAGCGGCTTCGTGCGGACCGCTTGGTCTCTGCTGGGACCGCACGGCTCCGACTCGGGGGCCACAGCGTCGTGCTCGCCGTGCCGACGACGTGGATGAACGATTCCGGGCGGGCCGTGGCGGCACTGGTTCGACGACACGATGTCGAACCGGGCGAGGTGCTCGTGATCCACGACGAACTCGACCTCGAACCGGGCCGGATCAAGCTCAAGGTCGGTGGCGGTCACGCCGGACACAACGGACTCCGGTCCATCCACTCGCACATCACCTCGCCGGACTACCTCCGTGTGCGCATCGGGATCGGCAAGCCACCCGGAGGCCCACAGCGTGGTGCGGACTGGGTCCTCGCCAGGGTGGGTGCCACCCAACGGCGAGTGCTCGACGACGCCGTCGCCCGCGCGGCCGACGCCGTGGAGATGGTGGCCTCCGACGGGATCGAGGCGGCCATGCAACGGTTCCATGGTGAGTGATCCGACGGCTCCGCTCGCTCCGCTGCTCGATCTGCTCGGTGACGCAGCCGAACTCGTCGCCGAGCGGTCGCCGGTGGTGGTCCCGAGCGGAGCCCTGCCGGCGGTCGTGGCTGGTCTGGTCGGCCGGGCCACGGCAGCACCATTGATCCTCGCCGTTCCCGGAGGTGATGAGGCCGAGCAGATCGGCAATGATCTCGGCGCCTTCCTCGGTCGGGAATCTGTCGAGGTGGTCCCGGCGTGGGAGACCCTCCCGTTCGAACGCATCAGCCCGTCGGTGGAGACCATGGGCCGTCGCCTGCGTGCGATGTGGAGGTTGCGCACCGGCGATCCGTCACTACGGATCGTGGTGGCGTCGGCCCGGGCGCTCGTCCAACGTCTCGGACCACACGCCGAGGACGTCGATCCGATCGAGGTCCACGTCGGTGGACGGCTCGACATCGGGCAACTCGTCACCGACCTCGTGGCCTCTGGCTACCGACGGGAGTATCAGGTCGAACATCGCGGCGAGGTCGCCGTACGGGGGTCGATCGTCGATGTGTTCGGCTCCACCGACGACGCCCCGGTCCGGATCGACCTGTGGGGTGACGAGGTGGACCGGCTCTGTCACTTCTCGGTCGCCGACCAGCGATCCGGCGACGCTCTCAGCAGCGCCCGGTTCTTCGGTGCCCGGGAACTCACCGGTACCGATGAGGTTCGTCGGACGGCGGCCGAACTCGTCGGCCGGGCGCCATGGGGGCGAGAGCACTGGGAGCGCCTGGCCGAGGGTGCGATCTTCGAGGGGATGGAGGCGTGGCTTCCGTGGCTCGTGGCCGACGAGCACGTGCTGTTCGACCTGCTCGGCGCTGACGCCGAGGTGGTCATCGTCGATCCTGGTCGGTTCCGTGCCCGGGCCCAGGCCGTCCACGACGACGAGGTGGATCTGGCACTCAGCCTGGCCCGGACGTGGGGGCTCGCCGATGCCGACGACGTGCCTCGACTCACGCTCGGTGCCGATCAGGTGCTGAGCCGCACCGACGCTCCCGTGCGGATCGTCGAGACGGTGGCGTCCGGACCCGACACGCCCGGAGTGATGACCGAGGCCTGGGCGCCGGTCGTCGGCGACGGTGAGGCGCTCGTGCGGCAACTGCGCCGGCTCCTCGGGGCGGGTCTGGGCGTGGTGGCCACGGCGGACGGGCCCGGCACGCTCCCCCGGATTCGTTCGATCCTGACCACGGCCGGGTTCACACTGGCCGAACCCGGTCGGTGCCCCGCTCCGCCCGGAAGTATTGCCACCGCCGCAGCGACCCTCGAACGGGGCTGTGTCCTGCCGAGCGCTTCGCTCGCCATCCTCGCCGAGACCGACCTGACCGGCCGTCGCCGCACCCGACGGCCAGCGGCGCGCGCCCGTCGTGACGCCCAGCAGTTCTTCGAGTCACTCGAGGTCGGCAGCTACGTCGTGCACGAACACCACGGCGTCGCTCGCTTCGGTGGAATGGTCCGTCGTGCGGTCGGCGGCGTCGAACGTGACTACCTGTTGTGTGAGTACCGGGGCGCCGACCGGCTGTACGTCCCGTCGGACCAGATCGACAGCATCCGTCTCTACTCCGGTGGCGAGACACCGACGCTCAACAAGATGGGTGGCGCTGACTTCGCTCGGACCAAGGCAAAGGTGCGGGCGGCGGTCGCCCAGATCGCCCAGGAACTCGTCGTCCTCTACCAGCGACGGCTCCACACAGCGGGTCATCCGTTCAGTGGGGACACGACCTGGCAGCACGAGGTCGAACAGGCCTTCCCCTACCAGGAGACACCCGACCAACTCCGCGCCATCGCCGACGTCAAGGCCGACATGGAGTCGCCGGTTCCCATGGATCGCCTCGTCTGCGGTGACGTCGGGTTCGGCAAGACCGAGGTGGCGGTGCGCGCCGTGTTCAAGGCCGTCGCCGACGGAAAGCAGGCGGCGGTCCTCGTGCCGACGACGCTGCTCGCTCAGCAACACCATCAGACCTTCACGGAACGCCTTGCCGGCCAGCCGGTACGGGTGGAGATGCTCTCCCGGTTCCTGACCGACGCCGAGGCTCGTGATGTGATCTCCGGCCTGGCATCGGGTGCTGTCGACGTCGTCATCGGAACGCATCGGCTCCTCTCGGGTGACATTCGCTTCGCAGACCTCGGGCTGCTCGTCGTGGATGAGGAACAGCGATTCGGCGTGTCGGCCAAGGAGTCGATCAAGCAGCTCCGCACGAACGTCGACGTGCTCACGCTCACCGCCACTCCGATTCCCCGAACCCTCGAGATGAGCCTCACCGGGATTCGGGACCTCTCACTGCTCGAGACGCCGCCGGCGGCCCGCCAGCCGATCCTCACCTACGTGGGTCCGTACGACGAACGTGCGGTGGCCGAGGCGATCCGACGGGAGCTGCTCCGGGAGGGACAGGTCTTCTACGTCCACAACCGGGTTCGTGACATCGAACAGCACGCTGCTGAGCTGCGTGAGCTCGTCCCGGAGGCCCGGGTGGCCGTCGCCCACGGCCAGATGGACGAGACCAGGCTCGAGCGAGTGGTCACCGAGTTCTGGGAGGGCCATCACGACGTCCTGGTGTGCACGACGATCATCGAGAGCGGCATCGACATGCCGATGGTCAACACCCTCGTCGTCGAGCGGGCCGATCTGCTCGGGCTCGGCCAGCTCCACCAGCTCCGTGGCCGTGTCGGCCGAGCGGGTCAGCGGGCGTACGCCTACCTGTTCCACCCGCCGGATCTGGTTCTCTCCGAGGAGGCCGATGAACGGCTGCGGACGATCGGCGAGACCACCGAACTCGGATCAGGTTTTCGGATCGCCATGCGCGACCTCGAGATACGCGGAGCCGGCAACCTGCTCGGCACCGGTCAGTCCGGTCACGTGGCGTCCGTCGGCTACGACCTGTACTGCCAGATGGTCACCGAGGCGATCAACGAGCTGAACGGAACCGTCGTACCCGAACCCGTCGAGGTCACCGTCGAGGTGCCGGTGGCCGCCTACATCCCCGAGGACTACATCGCCCGGGAGGATCTCCGCCTCGAGGCCTATCGCCGACTCGCAGCACTCGAGGATCTCGAGGAGGTCGACTCGATCCAAGCGGAGTGGGTCGACCGGTTCGGGCCGGTCCCGGAACCGGCAGTGGAACTGCTCGGGGTGGCCCGCCTGCGAGCGCTCTGCCTCGCTGCTGGAATCAGCGAGCTCGTCATCAGCAAGGGACCGGGACTCGGTGGTCCACCGTTGGTCGCTCGGATCGCTCCGGTCGTCCTCACTGCGTCCCGTCAGGTGCGACTGGAACGGACACACCAGGGCGCCCGCTACAAGGAGGAATCATCGGTACTTCTCCTGCCGGTCGCCGGTGGCACCGGTCTGCTCGAACGCCTCGGCGACTCCATCCGGGAGCTGATCCTGCCAGCAGGGGCCGGTGCGGGCGCCGAGGGGGAGCGGAAGTAGGATCGCCGTCCGTGCGCAACCACCGGGAACCCAGTCGCATCGGAGCAGTTCTGGTCCTCGGGGCGATCCTCGGCTCGTTCGTGGTGGCGTGCGGGGTGGCCGCCGACGACCAGGCCGCAGTAGTGCTCGGATCGCCGGTCTCGACCGACACGATCGACACGCTGGCATCGGACGAGGCCTTCCTGCAGGCCGTCGGCGGGGGCCTGCCCGGCACGGAGTCCGTGGTGAGTGGCGACTCGGCTCGTGCTGCGCTCACGTTTGCTATCCAGAGGACGGCGGCTCAGGCGGAACTCGAGCGGTGGGAGCCTGATCTCGTCGGACTGTCCGGTGACGAACTGCGCCAGGCGATCGGCTTCGACGAGGCCGCCGAGCAGCTGTCGAGTCAGGTCCCACCGGGCCTGTCCGACGTGGCGCTCGAGGAGCTCACAGCGTTCGTGGCCACGACCACGCGACTCGGTGAGCGTCTCCAGGCCGTGGCCAGCACAGCACAGGAGTCCGGAGCGATCGCTCCTGAGGATCTCCGGCGGCTCTTCGACGGCGTTCCGTCACTGTGGGACAGGACGTGCGTCGCCATCGTCGCCGTGGCCGAGCAGCAGTCCGTCGAGGTGGCGACCGTCGTTGCCGACGGCCGGCCGCTCGAGGAGATCGTCGCCGAGGTCGAGGGCGCGGAGTTGGCCTTCGATCCGCGCCAGGAGTGTGTTCCGGTTGCCCAACTCCCTGATGTGCTCCGCGTCGAGGTCGAGGGTGCGGCGATCGGAGAGACGATCGGGCCGGTGTTCCTCGAGTCCGATCGCACCGGACGGATCGCAGTGTTCTTCCGGGTGGATGGCACCGAGCAGCTCAGCTTCGATGATCCCGCCACCGCCGCCGAACTCGACCGACTCGTGCAGGGGTTCGCTTCGGCACAGCAGCCCGCCCAGGCGGCCGGATCGTGGCTGAACCTGATCCTGCCCGGGGCCGTCGAGGTGAATCCCCGATATGGCCGCGCTGCGGTCGGCGTGGCCGGCGGGTTCGAGGTCGTTGCGCCCGAGGGTCCGATCGTCCTTCGACCGGAGGTGGTGGGGATTCCCGAGGAGCTGCCGATCCCGGTCCCGACCGACGTTCCGCCGGGTCCGGATCCGGAGCCGGCGCCGGTCCCCGGGCCCTGACGGTGTGACCAACGCCGGTGGGTCGCCGGTGATCGACGTCGTGGGTCTCGGTCCGGCCGGAGTCGACCTGGTCACCGTCGGGACGCTCGAACTGCTCGCCGGACCCGCTCCGGTGTGGCTGCGGACGGCTCGGCATCCCGCCGTGGACCAGCTCGCAGCTCGCCTCGGTGATCACGATGCCCGTGGACCGGGCCGGTTCGAGACGCTCACCAACACCTTCGACGGTCTCTACGATCAGTCGTCCTCGCTCGAATCGGTCTACGAGGGAATCGTGGCGGAACTCCTGACGCAGGCCCGCCGTCACGGGCACGTGGTCTACGCCGTCCCGGGCTCGCCGGTGGTGGCCGAACGCAGCGTCGAGCTGCTCGCTGCCGCCGCCGAGGTGGAGGTCCGCGTGCACCCGGCCATGTCGTTCCTCGATCTGGCGTGGGTCCGACTCGGCCTGGACCCGGTGCGGACCGGGGTCGAGGTCATCGACGGTCATCGGTTCGTCGAACAGGCGGCTGGCCGCAGCGGACCGTTCCTGATCGCACAGTGCGACGATCGGAGCGTGTTGAGCGACATCAAGCTCGCAGCCGAGGATCCGCCCGACGTCGAGGTGGTGATCCTGCACCACCTCGGCCTACCGGACGAACGAGTCGACCGCGTCCACTGGAACGACCTTGATCGGGGTCCCGACGTGGATCACCTGACATCGATCCACGTTCCGGCGCTGAGCCGCCCTCTCGGAGCCGGTCTGTCCGACCTCGCCACTCTGGTCGCTGAGCTCCGCCGACTCGACCCGTGGAAGGCCGAGCAGACCCACCTGAGCCTTCGGCGCTACCTCGAGGAGGAGACCCGGGAGCTGCTCGATGCGATCGAGTCCTACCGACCCTCGACGGGCGATGGTGCCGAGGAGCTCTGCGATGAACTCGGCGACGTGTTGTATCAGGTCGTGTTCCACGCCTCCCTCGCTGAGGAGGCCGGATGGTTCACCCTCGGCGATGTGGTCCGGGGGATCGAGGCCAAGCTGCGCTTCCGCCACCCTGAGCTCGAGGATCCCACCGCCGTCACCGACGATCCGGTGGAGGCGCAGCGACGCTGGCAGGAACGCAAGGCCCTCGAGGGGCGACCGGGATCTGCGGAATCCGGTGGCGGCACCGCCGGTCCCGGCTTCGATCCGGCCGACGGGACCTAGAGTGCCCGTCATGCCTGATCCGCTCGACATCGCCCCTGCCTCCGGCCGACTCGGGATTCTCACCCCCGGGGTCGGAGCGGTCGCCTCGACGGCGTACGCCGGAGTGCTCGCCGCCCGTCAGGGCCTCGCAGCTCCGATCGGTTCGCTCACACAGATGGCCCACATCCGGCTCGGCCGTCGCGAGGATGGGCGCAACCCGTTGATCCGCGATTTCGTCCCGCTCGCCGGACTCGACGATCTGGTCTTCGGCGGCTGGGATCCGATCTCAGCCAACGCCTTGGAGGCCGCCCGGACCTGTGGCGTCCTCGAGGACTCGGATCTGTCTGCGATCAGCGGGGAACTCGAGGGGATCGTCGCCATGCCGGCGGTGTTCGACCAGCGATGGGTCAAGCGGCTCGATGGCGTACGCGTCAAGACCGGTGAGTCCAAGTGGGATCTGGCCCAGCAGGTCGTCGCCGACATCGAGCGCTTCCGCACCGAGAACGACTGCGATCGGCTGGTCATGGTCTGGTGCGGCTCGACGGAGGCCTATCAGGAGCCGTCGGCCGTGCACGCCACCGTCGAGGAGTTCGAGGCGGGACTGCACGCCAGCGACGACAACATCTCTCCGAGTCAGATCTACGCCTACGCCGCTCTCAGCCTGGGCGTACCGTTCGCCAACGGGGCGCCGAACCTGTCGATCGACCTGCCGTGCATGGAGGAGCTCGCTGTACAGAACGGTGTTCCGGTGACCGGCAAGGACTTCAAGACCGGCCAGACCCTCATGAAGACGATCCTCGCTCCGGGGTTCAAGGCCCGGATGCTCGGGATGCGGGGGTGGTACTCGACCAACATCCTGGGCAACCGTGACGGCGAGGTGCTCGACGACCCGGAGAACTTCAAGACCAAGGAGGTCTCCAAGCTCGGCGTGCTCGACACGATCCTGCAGCCCGAGGTGTATCCCGAGCTCTACGGCAACATCGACCACGTCGTGCGGATCAACTACTACCCACCCCGCGGTGACAACAAGGAGGGGTGGGACGCCATCGACATCTTCGGGTGGATGGGGTACCCCATGCAGATCAAGGTCGACTTCATGTGCCGGGACTCCATCCTGGCGGCCCCGATCGTTCTGGATCTGGCGCTCTTCCTGGATCTGGCGCAACGGGCCGGCCAGTCAGGGGTCCAGGAGTGGCTGAGCTTCTACTGGAAGTCGCCACAGCCGTCTGGCGGGGTGTCGCCCGAGCACGACATCTTCATCCAGCAGATCAAGCTGAAGAACACACTCCGCGAGTGGATGGGCGAGGAGCCTGTGACCCACTCCGAGGCCTGAGCGGCCGGGAGCGGGGAGGAGGCCTGAGCGGCCGGGAGCGGGGAGGAGGCCTGAGCGGCCGGGAGCGGGGAGGAGGCCTGAGCGGATCGATCTGTGACCACACGGTCCGCTGGGGCAGACTGGCGAGATGACGGGCACAACGACTGTGGCTGACCGGATCGACGTCGATCTCCTCGATCCCAAGTTCTACCAAGGTGACCCCCACCCGGCCTTCGCCTGGATGAGGGCGAACGAGCCCGTCTACCGCGACGAGGCCAACTCCCTGTGGGCCGTGAGTCGCCACGCCGACGTGCTCGAGGTCGAGCGAAACAGCGCGACGTTCGTCTCAAGTCGTGGGTACCGGTCATGGGCAGCGCCCGAGGAGCGCAACATCATCGCCCTCGACGATCCGGCGCATGCAGCCCAACGGCGACTCGTGTCCAACCGGTTCACCCCCCGTGCGGTGCGCGGTCACGAGGAGTGGCTCCGAGCCACGATCGACGACCTGCTCGATCCCATTGACTCCGCTGGTGAGCTCGACGTCATCGATGGGCTCGCAGCGCAACTCCCGTGCCGACTCACCGCTCGTCTGCTCGGCTTCCCCGAGGATCGCTGGGCCGATGTGAAGAGTTGGTCGGAGCGGCTCATGCGCTACGACGACATGATCCGCGATCCACAGGCCGGAGAGGACGCCTTCCGGGCGATCCTGGAGTTCGCCACGCTGCTCGGGGAGATCGTGCCGGAGCGCCGGGGATGCCCGATGGACGACCTGCTCTCGGTCTGGGCGAGTGCCGAGCTGCCCGGAGGTGAGCACTACGACGACGAGCGCATGGTCGACGAGGTCGGACTGTTCATCGCTGGCGGCGCCGAGACCACCCGGACGGTCATCGCCCACGGTCTGCACGTGTTCTCCCAACATCCCGATCAGTGGGACCGCCTCGCCTCGGAACCCGAACTGGTGACCTCAGCTGTGGAGGAACTGATCCGCTGGGTGACGCCGCTCAACAACTTCTTCCGGACCGCCGTGACGGACTCGAGCATCGGCGATCAGGAGGTCGCCGAGGGCGACCGGATCATCCTGTTGTACCCGTCGGCCAATCGGGACGAGGGCGTCTTCGCTGACCCGTTCGTCTTCGACGTGACCCGGAGCCCCAACCCGCACGTGGCATTCGGCTACGGAACGCACTTCTGCATCGGCGCCAACCTCGCCCGTTTCGAGCTTCGGCTGCTCTTCGGCGAACTCACCCGCCGGTTCTCGGCGCCTGTGGCGCTGAGCGCCTGTGAGGTCGAGCCGAACATCTTCGCCCGATCGGTGTCGTCGTTCCGTTGTGCCCTCAGCCCCCGTTGACCCGCCCGGCGGCGTCGATCGGGTCACAATGAGGCTGTGACAACAGCGGTTCGGGCACCCGCTCCGGCGCGTCTCGGGTATCAACCCGGCCTCGACGGCCTGCGCGCCGTGTCGGTTGCTGCCGTGGTGCTCTACCACGCCGAGATCCCGTGGTTTCCCGGTGGATTCCTCGGCGTCGAGGTGTTCTTCGTGATCAGCGGATTCCTGATCACCACCCTGCTGCTCGAGGAGCGCGAACGCAACGGGGCGGTCTCGATGCGAGGGTTCTGGACCCGTCGGGCCAAGCGTCTCCTGCCGGCGTTGTACCTGCTGCTCGCTGTCGTCTCTGCGGCATCCCTGCTCGTCTATCGCGACGCTGCGGGACGCATGGGCGGTGACGTGATCGCAGCGTTGTTGTACGTCAGCAACTGGTGGCAGATCCACCTGGATCAGTCGTACTTCGCTCAGGCCGGTCGACCGCCCCTGCTCCAGCACCTCTGGTCGCTGTCGATCGAGGAGCAGTTCTACCTGATCTTCCCGCCGCTGTTCGTTCTGGCCGTGGCGCGGTTCACCCATCGCAGCATCCGATGGTTCCTGATCGGGTGCTCGATCGCCTCGGCGATCTACATGGCGATCCTCTTCACGCCCTTTGAGGACCCGTCGGGTGCGTACTACAACACGTTCTCGAGAGCGTCGGGTCTCCTGCTCGGGGCCGTCCTCGCCATGTTCTGGGCGCCGTGGCGTCAACGCCGGTCCACCGGACCCGGTGCCGTGGCGGCCATGAACGTCTCCGGTCTGCTCGGCGTGGTCGTGATCGTCTGGTTCGTCACCCGGGTGAATGCGTTCGACTCGTTCATCTACCGGGGCGGCTTCCTCCTGTTGGATCTGGTCTGTGTGGTCGTGATCGCCGTGATCGTGCACCCATCGGCGCTCCTCGGCCGTTTCCTCGGCGTCGCACCCCTGCGTTGGCTCGGGCTGCGCTCCTACTCGATCTACCTGTGGCACTGGCCGATCTTCGTCGTCACCCGGCCCGGGATCGACGTCCCGCTCGACGGTTGGCCGCTGTTCGTCCTCCGCATCGCACTCACCATGGCTGCGGCCGAGGCGTCCTACCGCTTCGTCGAGCTTCCCGTCCGCCACGGAGCCCTGGGACGGTGGTGGACGGACCTTCGTGACGGCCGTGGGGATCGCCGCAGTCTGGCGCTGCGTCAGGGGGCGGTGATCGGTGTCATCGGGATGTCGCTCACCGTGCTGATCGGCTGGGGTCTCCACGAGGCGGCGAGCGATCCGGCTCGTGAGCAGATCGCCCTCGAGGCGACCGGTCTGGCCGACGAGGCCGAGGCTGCAGGCCTGATTCTCCCCGCAGACGACGCCGGCCCGGCGGCGACCACCACCACGATCATTCCGGCGAGCTCCGAGGAACTCCAACTTCAGATCGATCAGTCAATCGCCGCTGGTCGAGGTGCCGCAGTCCGCCAGAGTCCGACCAACGCCCTGATGGTCGGGGATTCCGTCGTCCTGGGCGCCACTGAGGAACTCAAGAACGCCATGCCGGGGCTGCGGGTCGATGCGCAGGTCTCGAGGCAGTTCGACCGGGTGATCGACGTCGTCGGGGCCTACACCCGAGCCGGTGAACTCCCGGGTCCGTTGATCGTGAACGCCGGGGTGAACGGCACCTTCACCGACGCCGATCTCGACGAGTTGTTCGAACTGACCGGCGAACAGACCGTTCTTCTGGTCAATGCCAAGGTGGATCGGCCGTGGGAGGAACTCGTCAACGGACGGCTCGCCAGCGCAGCCGGCCGTCATCCGACCGCCGTGCTCGTCGATTGGCACTCCCTCGGTGTGGAACACGAGGAGTGGTTCACCTACGACGGCTCCCACCTGAACCCGGAGGGTGCACGGGCCTTTGCCGAACTGATCCGTGACCGACTCGCCCGAATCACCGGCGCCCCGACGATCGAACCCGGCCCGGCGGCCAGCGGGGATCCCGGCCCGGCGGCCGGCGGGGATCCTGGCCCGGCGGCCGGCGGGGATCCCGGCTGACACTCGGGGTCGTGGGCCCGAGGGGGTGACACGGTACGGTGATCGACGCTGCTTGTGATCAACACCTTGGGAGCTGAACGTTGAGCATCATCGAAGGAGTGTGGTCCCGGGAGATCCTCGACTCACGTGGTCACCCCACCGTCGAGGTCGAGGTCGAGTTGGACTCCGGTGCCACCGGTCGGGCGGCGGTCCCGTCGGGTGCGTCCACGGGAGCGTTCGAGGCCGTCGAGCTCCGCGACGGTGAATCCGACCGTTACGGCGGCAAGGGTGTGCAGCTCGCCGTCGACCACGTGATCGGTGAGCTCGCCGATGCGCTGCTCGGCCTGGATGCCCTCGATCAACGGGATGTCGATCAGCTGATGATCGATCTCGACGGCACCGACAACAAGGGTCGACTCGGGGCGAACGCCATCCTCGGGGTGTCGCTGGCGGTGGCCCGGGCGGCGGCTGACGAACTCGACATCCCCCTCTACCGTTACGTCGGCGGCGTCAATGCCTGTGTGCTGCCGGTGCCCATGCTCAACGTCATCAACGGTGGCGAGCACGCCGACAACAACGTCGACCTGCAGGAGTTCATGTTGATGCCGGTCGGGGCGGCGTCGTTCTCCGAGGCGATCCAGTGGGGCGCAGAGTGCTACCACACCCTCAAGACGGTCGTGCACGGCCGGGGTCTGTCGACGGCCATCGGCGACGAGGGCGGATTCGCCCCCGACCTCTCGAGCAACGAAGAGGCGGTCGCCCTGCTCGTGGAGGCCATCGAACGCAGCGGCCGGACCCCGGGCGAGGAGGTGGCGATTGCGCTCGACGTCGCCTCGACGGAGTTCTATGCCGACGGGCGCTACACGCTCGCCGGGGAGAACCGGTCGCTCAGTGCGGGAGAGTTCGCCGAGTACCTGAGCGACCTGTGCGACCGTTACCCGATCGTCTCCATCGAGGACGGAATGGCCGAGGAGGACTGGTCGGGGTGGGCGGCGTTGACCGAGGCACTCGGAGATCGGATCCAACTCGTCGGCGACGACCTGTTCGTCACCAACTCCGAGCGCCTCGGTCGAGGCCTCGTCGAGGGTGTGGCCAACTCGATCCTGGTCAAGGTCAACCAGATCGGGACGCTCACCGAGACGCTCGAGGCGGTCGAGGTCGCCCGTTCGCATCGATACACCGCCGTCATGTCGCATCGCTCCGGCGAGACCGAGGACACGACGATCGCCGATCTGGCCGTCGCCACCAACTGCGGACAGATCAAGACCGGCGCCCCGGCGCGCTCGGACCGGGTGGCCAAGTACAACCAGTTGCTCCGTATCGAGGAACAACTTGGCGAGGCGGCGATCTTCCGTGGCGCTGCGGCGCTGGCCCCGGTGGGTAAGCGCCTGTGAGGAGACCCTCGGCCTCGGCCCTTTGCCGATCGGCAGCCGTCGCTGTGGTGATGTGTCTGGGAGTGGTGGTGCTCGCCGGTCCGGTGCTCGGCTACGTCGGTGAACGCCGAAACGTCTCCGTCCAGCGCGACGAACTCGCCAGAATCGAACTGGAGAACCGCGAGTTGCAGGCCCGATTGGATCAGTTCGACGATCCTGCTCAGACCGAACGCATCGCCCGGGACGAGTATGGACTGGTCTCACCCGGAGAGGAGTCATACGCCGTGCTCCCTCGTCCGACCGCCGGCGTGGACCTGCCCCGGGCGTGGCCGTTCGAGGTGCTCGCCGGATCGATCGCTGCGGCGTCGGCATCTCCCTGAGCCCCCGTCCGGGCCCCACTGGGCTCGGTCCGGTCGCTTTGGCCCGACCACTGTGCTCACGCCGAGACCGGCGTGGGCGTTCGAAGACAACTCGTGTCGAGAAGAGGATGAGCGTCGAGATGAACCAACAGAGAGGACCGATCGTCGCCGAGGGGCTCGTCCGGGAGTTCGGTGAGATCCGTGCCGTTGACGGCGTCGACCTCGAGGTCGCCGGCGGTGAGGTGTTCGGGTTCCTCGGTCCCAACGGTGCGGGAAAATCCACGACGGTGCGGATCCTGACGACCCTGCTCCGGCCGACCGGCGGCCGGGCGTCGGTGGCCGGGTTCGACGTCGTCGACGACGCTGCACTGGTTCGGGCCTCGATCGGTGTGGCGCTGCAGGACGCATCGATCGACCCGCTCATGACCGGTCGGGAGCTGCTCCACCTCCAGGCCACGCTGTACGGCATCGGGCGGCGAGCGGGGCGGGAACGCAGCAACGAGTTGCTCGAGCGCGTGGGCCTGACCGAAGCAGCCGATCGTCTGGTCGGTGGGTACTCCGGTGGGATGCGCCGTCGCCTCGACCTGGCGCTGGCGCTGATGCACGAGCCGTCGGTGCTGTTCCTCGATGAGCCGACGACCGGTCTGGACCCCATGAGCCGTGTCAACCTCTGGGACGAGGTCCGTCGCCTCAACTCCGAGCTCGGTACGACCGTGTTCCTCACCACCCAGTACCTCGAGGAGGCCGACGAACTCGCACACCGGGTGGCCATCATCGACGCCGGCCGGATCGTTCGAGAGGGAGCACCGGCGACCCTCAAGGCACAGGTCGGCCTTCCGACGCTCCTCGTCGATGTGGATCCCGGCGCTGAGGACCGGGCCCGATCGGCGATGGCGACCATCGGTGAACCCCGCCCGACGCGCGCCGGACGGGTGGCGATCGGACTGTTCGAGGGCGCATCCAGTGCCGCCGATGCGGTGCGGGCGCTCGACGCCGCCGGCATCGCGATCCACTACATGGAACTCAACACGCCGACACTCGACGACGTGTTCGCGGAAGCGACCGGACGCCGGCTCGAAGGGGCGGATGCTTCTGCCGACGTGACCACGGGGGAGTCCGGCTCGTGAGCTCCGCTGCGGCACCACAGGTCCTTGCGCTCAGTCGTCGGGCGATTCTGCGCTTCGCCCGTCAGCCGAGTTCGTGGGCTCCAGCGACGATCTTCCCGCTCCTGCTCGTCGCAGTGAACTCCTCGGCCATGGCCGCAGTCGCCGAGATCCCCGGGATCGTCCCGCCCGGGACGACATTCCTCATGTTCCTTCTCCCAGCGGCGATCATCCAAGGTGTCCTCTTCGGTGGAATCAATGGCGGGGCCGAGCTCGCAGTCGACATCCAGGGCGGCTTCTTCGACCGTCTGGTGGCCTCGCCGGTGAGCCGGCCCGCCATCCTGATCGGCCGTCTCGCCGGAGCGGTGGCCTTCGGGGTCTTCCAGGCAGTGTTCTTCCAGTTGCTGCTCTGGCCGTTCGGCGCCGAGGTGTTGGGCGGCATCGCAGCTCGCTTCGCGCTCGTGATCGTGGCGGCGTTCGCATCGCTCGGAATCGGCTCCGTTGCCTCGGGGCTCGCAGTCCGGACGGGCCAGCCGGAGGCCGTCCAGGGCTACTTCCCGCTGCTGTTCATCCTGTTGTTCCTCTCGAGTGCGTTCTTCCCGACCCAACTCATGTCGGGCTGGTACCAGCGGGTGGCGGAGGCCAACCCGATCACGTGGATGATCGACGGAATGCGGGAACTCGTGCTGGTGGGGTGGTCGTGGTCCGCAGCGCTCGCTGCGGTCGCCGTACCGGGGGTGCTGTGTGTGATCGGCATGATCTTCGCCACCCGGCAACTCGACCGCCGTCTGGCGGTGGCGTCGTGACCTCCGCTGCGGCCGGGACGGCCCGTTCGGACCGGTGGGCTCAGGTGCCGCCGTGGCCGCTGATCCGTCAGGTGATCCACCGCAGTGCCACCTCGCTGCGTCGCATCCCCGCCGGAATCGTGCCGGTCGTGGTGATGCCCGTGTTCTTCACCGTGGCGTTCTCCGGAACCTTCAGCGGGCTCACCGAGCTTCCCGGCTACCCGACCGACAACATCCTCAACTGGATGATCCCCTACGCCTGTCTGCAGTCGGCGAGCTTCGCAGCGCTGGCGTCGGCGTTCTCACTCGGCCGGGATCTCGAGAGCGGCTTCTACGACCGTCTCCTGCTCGCCCCAGCCCCACGATGGACCGTACCGACCGCCAGCGTGCTGTGGGCCATGATCCGGGCGCTGCTCCCGCTCACGATCACGCTCGCCCTCGGGGTGATCGGCGGCATGACCTTTCCCGGTGGTTTCGCTGCGGTGTGGTGGCTCGCAGTCGGAGCGTTCGCGGTCGCTGCCCTCGGGTCGCTCTGGGGGCTCGGGGTGACCTACCGGATCCAGCGACAGTCGGCTGGCGGCCTCGTGCAGATCAGCCTGTTCGTGATCATGTTCCTCTCCGTCGGCACGGTGCCGATCGACCTGCAGGAGGGTTGGCTCCCCTACGTCGCCCGGTGGAACCCGGTGACCTACATCCTCGACA
Source organism: Actinomycetota bacterium (assembly GCA_016870275.1). Lineage (GTDB taxonomy): Bacteria > Actinomycetota > Acidimicrobiia > Acidimicrobiales > Microtrichaceae > SXMI01. Next base: position 63,068 of record VGBZ01000011.1, read on the forward strand.
TGGCCCGGTGTGGGTTCGTCGGAACGTGCGAGTGGTCGGCGATCTGGCCCGGGCTCGTGGCCATCGCCGGTGGCGCCGTTCTGCTCGGTTGGTGGGCCGAGCGTGGGTGGCGCAGGCTGGTGCCGTGAGCACCCCTGCGAATCCCGACACCGGGCACCTCGGCACCGGGGACATCGAACCCACAGCGGCCGACGTGGAAGCGGTCCGCGAGCGACTCGGTCGGGACCCCCAGGCCCGATTCCGGGTCGTGGTGCGTCGCCGCAACGGTGACCCCGTGGTGATCCGCAACGAACCGCTGCTCGACGATGGCACACCGATGCCCACCCGTTACTGGCTGATCGACCCGGAGTTGAACCGGGCCGTGGGCACCCTCGAGGCCGCCGGGGGCGTCGATCGGGCCGAGGCCGAGGTGGACCCCGAAGCCGTTGCGGCCACGCACCGTCAGGCAGCCGCTGAGCGGAACGCTGCGCTGCGGTCCGCTCACAGTGGTCCAACGCCTTCGGGTGGTGTCGGCGGGACCCGTCGAGGTGTGAAGTGCCTGCACGCCCATCTGGCCAACTTCCTCGCCGGTGCCGATGATCCAGTGGGGGAGTGGGTGCTCGATCGACTCGGCCCGATCGCCGATCCGTTCCGCAACGCCCCTGTGACATCGGCTGATCCAAGGGTTCCGACGTGAGTGCTTCGTCGCCGGTCGCAGCGATCGACTGCGGAACCAACTCCGTTCGCCTGCTCGTGGCCGACGCGGAGGGAACCCCGCTGCAGCGGCTGATGCGTATCACCCGCCTCGGTCAGGGAATCGACCGGACGGGACGGCTCGCCGATGACGCTGTGGATCGTACCCTCGAGGTCCTCTTGGAGTACCGCCGTGTGGCCGACGAGCACGGTGTCGGCCGGATTCAGATGGCGGCGACCTCCGCGTCACGGGATGCGACCAACCGAAGCGACTTCTTCGACGCCGCCGAGGAGATCCTCGGTGTCCGACCGGTGCTCCTGTCCGGCTCCGAGGAAGCCGAGGCATCGTTTCGTGGTGCCACCACCGGGTTGGATCCGGCGTTGGGCCCGTTCCTCGTGGTCGACATCGGTGGTGGCTCCACCGAGTTCGCCATCGGTGCGGTACGGGCCGACGGCACCTCGGTGGTGGAGGGCTCGGTGTCGATCGACGTGGGTTGCGTTCGGATGACCGAGAAGTTCCTGCTGCACGACCCCCCACTCCCCGAGGAGCTCTCGAACTGTCTGGCAGAGGTGGCGCTCCACCTCGACGACGTGCAGCGTGAGTTGCCCGCCTTGGCGGCGGCCACGACGTTCGTCGGTCTGGCCGGGACGATCACCAACGTCGCTGCGGTCGAACTGGGCCTGATCGAGTACGACCCGGACTCGATCCACCACTTCGTCCTCACCAAGGAGGCCGCCGAGGACGTGTTCCGTACGCTCGCCACCGAGACGGTGGCGCAGCGAGTCCACAATCCCGGCCTCGAACCCGCTCGAGCCGACGTGATCGTGGGTGGGCTGTGTGTGTTGGTCTCGGTCTTCCGGGCGTTGGATCTCCGGGAGTGCCTGGTGTCGGAATCGGACATTCTCGACGGGTTGGTCGCTGGGATGATCCACGACTCCTGATCTCATGCGGCTGCGGCTGCGGCTGCGGCTGCGGCGGTCCGTCGTCGGTAGGCTGCTGCGGTGCTGAAGCGGCGAGCAGGGGTGGATCCGGGGACCTCGGTGGTGCTCCACGGGCGACGGGTCCAGCTCCGGGCCATTGTCCAAGCGGATTTTGAACAGTGGCGCGATGTGCGCCGCCGCAACCACGAGTGGCTCGTCATCTGGGAGCCGCGTCGGGACCTCGCCCAGCCCGACACGGTGGAGAGCCGTCAGGCGTTCGGCGCCCGATGCTCCATACGGGCCCGTGAGATCCAACTCGGAACCGGCTACGGGTTCGGGATCTTCGTGAACGGGTCACTCTCGGGTGAGATCAACGTCAACTCGATCCACCGGGGAGCGCATCAGAGCGCATACATCGGCTACTGGATCGACGAGCGTCTCGCCGGCCGGGGGTACGTACCGGAGTCTGTGGTGGCCGTCCTGCGGTTCTGCTTCGACGACCTCGACCTGCACCGGTTGCAGATCTCGATCATCCCGCGCAACCAGGCGTCCCGCCGTGTGGTGGAGAAGCTCGGGTTGCGGGCCGAGGGTGTGGCGGAGCGCTACCTCGAGATCAACGGGGTCTGGGAGGACCACATCCGCTACGCCATCACCGTTGAGGAGTGGCACCAGCGGCGCAACGAACTGCTCACGAACTGGATCCTGTGATCCGGGCCTGGAACGCTGCGAGGCGTTCGGCGAACGCTGGCTGATCCATGGACCAGAGCTGATCGACGAGTTCCCGTTCGACGGCCTCGCTGTGATGCTCGATCTGCGCCACGTCAGCGAGCGTGGCCTTGGTGCGGACCGCTAGGTCCCGGGGGGCCTCGGCGGCTCGTCGAGCGAGTGCCACAGCGGTGTCGAGCAGTTCGTCATCTGCGACACAACGCCAGACCAGACCGATGCGCTCAGCGGCCGGTCCATCGAGGACCTCGCCGAACAACACTGCCGCAGCCGTGGCCTGTGGCCCGACGATGCGCCGAAGCATCCACGTATGGCCGCCTCCCGGGTGGATACCGAGATCGAGGAAGCGGTCATCGAATCGGGCGGAGCGACCGGCGAGCCGCAGGTCACAGGCCAGGGCCAGATTCATGCCGGCACCGACGGCGGCACCGTTGACCGCAGCGACGGTCGGCAGAGGGCAGCGGGCGATTGCGAGGAACCCCTCGTAGATCGCCCGGAGCCCGTCGCTGCGTGAGGCGCCGAGTTGACTCAGATCCGCTCCGGCGCAGAACGCCGGATCGGCTCCGGTCACGACGAGCGCGCCGACGTCCTCATCAGCGGTGAGCTCGCTGGTGAGTGCGACGAGCTGCTCGCACAACTCCAACGAGAGAGCGTTGCGTCGCTGCGTGTCCGACAGTGTGATCACCGCCACCCGGTCGCGGCGATCGAGATGAACCTGTGGCACGGCGGGCCTCCCGCTACGGTGCAGCGCCGTGGTGGAACAGCGCATACGGAGCCTGATGGTGGCCGAAGCGTACCCGTGGCCGGTGGTCGATGGTTACAAGCAGCGTCTCTCGCACGTGATCGGAGGACTCGCCGGCGCCGGTCCGGTCGACGTGGTCACGCTGGAGCGCCCGGGCTCACCCCCGATCGCACCGTCGCCGTGGCCCGGCGTGGATCGAACGCTCGCTGTGCCTGTGCCCGCCGAGCGAGGTGCCCGTGAATGGTTGACCGAGTGGGTGCGGGGCCCGATCCCGCGACGCGTGCTCACCACTGACTGGTCGGATCTGCGTTCACGGCTCCCGGCGTGGCTGAGCGGCACCTACGACCTCGTGTGGTGTTCCCACGTCCACACATGGTTCCCGATGCACGATCTGTTCCCGGCGGCGCAGGTCGTGGTCGACTTCGACAACCTCGAACACCTCGCAGTCCGTCTCCGCCGCCGGCAGCGCCCGACTGCGGCCCCCGGCTCTGGTACGGCCGCCCGGGTCACGGCGCTCGGACGCTGGATCGCAGCTCAGGGTGCCGACGCCGTCGACGAGCGTCGGTGGGAGCGGCTGCAACACCGGGTGGCAACGGCGGTCGACCGGGTCGTCGTCTGCAGCGAACTCGACGCTGAACGCTCACGCGTCGCCAACGTTTCGGTCATCCCCAACGGGGCCGAACCGGCAGCGGCGCCCCGGCTCGATCGGACCGTTCTGGCCACGGACGCCCCCACGCTCGGGTTCGTCGGTGCACTTGACTACCTCCCCAACACCGACGCTGTCGGCTGGTTCGCCCGTGAGGTGTTCCCGATCATCCGAACGCACCATCCGGGCGTGCAATTCCGCGTGGTCGGACGGGGGTCAGATCGGCTGGATTGGATCCGGTCGTGTCCCGGCGTCGAGCTGATCGGAGCCGTGGACGACCTCGTCCCGGAACTCGAGCGCACCGATGTGGCCGTCGTCCCGATCCGGATCGGAGCCGGCACCCGTCTCAAGGTCGTGGAGGCTCTCGCCAATCACCTCCCGATCGTGTCGACGTCGGTCGGGGCAGAGGGGATCGCCGTGGTCGACGGTCAGACGGCGCTCATTGCCGATGATGCCCGTCGATTCGCCGATGCCTGCCTCCGCCTGTTGTCCGAGCCGATGCTGCGTCAACAACTCGCAGATGCCGGCGCCGAGCTGTTCACCTCGTCCTACGACTGGGCCGACATCAGGGCACGCGTCTCGGATCTGGCACGCTCGGTGGTGGGAGTCAGTCGCGAATGACTGCCGGGGAGTGCCGGAAGAACTGCTCGACGTCGCGTTCGTAGCGGTAGCTCGGCTGACCGGTCCCGATGGTGTTCCGGAGTCGGACCGACTCGATGAACGCCTGCACTGCGGCGACCGATGTGAACCCGTAGCGGAACCCGGCGTCCTTGAGTCGGGCGTTGTCCACGCCTCGTCCGAAACGCAGGAGTTGCAGGTACTCCTCTGGCAGGTCCACCACACCGAGGCGGGCGAGTGGCCCGGTCAGGAGGCTGGTGCCGATCGGCGGCAGCGGGACGGTCCGCTTTCCGCAGATCCTCGCCACCTCGGACCAGGGGATGAGACCGTCCCCGGCCACGTTGTACACGCCGGCGAGGTTGCGGTTGAGGACGAACAGCATCGAGCGGATCACATCGGTCTCGTGGACGAACTGGAACCGTGGGTCGAAGCCGGCGAGCGACGGGACGAGGGGGAGCTGCAGGGCCCGTGTCAGTGGGGTCTCGATCTCGGCTCCCACCACGTTGGAGAAGCGCAGCAGTGACACCGTCACGTGCGGGTTGTCCTGTGCGAAGTCGCGAACGTAACCCTCGACCGCTTCGAGGTTGCGTTCCACTCCTCGCTGGGCCGGTCGCGACGGGGGCGTGTCCTCGGTGAACCACACCGGGTCCTGCGCAGCGCACCCGTAGACGATCGTCGAGGACTTGACCACGACGCTGCGAACCGTCGACGCAGGTGCTGACGCTGCAGCGAAGAGGTTCATCGTGCCGATCACGTTGATCTCGTGCATTGCTCGCGGTGACATGGTCGTCGGGTCGACCACGAGGAACGTGTGGATGATCGTGTCGATCTGGGCCGCCCGAACGATCCGAGCGAGGATCGAGTAGTTGGCGTCGACCCGGACGTACTCGGTGCGTTCGAGTTCCACGGTCGGCTCGGTGGTGTCGAGTCCGACGATCACCTCCACGTTCGGGTCGAGCTCGAGCGCCTGGGCCACGCGGCCACCCCAGAACGTGCCGAGGCCGGTCACGAGCACGCGTCGGGTTCCCGTGGGGGTGTTCACAACCGGCCTCCGTTCGGGCGGCTCAGCCGAACCACACGGACTCCCGGGAGCGCAGCATGTCGTAGAGGGCGTTCTGGATGCGGTCCCGGATGGCCTCGGACCAGTCCATGACCCTCGACTGGGAGTACCGATCCTGACCCGGGGGGACGTTGAACTCGACCGGTTCGAGGACGCGGAGTTTGAACTTGGCCGGGAAGTACGTGATTGCTCCCAGTGGACCGAGGGCGAGCATGTTGGCGGTCACCGGGACGTACGGCGCCCCGATCACCGAGGCGATGCTCGGGAGCCTGAAGAGCGTGGGCATCGACTCCTCAGCACCGACCACGGCGATGGGGATGACGGGGACGCCGGCCTGCATGGCGATCTCCACGAACCCGCCCCGGCCGAATCGGCGAAGCTGGTAGCGCTCGCTGTAGGTCTTGGCCGGCCCCTTGGATCCCTCGGGGAAGACCAGCACGAGTTGACCCTGCTCGGAGAGCAGTCGGTAGGCGTTGTCGGGGTGGGCGGGCAGGCCACCGAGCCTCGACCACAGCGTGCCGACGAACGGGAGCCGACGGAAGAAGTTGTCTGCGAGTCCGTAGACCGGTCGCCCGAGTTCCTTCTCGATGCCGTGGATGATCACCGGAGCATCGGACGGTATGGCCGCTGCGTGGTTCGCGACGATCAGGGCGCCGCCACTGGTGGGGATGTGTTCGAGTCCCTCCCACTCGGCCCGGAACCACTTGGAGTACACCGGGTCGTAGAGGCGTCGGGCGATCGCCCGCATGTGTTCGCTGCGACCCCATTCGTCGACGTCCGAGACGCGACCCGGGAGGTGTTCGCCGCCCACCTCCGAGTCCGCCGAGGAGTGGTCCACGGCGAGCGGTACGAGCGCCCCGCTTCCGGGACGCGGTCCGGAGAGTGCCCGTTCGATGAGCCAATCGCCGGCACGGTCTGCCTCGGTGGCCTCGGTGGCCTCGGTGGCCTCGGTGACCTCGGTGGCCTCGGTGGCCTCGGTGGTGGGTCGCGGAATGTCGGACTCGGACACGTGTGGAGTCTAGGTCCCGACCTCAGCCAGGGCTCCAGAGTCGGCGTTGGCGGTGGTGTTGGTACCTTGGGGTCGTGGGCGACCCGCTGGCGACGACCGACGCCAGACCACTCGACCCGCTCCGTGAACCCCAGTACCGCCGGTTCTGGTCGGCGGCGTTCGTCTCCAACACCGGTGGCTGGATGCAGAACGCCACGATCCCGTACGTCGTGTACCAGATCACCGGGAGCGCCGGTGACGTCGGTGTAGCCGGGTTCTTCCACTACGTGCCGTTCCTCCTCATGGGTCTGGTCGGGGGTTCGCTCGCCGATCGGTTCCCGCGCCGTGTCCTGCTCGTGGTGTTCCAGCTCTCCCAGGCAGGCGTCGCCGTCGCTCTGTGGGCCGTGGTGGTGTCGGGGTCGGCGACCACGGCCAGTCTCTCGGCGCTCGGGTTCCTCTCGGGTCTGCTCGGTGGAGTGAACACCCCGATCTGGCAGTCGTTCGTCGCCGAGCTCGTGCCCCGTCGTCTGCTGCTCGGCGCAGTGACGCTGAACAGTGCCCAGTTCAACGCCGGTCGGGCGCTCGGCCCGTTCCTCGCCGGCATCGTGATCGTCGTCTGGGGAGCTGCTGCGGCGTTCCTGTTCAACGCTGCGTCGTTCGCAGTCGTGGTGGTGGTGATCGCCTCGATCCGCGTGCGCAGCGACGAGCGTCGTCGCGAGCGACCGTCCGAGACGAGCATCGTCGAGGCGCTCCGCTACGTGCGGCGGACCCCGGCGATCCTCACGTGCTGTGGGGCGGTCGGACTCATCGCTGCATTCGGTTCGTCGCTGTTCAACTACCTGCCGGTCTATGGCGAGTCGGAGTTCACCGTCACCGGTGCCCAGCTCGGCCTGCTGCTCGGCGCCAGCGGCATCGGTGCGGTGATCGTGACGCCGATCCTGCTCGGGTTCCAGCACCGGGTCGAGGGGGCGCACCGTCTCGCTGGTGCCATGGCCGCCTACGGCGCATCGGTCGTGGTGATCGGAGCAGTACCGAGTTACGGGGTGGCGGTCGCAGCGCTCCTCGTGTTCGGAGCGTCCTACCTGGTGATCGCTGCGACCATGAACACGACCATCCAGATCGTCGTGCGGGAGGACCTGCGCGGCAAGGTGATCGCCATCTACCTCATGTGCCTGACCGGCGGGCTGCCCATCGGTCTGTTGCTGTGGGGTCAGGTCGCCGAAGCGATCGGACTGCGAGCCACGACGGTGGCGGCTGGCGTCTCGCTCGTGGCGGTGACGGTGCTGTTCGCCTGGACGGGACGGTTCCGGGCGATGGCCATCGACGCCCGCTCGGCCGGTGCCGGCCGGGGCGCCGCTGCTCAGGCGGTGAGCGAGCGCCGGTAGAAGGTGGCGATCCACCCGGCCACCGTTGCGTGGTCGAGCGGTGTGTCGAGCGAGGCGAGGCCGCGGTCGGCGGTGTCGTCTCCGACCACGCTGCGGCGTCGTTCGATCAGGGTGGCCGACAGCGGCGGCACGAACTCGGGGTGACCCTGCACGCAGAACACGTGGTCCGCCACTCGGTAGCCGCCGACGGGGCAGTACTCGGCGCTGGCGAGCAGTTCGGCACCCTCGGGCAACTCGACCACTTGGTCCTGGTGGCTCATCAGGATGTCGAATCCGCACGCATCGGGGTCGATCCACGGCGCAGCACCGACCAGGTCGAAGTGGCGCACCCCGACACCCCACCCCACTGGGGCGCGCTCGACACGCCCTCCCAGCGCCAGTGCGGTGAGCTGGTGGCCGAAGCAGATCCCCACGTGCGGTCGTCGCTCCCGGGCGAGCTCGGCGATGAACTCGCCGGTCTGCGTGATCCAGTTCACGTCGTCGTAGGCGGAGAACCGCGACCCCGACGTCATCCATGCCGGGCACTCATCGGTGGCCTCGGGGAACTCGCCGGCCGTCACGTCGTAGATCCGCAGATCGATCCCGGCCGGCTCGTAGATCCTGCGGTACAGGTGCGTGTAGTTCCCGGCGACCTCGGCGACCTCGGGGTCGAGCTGGTCGCACAGCAACAGACCGACGGGAACCATCGTCAAGCCGTTGCTCACCGGAAGGTCGACGCCCGGCCCACCGGGGCGGCGTCGGGGAGCTCGTCGAGCAGGCCGCGTCGGCGGAGTTCGGGGAGCAGGCCCTCGCCGGTCGCCCAGGCCTCCTCGAGGTGTGGGTAGCCCGAGAGGATGAACTCCTCGAACCCGAGAGCGGCGTACTCCTCGATTCGGTCCGCCACCTGAGTGTGGCTGCCGACGAGCGCCGTTCCGGCGCCGCCGCGGACCAGCCCTACTCCCGCCCACACGTTGTCGTGGACCAGCAGGTCACGGGGATCGTCGGGCACCTCGCCTCCGGCGGCGCCGGACAACCCGGCCATGCGGGCCTGGCCGACCGAGCGGGTCTGAGCGAAGTCGGCCCGGGCGGCGGCGACGGCGGCCGGATCCATGCCGGCGAGCAGGCGGGATGCCTCGGTCCAGGCCTCGTCCTCGGTGTCCCGGGTGATCGCATGGAACCGGATCCCGAATCGCAATGGACGGTCAGCGCCCCGGTCGGCGGCAGCGGCAAGCTCACGCATGCGGTCGAGACGCTCGGCGACCATCGTCGGCGGCTCACCCCAGGCCAGGTAGACGTCGACGTGCTCAGCGGCGATGCGCTCGGCGGCCGGAGAGGCACCGCCGAAGTAGATCTCCGGTCGCGGTGTGGGCCGGGCCCTCGTGGTGGCATCGACGACGCGGTAGTGGTCGCCGTCGAAGTCGGCCCCGGGAGTGCCGGGTCCGTCGGTGTCCCACGCAGCCCGCATGATCGCCAGGAACTCTCCGGCCCGCTCGTAACGCGTGTCCTTGTCGGCGAAGTCACCGAATCGGGCCACCTCGTGGTCCTCGGCGCCGATCACGATGTTCACGAGCAGGCGGCCGCCCGACATGCGCTGGTAGGTCGACGCCATCTGCGCCGCCAGCGTCGGGGAGAGCAGTCCCGGCCGGAACGCCACGAGGAAGCGGAGATGGCGGGTCAGCGGGATCAGCGGCGCCGTGGCCAGCCAGGCGTCCTCGCACGCAGTGCCGCACGGGGTGAGCACGGCGTCGAAACCGAGCTGATCGCAGGCGCTCGCCACCTGGAAGAGGTATCCCACGGTCGGTGGACGGAGGTCCTCGGGAGCCGGGGCGACGTCACGACCGTCGCCGCCGGTGGGGAGGAACCAGTGGACCTTGAGCACCCGCGGGAGCGTAGTGTGAGGCCTCGTGGGGGTTGCCATCCACGTCACGGATGCTGCGGTTACCGTCGAGCTCGACGGGTTGGAGCGTGTGCTGGCTGTGGCCGGTCACCTCGAGGTGCCGCTCGAGAGCGTCGTGTCGGCCCGGGTGGCCCCGGTCGACTCCGTGCGGGACGGTCTGGGTTGGCGGAGCCCGGGGGCGTACCTGCCCGGCTACCTCGCCGTTGGATGGTTCGCCGTCCCGGAACGTCCGGGTACCCGGCAGTTCTGGTGTGTCCAGCGGGATCGTGACGCCTTGGTGATCGACACGGATCTGGAACGACCGGCCAGATTGGTGCTTCAGCATCCAGACGCTGCCCGTCTGGCCTGGTGGATCTCGGAACGGATCGATCCCGGCCGGACCTGACACCCGGTCGACCGCCCCGGTCGCTAGCGTTCCGGCCATGATCTCCTCGAACCGCCGTTCCCGTCGCCATCCGCTCGTCGTGTCCGTGCTCGCACTCGGCGCCGTGCTCGCCGTGGCTGCGCCGGTCACCGCTTGTGGCGGAGACGATTCCGCAGAAGCGCCTTCGTCGACGAACATGGACGCCGAGGGCGTTCCGGAGCCCCAACCCGACGACTCCGTCGCCCCGACAGGAGAGCCCGGAACGCTGGTGCAGAGCGGCGAGTCCGGTGAGAGCGAGATCCTCTTCGACGCCTTGGGTCAGTCGCTCTACCTCTACACCCCGGACGCTGATCGCCCGCCCGATTCCCCGCCCACGTGCTTCGGCGACTGCGCCACTGCGTGGCCGCCGTTGCTGTCGACTGGCACCCCAACTGCCGGGGGAGGCGTCGACGCCTCGCTGCTCGGCACGGTCAAGCGGGCTGACGGCAGGCAACAGGTCACCTATGCCGGCCAGCCGCTGTACCTCTTCGCCAGCGACCAGCCCGGGACCACCTCCGGCCAGGGTGTCGGAGGAGTGTGGTTCCTCGTGTCGCCCTCCGGGCAGGCGGTCCCAGCCGGGAGCTGACCGACCGCAGGGCCCGACCGGGGCCCCGGCACCATGAGTGTCACACCGGTCGGTCAGGATCATCGTCGATGCTGCGTGACAGAACCTCTCCGCCCGGCGACCTGCGTCCGGCTCACCCCCTTGCCCGGGCACCGTCGGTCTCGCCATCGGCTGAGTTCGCCGCTGCGGTCCGGGTCGTGCTCGAGGTTGCCCGTCGCCGCCGGCTCACCGTGCCGGTGTTCCGCTCGCCACCCGGGCTGCCCGAGGTCGACCGGAGCATCAGGCGAACCGCTGCTGCAACCGTCGTCTCCATCCGACTCGGCGACCGGCCAGTGGCCTCCATCCAGGCCGACGTCGTCGACGGCGTGATCGTCGCCAACCGCCTGTCCGGCCGGGACGCAGCCGGCTTCCGTCGCGCCGCATGGGCCGCGCTCGGCGGGTCGAGTGGACCGCCGGTCCTGCGCCCGACCGCCGCACCGGCACGTCCGGCACCGGTACGGTCATCCCCGGAGGTCACCCCCGGGTCGTCCTCCGATGCCCGGGTGGCGTAACTGGCAGGCGCAGAGGGCTTAAACCCCTCGGGAGCTCAGGCTCCGTGAGAGTTCGAATCTCTCCCCGGGCACCCTGCAATCAGAGGCGAAACGGGCCGATCCAGGGAGTGATCCCCCGTCCGGAATCGGCCGATGCTCACGGATTGCTAACGAACTTGGGGCTGCGGTGCGGCCATGCGCGGGCATGTCCACAAGCGAGGGAGCACTTGGGGCTACGTCGTCGACGTCGGCCGGGACCCCGCCACCGGCAAGCGCAAGCAGCGCACCAAGAGCGGGTTCCGCACCAGGTCGGGGGCCGAGGACGCTCTCACCGAGGTGCTCAACGAGATCCGGTCCGGCACGGTCGTGGCGCCCTCGTCGGTCACCCTCGAGGAGTACCTGACCGAGTGGCTCACCACGGTCCGCCCGCAGCTCCGGGAGACGACCTCGGCCAGCTACGTGGTGGCGGTGCAGCGGATCTGCTGGGGCCTCGGCGCCCGCAAGCTCCAGGCGCTGACCGCCGTGGAGGTCGAGCGCTTCTACGCCCGCATGGTGAACGAGGGCGGTCCCGCCGGCCGTCCGCTCGCCGCCAAGACGGTTCGCAACACCCACATCGTCTTGCACCGGGCGCTGGCCGACGCCGAGCGACTGCGGCTGGTGATGCGCAACGTCGCGCACCTGGCCCGGCCGCCTGCGGTGCCCCACGTCGAGCGGGCCACCTGGACCGCGGACGAGTTGGCCGCCTTCCTGGAACACGTCTCGGGCGATCGGCTCTTCGCCGCCTACGTGCTGCTCGCCACGACCGGGATGCGCCGGGGCGAGGTGTTCGGCCTGCGGTGGCGAGACGTCGACCTGTCGACCCGACGGGCTTCCGTCACGCAAACCCTGACGACGGTCAACGACAAGCTGGTGCTGGGCCCGACCAAGACCAACCGGAGCCGCCGGACGATCTCACTCGACCCCACGACCATCGAGGTGCTCCGGGCCCATCGGGTCGTGCAGGACCAGGAGCGGGCAGTCGCCGGCGAGGCCTGGGACCCCAGCTACGACCTCGTGCTCTGTGACGGCACCGGGCGACCCGAGCACCCGGACCGGTTCTCGCGGCAGTTCCAGCGCTACGTGAAGGCGACCGAGCTGCCGCCCCTGCGGGGCCCGCACAACCTGCGCCACACGTGGGCGACGCACGCGCTCCGGGCCGGGGTGCACCCCAAGGTGGTCTCGGACCGACTCGGCCACGCCACGATCGCGGTCACCATCGACACCTACAGCCACGTGGCGCCCAGCCTCGATGCCGCCGCCGCCGACACTGTGGCGACCGACATCTTCGGCTCCTCGGCGTGACCGAGCTGCTGGCCTATGTGGACGAGAGCGAGCGACCTGGTCGCTACCTCATGAGCTGCGTCCTCATCGACCGGGCGGATGCGGGTCGTGCGAGGTCGGCTACCCGCAGCCTGCTCCTCCCCGGTCAGCGTCGACTTCACTTCTACAGCGAGAGTGATCGGCGACAACGCGCCCTCGTCGCCGGTCTGCTCGCCACCGACGTCGGTGCCAGCGTCTTCGTCTGCCGATCGGCACCAGGCCAACGCTCAGCTGACGCGCGGGCCGTCTGCCTGGCGGCGATCGTCGTCGATCTCCAGTCGACCGGTGAGCCGGTCCGACTGACGCTCGAGTCCCGTCCCAGCCAGGATGCCGACGACCACCCCGTCATCTGGGTGGCGTCGCCGGACGCCACCGCTGACCTATGAGCACGTCAGCGGAGCCGGGGAGCCACTGCTGTGGCTCGCCGATGGGTACGCCTGGCTGGTCGGGGCGGGTGGGGACTGGCAGCGTCGGCTCGGCAAGTCTGTCAGCGTCGTCGACGTGGGCTGGAAAAGTCGTAAACCCAGCTGCTGGTCGTCCGACCATCAACTGGGTTCACTACCTCGGGCTCTGTGCCCTCGACCCCTTCAGTGTGCCACCGAACGGCCGGTGGGACACGGCGATTCTCGGCATGTCGCTCGCGTGGCCATGCGTTGGTCAGGGCTGACCAGCCCATGACCGCAGGCGTGGTCAGTCCTGACCACGCCCGGTATCGGGCTGAGAAGCGGCGGATGCGCGCTTAGGAGGTCGCAACTCGTCGACCCCTGGAGGGCCCGCATGGAACATCAACCAGAACGACTCGTGTACACCGTCGAGGAGGCGGGGAGGCTCCTGGGCGTGTCTCGAACCACCGCCTACGAATGTGTGAGGACCGGGCAGCTGCCGTCGGTCCGCCTCGGCCGTCGCATCGTCGTGCCCTGCGCCGCGATCGAGGCGCTGCTGGCCGGCGCTGGCAGCGACCGCCCGTGAGGCGCCGCCTGCGTGCTGCAATCGGCGTTCCGGCCGACCCCCCGCTGCTTCGGAGGTTCCTCAGGGAATGGCACAGACTGGCAAGTGCCGCAAGCGGCACTGGCGGAAGCGGCCGGTGGAAGCGCCGGCTCCGGGTGGACCGGGGCGCCCTGTGAGCTGGGATCGGCCGTGGGAGCCGACGCCGGAACGGAAGGCCCAGGAGCGTGAGTGGGAACGTCGTCGGCTGGAGCGGCTCGACCTGGACCTGGTCGACACGGCGCAGGATCTGGTCGATCTCAAGGACCGGGCCGACGCCGAGGAACAGAAGGTCGCCCATCTGCAGCGGCTCCTCGACCGCAAGCGCGAGCTGCTCACGGAGATCTCGAGGATCCAGCGTGCGCGGACCGAGGCGGAGAAGGAGACGCGGGCCGCGGAGCGCCGATTGGAGTTCGAGCGGCGACGGTTCGAGCGGCTCGGCCAGCGTCGGAAAGGTCCCCGGGATGGTCGTCCGGTCAGGGTCGATGTCGACGATGGGGCGTGGGCGGTGCTGCAGCGCGATGTCGTCGCGCAGGGCACGTACCTGATCTGGAGGACGGGCGAACTGGTGCGCTTCGAGATGGACCAACTCGCCGCTGGGACGGTGTTCGGTCGACCGTCGTCGCGGCGGCGTCGGGGTCCAGGGGAGGGCGAACCGTCACCGCGTCAGCGATTCCTCCGCATCCAGGTCGACGATGAGACTTGGAAGGCCCTTCGGCTCGCCGCTGTTGACCTCGATGTGAGCTCGGCTCGCTACCTCGGCGAGATCGCCGAGGCGGAGGCGCACCGACTGAGTTGGCGAGCCCTCTGAAGGAGGCAGACGACCGATGTGTCGATCCTGCCTCTAACCGGCAATATCTGCCGGGCGCCGGGCGCCGGGCGCCGGGTCGTCAGGATTGCTGGGCCGGGGCAGCAAGGCCGACGACGATGAAGTGCGACGTTGCTGCCATGAGCGACGGCTCCTGCTCGACTGCACGGGCGGCGAACAGTTGGTTGTCGAGATCGTCGATGTTCTCGACGATCCAGGACGGTCCTTCGACCGCGTACATCTGCGGCTCGGTCAGGCCCGCTTCGATGGCTTCCTCGGAGAGCTCGGTCGGCAGATGGAAGTACGCGGTCGTGAAGTACTCCGGATGTCCCGTGACGTCCGGATTCCGGTGTTGTCCGTCCTGCAAGTCCCGCTCGACGATCGAGCGGAACAGCGGGTCGCTCAGGATCTGTCGCTTGAGTCCGTCGATCAGAGACGCGAAGCGTGAGATCCCCGCTGCGATGACGACTCCACCCGGCCGAGTGACCCGCGCTGCTTCTCGGAACGCCTGGACTCGGTCGACTCGTTCGGTGAGGTGGTAGAGCGGCCCGAGCATGAGTACTGCGTCGTAGCTGTCCGAGTTCTCCGGGAGGTCGCGTGCATCACCGAGGACGGCGCTCAATCCGCTGAGGTCAGGCTCGCTGGCCTGCGTCTCGACATCATCGATGTGCGATCGGATCGGCTCGACGACTCGCACCTGATAGCCGAGTTCGGTCAACGGCAATGCGTAGACCCCGGTTCCGCCGCCGACGTCCAGCACACGTGCAGGAGGGCGGGGTAGTAGGCGCGTGAGCAGTTCGAGTGTCCGAACGAACTCGAGCCGCGCTCGGCCATCGATGAAAAGTCGCGAGTGTTCGAGCCCCAACTCGTAGTGCGCAGCAACGTCCGGATCGAGCACGCCAGATGATCGCCCATGGGTGGCCCACCTGGCTTCCGGATTCGCTGACAGCGGTGTGCGGGCCGCGCTGACCTGCTGAAGTTGCCTGTTCCCGTCGACGGACATGTGCCGTTAACTACCGGGTGCGCGCCACTACATGCTGTTGATGACATGGCTGTCGTTCGCAGATTCTGGGTCCGGTCGGCCGCCCGGGTTCTGCTCACGGATTGCTAACGAACGCGGCGAAACTCGACGGCATGGGGCACCCTCGGCCGGACCGCCAGATCGCTCGATCCCTGACAGGACGGGGTGGAACGGCCTCGGACTGAACCTGCCGGACCGCCGAATCGACGCTTAAACCCCCGGCTCCGGAAGGAGCGTGTGGGTTCGACTCCCACCCCGGGCACGATCGTGTCGATCGCCCTAACGTCGGGGCGTGGCTCCGACCCGTTCGCCGCACCCGTGGAACACGGGTTTCGCGTGGGATCCGCTCGATCGTGCACCCACCACGCTGAGCGTCGGTCAGGCCGAGCAGTTCCGCACCGA
>VGBZ01000012.1 GCA_016870275.1 Actinomycetota bacterium
CGCGCACGGCGCCACCGGACCCGGGCGACGGGCCCGGGCGCGCACCCCGGCCGGGGCGCAGCGACCTCAGTGCTTGAAGTGGCGCTCGCCGGTGAAGACCATCGCCATCCCCTGTTCGTCAGCAGCAGCGATCACCTCTTCGTCGCGCACCGAGCCGCCCGGCTGGATCACGGCCGTGGCGCCGGCCTCGGCCGCAGCGTCGAGCCCGTCGCGGAACGGGAAGAACGCGTCCGAGGCGCACGCCCCGCCAACGGCCCGGCCGTCGGCCTTCTCCGCGGCGATCCGCCCGGCGTCCCGACGGTTCTGCTGGCCGGCACCGATCCCGACGGCCTGGCCGTCCTTGGCGAGCACGATCGTGTTGGAGGTGACCCGGGCCGCCACCCGCCAGGCGAACTCCAGGTCCGCCCACTCCGCCTCGGTCGGTGAGCGGTCGGTCACCACCTCCCACTGCGACAGGTCGACCGTCACGACGTCACGGGTCTGCACCAACAGCCCACCCTCGACCGAACGCACGTCGAGCGTCGGCACGACCGGCTCAGGCACGGTCAGCACCCGCAGGTTCCGCTTCTCCAGCAGCACCAGCAGGGCGTCATCGTCGAAGCCCGGAGCCACGACGACCTCGGTGAACACCGGTGCCAGCGCCTCGGCCATGGCGTGGGTGACCGGACGGTTGACCGCCACGATCCCGCCGAACGCACTCACCGGGTCGCACTCGTGCGCCCGCACGTAGGCGGCGGCGATGTCGTCACCGATCGCTGCGCCGCACGGGTTGGCGTGCTTGATGACCACCGCCGCCGGCTGCGAGCCGAGCGACCACACCAACCGCCACGCCGCATCCGCGTCGTAGACGTTGAGGTAGCTCATCTCCTTGCCACCGTGGATCACCGCCGAGTCCCAGCAACTAGTGCCGGCGAAGGTGTAGCGGGCGCCGTGCTGGTGGGGGTTCTCGCCGTAGCGGAGCGGCTGAGCCAGACGGGCCGACAGGTGGATCGTCGGCGGCAGCTGCCCTCGGGACTCGTGCCCGGGAGACGGCGCAAGCTCGCCGGCGTCACCCCGGTCGAACCAGTCGACGATCACCGAGTCGTAGGCAGCGGTGTGCGCAAAGGCGTCACGGGCCAGGCGACGGCGGGTCGTCGCCGACACGTCACCGGCGTCCCGCAGCTCGGCCAGCACCGGGTCGTAGTCGGCCGGGTCGACGAGCACGGTGACGTGGGCGTGGTTCTTGGCGGCGGCGCGCACCATCGTCGGGCCGCCGACGTCGATCAACTCCACCGACGGCTCCGAGCTGAACGGGTAGAGGTTCACCGCCACCAGGTCGATGGGCACGACGTCGTAGGTCGCCATGTCGGCGACGTGGCTCGGGTCGTTGCGGTCGGCCAGGATCCCGCCGTGGATCGCCGGGTGCAGCGTCACCACCCGGTGGCCGAGCATCTCGGGGAACCCCGTCACCTGTTCGGTCGGCACGACCGGCAGGCCCGCCTCGGCGAGCACCCGGGCGGTGCCACCGGAGGACACCAGCTCCCAGCCCAGGTCGACGAGCGCCCGGCCCAGCTCGACCATGCCGGTCTTGTCGTATGCGCTCAGCAGGGCGCGGCGGGGTCGATCGGTCATGGGACGGCTCCTCGGTCCAGGATGCTGCGGATGGTCTGCGTGTAGAGGCGGCGCTCGACCGCCTTGATGCGCTCGTGGAGCGTGGCCTCGTCGTCGCCGTCGAGGACGTCGACGGCCTCCTGGGCGAGGATCGGACCGTCGTCGACCAGTTCCGTGGCGAGGTGCACCGTGCAACCGGTCACCTTCACCCCGGCGGCGAGCGCGTCTCGCACGGCGTGCCAGCCGGGGAACGCCGGCAGCAGCGCCGGGTGGGTGTTCACGATCCGACCCGGGAATGCAGCGAACGCCGAGCGGCCCAGGATGGTCCCCCAGCCCGCCATGGCGACCAGGTCGATTCCGTGGTCGGCGAGCACACCGACCACCTCGTCGGTGTAGGCGTCCCGGTCGAAGTCGCCCGTGAAGTCGGTGCGCTCCACCACCACACACGGGATCCCGTGGCGTGCTGCGACCTGTTCGACGGCGCAGCGCCGGTCGACGAGCACCACCTCGATCGGCAGGCCGTCGGACGCCATGGCGTCGAGCAGGGTTCCGGATCCGGAGGCCAGCACGGCGAGGCGCATCAGCGGGCGAACCTAGCAGCGGGTCAGCGCCACCGATCTCGGCGCCGGTCGCGGCAACCGGAGCGTTCCCGGTGCAACCAGCCCCCGCCGAGGGTGCTCAGTGCACCGAGAACGGCGCAGGAGCGGCGGCGGGGAGCGGCGGGGGGCGGCGCGTTCCCGGTGCAACCAGCCCCCGCCGAGGGTGCTCAGTCCACCGAGAACGGCGCAGGGGCGGAACGGCCGGCGGTGCGGGGGCGGCCGCTCAGAGGTTGCGGACGATCTCCACCATGAGCTCGCCGGCCTCGGTCGGGTTGGCCCCGACCCGGACGTCGGCAGCGGTGAGCGCCTCCATCTTGGCCGCCGCCGTGCCCTTGCCACCCGAGACGATCGCACCGGCGTGACCCATCTTCTTGCCGGCCGGCGCTGTCTGACCGGCGATGTAGGCGACGACGGGCTTGGACATGCTCGACTTGATGAAGTCGGCGGCCTCCTCCTCGGCCGAGCCGCCGATCTCACCGATCATCATGACCGCCGAGGTGGCCGGGTCCGCCTCGAAGCGCTCGAGGCAGTCGATGAAGCTGGTGCCCGGCACCGGGTCGCCGCCGATACCCACGCAGGTGGTGACGCCGATGTCCTGCAGCTTCAACTCGTAGAGCGCCTGGTAGGTGAGCGTGCCGGACCGCGACACGATCCCGACGTTGTGCTCGCCGTCGACCGGCTCCTTGGCGATGTGCCCGGCGGTGATGCCGATGTTGCACTTGCCGGGGCTGATGATTCCCGGGCAGTTCGGCCCGAGCAGCTGCACCTGCGGGAAGTTGCGCTGCAGGTCGTTGTAGAACCAGGCCTCGTCCTGGGCGGGGACGCCCTCGGTGATGCAGACGATGAACTCGACGCCACCCTCGGCGGCCTCCATCACCGCCGAGCGCACACCCGGCGCCGGGATGAAGATGCAACTGGCGTTGGCGCCGGTGGCCGAGACGGCGTCGGCGACCGAGGCGAAGATCGGGATGCCCTCGACGTCCTCGCCGGCTTTCTTGGGGTTGGTCCCGGCGACGACCTGCGTGCCGTAGTCGCGGTTCAACAGGCCGTAGTAGCGGCCCTGACTCCCGGTCAGTCCCTGGTAGACGACCTTGGTGTTCTCGTCGACGAAGATGCTCATCTCGTTGGTCCCTTCTCGTCGTGCGTGTTCGTTCGGTGGTGACGGATCGTCGGGCCGGACTCAGCGAGCCTCGGCGAGTGCGACGACCGTGCGGGCCGCCTCCAACATGGTCGGCTGCATCTGCAGCGACTCGGACAGGTGCGGCTCGAGGATCGCCCGACCCTCCTCGGCGTTCGTGCCGTCGAGTCGGATGACGATCGGCGAGTTGATCTGCACCCGGTTGAGCGCCTCGACGATCCCGTTGGCAACCTCCTCGCCGCGGGTGATGCCGCCGAAGATGTTGATGAAGATCGACTTCACCGACGGGTCGTTGTTGATGACCTCGAGCGCCCCGGCCATCACATCGGCGTTGGCGCCACCGCCGATGTCGAGGAAGTTCGCCGGCGAGCCGCCGACCTGGTTGACGACGTCGAGCGTGGACATGGCGAGCCCGGCGCCGTTGGCGATGATCCCCACGCTCCCATCGAGCCCGACGTACTGCAGGCCCTTGGCGTGGGCCGCAGCCTCACGCTCGTCGCGCTCCTGGGTGGCCTCGTACTCGTCCCACTCGTGACGGAACGATGCGTTGTTGTCGAGCGTGACCTTGGCGTCGAGCGCATGGACCTCGCCGGTCGGCTTGAGGATCAGCGGGTTGATCTCGACGAGGTCGGCGTCGCCGTCCACGTAGGCCCGGTACAGCTTGAGGAGGATGTCCACCGCACCGTCGGTGGCCTCGGGGTTGAGCGCTGCGGCCTCGACCCATTCACGGGCGGTGGCCTCGGTCAACCCGTCCACGGGGTCGATCCAGATCTTGGCGATCGCCTCGGGGTTCGACTCGGCGACCGCCTCGATCTCCACGCCGCCCTGCGCCGAGAGCATCCCGAGGTGCAGCTTGCGGGCCCGGTCGAGCGTGAAGCTGGCGTAGTACTCCTCGGCGATGTCGGAGGCCTCTTCGATCCAGATCCGCTCGACGGTGTGGCCCTTGATGTCCATGCCGAGGATGTTGGTGGCGTGCTCACGCACCTCATCGGCGTTGTCGGCGAGCTTGATCCCACCGGCCTTACCGCGCCCCCCGACCTGCACCTGCGCCTTGACCACCACGGGGTAGTTGCCGATCCGCTCGGCGACGGCCACGGCGTCGTCGACGTCACTCACCACGTCACCGGCCGAGACCGGGATCCCGAAGCCGGCAAAGAACTGCTTGCCCTGGTACTCGAAGAGGTCCACTCGAGGCCGTCCTTGTCTATTGGGTTTGCATCTGCTGGGGTTGGCGCTGGGTCCGACGGGCTCGATTCCGATGCCGTTCGGTCAGCGGGGCGTGCACGGTCGGGTGCCGCCCGGGGGGCGATAATAAGCGGGTGCCTGCAAAGCGCCCATTCCGGCCGACGGTGAAACACCGCTGATGCCGGTCGAGCAGCGCAGCGGGAGCAGCCAGATCCGGGCGGTGACGTTCGGACTCGTGGCGCTGATCGTGGCGGTGAGTGGGTTGTGGGCGTTCGTGGCGTGGGCCGGGCGAGGCGACGGACCGGTGCAACTGCGGCTGGGTGACGACGTGTTCAACGCCGGACAGGCCGAGCGTCTCTCGGCCCAGATCGCCAGCGAGGGGCCGCTGTTGTTCAGCGACGTATCGGGCCGGGGCCAGGTGCAACCCATCTACGTGGCGCACTTCGGCGACGATCCCCGCCTGCAGTGGTCCCCGGTCTCGGCGGTCGCCCCGGGAGCGTCGGAGGGGTGCTTCCTGGTGTGGAGCGCCGAGCGAAACCTGTACGAGGAGCGGGCGAACGTCGACGGCGCCGGTCGACAGGTCGGCGAACTCTGTCGGGACGTGACGTGGTCGGCCGACGGGAGCAGCGGCAGCGACGGGAGCACCCTCGAGGTGTTCCCGTGGCGGGTGGACACCGAGGGGAATCTGGTCATCGACCTGCGACCCCCCGAGGGGCAGTCGACGAACACCTCGACCCCCTCGACCCCCTCGACCCCCTCGACCCCCTCGACCCCCTGACGGCCTCGACACCCTGACGGCCAGTCCCCGGCTTTGTGGTGCGAGCGACATGCATATGCATGTCGCTCGCACCACAAAGCCGGCGGGGTCCGGTCAGGTCGAGAACAACGGCAGGAGTTCGTCCCGCTGCACCTTGCGGGTTCCCGTCCTCGGCAGATCATCGACGATCACGAAACGGCGAGGCGCCTTGTAGTGGGCCATTCGCTCGGCGGCCCACGAGACCAACTCCTCCGTGGTGACCCGGGCCCGGGGCCGCAGACGGACCGCCGCCACAGGCACCTCGCCGAGGTGGTCGTCGTCCAGGCCGACCACCGCCGCCTCCAACACGTCGGGGTGCTCCTCGAGGTCGGCTTCGATCTCGAGCGGGTACACCGAGTAGCCGCCGGACTTGATGACGTGCTTGGACCGCCCCTGAAACGCCACCAACCCGAACAGCCCGGAACGAACCAGGTCGCCGGTGCGCAACCAACCGTCGGGCGAGAGCGCCGATGCGGTGGCGTCCGGGTCGCCCCAGTAGCCACGCAGCACGCCGGGCCCACGCAACTGCAGTTCGCCGACCTGACCGGGCGGGACCCGGCGCCCGTCACCGTCGGCCACGCGGAATCGCCAACCGGGGAGCGGGACGCCGAGCGAATCGCCGAGCCCGACCGGAAGCATGGGCGGTGAGACCTTGGCCGCCGCTCCCCCACCGATCTCGACCATGCCGTAGCCCTCCACGAATGCGGCCTCACCCACGGGCCCGACGAGCGGCAGCGTGGCCGACGCCCCGAAGCCCTTGAAGGCCCGGGCGAGGTCCGGAGGCATCACGTCGGCTCCGCTCATCCAGGCGCGCACCGAGGTGAGGTCCCGGTACTCGGCTCCGGCCTCCAGCAGCATCCGGTACATGGCGGGCACGCCGACGAAGGCGCTCACGCGACGTTGCTCGATCAGGTCGAGGACCCGGGTGGGAGAGAACCGGGGCACGAACGCCACCGGCACGCCGGCGACGGCGAGCCCGAGCAGGGTGGCGAACCCCATGATGTGGGCCACCGGCAACGACAGGAGGACTTCGTCGTGTCGCATGAACCCCGGCCAGAGCGCAGCGCCCGACACCTGGCCGACGAGCGCCCGGTGGGTGAGCTCGGCGCCCTTGGGTCGTCCGGTCGTGCCCGAGGTGTAGAACAGCGCGGCCACCTCGCCGGGATGCGCCGGATACGGCGGCACGGGCGGGGTGCGTGAACCGGCGCCGGTGTCGAGCTCGTCGCCGCTGCGGATGACGAGTGTCGCCCCGGAGTCGGCGATCACGTGGTCGATCTCAACAGAGCGCATCTGCGGGTTGACCGGAGCAGGGAGCCCACCGGCACGGGCCACCGCCAGGCACAGGAGCAACTGTTCGTAGCTGTTGACCGTGGCGATCACCACGGGCCGGCCGACCGGCGAGCGCGCCGCCACCGCCGACGACCAGCGGGCGACCGTGGCCGCCGCCTCTGCGTGGGTGATGCGGATCGATGGGCCGTCGTCAGGGAACTCCTCGACCGCAACGGCGTCACCGTGGAGGGCGGCGAGCCGGTCGGCGAGGTCGGCGAGCGTGGCATTGCGACGGAACGCCATCGAGACGCGTCGAACGATCGAGCCGGGGCTGATCACCGGGACAGCTTCTCCAACGGCGCCCACGCCAGCAACAACCGCTTCTCCCCGACCGACGCAAAGTGCACCACGGCTTCAGCTTGGTCTCCGGAACCCTCGGTGTGCAGGACCACTCCCTCACCCCACTTGTCGTGGAGGACGTCGTCACCGATCCCGATGCCGCTGAGGTGCGCTCCGGAGCCCTTCGGGGGTGGCGGGCCCGGTGCGCCGCCGCCGGACGCCCCGATCCCGGCGGATCCCATACTCCCGGAGGAACCCCCGTTGGTCCGGTTCCACGAGGTGCTCGCCCACCCACCGGTGACCCGCGCTCCGGAGCGGCTGTCGGGGGACTCCTCCACGTACGACTCGGGGATCTCGGCGAGGAACCGACTCGGCGGGTTGTAGTGGGTCGAGCCGTACAGGGATCGACACCAGGCGTTGGACAGGAAGAGCCGCTCGCGTGCCCGGGTGATGCCGACGTAGCAGAGACGCCGCTCCTCCTCGAGTTGGGCGGGTTCGGTGAGGGATCGCGAGTGCGGGAACACGCCCTCCTCGAGGCCGACCATGAACACGACCGGGAACTCGAGGCCCTTGGCCGAGTGCAGCGTCATGAGCACGACGCCGGTGTCGGACGGATCATCGGGATCGGGGAGGGAGTCGGTGTCGGCGACGAGCGACACCTGCTCGAGGAACTCCTCGACCGTCTCGAACTCAGCCGCGAGCCCGATGAGTTCGGAGAGGTTCTCCAGACGCCCCTCGGACTCGATGGTGTGATCGGCTCGCAGCTCGGCTCGGTAACCGCTGCGGTCGAGGAGCGTCTCGATGACCGACGATGGACCGGCATCGAGGGTGGTCGCCACCTCGTCGATGAGGTCGAGGAACGTCTGGATCCCACGGGCGGAGCGTGCCGATGCGCCGGCGCTGTCCCACTGCCGCAGCGCCTCGACGAAGGTGAGTCCGTGCGCTCGGGCGTAGGCATCGATACGGCCGACGGTCTGCTCGCCGACGCCCCGCTTGGGAGTGTTGAGCACCCGCTTCACGCTGACCTCGTCGGCGGGGTTGGCCACGGCCTGGAGGTAGGCGAGGGCGTCCTTGATCTCCTTGCGGTCGTAGAACCGGGTGCCGCCGACGACGCGGTACGGGATCCCCGAGTGCAGGAACTGCTCCTCGATCACGCGAGCCTGGGCGTTGGCCCGGTAGAACACCGCCACTTCGGACCAGCGGACGTGGTCCTCGCGGTGCAGTTCCGAGAGCTGATGGGCGAGCCACTGCGCCTCGTCGGCCTCGTCGTCGCCTTGGAAGTGGACGATCTGAGCGCCACGGCCCGCTGCGGTCCAGAGGTCCTTGGGGCGCCGGGCGCTGTTGTTGGCAATGACGGCGTTGGCGGCGTCGAGGATGGTCTGGGTGGAGCGGTAGTTCTGGTCGAGGACGACGACGGTGGCGTCGGGGAAGGTGTTCTCGAACTCGGCGAGGTTGCGCATGTCCGCCCCACGGAAGGCGTAGATGGACTGGTCGAGGTCGCCGACGACGCAGACGTTGCGGTGCTCCGAGGCGAGCATCAACACGAGTTCGTTCTGCACGGGGTTGGTGTCCTGGTACTCATCGACGAGGACGTGGGCGAAGCGCTGCTGGTAACCGGCGAGCACGTCGGGCTGTGTGCGGAACAACTCGACGGTCACGCAGAGGAGGTCGTCGAAGTCCATGGCGCCGGCTCGCACCAGCCGCTGCTGGTACTCGACGAACACGTCGCCGATCCGCCGCTCGAAATCCATCTCGGCCCGCTCGGCATACGACGCTGGCGAGAGCCCCTCGTTCTTGGCCGCTGAGATGGCAGCGTGAACACCCCGGGGCGTGAACTGCTTGGTGTCGATGCCGAGGTCACCGAGGACGTACCCGGTGAGTCGCACGGCGTCGGCCTGGTCGTAGATCGTGAACGCCGACGGGTAACCAAGGCGGGCCGCATCCCGGCGGAGGATGCGAACGCACGCCGAGTGGAAGGTGGACACCCACATGCGTTCGGCCACCGGACCGACGAGCCCGCCGACGCGTTCACGCATCTCGGCGGCGGCCTTGTTGGTGAAGGTGATGGCGAGAATCTGGAACGGGGAGATCCCCTCGACCTCGATCAAGCGGGCGATCCGGTGCGTGAGCACACGGGTCTTGCCGGATCCGGCGCCGGCGACGACGAGCAGGGGGCCCGCAGCGTGTGTGACCGCCTCGAGTTGCGCCGGATTGAGGCCGGTCTGGAACCGGTCGGTCGGGTCAGCGGGCACGGGCGCACCCTACCCGTGGCGCGCGACAACGCCGATGGGGTCGACGGTCGCTGGGGTCAGGGGCGGAGTCGTTCGATGAGGAACGTCAGGACCTGCTCGAGCGCATCGTGCGTCGGGGTGCCGGGTCGGTCGTCGAGGTCCTCGGTCAGCACCGAGTGGGCCTTGGTGCGATGGCCGTCCGGGTTGCCGGCGGAGGAGTCGAGTTCGACACCGATGAAGTTGTCGCCGAGTTCCCGGCGCAGCGAGGCGAAGCGCTCCGGCGGCGAGAGCGCGTCACCGGAGAAGCGGAGCCCGAGGACGCACAGGTCGTCCTCCGCAGCACGCTCCCGCACGGTGAGCAGGTCGGCGTCGGAGAGACCGAGGTCCGATCTAGCGGCCCGGGACCGGCCGACTGGGAGTGACGGTTGGCTGAGCACGGGTGCGAGTAGTGCCGGTTCGGTGGCCATCGCCAGGGCGAACCCGCCGGTGAAGCACATCCCGACCGCTCCCACGCCGGGTCCACCGCAGCGTTCGTGGGTCTCGCGACACAGCGCCCGCAACCAGTCGATCGCCGGTGGGGTGGTCCGCTTGGCGAACATGGCGAACTCCTTGGAGACGCAGAGCGGGCCGATGGTCCGGAGGTAGGTCCCGGCGCTCGGGGGTGCTCCGGGGGTTCCGAACAGGTGCGGCAGGACCGCAGTCAGGCCTTCACCGGCGACCCGACGGGCGAAGTCGGCGACCCGGGGCGTGATGCCGGGAACCTCGGCCATGATCACGACTCCCGGGCCATCGCCGAGGCGGTACACGGACCGGTCCTTCCCGTCGAAGGCGAACGATCCGGACTCGAAGTCGGCGAGTGGGTCGGCTTGCTGCGTGGCCATGGCCGGGGAGCGTACGCCCCGAGCCCGTCGCTGTGTCGGGCTTCACCAGGCACACGGGGCGCACGGGGCACACGGGGCACACGGGGCGCACGGGGCGCACGGGGCGCACGCGCCGCTCAGGTCACTTCACCCGGCCGAACGACGACGCCGACATGCCACCTCGGTTGAGGGAGACGATCTCGACGGACTTCCCGGTCCGTGGTGAGTGCACGACGGACCCGTTGCCGATGAAGATCCCGACGTGGCCGGTGCCCCGGTAGAAGACCAGGTCGCCGGGTCGCAGCTCGGCCTCGGAGATGCGGGCGGTGGCGCTGCGCTGTTCGCCGGCGGTGCGAGGAACAGTGACCCCGGCCTGGCGGAACGACCACATGACGAGTCCGGAGCAGTCGAAGCCACCGGGGTTGGAGCCGCCGTAGCGGTACGGGGTGCCGAGGGTGCCGAGAGCGAAGCGGACTGCGGTCTCGCCGACCGGCGGCGGCGGTGGCAACGTCGTGGTGGTTGTCGGCGGCGGGACGACCGGCACGGGGGGCTCGCTCTGGCTGGCGGCCCCGATGACCTCCGGTGCGGTGATCCGGTGGGCCACGGGCGTCGACAACACCAGAACCTGGTCGGAGGCGGCGAGCAGCGTCGGGGTGGCCAGTGCCAGCGTGGTGGCGGCTGCGAGTGCGCCGAGGCGCGCGACGAGACGGGGGGACTTGTTCTCAGGCATGCACCAATGATGACAAGACCACAACAATTATTGCAGTCATGTGACGAAATCCACTCAGATACGTCACACTCGGTCACATTTGGTGGCATTCGGCCCTGATTCTCAGGTCGTCTAGCCTCGCTGCGTGGCACTCCGTCCGTTCCGCTTCACCGTGCAGGCGTCGCACCTCGGCGCCCCCGAGGACCTCCTGCCGCTCGCTCGTCGGGCCGAGGACCTCGGTGTCAGCGTCCTGACCGTCGCCGATCACGTGACCGGCGAGGAGGTTGCGCCGCTCACGGCGCTCATGGCCGCCGCATCAGCCACCTCGGAGCTACGGGTCGGCTCGCTGGTGCTCTCCAACGACTACCGCCACCCGGTCCTGCTCGCCCGGGAGGCCGCCACGATCGATCGGCTGAGCGGCGGTCGCCTCGAGTTCGGCATCGGTGCCGGCTGGATGACTGTCGACTACACCACGACGGGGATCCATCTCGACCCTCCGTCCCGCAGAATCGAGCGGCTCGACGAGGCCCTCGATGTGATCGAGGGAACGTGGTCGGCACAGCCGTTCAGCTACGACGGTGAGCACTACCAGGTGCACGACCTCGACGCCCGACCGGCCCCGGCACAGTCCCCACGGCCACCGATCGTGATCGGTGGGGGCGGCCGACGAATCCTCGAACTCGCCGGACGCCGGGCCGACATCGTCCACCTCAACCCACGCCTCACCGCCGGCGTGATCGACGAACGAGCCGGGGCGTCAGCCACTGAGGCTGCCACCGTCGAGAAGATCGACTGGATCAAGGCCGCCGCCGGGCAACGGTTCGACGATCTCGAGATCGGCGTGCGGATCCACCTGGCGATCATCACCGACGCACGCGACGAACTCTACGAGACGATGGCCGGGGGTTTCGGGCTCACGCCCGAGGAGGCACGGCGCAGCCCACACGCCCTCGGTGGGACCGTCGAGCAGATCGTCGACGATCTGTTGGAGCGTCGGGAACTGCTGGGGATCTCGGCAATCGGCCTGTCAGCGAGTTCGCTCGGCGACATGGCGCCGGTCATTGCTGCGCTCGCCGGAACCTGAGCGGCGCCCAATCAGAGGCGCTGGTGCACGCAGGCCGTGCCGGGAATCGCCGCTGTGTCGGGAAGCGACGACGTCAGCCGACTCGGCCGAACGTGGGGCTGCCGTAGAGCGGAGCCACCTTGACGACGTCACCGGTGCGGGGAGCGTGCAGCACCTTGCCGTCGCCCATGTAGATGCCGACGTGGCGGGATCCGTTGGCCCAGAACACCAGGTCGCCGGCTTGAGCCTGACTCTGGTCGATCCGCTGCGTGGCGGCGTACTGGGCTGATCCGACCCGAGGCAACTTCTTGCCGGCGCTGGCGAAGGCGGCCTGCACCAGACCCGAGCAGTCGTAGCCACCGTTGCCGGTCCCACCCCAGAGGTACGGGGTGCCCAGCTTGGAGGAGGCGAAGGCAATCGCTGCGTTGGAGCCGGTGTACGGAGCCGGCGCCGCTGTTCCGGGCTGAGCGGCCACCACGGTGGCTCCACCTCGGGAACCCGATCGGACCGCACCCGCAGCCTGACCACCACCCTGCTGAGCGGCGGCCTGCTGAGCGGCGGCCTGCTGAGCGGCGGCCTGCTGAGCGGCGGCCTGCTGAGCAGCAATCGCCCGGGCCCGGGCCTCGGCCTCTGCAGCACGACGACGGCGCTCCTCCTCAGCGGCGATGGCGGCCCGCAACTCGGCGGTGGTGTCGGCGAGCAACTCGGTCTGGCCCTCGATCGCCCGGTCGAGTTCCGCCTTGACGTTGCCGAGTTCGGCCTCCTGTGCGACGAGCAGTGCGCTCACGCTCTCGAGGTCGGCCGACTTCTGCTCGAGATCGAGACGGGCCGCACGCAGATCCTCGGCGACCTGTTCGCGATCACCCTGGAGGGTGTCGAGCAGCACCTGTTCGTTGACGGCCTCGTTGGGGTCGGCGGCACCGACGCTGAGGTCGTCGCCGATTCCGGCGCCGATGTAGGCGGAGATCACGTACTGGCTGGCCTCGTCCTGAGCTGTAGCGAGACGGGCCTTGGCGTCCTCGATGGAGGCCTTGGTCTCGTCGATCTGCTGGCGGGTCGCGGTGATGGATTCCTGGACCTCGAGCAGCTTGGAGCCGAGGATGGCCTCCTGCTCCTGGAGCGCCTCGAGTTCGTTGGCGATGGCCTGGGCCCGGGCTCGCAACTCCTCGATGCTCTGGGCCGACGCCGAGTTGCCACCGATGGTGGACAACACGAGGCCAACGGCGACCACCGTGGCAGCGAGGATGCGGAAAGAACGGGAGCGGAATGCGGAGGTTGAAAATCTCATGTGTCGGTCACCTTACGACACTCGGGCGGCCCATGACAATCATGTGTCAAAAAGTTACGAAGGGCGGGACTTGGGGGGGTTTCGCCGCTCCGGAACTCGCATTTCCACACGCTGAGTGGCCACGTTGACACCTAGCTCCGCCACACTACCGGATCCGTGGCGGAAACGTGCGGACCCCGGGGACAAACCCCAGAGAGGACCGAGTTCGCCTGGCGGTCCCGTCCCTCCGGCGAACCGTCACACGCGTTCGATCACACGCGTTCGATCACTCCCACTCGATCGTGCCGGGCGGCTTGGACGTCACGTCGTAGGCCACCCGGTTCACGCCGGGCACCTCGTTGATGATCCGCGACGCCATCGTCTCGAGCACGTCGTAGGGGATCCGGGCCCAGTCGGCGGTCATCGCGTCCTCGGAGGTGACCGCCCGGATGATCACCGGATAGCCGTAGGTGCGCTCGTCGCCCATCACTCCCACGGTGCGGATGTCGGGCAGCACGGCGAACGCCTGCCAGATCTCCCGCTCGAGTCCGGCGATGCGCAGCTCCTCGCGCACGATGGCGTCGGCCTCCTGGAGCGTGGCCACCTTGTCGGGCGTGACCTCGCCGATGATGCGCACTCCGAGACCGGGCCCGGGGAACGGCTGGCGCCACACGATCTCGTCGGGCAGTCCGAGCTCGTGACCGACCGCCCGCACCTCGTCCTTGAACAGCAGGCGCAGCGGCTCCACCAGTTCGAAGTCCAGGTCCTCCGGCAGGCCGCCCACGTTGTGGTGGCTCTTGATCGTGGAGGCGTGCGCGGTACCGGACTCGATCACGTCGGGGTAGAGGGTGCCCTGCACGAGGAAGGCCGCGTCCTGCACACCGCCGCGGGCATCCTCGAACACGCGGATGAACAGCTCGCCGATCGCCTTGCGCTTCTCCTCCGGCTCGGTCACGCCGGCGAGTCGATCGAAGAACCGGTCGCCCGCGCGCACGTGGACGAGCTCGATGCCCTGGTGACGGCGGAAGGTCTCCACCACCTGGTCGCCCTCGTGCTTGCGCATCAGGCCGGTGTCGACGAACACGCAGGTGAGCTGGCTCCCGATCGCCCGGTGGACCAGCGCGGCGGCGACCGCGGAGTCCACGCCGCCGGAGAGGCCGCAGATCGCCCGGCCGTCACCCACCTGGGCACGGATCGCGGTCACCGACGACTCGATGAAGTTGCCCATGGTCCAGCTCGCGTCACAGCCGGCGAGCTCGTGCAGGAAGCGGGTGATGAGCTCCTGGCCGTGGGGGGTGTGAGCCACCTCCGGGTGGTATTGCACCGCCCAGATCCGCCGGTCGGGTGACTCATACACCGCATTGGGGGCGCCCTCGGAGGCGGCCGTGGCGACGAAGCCGTCGGGCACCTCCAGCACTGCGTCGAAGTGGCTCATCCACACGGTCTGCTTCGCCGGGAGGTCGTCGGTGAGGAGCGTGGACGCAGTGCCCTCGATGCGCTCCAGCACGGTGCGGCCGTACTCCCCGGCACCGCCGCCGCCGACACGACCCCCGAGCTGCTGGGCGATGAGCTGGGCGCCGTAGCAGATGCCCAGGATCGGCACGTCGAGGTCGTACACGCCGGGATCGATCGCGGGCGCGCCCTCCACGTGGACCGACTTGGGGCCCCCGGAGAAGATCACCGCGGCGGGCCGACGGGACGCGAGTTCCCCGGCGGAGATCGTGTGCGGCACGATCTCGGAGTACACGTTCGCCTCGCGGACACGGCGGGCGATGAGCTGCGCGTACTGCGCGCCGAAGTCGACCACGAGCACGGTGGGCCGCCCCGCCACGACCGCAGAACTCTCCTTCTCCGCTCCGCTCGGGTCGCCGAGGCCGGCGAGCTCGTCGGTGATGCCGTCGGGGGTGCTCATCGCTGGGCCCCCGGCCGCACGGTGGGCGGCGAGGTGACCACCAGCTCCGCCTTCTGGAACTCCTTCAGGGTCCCGTGGCCGGTGACCGCCATCGACTTCCGCAGGGCCCCGATGAGGTTGGTGGCGCCGTCCGGGGCGTCGGCCGGGCCGAACAGCACCTGCTCGAGCGATCCCACGGTGCCCACCCGGCGCAGGCGTCCCCTCGGCAGCCGGCGGTGCGAGGCACTCATCGACCACACGGCGCCCCCGGCCGGCGCCTCGGTGGCCCGGGCCAGGGGAGCACCGACCATCACGGCGTCGGCACCGAGCACCACCGCCTTGGCGATGTCGCCGCCGGTGCTCATCCCTCCGTCGGCGATGAGGTGTACGTACACGCCGGTCTCGTCGAGGTGCCGCATGCGTGCGGCGCGGGCGTCGGCGATCGCGGTCGCCATCGGGTTGCCCACCCCGAGGACCCGGCCCGTGGTGGAGCTCAGGCCTGCGCCCACGCCGACGAGCACCCCGGCGGCTCCGGTGCGCATGAGGTGCAGCGCGGCCTGGTAGCTCGCGCACCCGCCGACGATGACGGGCACCTCCATGCGCCGCACCAGGTACTTGAGGTCGAGCGGCTCGTGGGTGCCCTCGCTCACGTGCTCCGCCGACGTGACGGTGCCCTGGATGACGAGGAGATCGGGCTCGGCACGGGTGATGTGGGGCAGCAGCGTCTCGGTGCTGGCCGGGCTGACCGCGACCGCGACCGTGGCGCCGGCCTCGCGGATCCGGGCGATGCGCGCCCCGATCAGCTCCGGGTCCACCTGCGGCTCGTACGCCTCCCGGAGGAGCGCCACGCCGTCGGCGCCGTCGGCCGCGGCCTCCGCGATCCTCACCAGGACGGGCGCGGGATCCGCGTGGCGGGTCCAGAGGCCCTCGAGGTGCAGCACCCCGGCGCCACCGAGCCCGTCGAGCGCCACGGCGACGTCCGGGCTGGTCACCCCGTCCTGCGGGGCGGCGAGAAGCGGCAGGTCGAACTGGTAGGCGTCGATCTGCCAGGAGGTGTCCACCTCGTCGGCGTCCCGCGTGCGCCGGCTCGGCACGATGGCCACCTCGTCGAGGCCGTAGCCCCGGCGGCCGTCCTTGCCCAGTCCGATCTCGATCTCTGCCACTGCTCACCTGCTCCGGCCGGGGGACCACCGGGCCCCCGGGAAAGCGAGAAGTCTAGGCCCGGGCCGGACGGGTGACGGGCTCCGGGCCGGTCGGGGTCGCGGGCGATGGGCGGCGCGGCGGGCCGGGCCGGGCCGTGTGGCCTCGTGGAGCCACCCACCGACCATGCCACGGTCCGCGCGTGGGTGGACCGCGACCGGGCGGTGGTCTGGCACGGGTTCACCCAGATGGCCGCCTACGCGGACAACTCGCCGGTGATCGCCGAGTCCGCCGAGGGCCACTGGATCATCGACGTGGCCGGCAACCGGTACCTCGACGCCATCTCGTCGCTGTGGGTCACCACCGTCGGGCACCGGGTGCCGCGGCTCGATGCTGCGCTCCGCGACCAACTCGACCGCGTGGCCCACACCACACTCCTGGGCAACGGGAGCCGCGCCGCGATCGAGTTCGCCGAGGCTCTCGCGCCGCGGCTCCCGATGGACGGCGCCCATCTGGTGTTCGCCTCCGACGGTGCGGCCGCGGTGGAGCAGGCCCTGAAGATCGCGTTGCAGTACTGGGTGAACCTCGGGGTGGCCGGCCACACCCGCTACCTCGCCTTCGGCGGCGCCTACCACGGCGACACGATCGGCTCGCTGTCGGTGGGCGACGGCGGGTTCGGCACCGATCTGTTCGACCCGCTTCGCTTCGGCGTGCTGCGGGCCCCCGGCTTCGACCGACCCGATGCGATCGAGGTGGCCTGCCGGATGGTGGCGAAGCACGCGGGTGAGCTCGCGGCGGTGGTCGTGGAGCCGCTCGTGCAGGGTGCCGCCGGCATGCACCTGCTGCCGCCGGAGGCCTTCGCGCCGCTCCAGGACGCGTGCCGACGCCACGACGTGCTGCTCGTGTGCGACGAGGTGGCGGTGGGATTCGGCCGCACCGGCACGCTCTTCGCGAGCGAGCAGTGCGGGCTCCGGCCCGACCTGATGGCGCTGGGCAAGGGGATCTCGGCCGGGTACCTGGCCCTGTCGGCCACGGCGGCCGACGACCGGGTGTACGAGGCCTTCCTCGGCGAGGATCTCGGTGCGAGGACGCTCCACCACGGCCACTCCTACGGCGGGAACGC
Organism: Actinomycetota bacterium; assembly: GCA_016870275.1. Lineage (GTDB taxonomy): Bacteria > Actinomycetota > Acidimicrobiia > Acidimicrobiales > Microtrichaceae > SXMI01. Next base: position 17,201 of record VGBZ01000012.1, read on the forward strand.
GCTCGCGTGCGCGGTGGGCCTCGAACACCTCCGGCTGATCGACGATGAGGACGTGCTCACGAACGTGCGCGGGCGCGCCGAGCAGTTCGCCGACCTGCTGGATCGGCAGGTGGCGCCGCTGCCCGGGGTGGCGGAGGTGCGCCAGCACGGCCTGATGATCGGCGTCGAGGTGGCCCCACCCGCCGAGGGGCTGCGCTGGGGGCGCCGGATCTCGGCCGCGTGCGTGGCGGGTGGGGTGCTGATCCGTCCGCTCGGCGACGTGATCGTGATCGTGCCGCACCTGACCACCACAGCGGAGGAGGCCGAACTGATCGTGGCCACCGTCGCCGGGGCCATCGCGGAGGTGGCGACCGCCGACGTGGCGACCGCCGACGGGGTGACCGCCGACGGAGTGCCCGCCGACGGGGCACGGGCCGTCTGATGGCGCCGCTCGCCGATGCCGTGGCCGCGCGCAACCGTGCGGTGGCCGACGCCGGCCGGTGGCGTTCGGCGCGGGCCCTCGAGTGCGGCGGCGTGCGCACCCGTCTGGTCGACCCCGGGCATCCGGACGGCGGCACCGAGGTGGTCCACTTCGCCTCCAACGACTACCTCGGCCTGAGCCAGCACCCCGAGGTGGTCGCAGCGGCCAAGGCGGCGCTCGACACCTACGGGGCGGGCGCCGGCGCGTCGCGGTTGGTGGTCGGCCACCGACCCGTGCACGACGAGCTCGAGGTCGCCCTGGGCGAACGGGCCGGCACCGAGGCCGCGCTCGTGTTCCCCACCGGGTACGCAGCGAACCTCGGAGTGCTCGGCGCGATGGTGGCCGCCGGAGGCCGCCACGACACGCTCGTGGTGAGCGACGAGCTGAACCATGCGTCGATCATCGACGGGATCCGCGCCGCCCGCGCCGAGGTGGAGGTCACCCCGCACCTCGACGTGGACGCCGTGGCCGACGCACTGGCGACCCGGCGCCGACGCCACGCCGTGGTGGTCACCGACGCAGTGTTCTCCATGGACGGCGACGTGGCCCCGGTGGAGGACCTGGCCCGGGTGTGCGCCGAACTCGACGCCACGCTCGTGCTCAACGAGGCCCACGGGGTGCTGGGCCCGGTGCTGCCGCGGGTGGAGGGCTGCCACCTCGTGGTCGTGGGCACGCTGTCCAAGACCCTCGGCTCGTTGGGCGGGTACGCGGCCGCGAACCGCGCCACCGTGGAGCTGTTCGTGAACACGGCGCGGGCGTTCGTCTTCACCACCGGCTCCTCCCCGGCCGACGCGGCGGCGGCGCTCGCCGCCTCGCACGCCGCGCTGGGTTCGGTCGACGGCGAGGACACGACCCGTCCCGATCACGTGCCCGAGGAGACCACGCACCGATGACCCGACCCCGAGACGACGGTCGGGGCGTCGACGTCGGTCTGGTCGAGCTCGCGGGCGGTGTCCGCTCCCCCGCTGCCGAGGACGGCGACGGGGTGGACCTGACCGCGCTGGTGGCGCCCGAACTGGTCCTGGTGGTCGCGGACGCCGGTCTGGGCACGATCAACTCGGTCCGCCTGATTGTCGACGCCCTCGCGTCCCGGCCCGGCGCCGATGCACCGACGGTCGTGCACCTCAACCGCTTCGACGCCGGGGTCGAAGTGCACCGGCGCAACCGGGACTGGCTGGTCGACCGGTGCGGGTACCGGGTGACGACGGACCTCGACGCCCTCGCCGACGCCCTCGCCTGACCCCCTCAGGTGATGCCGTGGTCGACGGCCCAGCGCACCAACTCGTGACGCCGGCCGAGGTGCAGCTTCGCCATGATGTTGCGCACGTGGTTCTCCACCGTCTTCGGTGAGATGAACAGCGCCTCGCCCACCGCCCGGTACGACTGGCCGCGGGCCACGTGGGCCAGCACCTCACGTTCCCGTTCCGACAGGGGCAGCGTGGCGGTCTCGCCACCCGAGCGGGCGAGGCGGCGGTACTCCCCGATCAGCAGGGCGGCGAGCTGGGGCGAGAACACCGGCTCGCCGGCCGCCGCGCGCAGCAGGGCGTCGCGCAGCTCCTCCGGCCGGGTCGACTTCACGAGGTAGCCCACGGCGCCCGCCGCCACGGCGTCGAGGACGTCGCGTTCGGATTCCGACACCGTCAGGATCACCACCGGCGCCTCGGCCGCCACCGCCCCGGCGACCGCGATGCCGCCACCACCGGGCATGTGCAGGTCGCACAGCACCAGGTCGGGCGCCACGTCCCTCACCACCTCGATCGCGGACGGCGCGTCCTCGGCCTCACCCACCACGTCGAAGCGGTCGCCGAGGTCGGCCCGGATGCCCGAGCGCCAGATGTGGTGGTCGTCGGCCACGACCACCCGGACCGGCGGCGGGCTCACGGCGCCCACAGCGTGACCTCGCAACCCTCACCCGGCGCCGAGCGCACTGCGACGGTGCCGCCGACCGCGTCGAGGCGACCCCGGACCGACCCGGTGAGCCCGTCGCCCTCGGGGGTGGAACGGGGATCGAAGCCGTGGCCCTCGTCGTGCACGACCACCAGCGTGCCCGACGGCTCGCCCCGGTCCACCGACACCCAGACCTCGGCCGAGCCGGAGTGCTTGGCGGCGTTCGTGGCCGCCTCGGCCGCGGCACCCACGAGCGCGCGGGCCGCGTCACCCCGGGCATCGCCCGGATCGACCACCACCAGCCGCGTCGGCACCCCGAAGCGTCCCTCCACGGCGGCGAGCGCCGGACCGAGGAGCACCGCCACGTCGGCAGCGTCGTCGGTGCCGCGCGCGGCGCCGGTGCCGGGGGCCACGCCCGCGTCCGGTCGGGCACCGGCGCGGTCGGACGTGCCGCGCAGGAAGGCACGGAGCTCCGCGTCCTGGGCACGGGAGAGCTCCACCAGCTCGGGATCGTCGGAGCGGCGCTGCACCACCGCGAGCGTCTGGAGCACGCCGTCGTGCAGCGTGCGGGCGACCTCGGCACGCGCCTCCGCCTCGGCCGCGGCCGCAGCCGTGGTGCGCAGCTGCGCGGCGACCCACCCGGCCACCCACCCCGCGGCCCCGTAGAGCACGGTCGACCCGAGCAGGGCGAGCACCCGGCCGGTGACGTCGCCATCGGCTCCGGCCGCCACCACGTTCACGAGGCCCACCACCACACCGCCCACGAGCCCCCAGCCGGGGCCGGCCGCCACGCCCGAGGCGAGCACCGCGGCCAGCGGCCACGCCGAGGCCAGGGACTGCGAGCGGTCCCCGGCGTACACGAACTGGTCCGCCGCCACGGTGACCGACGCCAGCACCAGGTCGATTCCCACACCGAGGGGACCGCCCACCCACCGGGCCCGGCGGGCCACGGCCACCGTCCACGCCACCGACCACACCACGAGCACTCCGAGCAGGACGAGGGCCGGGACGGGGTGCCGCAACACACCCGAGGACGCGTCGATGGCGGCGACGAGCAGTCCCCACGCCAGGGTGACACCCCGGACCGCTCCGAGGCCGAGCTCGAGCCGGCGCTGCACTGCCGCGGCGGTCGGGGTGCGCGGGGTCGTCCTCACCGCCCCATCGTGTCGCACCGCCGGCACGAGCGTGACCTTCACGCTGCGCCCGCGGCCACCCCCACCCCGATCGCCAGCGCCAACGCCGCGAGACCCACCGAGACGGCAGCCGTGACCCGCCAACCCGCGGACCGGACGGCGACCACCACGGTCGCTGTGCCCACGACGAGGACCAGGCCGGCCGAGCCGTTCGCCGCGTCGATGGCCCCGAGCTCCTCGGGGGTGCAGCGGCCCCCGGCCAGGCCGCAGAGGGACAGGCTGAGACCGACCAAGACGAGACCTGCGGCCGACAGGGTGGTCGCGAGCGCCACGAGCGCACCATGCACGGCGCGACGGCCGGGGGTGGGCTGCGGGGGATGACCGCGATCGGGCGCCGGAGGCGGCTCAGCGGCCCCCGGCGCCTGAACCCCCGATGCCCGATCGACCGACGGACCCCTCATCGCTCGTCGTCCCGCAGGCCGGAGATCGCCACGTCCGACCGGCGCCACTCCGTGAGGCTCCACCAGAAGAGCGGGAGCGCCACGCCGAGCGACAGCGCCACGTGGGCGAGGTCCCGGCCGTAGAGGGGCTCGTCGGTGGCGGCCACCAGCGACGCGATCACCGTGTAGAGGTAGCCGATGAGCCGCACGAGGCCGACGACCACGGTGCAGGTGGCCAGGGTGCCGAACCAGGCCCGGCGCTCGGGCGACCACACGGCGAACTCTGAGGCCGCCTCGACCCGACGGGCGTGCAACCCGCACGCCACGGCGATCGGCGCCATCACCGTCGCGACGGTGATGGCGAGCGCGGCGAGCATCCGGTCGGGGTACTCGGCGAGGAGCTGGTGGAGCCCGGTGGTGGTACCCACGGCGGCCAGGCCGGCGGCCCAGCACAGGGAGAACCAGAGCAGGGGCCGGCGGTCGGCCCGCCGGAGGGAGCGGAGGGCCACCGTGGCCGCCGTGTCGGCGGACCAACCCGCGCCGACCAGTTCCTCGGTGATGTCGGCCGGGGTGGCACCGGCGTTGCGCCGGGCCACCAGCCAGTCGCTGAGGTCGAAGGACGGGCCGATGCAGGGCACCTGCGCCGGGGGCGGACCGGCGCCGGGGACCGGGTCGGGACCGGGCGTGGTGACGGACGTGGACATGGACATGGGACTGACCTCCTGGGCCGCCGCGCACTCGGCGTCGACCCGGTGTCCATGGTCGACGATCCACCACCCGGGCGATATCCGGTGACGCCCCCATCCGCGCGTGGGGGACCCCCAGCGCAGGTCAGCCCCGGAGGGCCCGCAGGACCTGCTTGGCCACCGCCGAGTTCATCTGCCACACCACCTTTCGGCCGGTCTCGGTCGCCTGGCGCACCACGCTCCCGCCGGTCATCTCCTCGAGCGAGTCGAGACCGGCGACCACCGCAGCCTTGGTGGTGTCGGTGGCCTTGTAACCCAGATTGGTGAGGCCCTTGACAACATCGGACTGCGCCACCGGATCGGGTGCCGCCGCAGCGATGATCCGGAGTGCGTCCTTGGTGACCTCGGCGCCCTGCGTGACGGCCTCGGCCGGCGTCAACGACGAACCGTCCTCGCCGTCGAGCGAGGCGAGCCACCGCCGCACCTTGACGACGATCTCACCGTGGGTCTCACCGCTGAACGACAACTCGGGCACGTACCCACGCTACCCACTCGTCACTGACCGGGCGATGCTCGCAGCGACTAGCATCCATCCATGGCGACGCTCCCTCACGACGAAGACCCCGCTTCGAGCTCCCGATTCGGCTCGCTGGGTCTCACCTTCGACGACGTGTGCCTGCTGCCGGCCGCCTCCGACGTCATCCCGGCAGAGGTCGACACGACCACCCGCCTGACAGCGAACGTGCGGCTCGCCATCCCCCTCGTGTCCGCTGCCATGGACACCGTGACCGAGGCCCGGCTCGCCATCGCCATGGCCCGGGAGGGCGGCCTCGGAGTGATCCACCGGAACCTCTCGATCGATGATCAGGTCACCGAGGTGGACAAGGTGAAGCGGTCGGAGTCCGGGATGATCGTCGACCCGGTCACCCTCGGACCCGATGACCTCGTCGGCGCTGCGCTCGACCTCATGGCCAAGTACCGCATCAGTGGCGTGCCGATCGTCGATGAGGACCGCAAACTCGTCGGCATCCTCACCAACCGGGATCTCCGGTTCGAGGACAACCCGAATCGGCCCATCAGCGAGGTGATGACCTCCGACGGGCTCGTGACCGCACCCCGAGGCACGACACTCGAACAGGCCCAGACCATCCTCGGCCGGCACCGCATCGAGAAGCTGCCCGTGGTCGACGACGAGTTCCGCATCGCCGGGCTCATCACGGTCAAGGACATCAACAAGAAGCTCAAGTATCCGAACGCCACCAAGGACACGCAGGGCCGACTGGTCGTCGCTGCGGCCGTCGGGGTCGGTGACGATGCGCTCGAACGGGCCCAGGCCCTCGTCGCTGCCGGCGTCGACGTGCTGGTGGTCGACACCGCCCACGGTCACAGCTCCGGTGTGATCGACGTGGTCCGCAAGGTCAAGGCCAACCTCTCCGTCGACGTGATCGCCGGCAACATCGCCACCGGCGCGGCCGCCGCAGCGCTCGTCGACGCCGGCGCCGACGCCGTCAAGGTGGGGGTGGGCCCCGGGTCGATCTGCACGACGCGCATCGTCGCCGGTGTCGGGGTTCCTCAGTTGACCGCCATCCACGAGTGCGCCGTCGTCGCCTCCGACCATGGGGTCGGCGTGATCGCAGACGGAGGTGTGCGCTACTCCGGTGACATCGCCAAGGCCGTCGGTGCCGGAGCGGACGCCGTAATGCTCGGCAGCCTGCTCGCCGGGGTGGACGAGACCCCCGGCGACATCGTCCTCAGTCAGGGAGAGCGCTACAAGGCCTACCGGGGGATGGGATCGCTCGGCGCCATGAACGCCCGGTCGTTCTCCAAGGACCGCTACTTCCAGGACGACGCCGACACCACCGAGAAGGTCGTCCCCGAGGGCGTCGAGGGGCGGGTCCCGTACAAGGGTCCGGCACAGAAGATCCTGTACCAGCTCGTCGGCGGGCTGCGGTCGGCCATGGGCTACTGCGGGACCCACACGATCACCGACCTGCAGCAGCACGCCCGGTTCGTGCGCATGAGCCCGGCGGGCCTGCGCGAGGCGCACCCGCACGACGTCACGATCACCGCCGAGGCGCCCAACTACTGGATGTGACCGGCAGCTCGAGGCGCGCCCGGCTCAGAAGACACCGGGATCGTCCGCCCCCGGTGGGCGAACCCACGGAGGGAGATCACGAGCCGGGTCGTCGTCGACCGCCTCCCCCCGGTCCACACCGGTGAGCCGGCACAGCAGTTGCCGCAGCATCGCAGCAGTTGCGCCCCAGACCGTGTCCCCGTGCAGTTCGAAGAAGTAGATCGGACGCGACAGGTCACCACTTCCCCACCGCTCCTCCCGGAACACCCCCGGCTCGAGCAACTCGGCGAGCGACACGTGGAGGATGCCGTCCACCTCAGCGGTGTTCGGCTGCAGGAGCGGGCGTCCGTCGACGACACCGACGACCGGCACGATGTAGGCCCGTCGAGTGATCGTCGTCAGGTGGTCGAGTTCGCCGAGAGGTCGCACCGTCGACGGCCGCAGCGCCACCTCCTCGTCGGCCTCCCGCAGCGCCGTGGTGAGCGGCGATTCCCCCGGATCCGACCGGCCGCCCGGGAAGCTCACCTCGCCGCGGTGGGTCCGGAGGTTCCACGAACGGCGGGTCAGCACCACCTCCACGCCGGCGTCGCCGTCGTAGAGCGCAATCAGCACCGCAGACGGGATGCCGCCCTCGTTGGACACCGGCGAGGGTCGGCCACGGTGGCCGACGGGGAGGATCGAAGCGACACGCTCCAGCGTGCAAGCCGACCCGGGATCGGTCAGATCGGCCCAGGGAGCCGGACGGCCGGGAGACCACTGTCCCGGCCGGGGAATGATCTGCGGACCGCCACGATCCACGGAGCGCTGCTGCAGCCGCTTCAGGCGTCGGACGACGACGACGTCGAGGCCACGAGTTCTTCGAGCAGGTCCCGCAGGCCGTGGGTCTTGAGGTTGCTCATCACCCGACCCGGCGGGGTGTCGCCCGTCTCCCACTCCATCCAGTCGGCGAGCAGCTTGGCGGGATCGGGGGCAGGGCGCTGGTCCATTTGGGCGAGGTTACGCCCCGGGCTGCCACCCGGCCCGACGGACCACGGCACCGACGGCCTCGGCCATGGCCGACTGGTGCGCCCAGAAGTCGTAGTCGGTGTGCCGGGTGGAGCACCACGCGAACTGGCGGAGCTGCTCGCAGAACGGGAGCAGCCGGAAGATGCTCATGTGCCACTGCGCCGTGCAGGTCCCGTCGAACTCGCCGCACCAGCTGACGGTGCGCTCGGCGAGCGACGGCGGGACGCGGCCGGGGCCGGCCCCGCCGGACCGGCCCCGTGCCACACACTCGGTGGGCCCGCACTGCGGGCCCGGGCTCACATCATGCCGCCCATGCCGCCCATGTCGGGCATGCCACCGCCGCCGCCCGCACCCGGCTCCTCGGGCTTGTCGGCCACGAGCGCTTCGGTGGTGAGAAGCAGACCGGCGATCGACGCCGCGTTCTGCAGCGCCGCACGGGTCACCTTGGCCGGGTCGATGACGCCGGCCTTGAGCAGGTCCTCGAACTCGCCCGTGGCGGCGTTGTAGCCGGTGTTGCCCGACTCCCGCTCGAGCTGCTGGACGATGACCGCACCCTCGGCACCGGCGTTGTCGGCGATCAGCCGGGCCGGGGCGTCGAGCGCACGGAGGACGATGGTCGCACCGGTCTTCTCGTCGCTCGAGAGCGACTCGATCGATGCGGCGACCGCCGGCTTGGCCCGCACCAGTGCGGTGCCGCCACCAGCGACGACACCCTCTTCGATGGCGGCCCGGGTGGCCGACAGGGCGTCCTCGATGCGGTGCTTCTTCTCCTTGAGCTCCACCTCGGTGGCGGCGCCGACCTTGACCACGGCCACGCCGCCGGACAGCTTGGCGAGGCGCTCCTGGAGCTTCTCGCGGTCCCAGTCGGAGTCGGTCTCGTCGATCTCACGCTTGATCTGCGCCACCCGGCCGGTGACGTCCTCAGAGGTACCGGCTCCGTCGACGATCGTGGTGTTGTCCTTGGTGACGACCACCTTGCGGGCCCGGCCGAGCAGGTCGAGGGTGGTGTTGTCGAGCTTGAGGCCGACCTCCTCGGCGATGACCTGACCGCCGGTGAGGACCGCCATGTCCTGGAGCATCGCCTTGCGACGCTCGCCGAAGCCCGGGGCCTTGACCGCCAGCGACGAGAACGTGCCACGGATCTTGTTGACCACGAGCGTGGCGAGGGCCTCGCCCTCCACGTCCTCAGCGACGATCACGAGCGGCTTGCCACCCTGCATGACCTTCTCGAGGACCGGGAGGAGGTCCTGGACCGAGGAGATCTTGCCGTTGACGAACAGGATGTAGGGCTCGTCGAGGACGGCTTCCTGACGCTCGAGATCGGTCACGAAGTACGGGGACAGGAAGCCCTTGTCGAACTGCATGCCCTCGGTGAACTCGAGCTCGAGGCCGAAGGTGTTGGACTCCTCGACCGTGACCACGCCGTCCTTGCCGACCTTGTCGATGGCATCGGCGATGACCTCACCGATCTGCGGGTCCGCAGCGGAGATGGCGGCCACCTGGGCGATCTCGGACTTCTCGTCGACCTCCTTGGCGGCACCGGCGATGGACTCGACCGCAGCAGCGACCGCAGCTTCGATACCGCGCTTCACGCCGATCGGGTTGGCGCCGGCAGCGACGTTGCGCAGGCCCTCACGCACGAGCGCCTGGGCGAGCACGGTGGCGGTGGTCGTACCGTCACCGGCCACGTCGTTGGTCTTGGTGGCGACCTCCTTCACGAGCTGGGCGCCCATGTTCTCAAAGGGGTCCTCCAGCTCGATCTCACGAGCGATGGAGACACCGTCGTTGGTGATGGTCGGTGCGCCGAACTTCTTGTCGAGGACGACGTTGCGGCCCTTGGGGCCGATGGTCACCTTCACTGCGTCGGCGAGGCGGTTCACACCGGCCTCGAGCGAGCGACGGGCCTCGTCGTCGAACTTCAGGATCTTTGACATGTGGATTGCCTCTCGATTGTCTCAGTGCTCGGTTGTTTCAGTAGTCGGTTGACTCGGTGACGGGCGTTCGTCAGAAACGGGTCGTCACTTGACGATGGCGAGGACGTCGCGGGCGTTGAGGATCAGGACGTCCTCACCGTCGACGGTGATCTCGGTGCCGCCGTACTTGGAGTACACGACGGTGTCGCCGACGGAGATGTCCATGGGCACACGGTCGTTGTCGTCGCCGAAGCGGCCCGGGCCAACGGCGAGGACCTCGCCCTGCTGGGGCTTCTCCTTGGCGGTGTCTGGGATCACGAGTCCACTGGCGGTGGTCTCCTCGGCCTCGTTCGGCCGGACGACGATGCGGTCCTCGAGGGGTTGCAAACTCACGGTTGCCTCCATGGGGCGGTTGGCACTCTGACTGGACGAGTGCCAACGATAGCAGTCGACTCCGCCGAGTGCTAATTGCCCTTCCGGCGACGTTCCGGCACCGGACGAGGCCCCGCCGGCCGACCGATCTGCGGTCGCGGCGTTGGCGCTCAGCGGATCGACGCCACGAACGGCGGCGGGATCGGCCGGATCCAACGACCGTGGTAGTCCACCTGCGCCAGCAGCCGGTCGCCGCCGTCGGGCCACCGGCGCAACCACAGAGCGACCCGGGTCCGGTCCCATTCGTCCGGCTCGAAACGGATCCACGCCAGGGGTGCAGCGGCCGTGGCCCGGCGACCGGCGTCCTCGAGCGCTGCGGTGATCCGCCAGCGCTGATCGGTCGGGATGTACTGCCAGACGATCGAGTGCTGCACGAGTGTCGGTACGGCCGGGCCCTCGAGGATCTCGACGAGGGCGGCCGCCGTGTCGGACACGGCCCGGAGGTCGGCTGGGACCCGGGCGGCGATCGCCATCGCCGCACGCACCCGGGCGATGCGGTCGACCTGGTCGGGCCAGAGGAACGACGTGAGCGTGGCCGCACCGTCCGGGGTGGTGACGTCGAGCGGATGAGGGTCCAGTCCGATCCGCTCGACGATGCCCGGCAGCGTCGCAGCAGCGGCAGGATCGAACCCGCCGTCGAGCGTCCCCACTGCGGACCCGGCGGGTGCGAGCACCTCGGGATCGAGCTGGACCTCCGAATCGGCCGACCCGAGCACCAGCGAGCCGATCCGAACGGCGTAGTGGTCGTAGCGGAGGTTCAGGCCGGCCGAACAGCCCAGCTCCACCAGACGGGTCCCGTTGCGGAGTCCCGCATGCGCTGCGCCGTACGCCAGGCCGACCGAGCGGGCGACCTCGTTGGTCTGCACCTCACGGCCCATGCCGGCACCGAGCTCGGCGACGTGTCCGGCGGCGAACTCCGACCAGGCCGCTCGGAGCGCCGCATCATCGTGAGGGACCACTCCCCCGCAACTCGGCAGGCACGCCGCCCAGACACCGGCCCGGTCGGTGAGGGCCAGCCGGTGTGCTGTAGCGACCAGACGCAACGGCCCGGCCTGACCGAACCGGAGCCCGGCGTGGGGCCGCACCGTGTCCCACGTCGAGCCGCCCGCAGCGCAGTCCGAAGCGAGGATCCGCAGCAGCCTGCCGTAGAGCGGCGAACCGAGCACCTCGCACGCCTCGGCCTGGTTCTCGAACCGTCCCGCCCACTCCTCGGCCGTGGCCGCAGCACCATCCGCTCCGAGCGGGCTCACGACGACGTGAGTCGCTCGTTGGGATCGGCGCCACAGTCGAGCGGTGTCGGACCTTGCCGCTGCAATCGGTACCAGCCGGTCGAGGCGATCATCGCTGCGTTGTCCGTGCACATCTCCCGGCTCGGGAGGAAGGCGTGGAGTCCGTCCTCGGCACACGCCCCGAGGAACTGCTCGCGCAACATCGAGTTGGCCGCCACTCCCCCGCCGAGCGCCAGTGCCCGGGCCCCGGTGGCCGCAGCAGCCCGTCTGGCCTTGGCCACGAGCACGTCGACCGCGGCCGCTTGGAAGCTCGCCGCCACATCCTCGGTGGCGACCTCCGGATGCGCCCGGACGTGGTTGACCACTGCGGTCTTCAATCCGCTGAAGGAGAAGTCCAATCCGTCGTCGATCATCGACCTGGGGAATGCGATCGCCTCGGCGTCGCCGGTCATGGACACCGAATCGATGGCGGGGCCTCCGGGGTAGCCGAGCCCGAGGAAGCGCGCCACCTTGTCGAACGCCTCACCGGCGGCGTCATCGAGCGTCTGGCCGAGCAGCCGGTACCGACCGTGACCCTCGACGTGCACGAGCAACGTGTGTCCACCCGAGACGAGCAGCACGACGAGGGGGAACTGCAGATCGGGGTCCTCGAGGAACCCGGCGTACAGGTGCGCCTCGAGGTGGTTGACCGCCACGAACGGTACGTCCCACGCCAGGGCGAGCGCCTTGGCCGCCGACACCCCGACGAGCAGCGCACCGATGAGACCCGGGCCGGTCGTGGCGGCGACGGCGTCGACGTCCTCGCCGTCGAGACCGGCTTCGAGCAGGGCCCGGGCGAGCACCGGGATGATGAGCTCGTTGTGGGCCCGACTGGCGATCTCCGGTACCACCCCGCCGTAACGGGCGTGCAGATCCACCTGGCTGCTCACCACCGACGACAACACGTCGCTGCCGCCACGCACGCACGCCACTGCGGTCTCGTCGCAGGACGTCTCGACGCCGAGGACGACAGTCGACGCATCGACGGTCGCCTCAGGGCGGCCGGCCTCGGCGGGATGGTCGATGCTCACGTCGCGCCTCCCTGCGGGCCGGTCCCAGCGATGACGAGCGGCGACGGCAACGCCGCCTCGATCGAGTCGAGCCGTTCGGCATACTCGGCGGTGTCGAGGTCGTGGGCCCACATCACGAGCGCATCCTCCCGGTTGTCGCGGTAGTAGGCACGCCGGATCCCGCCCGGCGCAAAGCCGAACCGCCGGTAGAGCGCCTGAGCGGCCCGGTTGGTGATGCGAACCTCCAGCGTGACGGCGTCCACTCCTCGGTCGATCACACAGCGGATCCCGACGAGCAGCAGCCTCGATGCGACGCCCTGACGCTGGAAGGGTTCGGCAACGGCGACCGTCGTCACGTGCGCCTCGTCCGGGTTGAACATGATCCCGCCGAAGCCGACCACCAAGTGGTCCTGTTGCGCCACCACGTAGTGACGACTCGGACCCATGCGGAGTTCGTCCCGGAAGAGACGCTCGGACCATGGCCGCGGATTGGTCGACCGCTCCAGTTCGACGACACCACGCAGGTGCCGGGATCGCATCGGCGCCACGACGATGCCGTCGGTCCGGGGCAGGTCGACCGCCATCACCGACCGTCCCGTACCGACCAGTTGATCTCGGCGTCGGGACGCCGGAGGTAGATGGGTTCGATCGCATCGGATCGTTCGAACTGCTCCCGCAGCGCCCGGGCGTGGGCGAGTTCCACGAGCGCCTCGGCCGACGGGTAGCTGCTGCCGGGGTCGACGAGCTCGACCTTGGCGAGTCCGTCGAACGCCTCGGAGTATCGCTGCGCACCCTCGCCGACGAGCAGGACCTCCTCGCCGCTGGCGAGCAGCTCGCTGGCGAGGTCGTCGGGAGTACCGATCTGGTGGTCGGTGACCCGCTGGACGCCGCCGGGGACCTGCCGGTAGCAGGCGTAGTACAACTCGCTGCGCCGGGCGTCGACGGTGGTGACGATGAGCCGGTTCGAGAACCGCACACGGAACGCCAGCAGGTCGAGGCTCGAGACGCCGATCATCGGGACGCGCAGGGCGAAGGCGAGCGACTTGGCGGCGGCCACCCCGACCCGCAGGCCGGTGAACAGTCCCGGACCGACGTCGACGGCGACGACGCCGATCTCGGACAGTTCGACCCGGGCCCGTTCGCAGGCGAACTCGATGCTCGGCACCAGGTACTCGGCGTGCCGTCGACCCTTGGCGGCGTGCACCGATGCGAGCACACCCTCGTGCCCGCCGATCGCACACCCGACCTGGGTGGTGGCGGTCTCGATGCCGAGGATCAGCACGATCCGTCCGCCTCGGTGCCCGTGCCGGTGCCGGAGGCCGTGTCGGTGCCGACGTCGATCCACTCGCTGAGAGCGGTCTGCACTGACCGCACCCGTGCCGACCACGCCGGGCCCACGGCGATCAGGTCGATCGACCGCTCCTCCGGTCCGGCGTCGACGTTCAAGTGGACCTCGAGGAAGTCCGCCGAGAGCGCTCCGGCGATCGTGTCGCCCCACTCGATCAACGTGACCCCGCCGTCGTCGAGGAGTTCGTTCAACCCCAGATCGAGCGCCTCGCTGACACTCGTCAGCCGGTAGACGTCGAGATGGTTCAAGTCGAGTCGGCCCGTGTAGCTCTGCACCAGGGCGAACGTGGGGCTCGTGATCTGCTCGTCCACGCCGAGGCCCCGGCCGAACCCCTGGCAGAACGCCGTCTTGCCGGTGCCGAGGTCGCCGACGAGCAGCAGGAGATCGCCCGGACGGGCGAGTTCGGCGAGCGCAGCAGCGGCGTCACGCGTGGCCTCCACCGACGACGTGCGGATCCGCACGCTGCGGGCGCTCACGCTGCGGCCCCGTTGGCGAGAACACCGGCGAGGTGGACGTCGTGGCGAAAGTGCTCCATGGCCGTTTGGCCACCGCGCAGGACCGCAGCGGGATGCAGCGTCGGCACCAGGTGCACCGAACGCCACGGGTAGCTGCGACCGCGGAGCCGAGTGATGCCCTCGGTGGTCCCGAGCAGCAGTCGACTGGCGAAGTTGCCGACGCTCAACACCACCACCGGAGCCACCACGGCGAGCTGCTCATCGAGCCACGGGCGACACGCCTCGATCTCCGCCGGGCGGGGGTCGCGATTGTCAGGCGGGCGGCACTTGATGACGTTGAGGATGCAGCAGTCGTCCTCCGCCAGGTCGGTCTCCTCGGCGATGACCCGCCGGAGGAGCGTGCCGGAACGGCCCACGAACGGCTCGCCGGTGCGGTCCTCCTGCTCGCCCGGTGCCTCGCCGACGACGACGAGCGGGGCATCGGCGTGGCCCGTGCCGAACACCACCTGGGTACGGGTCGCTGCGAGGTCGCACCGGGTGCAGTCCGCTGCCCGCTCACGCAGCTCGCAGAAGGGGTCGACCACGAACGGCATCGTACCGGGGTGGCCGGCGCCGGCTTCAGCCCGGGAGAGCGCAACGAGGCGGCGTCAGGCCGGATAGGTGCGTGGGACCCGGGCGCCAAAGCCGACGAGCACCTCGTAGGAGATCGTGCCGAGCCGGTCGGCCCACTCCGAGGCGGTGATGCGCTCCTCGCCCTGGTCGCCGAGCAGGACGACCTCGTCCCCGATTGACACGGTCTCGGCGTCGGTCACATCGACCATGAGTTGATCCATCGTGACGGCGCCAACGATCGGCCGGCGGCGACCGCCGAGCAGCACCTCCGCTCCCCGGAGGCCGAGATTGCGTGGGACGCCATCGGCGTATCCGAGCGGAACGACAGCGATGCGCATGGGCCGGTTCGCCACGTAGTGCCAGCCGTAGCTGACTCCCTCACCGACGGGAACGTGGTTGATGAACGACACCCGGGATCGCAGCCGCAGCGCCGGCCGTAGCGGAATCGGACTGGGGTGCAGCGACGGGGGAACTCCGTAGGCCGCCAGGCCGATGCGCACCAGATCGAATCTGGTGGGACACAGGTGCAGCGCTGCTGCTGAGTTGGCGGCGTGGCGCAGCCCGGGATCGATCCCGGCTGAGTCGAGGTCGGCGAGGACCGACTCGTAGCGGTCGATCTGCATCTGGTTCTCGGGGCGCTCGGGGGTGTCTGCCAGTGCCAGGTGGGTGAAGGTGCCGACGAGCCTGAGCCCGGCAGCGAGTGCGGAGCGCACCAGTTCGACGGCGTCGGCGGGAGCGACACCGACACGGTGCATGCCCGTGTCGACCTTGACCTGGACGGCCCAGCCCGGGTTGATCGACGCCGCCGAGCACACACCGTCGAGGGTGTAGAGGGTCGGGGTGAGGTCGTGCTCGGCCGCCAGGCGGAGTTCGGCGTGGGTCGGCTCGGACAACAACATGATCGGTGCGTCGACCCCGAGGCGACGCAGTTCGGCCCCTTCAGCAGCGAGCGCCACGGCGAGCCACGACGCACCCCCGGCCAGGGCGGCACCGGCGGCGTCCACGGCGCCGTGGCCGTAGCCGTCGGCCTTGACCACCACGCAGACCTGCGCCGGTGCGACCCATGCGGCCACTGCGGCGACATTGGCGCGGATTGCGTCACGGTCGACGTCGATCAGCGAGGGGCGGGACACACCGTCAGGCTAGGCGGTGCGCCGGTTCCGGTCTGGTTGAGCGGACGCCACGAATCCGCTGATCCTTCCGGCTGCCCCGGCGGTTCAGGCGAGGTGCGCCCAGGCGTCGGGCAGCGCAGCGGCCACGTCGGCGGCCACGGTCCCACGTTCCGGACACCGCAGCGCAGCGCGCCCGTGGAGGTGAGCAGCAGCGGCCGCAGCGAACGTCGGTTCGGCTCCACACGCCAGGAACGCTGCGACCACGCCGGTGAGCACGTCACCGGTCCCGGCAGTGGCGAGTCGGGCGTCACCGGATCGCACGAGCAGGCACGTCCCGTCGGGTCCGGCGATGGTCGTCGTCGGACCCTTCAACAACACGACCGCCCCCGTCGAAGCGGCCAGCGCACGGGCCGCAGCCATCCGGTCCGCCCCGGGCGGCGAACCGGCGAGGCGTTCGAACTCTGCGTCGTGCGGGGTGAGGACCGTGGGTGCGGAGCGGGCGGAGAGGATGCCGGGGGCGTCCCGGCCGAGCAGCCACAGGGCGTCGCCGTCGACGACGACGGGGAGGTCGGCACCGGCGAGCAGTCGCCGGAGGGATGCGTCGGTGTCGGTGCTGCGTCCGAGGCCGGGGCCGACAGCGAGTGCCCGGAACCGGCGCACGTCAGCGAGGATCGGTTCGTCGAAGTCGCGCACCGGCAGCGGGACGACGACCGATTCGAGGGGGGCGTCGACGTGGGGTTCGCCGGGGACGGACAACCGCACGTAGCCGGCGCCTGCACGGAACGCCGCCACCGTCGCCATGGTGGGAGCGCCGAGCATTCCCGGAGACCCGCCGATCACCCAGACGGCATGGCGCCACTTGTGGTCGTCGCCCCGCCGCTCCGGCACCCACGCACGCACGTCGGCATCGCTCACCAGGAACGCCGATGCGCAGGACACATCGAGCCCGATGTCGGCGAGCACGACCTCGCCGCAGTACGTCGGGCCGTCACCGAGCACCAGACCGGGCTTGAGCGCAGCGAACGTCACGGTCGCCACGGCGTGCGCCGGCCGTCCGGACACCGCGCCGGTGAGGCCGTCGACACCGGAGGGGATGTCGACGGCGAGCACGGGGGCACCGTTCGGATCGGGGAAGTCGAACGTGCCGTGGAACCCGGTCCCGTAGGCCGCATCGATGACCAGGTCACTCGACGGGAGGACGTCCGGGCACGCATCGGCGGCGAACACGGTGGTGCGCACGCCCCGTTGCGCCAACAGTTGAGCTGCGAGCCGGCCGTCGTCGCCGTTGTGCCCCGGGCCGGCGACGACCACGACACGGCGGCCGTAGATCCCGCCGAGCAACCCGGTCGCAGCACGCACGACGGCGCCGGCGGCGCGACGCACGAGCACATCGAACGGTTCGGGCGCAGAGCGATCGACCTGCGCCATCTCAGCGGGCGTCAGCACAGGGATCACGTCGGTCAGGGTACGGGGCCGCGCACCGGTCCTGCGCAAGAACGAACGTCGGACCGGGCGACTACGACTCGGCGAGCGCCACGGCCCCGGCGTGGGTCTCGGTGTGGGTGAGCGAGATGTGCCACGAGTGGATCCCGAGCTCGGTGGCCCGTGCTGCAGCCCGGTCGTGCAACTCGAGCGTCGGCGGCTCGTCACCACCACCGAGCACTTCGATGTCGCTCGCTGGGAGCGCCGCCATGCCGGAGCCGAGCACCTTGATCACCGCCTCCTTGGCGGCGAAGCGAGCTGCGAGACCCGGGATCGGATCACGGCGACCTGCGAGGCGCTCCCGCTCGGCGGTGCGGAACAGTCGATCGAGGACAGCTGGCGTGCGGGCGACCACCTCACGGAACCGCTCGATGTCGACCAGGTCGGTCCCGATCCCGACGACCGCCACGGTTCGCCGCTCAGCTGCGCCAGCGGTCGGCGAGCGACAGGATCGGCTCGCAGAGCAGGTCGACGACGGACTGCGCGGTGAGCAGGTCGTCGCGGAACACATCCTCGGTCTCGGTCACTGCATCCTTGAGGGCCTGGTACCTCCGGCGGTAGCCCTGCAGCACCGCACGGGCCGTGGAGGCCGGCAACGAATCGGCGAGACGGACGTGCAGCAGGACCAGCCCGGTCGTCACACCGTCCTTGGTCTCGGGGACGATCACCACGGTCCGACCGTCGCTCCGGCCTTGGGCGACCATCAGCTCCTGCTCACGCGCCACGAGGGCCTTGGTCCCCCGCAGACGCGGGTCACGGTCGACACGAGACGGGAGACCGAGCGACACGCCGGTGCGGTCGAGCACGACGAGCGTGGCGTGGTCGAGGTTCGCACCGTCCTCCACGCCGTAGCGGGTCGAACCGACGATCTCAACCACGGCAGGGTCGAGTTCACCGAGCGTCCGGAGGGTCGAGTAGGTGAGGCGGTCCCGAGCGGAACCGGCACGCAGCACGCCCGACACGAGCGGCACCTCGAGCAGCGACTCGTCGCTGCGACTGATGCCCACCGTGACGGTCTTGGCCTGATGCTTGATGGCGTCGATCGGACGGGTGAGTTCCTCGATGGCGGCGGTGAGCCCTGCGGCGGTGTCGTCGAGCAGCACACCCGGCGTCCCGACCTTGCCGAACTCGATCTGGTAGCCGTCGAGCGGGCTCACGCCGGTCAGGTAGCGGAGCAGTCCGGCGAGTCGAACCGCAGTGCTCGCCTCGAGGTGACCGTTGAGTTCACCGGTGCGGAGCGCATCGTGGAACGACGCCGATGGCGCTGCCACCCGGGCCCGCACGGCTGCGAGCACGGCGATCGGATCCACGACCTCGCCGGCACGGGCGACCTCCTCGTCGATCGTCGAGTGGATCTCCCGCAGCGGCTGCGCCTGGGCATCGATTGCGAGTGCTGCTTCGTAGCCGAAGAGGTGGCCGACCATCGTGGCGAGTACGAACCCGAGTCGCGGATGGGTGTCGGGCACAGTGAGCACGGCGAGCGCAGAGGTGAACATGCGGTCCGACTCCGAGGCCACCACGATCGGAGCCGCCTTGTGCGCCCGGAAGATCGCCACTTCCTTGGCCACGTCATCTGCGGTCGAGCCGACCAACCCGGCGGCACAGACCAGGATCAGCGGCTCCGAGCTCAAGTCGATGTGCTTCTTGTCCTCCGTGGCGTCGCAGGCGATCGACTTGTAGCAGAGCTCGGAGAGCTTGATGCGCAGTTCCCGGGCAGCGATCTGGTTGACGCCGTTCCCGACGATCGCCCAGTAGCGGCGGGAGGGCACGAACGTCTGGGCGGCGGCGGCGATCTCGCTGCGGCCGGCGAGGGTCGCTTCGAGCGCTGCTGGGATGCGCCCGAGTGCGGCGAGCAGGTCCTGCTCGGAGGGGTCAGCGGCCCGGCGCGCACCCGGGACGTGGTCAGCGATGGCGTAACCGAGCAGCAGTCCGGCGGCGATCTGGGAGTAGAACGCCTTGGTCGACGCCACGCTCATCTCGACGTCGCGACCATCAGAGGTGTACAGCACCCCGTCGGCCTTGTCGGTCAGGTCGCTGTTGCGCCTGTTGACGATGGCCACCACAGGTGCGCCACGACCCCGGACCAGGTCCACGGTGCGGTTGGTGTCCGTGGTCGTGCCGGACTGACTGATCGCCACGACGAGTGTGTCGGACATGTCGCTGCGCATCCGGAACCCGGACAACTCGGTGGCCGGGAGAGCCTCGACCGCCACCGGCGTTGCGGCGAGCAACTCGCTCAGATGCAGAGCGAGGCTCTGTCCGGCGATCGCTGCTGTTCCCTGCCCGATGACGAGGATGCGGTCGATGCTGCCCGATGCCAGCCGTTCGGCGATGTCCGAGCGCAACGTCTCGGTTCCGAGCACGACCCGGTAGGCACCGTCGACCTCGAAGAGCTTGCCGCGCAGGGTCTTGCGGAACGACGACGGCGAGTCGCCGATCTCCTTGAGCAGGAAGTGAGGAGCCGAACCCCGGTCGATGTCGCGGGTCGTGATCTGCGCCACGGCGAGGTCGTCGGAGCCGACGGGCAGTTCGCTGCCGTCGTAGGACCACCGGCTGATCCCGTCGAGCGATCCGGCGCCGTCGACCCGCAACTCGACGATCTGACCACGGCTGCCGGTGGGGTTGTCGGGGTCAGCGGGGGTCTCCCCGTCCATGCGCAGGAACTCGGTGGTCTCCTCGACCACGCCGTAGGGCTCCGAGGCGACGATGAACGCATCCTCGGCAACGCCGACGTAGAGCGCCTGCCCGCTGCCGCGCAGCGCCAGCAGGATCCGGTCCGGCGCCGAGGCCGCCGTGGCGGCGATGGCCACGGATCCCTCGAGTCGAACGACGGTCTCACGGAACGCCTCCGACACCGAGCGTCCCTCGACGAGACCCCGCCGGGTGAGCGTCGGAATGACCTTGGCGTCGGTGGTGATCTCCGGCTGCAGACGGAGGCCGTCGGACGCCACCAGATCGGCGTGGTTGTCGACGTCACCGTTGAGGACTGCGGTCACGAGCGGGCCCGGTGAGGAATCCACCTCATCGGAGCACTGCGGGTGGGCATTGGGTTCGGAGATGATGCCGATCGAGGCCCAGCGGGTGTGGCCCAGCACGACGCCCTCCACGCCGTCGTGAGCGAGTGCCCGTTGCAGCAGCGCATCGTGGCGGATTCCCGAACGCAGCGATGCAGTGTTGTCCCCGAGCTCACCGATCTCAGCCGCAGCCTTGTGCACGACGACGAGCACGTCGCCGTCGAAGCGAACCGAGCCCGACGTGAATGCCGGAGACGCCCGTTCCGCGAGCGTCGCCACGACGGATGGGTCCGACGGGTCGAGGCCGTGGTTCCAGAGCTGGACCTCCAGACCGGCGGAGTCGCGACCGCGGACCTCGAGCCGGTCGAGCGACGAGAGCGCCTGGTGCAGGCTCATCAGCACGGCCACACCATCGGGACCGGGAAGGTCCTCGGCGAGGAGTTCCACTCCTGATGCAGCGCGGAGGCGATCCCGTTGGATCGCCCACAGCGCGTCCTTGCAGTCGATCAGGGCGGCGTTGGTCGACTCGAGTTCGGCGGCCGCAAGGTCGACGTGCGGATCATCGAGCTCGGCCTCGATCACCATCGCTGCGGCGCTCAAGGATTCGATGAGCCCGCCGATGCGCGCCCGGGCGCTCGGATCGTCGAGCAGCGCCAGCAGCCCGGGGACGCTCCGCAACTCGGCGTCGGCGGCGGCGAGCGGCTCGGCGGCGGAGCGCAGCCGCTGCAGACGGTCACCCTGACCGGGTGCGAGCACGGCTGCGACCGATTCGAGTCGCTGCGCCACAGCACCGAGGTCTACCGGCCCGCGGGTGGCACGACGCCGGACCACTGCGATGATTCCGCACATTGACGACACGACCTCCACGGGTGCTCTGTATGAACGAGCCCACTCGATTGTACGGGTGTGCGAGCCGGAGCGGACGTAGTGGCCCCCGAGGCGTCGGGGGGTGCGGAACCAGCGGGCGCTGCGGTGGCAGCTGCGCCGGACACGGCCCCGGCGATGTCAGTCCTCGAGCGGCCCCGGCCTCAGCGGGCAGCTTCCACCGCAGCGACCAGCGTCGCAGCAACCGCCTCGGCCTCTGCGGAGCTCGGTGCCTCGACCATCACCCGGACGAGCGGCTCGGTTCCCGACGGCCGCAGCAGCACCCGACCGCTGTCGCCGAGTTGCGCCGTGGCCGCCGCCACGGACGGAGCGACCGCCTCCACGACGTCGGCGGCACTGCGCTCGATCCGGACGTTGCGCAGGACCTGCGGGAAGCGGGTCATGGATGCGTCGGCGAGCTCCGTGAGGGGCTGCCCCGAACGGAGCACCAGGTCGCACAGCAACACTGCGCTGAGCAGGCCGTCGCCCGTGGTGGCGTGGTCGGAGAAGATCAGGTGACCCGACTGCTCACCTCCGAGTGAGAACCCGCCGGCGTTCATGGCCTCGAGTACGTAGCGGTCGCCGACGGCGGTCGTGACGACGTCGATCTCCGCACGGCGCATGGCGTGGTGGAACCCGAGGTTGGACATCACCGTGACCACGACGGTGTTGTTGCGGAGGGCGCCTCGCTCGGAGAGGTCAGCGGCGAACAACGCCATGAGCTGGTCCCCGTCGACGAGACGGCCGGCGCCGTCGACAGCGAGTAGTCGATCGGCGTCACCATCGAACGCCACGCCGAGATCGGCCCCGGCCTCGACGACCGCTGCGGCGAGTGTCTCGGGGTGCGTCGAACCGACTCCGTCGTTGATGTTGGTGCCGTCGGGTTCTGCGGCGACGACGGTGATGTCGGCGCCGAGGCGAGCGAATACCGTCGGCGCCACCTCACTGTTGGCGCCGTGGGCGCAGTCGACCACGAGACGCAGGCCATCGAGACGCCGATCGGCGAGGGCGGCGGTCACGGCGTCGGCGTAGCGGTCGAACGCCAGCGGGTCGGTGCGGACCTCACCGACGCCGGCCCCGGTAGGGCCGGGGAGACCACCGGCCACGAGTACGTCGGCGATCGACGCCTCCACCGCCGCCTGCTCGTCGTCGCTGAGCTTGCGGCCACCAGCGGCGAAGAGCTTGAGCCCGTTGTCGGCGAACGGGTTGTGCGATGCCGAGATGACCAGGCCGACGGTGTCGAGCGCAGCGGAGGCGACCGCCACAGCCGGCGTGGGGACCACTCCGAGCAGCACAGCGTCGGAGCCCTCGGCGCAGACGCCGGCCGCCACGGCGGACTCCAACATGGGACCGGACCGGCGGGTGTCCCGACCGATCAGTACCGATCCACTCGAGAGGCGGGCGGCGGCACGACCGACGGCGAGCGCCACTTCTGCGGTGAGTGAGTCGTTGGCCTCGCCCCGCACCCCATCGGTGCCGAAGCGGACCTCAGGCGTGGGCACGACCGGGTCGGGTTGTCCGAGCGCGCTCAGCGCTTCGAGTACTGCGGAGCCTTGCGGGCCTTCTTCAGGCCGTACTTCTTGGACTCCTTCTCCCGTGCGTCGCGGGTCAGGAAGCCGGCCTGCTTCAGCGCCGGACGCAGGTCCGGATTGAGATCGATCAAGCCTCGGGCGATGCCGAGACGGACTGCGCCGGCCTGGCCGGCGACGCCGCCTCCGTGGATGGTGACATCGACGTCGTACTGCTCACCCGTCTCGGTGAGTCGGAGCGGTTCGCTCAGGATCATCCGGTGGGTGGCGTTGGGGAAGTAGTCGTCCACACCCCGCCCGTTGACGGTGATGTTGCCGGAACCGATCCGGATCCGGACACGGGCGACAGCGCGCTTGCGACGACCGGTGGACTGGACGAGGGGCGAGGACATGGTTCAGATCTCCGTCACGTACGTGCTCGGGCAGCATCGAGCACGAGCGGCTCGGGACGCTGGGAGGCGTGTGGGTGGTCGGGGCCGGCATAGACCTTGAGCTTGCGCAGCATCTGCCGGCCGAGTCGGTTCTTGGGGAGCATCCCACGAACCGAACGTCGGACTGCGTCGGCCGGCTTGCGGCCGAGCAGATCGGCATACGTCTCGGACTTGATGCCACCCGGGTAGCCGCTGTGGGTGAAGACCCGCTTGGCCTCGGCCTTGTTGGAGGTGAGGACGACCTTGTCGGCGTTCACGATGATCACGTGGTCACCGGTGTCGAGGTGTGGCGTGAACGTCGCCTTGTGCTTGCCCCGGAGGATGCGGGCGACCTCGGTGGCCATCCGACCGAGCGTGAGGCCCTCGGCGTCGACGACGTACCAGGACCTCTCGATGTCGTTGGCACTCGGGGAGTACGTGGGCACGATGATCACTCTCTCGTCTGGGACCGGGCGAGGCTCCGCTGCGGAGATGCCCGATGATGGTGCTCTGACTCGCCGGGATCGCCCACCGAGCCGAGGGGAGAGGCTACCGGTCGCCCCGAACCAGCATCAAGCCCACCAGGACAACCCGGCGAGACCCCGAGTCGGGCGATCATGCGTAGTGGACCCTCCAGAGGGTGAGTCCACTCGGCGGGGCCAGCGTCGGCAGGTGCGAGCGGTCCCGTGACCGCAGGGCGTTTGCCACATCGTCGACCGTCCGTCGACCGCGTCCGACCTCGACGAGCAGACCGACGATGCTGCGGACCATCTGGTGACAGAATGCACTGGCGGAGATCTCCATGATCAACCGTCTCGACGGGATTTGATCGGCGCCGTCGGCGCCGGGTTCGTAGTCGGGATGGTTCGACATCCAGTCGGGCCGAATCCAACGCACGTACTCGACGCGCCGGATGAGCGAGACCTCCACCTCGCCCTTGGGTCGCCGGCAGAACGTGGTGAAGTCGTGTTCGCCCACGAGCGAGTCCCCGGCGGCCTGCATGGCCTCGACGTCGAGCGGCTCGGGAACCCACCAGGCCGTCCGTGCCTCGAACGGATCGGGATCGGCGTGGTTCCACAGCACGTAGCGGTAGGTCCGGCCGATGGCGGAGAATCGAGCGTCGAAGCCTTCCGGCGGCACGGCCACCGACCGGACGACGACCTCGGGTCCCAACATCGAGATCAGTGATTTCCTCAGCCGCTCCGTGTCGACCGGGCCGGAGCCGGCCAGCCCCGAACCGGATCCCGTGAGTTCATCCCATCTGACGCTCACCACCTGGCCGGCGGCGTGCACGCCCGCATCCGTCCGACCGGCACAGGTGATCTCGACCGGACGGCCGAGGACCGCCTGGACAGCCGACCGCAGCACTCCGCCGACGGTGCGAACGCCGACGTTCTCGGCAAAGCCGTGGAAGTCGGTGCCGTCGTAGGAGACCACGAGCACCAGACCAGAGGACGCCGTGTCCGGCGAGACGCCGCTCACCGAGGTCCACCGCCGCACATGGGTCCGGACGCGAACGAACCGCCCCGAACGGGCGGTTCGATCCAGTGACGACAGCAGCCGGAGCCGTGGCTCAGACCAACTCCAACTTGGCCATCGGGGCGTTGTCGCCGTGGCGTGGCCCGAGCTTCAGGATCCGGGTGTACCCGCCCGGACGGTCGGCGTAACGGGGTCCGACAACGTCCATCAGGATCGCAGCGATCTCCTCGTCACCGAGGTACGCCAGGATCTGGCGGTGGTTGTGCAGTCCACCCTTCCTGGCCTTGGTGATCACCTTTTCAGCGATCGGGCGAACGGCCTTGGCCTTCGCCTCGGTGGTCACGATGCCCTCGGGCGATGCGATCAGCGACGCCACCAGGTTGGCCATGAGTTGCCGCTGATGCTTGCTCCCGCCGCCGAAGCGGCGCCCACGCTTGGGGGTTGCCGGCATGGTCTCTCTCCAGTCCTACTCGTCGTGGCGCTCAGGCGCTGCGGAGCTTCAGGCCACGGTCGTTCAGCTTCTCGAGCACCTCGTCGAGCGACTTCTGACCGAAGTTGGTGATGGCGAGCAGATCGTCCTCGCTCTTTCCGAGCAACTCGCCGACCGTGTTGACTTGCGCCCGGCGGAGGCAGTTGCGGGGCCGCTCGGAGAGGTCGAGATCCTCGATCGTCAGGTCGAGGTCCGGAGTCGAGGCGACCACCGCCGGCTCGGGTCCGACCTCGAGGCCCTTGGGCTCGTCGCTCAGGTGCTCGACGAGTTCGACGAGCGCGCGCAGGGTCCCGCCGGCGGAGGCGAGGGCGTCCCGAGGTGAGAGCGATCCGTCGGTCTCGATGTCGAGCACGAGGCGGTCGTACTCCGTCGCCTGCTCCACACGCGTCGGCTCGACGGTGAACGTGGCCCGGCGCACCGGGGAGAAGATGGCGTCGACCGGGATCACGCCGATGGTGGACGCCGACCGCCCGACCGCCGAGGTGTACCCCTTTCCCCGAGCGATCGTCAGATCGACGGCGAGACGCCCCGAGCCGTTGAGGGTGGCGATGTGCTGCGTCGGGTTGAGGATCTCGACGTCGGAGTTGCCCGAGATGTCTCCGGCGGTCACATCGGCGGGCCCGGACACGTCGAGACGCACCGTGATGGGCTCCTCGGACTCCGACGTCACCACGATGTCCTTCAGGTTCAAGATGATGTCGGTGACGTCCTCGGTCACGCCGGGAATGGTGTCGAACTCGTGCAGCGCCGAGTCGAAGCGCACCTCGGTGATGGCCGCCCCCGGTATCGCCGACAGGAGCGTCCGTCGGAGGGAGTTGCCGAGCGTGTGGCCGAAGCCGGGCTCGAGTGGGCCGACGGCGAAGCGTTGCGTGTTCGCCTCTTCCTCGTCGACAGCCTCAACGGTGGGTCGCTGAATGACCAGCATGTGTTGCGTACCTCGGAACTCGGGAGGGTGGGCAGGGACTCGGTGCTTCGCCGACCGTGGTGGTTGGGAATCGGCAGGCGAAGAGAACTGGATCTAGGTGCTTGGGCTCACTTGGAGTAGAGCTCGACGATGAGCTGCTCACGGACGGGGACGTCGATGTGCTCCCGGCGGGGCAGTTCCCGGATGGTGACCTCTTGTCCGCCGTCGGAGGCATCGAGCCACGGCGCCGGCCGACGGCCGAGGGCGTCCATGTTCCACTCGACGACGGTGAGCTTGCGGCCCTTGTCGCTCAGGCGGATCACGTCACCCTGACGAACCCGGTAGCTGGGAACGTTCACCCGACGGCCGTTGACGATCAGGTGTCCGTGGCTGACGAACTGACGGGCCTGCGGACGGGTGGCAGCCCAACCGGCCCGGTAGACCACGTTGTCGAGTCGCTGCTCGCACAACCGGAGCAGGTTCTCGCCGGTCACGCCCGGACGGCGGGAGGCCTCGGCGTAGAGGGTGCGGAACTGCTTCTCGTTGATCCCGTAGGTGAAGCGGGCCTTCTGCTTCTCCTGGAGTTGCAGCAGGTACTCGCTGACGTTGCCGCGGCGGCGGGTCCGGCCATGTTCTCCGGGGGGGTACGGCCGCTTCTCCATGGCGATGTTCTCGCCGTTGGTCCCCCAGATGTTGGTGCCGAGACGACGGGAGACACGCGCCTTCGGTCCGGTGTAGCGAGCCATGTCAGAGCCTCCGGCGCTTCGGGGGACGACAACCGTTGTGCGGGACCGGGGTGACGTCCTTGATCCCGGTGACCTCGATCCCGACATTCTGGATGGAGCGGATGGCGGTCTCCCGACCGGAGCCGGGGCCCTTCACCACGACGTCGACCTTGCGCACACCGTGCTCCATGGCCCGGCGGGCGGCCTGCTCAGCGGCGAGCTGGGCGGCGAACGGTGTGGACTTCCGTGATCCCTTGAACCCGGCGTTGCCGGCCGAGGCCCACGACAGGACGTTGCCCTGGAGGTCGGTGATGCTGACGATCGTGTTGTTGAACGAGCTCTTGATGTGAACGACACCGTGGGTGACGTTCTTGCGCTCGCGCTTCTTGGGGCGGCGGCCGCCCGGCGGGGTCTTGGCCATCAGTGCTGCACCTTCACTTGCGAACCTTCTTCTTTCCAGCGACGGTCTTCTTGGGGCCCTTGCGGGTGCGGGCGTTGGTGTGGGTCCGCTGGCCGCGCACCGGCAGACCACGACGGTGACGGAGGCCCTGGTAGCAACCGATCTCCATCTTCCGCTTGATGTTCTGGCTGACCTCACGACGCAGATCGCCCTCGACCTGGTAGTGCTCCTCGATGTAGGCCCGGATCTGGGTCACGTCGCCGTCGGTGAGATCACGGACCCGGGTCGACGGGTCGATGTCGGTGGCGGTGCAGATGTCCGCCGCCGTCGACGGGCCGATTCCGTAGATGTACGTGAGCGACACCCCGAGAACCTTCTCGCGTGGGATGTCGACACCGGAGATGCGTGCCATGGGTTACCTCAGCCCTGCCGTTGCTTGTGTCGGGGGTTCTCGCAGATCACCATGACGCGACCGTGACGCCGGATCACCCGGCACTTCTCACAGATGCGCTTCACGCTCGGTCGAACCTTCATGTCGTCCTCTGACCGTCTCGGTCATGTTCCTCGGCCACAACGGACCTCGGTCACTTGTATCGGTAGGTGATGCGACCTCGGGTCAGGTCGTAGGGGGTGAGCTCCACCTGCACCTTGTCCCCGGGGAGAATGCGGATGTAGTGCATCCGCATCTTTCCGGAGATGTGCGCCAGGACCACGTGCCCGTTCTCGAGTTCCACCCGGAACATGGCGTTGGGGAGTGGCTCGACAACCGTTCCCTCGAGCACGATGGCGTCTTCCTTGGGCTTGGGCAGCGCACAACCTCCTGAATGGCCCCGGGGGGAGTCGCCCCGCAGAAATTCCGCGGAACGGCCTACGATCTTAGGGGAGACCGGCCCCGCGAGCAAAGGCGGGGCCCCGACTCCCGCCAGTGGACCTCGATCAGCCCCGGCGGGCCTCGATCAGGGCCACGGCACCGTCTGCAATGGCCTCCGGGTCTCCCTCGCCCGAGATGCGTTCGAGGAGTCCACGATCCTCGTAGTACTCGAGCAGCGGTTCGGTGAGTTGGGCGTAGGTGGCCAGCCGGGCACCGACGGCTTCCTCGGTGTCGTCATCACGCTGGATCACCGTCCCCCCGCACGCTGCGCACACCCCGGTCTCGGCGGACTCGTCCCGGCCGGCGGCATAGATGGCACCACAGGACGTGCAGACCCGACGGTTGACGATCCGGCCCCGCACGACGTCGTCGGCGACCTGGAGTTCGATGGCGATGCTGATTCCATCGGGAAGAAGAAGCTCGTCGAGGAACGCCGCCTGTCCGGGCGTCCGCGGGTAGCCGTCGAGGATGAATCCATCCGCCGCATCGGGAGCGTTGAGGCGTTCCTCGACGACGCCCTCCATGACCTCATCGGAGACCAACTCGCCAGCGTCCATGATCGCAGCGACCCGCTGACCGAACTCCGATCCGGACGCTGCGGCCGCCCGGAGCATGTCGCCGGTCGAGATGTGCGGGAGAAGGAGTCGGGCATGCAGCCGGGTCGCCAACGTCCCCTTGCCGGAACCCTGCTTGCCGAACACGAGGATCCTGAGCGGCGCAGCCATCACGTCATCCCAACAGATTTGGGGCGGATCGCACAAGTGGTCCACACGGGCCGGGCCCGATGCGGCGCTACTTGGACGACGTCGACAGGAATCCTTCGTAGTTGCGCATCATCAGCTGGCTGTCGACCTGCTTCATGGTCTCGAGCGCGACGCCGACTGCGATCAGGAGCGAGGTGCCGCCCATGGAGTAGGCCACCGAACTGGCGCTGGGTCCGAGCAGCGCCTGGATGAGCAACGTCGGGCTGATCGCCAGGATGGCGATGAAGATGGCGCCTGGGAGCGTGATCCGATTGAGGACCTTGGCCAGGTAGCTCTCGGTCTGCGGTCCCGGACGGATACCGGGGATGAACCCGCCCTGCTTGCGGAGGTTGTCCGCCTGTTGGACGGGATCGAACGCGATCGCCGTGTAGAAGTACGTGAACCCCACGATCAGGAGTCCGAGCACGAAGAGGTAGAAGGGGTTGAGGGTGTTTGCCAGATTGTCGTTGATCCACCCAGACACCGTCGCCCCCCATCCGTCGGCGGGGAGCACCTGTGACAACAGCACCGGCAGGTTGATCACGGCGCTGGCGAAGATGATCGGGACCACACCGGCCTGGTTGACCTTGAGCGGGATGTAGGTGCTCTGGCCGGCGTACATTCGGCGGCCGACGACCCGCTTGGCGAACTGGACCGGGATCCGGCGCTGGCCCTGTTCGACGAACACGATGAACACCAGCAGCACCAGGCAGAAGGCGCTGAACACGATCAGCTTGATCGTGCCGTTCTCAGCGGCGTACACCGCCGAGAACGCTCCGGGCAGGGTCGAGACGACCGAGCAGAAGATGATGAGCGACATGCCGTTGCCGATGCCGCGGTTGGTGATCAGCTCACCCATCCACATCAACAGCGCCGATCCGGCGGTGAACGTGAGCACGATCAGCATCACGGTCTGCGGGCTGAAGTTGGGCACGAGGTCGAGGTTGGACTGCCCACCGGTGAGGCCACCACCGCCGTTGTGGAACAGGAACACCAGACCGGTCGACTGGAGCACCGAGATGCCGATCGTCAGGTACCGGGTCCACTGGGTGGTCTTGCGCTGACCGACCGCCCCCTGCTGCTGCCACTCCTGCAGCTTGGGGATCACCACGGTGAGGATCTGCATGATGATCGACGCCGTGATGTACGGCATGATCCCGAGCGCGAACAGGCTGAATCGCGTGAGCCCGCCGCCGGAGAACAACTGGAGAAATGCCAGCACGCCGCCCTCTCGGGCCTGTTCCTCGATCGCCGTGACCGCGTTCAGGTCGACACCGGGGACGGGCAGGTACGAACCGAGCCGGTACAGCACCAGCATGAACACGGTGAAGAGGACCTTGTTGCGCAGGTCGGGGATCTTGACGATGTTCCCGATTCGAGACACTGATGCTCCCTGACTCGACGGCCGGCCCGGCCGCTCTGTCTAGCGATTCTGCCTGACGATTCCCGATGTACCGAGCGGGCCCACCCGTGTGCACCCGCAACGCCCGGTCAAGGTAGCCGATCCCAGCGGGTCCGACGACGGCGGGCCCGGTTGGCCCTCAGCGGTTGGTGTGTGCGCTACCGGAGAAGGCAGGGCGGACCTTGAACGGGAGGGGCAGACGCTCGAGCGTCCCGCCCGCCCCGGTGATGGCGGCCTCGGCCGACGCCGAGGCGGCGTGGACCCGGACGGTGACGGACCGGGTGAGCTCACCACGACCGAGCACCTTGATGAGTGCGCCCTTGGATACCAGACCGGCCGCCCGGAGCGTCTCCGGGGTGATCTCGTCGAGACCGGAGGACTCGATCGTGTCGAGGTTGACGGCCTGGTACTCGACCCGGAACGGGTTGTTGAACCCACGCTTCTTGGGGACCCGCATGCTGAGCGGGAGCTGACCGCCTTCGAAGCTGGCAGGGATGGTGTCACGAGCCTTCTGGCCCTTGGTGCCGCGGCCTGCGGTCTTGCCGCCCTTGCCGGCGATG
Organism: Actinomycetota bacterium; assembly: GCA_016870275.1. Classification (GTDB taxonomy): domain Bacteria; phylum Actinomycetota; class Acidimicrobiia; order Acidimicrobiales; family Microtrichaceae; genus SXMI01. The sequence continues at coordinate 47,909 of VGBZ01000012.1, forward strand.
CCCCGGCCGACCCGCTTGCGTCGCCGGTTGGAGCCCTCGGCAGGCTTCAGATCGTGGATCTTCATGGTGTCTCGGTTCCTTCTGCAGTGCCGTCGACGACGACGAACTCGACGAGGTGCGGCACCCGAGCGAGTTGACCTCGGACGTCTGGAGTGTCGGGAAGCGTGTGGGTCTTGCCGATCCGACCCAACCCGAGCGCACGCAGGGTCCCCCGCTGCTTCGGCTTGGTCCCGATCGACGACCGCACCTGCGTCACCTTGATGCTGCTCATCACGGCACCTCGAACGGCTCGGGGGCCGGGCCACGCTCGGACTCCTCGTAGGCCCGGAGCAGACCGGCCGGCACGAATTCATCAGCCGGGAGGCCGCGGAGGCGAGCGATCTCGTCGGGACGGCGGAGCGCCTGGAGCCCGGCGACGGTCGCCTTGGCCACGTTGATGTAATTGGAGGACCCGAGCGACTTGCACAGGACGTCACGAATACCGGCCTCCTCGAGGATGGCTCGGGCGGCACCGCCGGCGATCACCCCGGTACCGGGAGCAGCAGGCTTGAGCAGCACCCGACCGGCTCCGACCACACCGATCACCTGGTGGACGATCGTGCCACCGGCGAGCGGCACCGAAAACAGGTTGCGACGAGCCTCCTCGGTGCCCTTCTGGATGGCGAGGGGCACCTCCTTGGCCTTGCCGTATCCCAAGCCGACCCGGCCGGCACCGTCACCGATCACCACGAGCGCAGTGAAGGAGAACCGCCGACCACCCTTGACGACCTTGGCGACACGGTTGATGTTGATGACCCGCGACTCTCTGAGTTGCAGGTCCGATTCGTTGATGCCCATCAGAACTCCAGTCCTGCGGCGCGAGCCGCATCAGCAACGGCGGCAATCCGACCGTGGTAGCGGAACCCGCCGCGGTCGAAGACCACCCTGTCGATCCCGGCGGCCTTGGCCCGTTCGGCCACGAGCGTGCCCACCTGACCCGCAGCGTCGACGTTAGCGGTGGGACCGCCCCGCAGACTGGGCTCGTGCGTGCTCGCAGCGACCAACGTCTGGCCGTTCAAGTCGTCGATCACCTGTGCCACGAGATGCCGATTCGACCGGAACACGGCGAGTCGAGGCCGGGCGGCGGTCCCGCGGACCTGCTTGCGCACTCGGGCGTGGCGCCGGATACGGCTGTCGCGCTTGGCCTTTGCTGCGTCGCTCATCGCTGTACCACCTGACAGATCATTTGCCGGCCTTGCCGGCCTTGCGGCGAACGTGCTCGTCGGAGTAGCGGATCCCCTTGCCCTTGTAGGGCTCGGGCTTGCGCCACTTGCGGATGTTGGCAGCCACCTCACCGACGAGTTGCTTGTCGATGCCGTGGACCTCGATCAGCGTCGGCTGGGGAACGACGAACTCAATGCCGTCGGGAGCCTCCACCGTCACCGGGTGGGAGAACCCGAGCGACAGCTCGAGGGTGTTCTTCCCCTTTGCCGCGGCGCGGAACCCCACGCCGACGATCTCGAGGTTCTTCTGGAACCCCGAGGTCACGCCGGTGACCATGTTCTGAACGAGCGAGCGGATCAGACCGTGCAGCGCCCGGCTGGACTTGGCGTCGTCGATCCGGCCGACGGTGAGCACGTCACCGTCCTGGGTGATGAGAACCGCCGGCGGCAGCGACTGGGAGAGTTCCCCCTTGGGACCGGAGACCACGATCTGCTCCGGGGTGACCGTCACGGTCACTCCGGCGGGAACGGTGATGGGAGCCTTGCCGATTCGAGACATCAGGACCTCACCAGACGTGACACAGGACCTCACCGCCGACCCGCTGCTTGCGGGCCTCACGGTCGGTCATGAGCCCCTTGCTCGTGGACAGGACGGCGATACCGAGGCCGCCGAGCACCCGCTCGACCTCGTTGTACTTGCGGTACACCCGGAGTCCGGGCTTGGAGACGCGACGCAGACCCGAGATCACCCGCTTGCGCTCGGGCGAGTACTTCATGTCGATGTTCAACAGGCGGCCCGGACCGTTGGGGTTGTCGGCCACCTCGAACCCACCGATGTAGCCCTCGCTCTTGAGGAGTTCAGCGAGCGCCTCCTTGATCTTGGACGACGGCATTCGGACGTCATCGTGCATGGCGGTGTTGGCGTTGCGGATTCGGGTCAGCATGTCTGCGACCGGGTCAGTCATCGTCATGGTGTCAGTCCTCCCCTCACCAACTCGCCTTGGTCACGCCCGGGATCTCGCCGGCGTGGGCGAGCTCACGCAGGCAGACTCGACAGAGACCGAATTTGCGGTAGACCGAGCGAGGTCGGCCGCACCGGCGACAACGGGTGTAGGCGCGCACCTTGTACTTCGGCTTGCGCTGCTGCTTCTGCTTCAGAGCCTGAGTTGCCATGTCACTGCTGTCCTTCGCGTCGGAACGGGAAACCGAAGGAGTCGAGCAGGGCTCGACCCTCGGCGTCGGTCTGGGCGGTGGTCACGATCGTGATGTCCATGCCGCGGGCGTTGTCGACCTTGTCGTAATCGATCTCGGGGAAGATGAGCTGCTCGGTGACCCCGAACGTGTAGTTGCCGTGGCCGTCGAAGCTCTTCGGCGACAGGCCTCGGAAGTCACGGATCCGAGGGATCGCCAGGGTGACGAGACGATCGAAGAACTCCCACATCCGGTCGCCGCGAAGTGTCACCTTGACACCGATCGCATTGCCCTCCCGGACCTTGAATCCGGCGACGGACTTCTTGGCACGGGTCACCACCGGCTTCTGGCCGCTGATGATCGAGATGTCCTCCACGACCTTGTCGATCAGACCCTTGTTCTCCACGGCCTTGCCGACGCCGACGTTGATCACGATCTTCTCGAGGCGAGGAACCTGCATGATGTTGCCCAGTCCCAAGGTCTGCTGCAGCGCCGAACGGAGTTCGTCGTTGTAACGAGCCTTGAGCCGAGGACTGGTCGCTGTGGTCACAGCTCACCTCCGCTGGTACGGGCCACCCTGACCTTGGTGCCGTCGGAATCGACCCGGTAACCCACCCTCGTGGAGCGTCCGGTGGAGTCGATGAGCGACACGTTCGATGCGTCGATCGGCATCACCTTGTCGATGATCCCGCCCTGCTGCATTGATCGGGTGGGCTTCTGGTGACGCTTGGCCACGTTGACTCCCTCCACCGTCACCTGATTGGTCCGGGGGTGGACGGAGATGACCTCGCCCTCCTTCCCCCGGTCCTTGCCGCTCAGCACGCGGACACGGTCACCCTTGCGGATCTTCATCAGATCACCTCCGGAGCGAGCGAGACGATGCGCATGAACTTCTTGTCCCGCAGTTCACGGCCGACCGGGCCGAAGATGCGGGTGCCACGGGGCTGCTTCTGGTCGTTGATGAGGACCGCAGCGTTCTCGTCGAATCGGATGTAGCTGCCGTCCGGACGACGCTTCTCCTTCTTGACGCGAACGACAACGCACTTGACGACGTCGCCCTTCTTCACGCCGGCACCGGGCAGAGCGTCCTTGACGGTCGCCACGACGATGTCGCCGATCGATGCGTAGCGGCGCTTGGAACCACCGAGCACCTTGATCACGAGGATCTCCTTGGCGCCGGAGTTGTCGGCCACCTTCAGGCGGGTCTCCTGCTGGATCATCGGGCACGCTCCAGGACCTCGACGATGCGCCAACGCTTGGTCTTGGACAACGGCCGGGTCTCGGCGATCCGAACCCGATCACCGACGTTCAGGTCGTTGGTCTCGTCATGGACGTAGAGCTTCTTGTTGCGCTGGACCGTCTTGGAGTACTTCGGGTGACGGACCCGCTCGGTGATGGTCACCACCGCAGTGCGCTCCATCTTGGTGGAGGTCACAGTGCCCTCCCGGACCTTGCGGGCGTTGCGCGCCGCCGACTCACTCGGCGCCGCCGACTCACTCGGCGCCGCCGGCTCGGCGGCTTCAGTCGTCGTGTCGTCACTCATCAGGACGCTCCTCCACTCGCCGCCTCGGCGGCGTCGATCTCACGAGCCCGGAGCTCAGTCAGCGCCCGGGCGATGTCCCGCTTGGTCTGGGTGATGCGGGTGGTGTTCTCGAGCTGGCCCGTGGCGAGTTGGAACCGGAGCTTGAACAGCCGGTCGCGCTCGTCGTTCAGGAAGTCGATCAGTTGCGAATCACCGAGGTCGCTGACGTTGGTCGAAGCCATCAGATGTCCTCCTCACGGGTGATGATCCGGGCCTTGATCGGCAGCTTCTGGATGGCCCGGTTGAGCGCACCCCGAGCGATTTCGTCGTCGGGGTAGCTCAACTCGAACAGGATTCGGCCGGGCTTGACCACGGCGACCCATCGCTCCGGGTTGCCCTTGCCGGAACCCATGCGGGTCTCGGCGGGCTTCTGGGTGACTGGCTTGTCGGGAAAGATGTTGATCCAGACCTTGCCGCCACGCTTGATGTGTCGGGTCATGGCGATACGAGCCGCCTCGATCTGGCGGGCGGTGATCCACCCGGGCTCGAGCGCCTGGATGCCGTAGGTGCCGTGGGACACCGACGTGCCACCCTTGGCGTTCCCCTTGAGGCGACCTCGCTGCTGCTTGCGGTGCTTGACCTTGCGCGGCATCAACATGTCAGTCACCGTCCCCGGGCCGGAAGTGCGGGGTCTCGTGGTGATCACGGGTGGAACGCTCGATCTCCTCCTCCTCGGCGAGGAGTCGCTCGAATTCCGGGTCCGCCTCGGCCACGAGCGGCTTCACCTCGGCCTCTCCCTCGTCAGTGGCCTCGACCGATGCCGTCGGCTTGCTCGAGACCACGCGGGGTCGCTCCGGGGCTGCGCTCTCACCGACCGCCATGGCCGCCTCACGGGCGATCTTGTCCTCATTGGGGCTCTTGTAGGGGAGGATGTCGCCCTTGTAGATCCAGACCTTCACACCGATCCGACCGGCGGCCGTGCGGGCCTCCCGGAAGCCGTAGTCGATGTCGGCCCGCAGCGTGTGGAGCGGTACGCGGCCCTCCCGATACCACTCGGTGCGGGACATCTCGGAGCCGCCGAGGCGACCCGAGCACTGGACCCGGATCCCGAGTGCCCCAGCCTTCTGGGCGTTCTGCACGGCACGCTTCATGGCTCGCCGGAATGCGATCCGGTTGGCGAGCTGGTCGGCCACACCCTGTGCGATCAGCGCAGCGTCGAGCTCAGGCTGCTTGATCTCGTTGATGTTGAGCTGGAGCTTGGGGTTGCCCGTGAGCTTGGCGAGGTCGGTACGGAGCTCATCGGCCTGAGCGCCGCGCCGGCCGATGACGATCCCCGGTCGGGCCGTGTACACGTCGATCCGGAGACGGTCGCTGGTGCGCTCGACCTCCACCCGACTGATCGCGGCGTTGGGGAGTTTGTCCATGAGGTAGTCACGGATCTTCCAGTCCTCGGTGAGGTAGTCGACGTACTTGTCCCGGGACGCAAACCAACGCGACTTCCAGTCGGTGGTCACGCCCAGGCGGAACCCGTACGGGTTGACCTTCTGCCCCATCAGTCGTCCTTCCCTGCGTCGTCGGTGACGTCGTCGGTGGCTGCATCGTCGAGCTTCTCGGACGCATCGGCCTCGGTGATCGTGGCGTCAGTGGCGGCGAGGTCGTCCTCGGCCTCGGTCCCAGCGTCGGCATCGGTGGCGTCGGTGTCGTCGTTGATCTCCTCGGCTGCGGCCTCGTCGAGTCCGGCCTCAGCGGCAGCGTCATCGATGCCCTCGGCGGCCTCGTCAACGGCGCTTTCGGTACTCGCTGCTGCCTTCGAACGCGCCACCCGGCGCGCCCGCTGGGCCGCAGCGTCAGTGGTGACCTGACCACGGGCCTCGGAGCGGGACCGGCGCTCGTCGAGCTCAGCGGGCGTGTAGCGACCGACGATCACGGTGATGTGGGCAGTGCGCTTGCGGATCCGGGTGGCTCGACCACGGGCCCGTGGCCGCCAGCGGTTCATGGTGGGTCCCTCGTCGGCGAAACAGGCCGCCACGTAGAGCTCGTCCGGTGGGATGTCGTCGTTGTTGGCGGCGTTGGCCACCGCCGAGTCGAGCACCTTGATCACAAGCGCCGCTGCGCCGCGCTCGGTGAACTGCAGGATGGTTCGCGCCTCGCCGACCGGCTTGTTGCGGATGAGATCGAGGACCTCACGAACCTTGCTCGCCGAGACCCGGGCACCACGGTGCACGGCCCGGATTCCGGGGCGTTCATTGGTCTTGGAGTGGGTAGCGGTCGACATCAGCGGCGGCCCTTTGCGCCCTTCTCCTGGCCGGCGTGGAACCGGAAGGTCCGAGTCGGTGCGAACTCACCGAGCTTGTGGCCGACCATGGACTCGGTCACGTAGACCGGCACGTGCTTGCGGCCGTCGTGCACGGCGATCGTGTGCCCGATCATCTCGGGGATGATCGTCGACCGGCGCGACCACGTCTTGATGACACTCTTGGCGCCCGACTCGTTGAGCTGGTCCACCTTGCGGATCAGGTGGTCGTCGACGAACGGACCCTTCTTCAGGCTGCGGGGCATGACGCCTCCCTCCTCACCGGCGCGAGCCGCGCGTGCGGCGGCGCCGGACGATGAGCCGCTGCGACGGCTGCTTCTTGTTGCGAGTACGACCCTCGGGCTTGCCCCAGGGTGAGACCGGATGGCGGCCACCGGAGGTCTTGCCCTCGCCGCCACCGTGCGGGTGGTCGACGGGGTTCATGGCGACACCGCGGGTCTGGGGGCGTACGCCCTTCCAGCGGTTCCGGCCGGCCTTGCCGATCTTGATGAGATCGTGTTCGGAATTGCCGACCTCACCGACGGTCGCCCGGCAGTCGATCGGGATTCGACGCATCTCCGTGGACGGGAGACGCAGCGTGGCGTAGTCGCCCTCCTTGGCGACCAGCTGCACGCTCGAACCGGCGGACCGGGCCATCTTGCCGCCGCCACCCGGCTTGAACTCGACGTTGTGGACGACGGTTCCCACCGGGATGTAGCGCAGCGCCAGGGCGTTGCCGGGACGAATCTCTGCGCCCTGACCCGACTGGAGACGATCGCCGACAGTGACCCCCTTGGGGGCGAGGATGTAGCGCTTCTCGCCATCGAGGTAGTGCAGCAGCGCAATCCGGCAGGTCCGGTTGGGGTCGTACTCGATGGCAGCGACCACCGCAGGGACGCCGTCCTTGCGCCGCTTGAAGTCGATCACGCGGTACTGCTGCTTGTGGCCACCGCCCCGATGGCGAGCGGTCTTGCGGCCGTAGCTGTTCCGGCCGCCGGTGCGGGTCTTCTTGGCCAGCAGGCTCTTCTCGGGTCGCTCCCGGGTGATCTCTGCGAAGTCAGAAACCGTCTGGAATCGGCGACCGGGACTGGTGGGCTTGCGCTTGCGGATCCCCATGTCACTTCACCTCGAACAGGTCGATCTGGGCGCCCGAGGATGACAACGTCACCAGGGCACGCTTGGTGTTGGCCCGCTGCCCATAGGTCAGGCTGCGCCGATTACGCATGCGCTTGCCCTTGCGGTTGATCGTGTTCACGCTCGCAACGACCACACCGGGCCAGATGGCCTGCACGGCGTCGCGGATCTCTGGCTTGGAGGCTTCCGAGGCCACTTCGAAGGTGTAGACACCGGAGTCGAGCAGCCGGTAGGACTTCTCGCTGACCACCGGACGGAGAATCACGCTCCGCGGGTCCTTGCGTAGATGGGCTGCACTCACGACGTTGCCTCGCCTTCCTCATCGGCAGCGGCCTCGACCGGCTCGTCCGCAGGCTCATCGGCAGCGGCCTCGACCGGCTCGTCCGCAGGCTCATCGGCAGCGGCCTCGACCGGCTCGTCCGCAGGCTCATCGGCAGCGGCCTCGACCGGCTCGTCCGCAGGCTCATCGGCAGCCGGGGCGGCCGCAGCCGATGCCCCGTCACCGCCGGGGAGCGTGTCGGCACTGAAGACCACGACGTCGTGGACCAGCACGTCGTAGGTGTTGAGCTCGTTGGGAGTGAGCACGTGGACGTGCGGCAGGTTGCGGAACGTCAGTTGCGCCACCTCGTGATCGAAGGGGACCACCACGAGCGCCGAGCCGTCGACACCGAGCGCATCGAGACAGGCCACGGCGTCCTTGGTCTTGGGGGCCGGGAAGTCCCAGTCCTCCACGACGATCACCCGACCCTCGGCAGCCCGGTCCGACAACGCCGAGCGCAACGCCAGCCGGACCATCTTCTTGGGGGTTCGCTGGGCGTAGCTGCGGGGCTTGGGGCCGAGCGCCACACCGCCGCCCCGATGCTGGGGGGAACGGGTCGAGCCCTGACGGGCCCGGCCTGTGCCCTTCTGGCGAAACGGCTTGGCACCGCCACCGGCCACCTCGGCCCGGGTCTTGGTCGACTGGGTGCCGGCACGTCGGCCGGCGAGCTGGGCGGTCACGACCTGGTGCATGACGGGAACATTCGGCTCGATCCCGAAGACCTCCTCGGCGAGATCGACGGTGCCGACCTCGGCTCCGGCCCGGTTGCGCAACGGAACGGTGGGCATCAGGAATCCCCTCCGGCTCGGGTCGGCGCCTTGATCGCATTGCGGACGATCACGACACCACCACGGGGGCCGGGCACGGCGCCCTTGATGAGGATCACGCCCTGGTCCGGATCGACCCGGACGACCTCGAGGTTCAACGTGGTGACCTGCGTCCCGCCCATCCGGCCGGCCATCCGCACACCCTTGAACACTCGGGACGGCGTGGCGCACTGTCCGATCGACCCGGGCATCCGGTGGACCCGGTGGGCACCGTGCGATGCGCCCTGCCCCTTGAAGTTGTGACGCTTCATCGGCCCAGCGAAGCCCTTGCCCTTGCTGATGGCGGTCACGTCGACGATGTCGCCTGGCTCGAACACATCGGCGGGGATCTCCTGGCCGACCTGGTACTCGGAGACGTCGTCGAGGCGGAGTTCGAGGAGTCGCTTCCCGGGTTGGACACCGGCGGAGGAGTAGTGACCGGCGAGCGGCTTGGTGAGTTTGGCCGCATCCTTGTGGCCGTAGGTGACCTGCAGGGCGCTGTAGCCGTCACGCTCGGGGGTACGGAGTTGGACCACCCGGGTGGCATCGACACGCAGCACCGTCACCGGGACCGCAACGTTGGATGCGTCCCAGACCTGGGTCATGCCCAGCTTCTCGCCCACGATCGCTCGCTTGGCCATGGTGGCTCGTTTCCTCCGGAGGTTCACTGAACCTCCATTCACGCGAACGCTCCGCACGGGCAGGCCCGGCGGAGCGAATGCTCGGTTGTGCCGAACGGTTCCGGCGGGCAGCACCCTCCGGCCTGAACGGACGTCGATTGTCACGTCGGTCCGTACGCAACGGAGCGAACTCCGATGTCCACGACCGAAACCGCAGGGAGACCCCGCAGCGACGGGGGGACCGTATCAGTCCGGTTCCTCGAGCGCCAGCGGGCGACGAGCGGCCTCAGACGGTCTTGATCTCGATGTCGACCCCGGCCGGCAGATCGAGACGCTGGAGGGAGTCCACGGTGTTGGGCTTGATGTCGACGATGTCGATCAGCCGCTTGTGGATCCGCATCTCGAAGTGCTCGCGGGAGTCCTTGTCCTTGTGCGGCGAGCGGATCACGGTGAACCGGTGCTTCTCGGTGGGAAGCGGAACCGGGCCCCTCACCGTGGCCTGGGTTCGGGTGACGGTCTCGACGATCTTCTTAGTGGACTGGTCGATGACCTCGTGGTCGTAGGCCTTCAGGCGGATACGGATCTTCATCTCTGCAGCCACGGGGCTCCTGTTCTCAGACGCCCGCTCGGGCACTCGGGACCGGTGAGAGGGTCATCGACTTGTCAAACACCAACTGAATCGGCCGCTGGTGCAACCGAAGCGCTCCAAACGCTACCGGTCGGCCGACGGCGTGACCAAACCGCTCCGGTCGCCCGATGAACCGGGTGGGCCGAGACCGAGGAACCTCCGGACGAGCGGGCCGGCGGTGACCGTCGTCACGATGGCCATCAGCACCATGATCGTGAACGTCGTCGGACCGATCACTGCGACCTCGAGGCCGATGGTCAGGATCACGATCTCGGTCAGCCCGCGGGCGTTCAGCAGCGAACCGACCGCCAGCGCCGAACCCAAGGATTCACCGGTGGCGCGTGCCGCACCCGCACCGGCGAGGATCTTTCCAACCGCAGCCACACCCACCACGACGACGGCAACGAGCCAGAGTTGAACCGTGTCGAGTGAACCGACCTGCGTGGCGAGTCCGACCGTCACGAAGAACACCGGCAGCAGGACCGTCGTCGTGACCGGCCGAAGCGCGCGATCGACGCTCTCGGCGATGGGGCCGCGAGGAACAACCAGCCCGAACAGGAACGCTCCGAGGATCACGCTGACACCGATGCGCTCGGTGATCCATGCCGCAAGCAGCGTTCCGACGACGATGACCGGCAGGCCCGGGCGCTCGAATCGGGCGAGCACCGGTCGCACGACGGTGAGGACGACCACAGCGAACACCGCCGTCAACACCACTGTCCGCACCACATCGAGTGCACTGCCAGCGGTCGCCATGGCCACTGCGACCGCCAGCAGGATCCAGGCGACCACGTCGCCGATCCCAGCGCAGGCCACGACCAGGGCCCCGATCCTGGTGTGGGTCAACCCGAGGGAGTCGAGAATCCGGACGAGAACCGGAAACGCCGTGATCGCCATGGCCACTCCGATGAACACCGCATAGGACCGCAGGTCCGATCGCTCTCCGACCTGTCCATGGACCCACGGAGCGACCAGCACCCCCAGGGTGAACGGGACGATGATCGAGGCGACGCTCACTGCGGCGGTCCGGGAACCCTGGCCCCGGAGCTCATCCAGGTCGAACTCCAACCCGACGAGGAAGACGAAGAACACCAGCCCCAACTCGGCCACAACGGCGAGCGACCCGACGACGTCGGCCGGAAAGATCACATCGAACGCCTTGGGCGCCACGGCACCGAAGAGGGTGGGACCGAGCAGGAGACCGGCGACGAGTTCCCCGATCACTCGAGGCTGATGCAGTCGTATGGCGATGAACCCGCCCACCCACGCTGCGAACACTGCGAGAGTCAGAGCCGCCAGAACCATTGGAACAACTCCCGTTGCTGATCAGCCGACGACCGACGGAGCCACCCACCCTCTTGGTGCGACAGGGACCGTACCGGCCAAACGCCAGGAGCTCCCGGTACCGGCCCGTGGCACCGGGAACCCCTGAGCGAATACAGCCCAGCCGCTCTTGCGGGACGTTACCCGAAGCCGGGTGAGCGCCCTCGGGTGAGAGTCAACTCACTTGAGGATCTTGGTGACCCGGCCCGCACCCACGGTCCGGCCACCCTCACGGATCGCGAACCGCAGACCCTCGTCCATCGCGATCGGAGCGATGAGTTCCACCGTCATCTCCGTGTTGTCCCC
>VGBZ01000013.1 GCA_016870275.1 Actinomycetota bacterium
ACAGCGCCGATCTAGGCGTCCTCGGGCGGCAAGGTTCGACACCGGTTGAACCAGCGAGGGAACCGCCAACTCAACTTCGCGATCCACATCGCAGCGGTGGTCCAGATCCGCACCGGTGGCGAAGGCCGCGTCTTCTACGACCGCAAGATCGCCGAAGGGAAGTCGAGGAAGGAAGCGATCCGTTCGTTGAAACGACGGATCTCCGACCGGGTGTACTCGAACCTCGCCGCGGACGCCCGACGAGCTGCCACCGTCTGAACCCACGAGGGTGGGTCCGGGAGGACACCCAGGATCGACTCTGTAGTCCAGCGTGGCCTGCTCGAATCCTGAACACCGGCGATTCAGACAAGTCACTTCACGGACCCGAAGACGAACCTACGCCGAGCCAACGCCGCGTGCCACGGCCTTCACCAAACGCGCCCCGGGGACTCCGCCACAACCAATTGACAACAAAGAGGCTTCCGATACTCGATCGTCCAGTGATTTCAGGCGTTTCGTGCGGATCCCCTCAGAATCACGCTGGCTTGAGCCACGCCTCCCAGGCGGGCGACTCGCGTGTACCAAGGGTTAAGAACGCCCCTACGGCACCATCTAAGCGATCGCCCCGATCTCCTCGGAACGGGGCGCCGTCGTTTCCGGGGCGCCTCGGTCCGTGCTGCGCTGTCAGGACGTCTCGGTAGGTTGCCCGAGTGCCTCGGCTGAGTGAGTTCTACGGCATCGCGATCTACGTGTACTTCGCCGACCACAACCCGGCACACTTCCACGCGGTCTACGGGAGCACGAGGCGGTGATCGCCATCGGTGACGGCTCGGTGCTCGGAGGATGGTTGCCTCGGACCGCGGCGCGACTCGTCGAACTGTGGCGAATCGAGCGGCAGTTGGAACTCATCGCCAAGAGGGAGCTGGCTCAGGTGCCAGCACCGCTCGGGACGATCGAGCCGCTTCAGTAACATGGCATGTATGCCACCCGTTCGTGTACGCCGGGTCGCTGTGATCGGACCCCGGGTGCTCCGAGTCGTCTTCTCCGACGAGTTGGTCCGCAAACTCGACTTCGCACCGTGCGAGGAGGGCTTGTTCGCGTCGCTCTCGGACGACGCGGTGTTCGGCGCAGTCGCGATTGATCCGATCTCCGGCACGATCTCGTTCCCGGGTGGGATCGACTTCGACCCGGATGTGCTCCACGGAGATGCTCCGGCAGCGTCGCCGGAGCAACAGCCGGTGCTCGTCCGGCAGTATCGGCTCCAGCACACGGCGTAACCATCGCACTGGCCTGACAGCAATGTCGTTTCAGGGAGCGTTGACGCCCGCTCGTTGGGGGGCATCCAGCCGCACCTAGGGCGCACGCCCGCGTTCCAGTGGCTGCGCATTCCCTCCGACATGTATCAATTTGCGAGTCCTCATGAGCGGTCCAGGGCTAAGCGGGTTCCAGTTGGTGGTGGCGGCTCAACGTGTAGGCGGACGCGTGTCGCCGGTGTGCCCGGCCGTTGACGCAGAGGAGTGACACGAAGGGTCGAGGTCCTTGACATCGGCGGCTCAGCCGACGATACTGATCGAACACCTGTTCTGCTCTTGACTTCTCGGGAGCCAACGGTGGCGGTTCGTCTCCGGCCATGATGGAGACCTGTGTTCGCCGGCTTCGGCCGGCGTGACCGGTGCGAGGTCATCGTGTCGTGTTGTTCTCCTGCGCCTGAAGACGGTGCGCTGCAAGGTGATGACGACCTGCTCGAGTGGACGCTCGCCGATGTGAGTGTTTCCGGTGTGCGCTCAGCTCCAGACGCCGAGCTCGTCCGGATGGTGCGTTCACTCGAGGCCCGACAGCGATCCATCGACGCTCTCCGTTCGGCCGTGCTCGCCGAGTTGGACTCCCGCAATGAACCACAGCGCCGCACTGGGCTGCGGACCCCCGGCTGGTTGGGTGCGGAGTTCGGTCTCCCCCGGGATGAGGCGCACCGCCGGGTTGCAGTCGCCCGGATGCTCCGTGCAGACCTCCCGTTGGTGGCCGATGCGCTGGCGTCCGGCCGGATCTCGTTCGCTCACGCTGCGTTCCTCTGCCGGCTCGCCAACCCGCGGGTGCGTGACCTCGTCGTCGCCATGCAGCAGGAACTCGTCGATCTCTCGATCGACGTCCGCTTTGAACGGTGGTCCAAGAAGGTTCGTTCGCTCATCAACTTCGCCGATGCCGATGGTGGCCACGATCCCCGTCCCGAGGACAACCGTATGTCGATGACCGACGGACTCAACGGCGACGTGCACCTCGATGTGACGCTCGTCGGGGATCATGCGGCGGTCATACGCGCCACCCTCACCGAGGAGGCGGAACGTCAGTGGCGACGCCACCAGGAGCTCCGTGCGGCCGACCCGGGCCACGCACTCCCGTCACGGGGTCAGCTGCTTGCGGAGGCGCTCGCCGAGCTGGTGCGGCGCAGGGCGGCGATTCGGCCGAATGTCCCGGCACCGGTGACCGACGTGACGCTCGTGATCCAGGCCTCGGATCCGCTGGACGCTCGCACGCCCGACGGAGTCCGGTTGGCCGACGGCACGACCCGTCAGCTCCTCTGCGACGCCGCCATCCATGCGCTCGTCGTCGACAGCCTCGGAGTACCCCTCGACCTCGGGGCTACCGTTCGGTTCGCCACCCACGAGCAGCGCCGAGCGGCCCGGGTCCGAGACGGTGGTTGCGTGCACCCGGGCTGCGACGCCCCACCCATGTGGACGCACCTCCACCACTGCCACCATGCGAGCCGGGGAGGTCCGACCGACCTCCCGAACCTTGCCAGCGGATGTCCGCAACACCACGCGCTCTGGCATCGCTCTGACTGGGACATCCAGCCGGACCCCGATCGTCCCGCACGCTTCATCATCACCACGCCGGACGGTCGCCGACTTTGCAGCCAGCAGCACGGACGCTTCAGGGAGTGACGGCTCGGGGGGCCAGTTCGAACACCGGGATGTGCCGTTCCGTCGAGGCCTGGTAGGTGTCGTACTCGGGCCAGACCTGGTTGGCGCGGGTCCACCACTCGGACCGGGCGTCACCCTCGACCTCCAGGACATCGAACTCACGCACCTCGGCGCCGTCCTGCAACCGGGCGAGCGGGAGCGCCCGCAGGTTGTGCACCCACTGCGGGTTGTTCGGCGCGCCGCCCATGGAGCCGATCACCGCGTAGCAGCCCGCATCGTCGGCGATCCGGACGAGGGGGGTCTTGCGGACGGTCCCCGATCGGGCGCCGACGGTCCACAGGATGATCCAGTCGTCGCCGACCACCGCGCTGGGTTCGGCGCCGGCGGTGCGCTCGTAGAGCTCGACCTCCTCGGCGATGGGCTCCCACGGGCTGGGTTCGTACGGTGCGTCGAAGGGTGACACGGGGCCTCCTCGGGGTCGACGGAACGGTACCGCCTGCGACGGAGTTCGCCGGCGGCCCTACCATGACCGGCGTGACGGTCATCGAGGCCACGCACCCGGTGCGACTGGGGTTCATGCCGGAGTCCCAGGCGATCGAGGATCCCGAGCACCTGGGCCTGCGTCGCGCCGGCCCCCGGGCCGCAGCTCCCTACGGGGACGACCGGGTGGAGTTCCACCACTGCCCGGCGGTGGACCTGGTCCGGGCGGACCCCGGCGAGCTGGACCTGCACGGCGCCGGGTTCGACTCGGTCGACCTGACGGGAATCGAGGACCTGCAGCGGACCTGCGCCGAGGTGCTCGCCGCTGGAGCGATCACCGACGCGCAGGCGTCTGCGATCCGCACTGCGCTCGACGGGGCTGTGCTGCCCGCAGCGCACGGACCCGACCTGCGGGTGCTGTACATCGCGGACGAGGGGCTCATCATGCGGACCGCTGGGCCCAACGGGCGGTCGCTCGTCGGGCCGCGGTCGGTCGGGATGAACGGCCACGGACAGGCGGTGTCGATCCACGTGGACCAGGACGTCCACGGCACGCCGCTCACCCAGGTCATGGAGGGTCGGGCGCCGACACTCTTCGTCCACGACTCACCGGACGACAGCAACCGCGACGGTTCGCTCATGCTGGTGAACCTGTGGATCCCGCTCCGGCAGACCGTGCAGCCGCTGGTCCTGGCCGACGGCCGGAGCATCGACCGGCGTCGGCACCAGCTCCGCTTCGGGCTCCCGACCGGCTCGTTCCTCGAACGCGGCGAGGACCAGGCGATCAACGACATCTACACGCTGCTCCACGATGACGAGCAGCGCTGGTACTTCCGTTCGGAGATGGACCACCGGAGCGCGTGGGTCTTCAACACGCTGAGCACCCCGCACGGGGCCGGCGTCCTGCCTGGTGAGGACTCAGCCGAGCGTTGCTACCTGGCCCTCGAGGCAGCCGGAGCCGCCGTCGCAGCTCGGGACGCCGCTGCGCTCGAGGCAGCGATCGCTGAGGTGGACGTGACGCTGTCGGCGATGCCGCAGACCGATGCGCTCCGTGCGGCGGTGGAGCAGATGGTCGCGCTGCTCGACGTGGCACGGGATGACCCGGCGAGGGTCATCGGCACCGGCGCTGCGGCGTGGTCCGAAGCGGCTGCGCTGGCGCGCAGCAGCGTCGTGCGGACGTCACTCGAGATGCGGTTGGTTGTGACGGTCGACCCCGACCGCACCGCGTGACGCCCAAGTCGCCGGTAACTCCGACGTCGTCGTGACCCGCGACCCAGGCCAGCGTGTCGGCCGCGGCCCGGTTCACTCCGGTCGGAACATCCGGGGGAACCGTGTCGGGCTCACCGATGGTGAAAACGGCGCACTCGTCGTTCACGGCCACGCTCAGGGTCACCGTCTGGCCGCTCGTGCTGTGTGGCGTGGCCACGGCGCCGGACGGTGTGACCCGGAGTACCGACGCCGGGTCGATCCAGTCGGGAGCGTCGACGGTGATGGTGCCGGTACTCGGGTGGTTCACCCATCCGCCCAACCACGGCAGACCGATCGTCTGGAAGTTCATGTTGCACGCCAGAACCACCTGTCGCGCCTCACCCACGATGGTCCGCGTGGTGATGGCATGGTTCGACGAGACCGACGACGACTCGACCTCACCGAAGGACAGTGCATCGCGGACCTGGCGGGCGACCCGGGCGTCAAGCGCCGCCTGAGCGTAGGCCGCAGCCGATCCGGGGTCGCCGAGAGCGAGGTGGTCCCAGATGAACCACTTCATGCCATCGGCGCCTCCCATGACCGACAGCCAGAACTGCGTGCTCATACCCCAGGCGGTCGGTTGGCACTCCGAGCTGAGCGATCCGAGCTGGCTCCAGACCCGCATGGGCAGCGGTTCGGTGTTGTTCTTGAGCATGTCGCCGTAGTCGAGCGCTTCACGCATTTTGGCGCAGAACAGCTCGTTGCTCCCGGTCTGGACGTTCGGCCAGCACTGGACGTAGTGATCCATGCCAGTGATGTCGGGAATCGCTCCGTACTCCGGGAACCTCCGACCCATGGCGAGCGTGAGGAACGTGGGGTGGGTCGGGTCGTACACACGTATCGCATCGACCGCAGCGGCGATCTCGGTGGAGGTGCTGCCCGGCCGACTGCTGATGTCGGGTTCGTCCTGCACCATCCGGGCCTAGATCCCCGGATTGTTCTGGTTGGCGCTGATGGCGGCGGCGCCACCGGCGTACGCGGTCGCCTTGATGCCCCACCGGTTCCAGTTGTCGGCAACTCCATTGGTTGCGCTCGACACGTTGGCGGTGACGAGCGCAACCTTGGCGGCGCGCTTGTCGTCCGCGGTGCCCGTGTAGAGCTGGTCGCTCCAGGTTCCGAGATGAAAGTCGGTGTCGATCAGGCGGAGGGCGCCGAGCACTCACTCCCGGGAAGCATCAGGACTCGTTGCGCCCACCTGGACTGCGATCGGGGCCAACGGCAGTGCGGGAACTGCCAGATCGACCGTGACCACCAGAACCCGATCGGGTTCGACGGTCCAGTTGCCGTCGGGTGTCGAGATCGATGGATCCGAGCCCGGGACGTGGACGACGTCGTTGATCGCCAGGAGGTCGACGGTGTTCGGGGTGGCGGACCGGTTGCGGGTGAAGACCTTGAGCTGGGTCCGGTCGCGTGTGGCCACGACTGATCCGACCCGTAGCGGGGCGGCGATCGACTTGATGGTCACCACCGACGACGCCGTTGGCGACCCGGCGGGGCCCAATTCCGGTGGCCACGTGCGCCACCACCTGAGACCGGGGAGCGACCCCACCGGCGCACCGTTGACGAGGACCCGCTCGATCCGGTCCGGTGTCGATGCCGGGTTGTCGACCCGGACGCTCAGGAGTCCGCCGTCATCGTTGCAGTCCGCGTCCTCGAGGTATCAGTTGTCCCACGTCGCCGGGACGAAGGTGAGTCCCTCGACGGTCGGTGCGGTGCCGGGACCGTCAGGGGGTGGAATCGATGGGGCACAAGCGGCCACCAACCCTGCGAACACGGCGACCGCAACCCCAGTCACCTTCCAGGTACTGCGTCTCGCTCTACGCACGAACCCTCCCCCGGTCGAATGCCACCTTGATCGCACCCGATGTGGCCCGGTCGGCGAGCGCTTCGAACGCCGCGTCCCAATTGTCGAGACCGAAGGTGTGCGCGAGCAGGGGGGTGAGGTCAACCCGCCCGGCCTGCGACAGCTCGAGGAAGTGCGCAATGGCGTGCTGACGGCGGCCGCCGACCTGCTGCACTCCGAACGCATCAGAGCCGGTGAGGGTCAGCTTCTTGAAGTAGACGGGGGTGTCCTCCCACCGTGCGGGACCGTGGACGCCGAGCTTGACCAACGTGCCCCGCGTGCGGAGGGCCTGCGCGCCCACCTCTCTGGTCTCAGCGGAGCCGATCGTGTCGTACACGAAGTCGACGCCTCCTAGGTGGGCCATCGGCAGACCGTCGGCCGGTTGCAGGACGCCACCGGATCAGTCGGACACCGCCTCGATGAGATCGGCTCGTGGCTCCGGGTCGACGGTCGCTGCGCCGAAGCGCCCGGCAAGTCGGCTCTGTTCCGGGAACCGGCTGACAGCGAACACTGCGACGTTGGGGTGGAGGTCTCGCAGAATTGCCATCGTGCAGAGTCCCAGCGCGCCGGCTCCGTACACGAGCACCCGTCCTCCCGGGGGTGGTGGGTTCCGCGTCACGGCGTGCAGCGACGCTGGGAACGGGTCGGCGCACATCCCCGTGTGGATGCCGGGCGCGATCGGTCCCACTGAGAAGGAGTGGCACTGGCTCAGGTCACCCGCCGTGCACGCGTCGCGCAGGGGTCTGACGCCCCGAGGGGCACAGATGAGCCACGGGTTGATCACGACGCGATCGCCGACAGACACTCCGGTGGCGTCCGGACCGACCTCGACCACGTCGGCGACGACCTCGTGCCCCATGACGTGTGGAAAGGAGAAGAACCCCATCATCGGGTTGTCGACGAACGCGTCGCCGGCCCGCTCCGGCGACGCGTAGGGCGCCTAGTCGGCGAAGACCGCCTTGGACTCCGAGCCGCAGGTCCCGGTGAGTCGGGGACGCGTCAGGATCCAGTCGGGACGGGGCAGCACCGGATCGTCCATCATGACGAGGTCGATGTGGGACCTGACGAGGACGAGCAGGTTGCGGTTGTCGGTCACCGGACGGGGCGCCGTCGTGGTTCCACGCCGAAGACCACCGCTCGCACGGCCGCGATCCTGGAGGACCCGGTCGGGGCGCAGGCCTAGAGAGCGACATTCCGAGCTGCGGATGGTCGTGACCGTCGACCCGGACCACACTGCGTGACGCGTTGCGTGGTCGGAACCAGCTGAACGACGAGGTGTCTGCAGTCACCCACCGCTGGGGTGTGCCGACTGACACCTGGTGGATCGCCGGGCTGTTCTCTGCCGGGTCGATCTGCTTCGCACTGGGTTCGTTCCCGCCTTACCTCGACCGGGTCAGCTCGTTGGCGGATGGCATCACGTTCTTCATCGGTTCGATCGGGTTCACGCTGGCTTCGTTCCTCTGCTTCCTGGAGGCGGCCGGACGGTTCGACGACTCGGCGACAGTCGGGCTCGAAGCACAGCGCCGGTCGCTGCTGCAGGTCGAGTCGGTGGCGTGGTGGTCGGCGATCGTGCAGCTCGCAGGGACGCTGTGGTTCAACGTGATGACGCTCCGGGCGGTGGTGATCCTGCCGACCGCCCCGGGCGTGGACCGGTTGGTTTGGCGGCCGGATCTGCTCGGATCCGGCTGCTTCCTCGTGGCCGCCGTGCTGCCGGTCCCGGAGGCGCGACGCATGGGGTCCGACGGGTGAGATGTCCCCGTCGGGGCTGACCTAGAGTCCGCCTCGTCGTTGGTGAGTCGAAGAGGGGGGACCTTGTGCTGCTGGACGCTATGTGCGAGCTCCGGGGTGACACCCCGGCCGTGATCGATGCCCGGGGCGTGACCTCCTGGGCGGAGCTCGACGAGCATGTCGCCCGGTTGATCGATGCGCTGCGGACCCGGGGGCTCGAGCCCGGCGATCGGGTCGTGGCGATGCTCGGGAACCAGGCCGAGCTGGTCGAGCTCTCGCTGGCGTGCGGCACGGGTGGCTGGGTGCTGGTCCCGCTCAACTGGCACTGGGTCCCGCGCGAGGTCGCCTACGTGCTCGGCGACGCCGAACCCGCCGCCGTCGTGGTCGACTCGCTGTACGCCGAGGTCGTGACCGCCGCGCTGGCGGAGGCTGCCGACGCCGAGCGGATCGGCGTGCGGATCGGTGTGGGCGACCGCGTGCCGACGGGGTTCGAGTCCTGGGGCGACGTGCTGTCCTCCGGACGGCCCGGTGAGGTCGCCGACGGGGTGAAGGGCGGCCCGATGTTCTACACGTCCGGCACGACCGGCAACCCCAAGGGGGTGCGCTCAGCGCTCACCGCCGTCGGCGGACCGCCGGAGATGCTGACGCTCATGGCGCACTCCATGGGCCCGGCGCTCGGGACGCCACCCGCCGGGCCCGACACCGAGGAGTTCCCAGTGCAGCTGGTGTGCGGTCCGATGTACCACTCGGCCCAGTGGGTGTTCGCCGTGTTCACCCTGCTGTGCGGGGCCACCGTGGTGCTCCAGCACCGATTCGACGCCGGGGAGCTGCTCGACCTGGTCGACGAGCACGCAGTCACCAACCTGCACCTGGTCCCCACCCAGATCTCGCGGCTGCTGGACCTGCCCGATGAGCGGCGCGCGGTGTTCGACGGCGGCACGCTCCGGTCGGTCCTGCACGGCGCCGCACCCTGTCCGCCGTCGGTGAAGCGGGCGGCGATCGAGTGGTGGGGCCCGATCGTCACCGAGTACTACGGAGGGACCGAGGGTGGCTTCCTGGCGGTGATCAGCGCCGAGGAGTGGCTCGAGCGGCCCGGGAGCGTCGGTCGGCCCATGCCGATCGTCGAGGTGCGGATCGTGGGCGACGACGGCACTGAGCTGCCGGCGGGCGAGACGGGCGAGATCTGGTTCCGCAACCTGCTCGGCTCGGACTTCGAGTACCACAACGCACCCGACAAGACCGCCTCGGCCCACCGGGACGGTGGCTTCGGGACGCTCGGCGACGTCGGACACGTCGACACCGAGGGCTACCTGCACCTGTCGGACCGCAAGATCGACATGGTCGTCTCGGGTGGGGTGAACATCTACCCGGCTGAGGTCGAGGGCGTTTTGGCCGAACACCCGGCCATCGCCGACGTGGCCGTCTTCGGGATCCCCGACGACGACATGGGCGAGTCGGTGCATGCCGCGCTCTCGCTCCGGTCGGGTTGGACCTGGGGCGACTCCCTCGAGGCCGAGCTGGACGAGTGGTGTCGGGCCAACCTGGCCGGGTTCAAGCGGCCGCGCAGCTACGAGGTCCACGACGAGCTGCCACGCAACGAGGTGGGAAAGCTCGCCAAGCGGCCGCTCCGTGACCCGTGGTGGGCCGACCGGGACCGGTTGATCTGACCCCGGTCGATCAGCGGTCGCGCATCGCTCAGTCCTTGATCCGCTCGACGTGACCGTCGACCGACGCCGAGTTCGGGCTCTGGTGCGGATCCAACCGTCAGGTTCACGACGTAGCTCGGAATGCACTCATCGTCCGGCCACGTTTCCCCGGTGGGATAGCCTCTCGAACTGGCCAGAGGGCCAGAGAACCGACCAGGAGCAACAGCATGTCCGACTCGCCAACCGACGCCGAAGCCACAGTCATCACCGACGGTGCCAACACGCTCTTCGTCGCTGATTTCGCCGAGACCGATACTGCATGGGAGGCCTATGAACTGCTCAAGAGCCTCGAGGACGGTCGCAACCTAAAGATCGAAGGCGTTCTGGTGGTGGCCAGGAGCGCTGACGGCGTGATCGAGGTGCAGAAGGTGACCGACCACAGCACGCGCTCCGGGTTGGCGTGGGGCGTGGTGGGAGGCATCGCACTCGGGATCTTGTTCCCGCCGTCGATCATCGGGAGCGCCGCAGTACTCGGCGCTGCTGGTGCAGCAGTCGGGAAGGCCCGTGAGGTCCACCACCGGTCCGAGGTGGCCGAGGAACTCGACGCTGTGATCGAACCGGGCCACTCGGGCATCATCGCCCTGGTCTCGGACCCGGAGGTCGTCGAGATCCGCAAGGCGCTCGACAAGGCCGACCGGATCGTCGAGAAGGCAGTGGACAAGGCTCTCGCAGAGGACATCCACGCCGCAGCAAAGGCTGCTGAGGACTGAGCCCGAGCTTCAGCAGCGGTAGACGCGTTCGGCAGTCGCAGCGAAGAGCGCATCGATCTGGTCGGCCGGCAGGCCGTGGCAGATGGTGGCGTAGCTGGTGAACAGCTCCTGCAGGGTGCCGTGAAGGCCGTCGACGGGAAAGTTGCTGGCGAACATGCAGCGGTCAGGCCCGAACGTCTCGATCGCGAACTCGATCCACGGTGCGAGCGAACCGGGTGACATGGACCCGAGTGGCATGGCCAGGCCTGAGAGCTTGCAGGTGACGCGGTCACCCAGATCGGCCAGCGCCCGCAACCCGTCGCTCCAGCGGGCGAACTCGTCATCGGTGGCGCTGGTCGGCCAGCCGGTGTGTTCCACCACGACGCTCAGGTCATCGACCGGCGCCAGGTCGCAGGCGGCGTCGGTGAGCTGGTGACTGTGCGCCATCAGCTCGAGGATGAGCTGACGGTCCCGGAGCGCACCGAGCACGGCCTCATCGGGAACGGGTCGGTCGGTCCGACCCATGAGGCGGACTCCGCGGAATCGTGGAGCAGCGAGCTGCGTGTCGATCTGCTCGATGATCTCGGCAACCGTGGCAGTCGGGACGTAGCCACCCACGATCGCCGCCGGTTGCCCGTCGGCTTCGGCCCGTCGGTCCAGCTCGAGGGTCTCGGCGATGGAGTGGGGTCCGGTGGCCGCGGCGACATTGACGAGGCCTGTCACGTTCCACCCCGTCGACTCGGCGCGGTACGTCGGAAGGTCGAACCGTCTGGCCATGCCGGCGGTGTCGCCGAGATCGAGCTCAACCGACCCGCCGAGGTACGGGTACCAGTCGGTCCGCGCCGGGTCCCACAGGTGGACGTGAGCGTCGACGATGCGTTCGGGTCGGGTGATCATCGGTCGCCGATCACGTCGTGGAGCGCTGCGTCGAACCACGGTGGCAGTCCGTTGTGGCCCGTCACGATGCTCGCCCCGGCCCGAGGGTGACGGCACAGGCCGACCCAGTCGTCCCGTGCCAGGAGATGAGCGCCGGTGAGCGCTGCGGCGTCGGGGTGGAGGGCCAGGCAGGCAGCGAGTTCGCCGATCACCTCGGACGTGACGCCGCACCTCGCCTCGATGGTCGTCGCCACCACACGACCGTCGGTTGCCGAGCTCGCTGAACGGGCGAGTTGCGCAGCCGCCTGCGCCCGGCTCCGATCTCCCGTCGACTCACCGGGGATGACGCCGATCAGTCGGATCGATCGTTGTGAGGTGGCCGAGAGCTCGGCGACGGCCCGTGCCCATGCAGCGTCGGCGAGAATTCTCTCCGAGATCCCTTGATGGGCGGCGAGCACCTCATTCCAGTCGCCGGCCGGGTCGGGTCGTCCCGCCGGTCCTGCGAGCAGGATCACGGCGTCGGGCATCCCGTCGTTCGCAGCCAGCGCAGCGAGCGCTGCTGCTGCCGACAGCAGCCCGTCGATGTCGGAGGTGTCATGTCGGACAACAGCGTGGACTCCACGTCGACGGAGCGCGCCGACGACTGTGGCGACGGCGTCGTCGGGGCCGCCGATGACGGCGACACGCGCTCCGGGCGTGTCGGCTGCTGCGCCGCCGTCGGGTTCGCCGAACCGCGGGTTGGCGCCACCGGTGGTGGCCTGTTGGTCGTGCGCCGGGACGAATGCCCCCCCGACCACTTGATCCAGTCGGAGAGCAAGCTGTTCGTGGCTGTCCAACCCGACGACCTCGACGATGCGAGGCGGGTCGACGACGGCGACCTCGGAGCCGGCGTTGAACAGCACCCGGCCTCGTATCCACTCGGCTTCGGCTCCGAGCAGATGTGCGGCGAACGGAGCGATCTGGTCCGGTGCGGGCATCCCGGCGCCGAGGCGCAGACCCCCACTCGTCGGCCCCGCCGTGGTTCGCTTCGGGCGCGCGGCCATGGCTGCGGTGACCATCCGGGTCAGGGCGATGGGGGACAGCGCGTTGACCGAGATCCCGGCCGGGGCGATGGCGCCGATCTGCCACGTGAGAGCGGCCACCGCCCGCTTGGCGCAGCTGTAGGCACCGGCGTCGCCGGGCCGCCAGCCGGCTCCCGACGTCACGCCGAGGATGCGTCCGGTGCCGGCCGCGGCCATGTGGTCCAGGGCGGCACGGAGCACGTTGAGGTACCCGTCGAGGTGGACCTCGAGGACGGCCCGCCAGTCCTCCTCGGATCCAGTGGCGTAGCTCGTCGGCCGGGTGATCCCGGCGACGTTCACCACAGCATCGATGCCGCCGTGATCAGCAACCACCTCGGCGAAGACCCGGTCGATCTGTTCGCGATCGGTCACCGAGGCGTTCGACGCCACAGCCGACCCTCCCGCTGCGACGATTCGGTCGGCTGTGGTTGGTTCGACGGGTCGGTCGGGATCGGCGTGCCCGTCCAGGGTGACGAGCGGATCGATCGTGACGACGTGGACGTCCTGCCCACCGAGCGCTTCTGCGATTGCGGCACCGATTCCACGTCCCCCGCCGGTGACGACGGCCACACGGGAGCGTCTCACGCCGGGGCTGCTCCGGAGTCGAGTTCGAACCCCTCGAAGCGGCCGTCGGTGAGCCAGCCCCGGAGAAGTTCCCGATAGCCGAAGAAGTCACCGAAGCCTCCGCCGTAGTTCCCGTTGCGGGGGTTCATGGCCGCAGGATCGCCCTCGTTGTTGATTCGCGAAGGCGTGCAGGTCGACAGGAAACTCGTTCCGTCGACGTGGCGGGCCAGGATCTGCTCGATCCAGTCGGCCTCGGCGGCCTCGCTCACGTCGAAGCTCCGAACCCCGGCGCGGCAGAGCGCGGCGATCGTCCCCGAGACGAACTCGGCTCCGAGCACGGCGAGGTGCGTGTAGTTCACGGTCACGACCGCCTGCTGTCCCGGCGCCGGCATGATGAACAGGTTGGGAAAGCCCCGAGAGGTCATCCCGAAGAGGCTGGCAGCACCGTCACCCCACTTCTCGGCGAGCGTGAGACCACTCCGACCGATCACCTCGTGGCCGGCGCGTCGGTGAATCGGGGTGAGCTCGGCTTCGAATCCGCTGGCGAAGACGATGCAGTCGACGTGGTATTCGTGTCCGTCGACGACGAAGCCGTGTTCGGTGATGCGTTCGATTCCCGCAGGAGAGTGCACCAACTCGACGTTCGCCCGGTTGAAGGCGCCGAGGAATTCGTCGTGGAAGCACGGGCGCTTGCAGCGGTACCGGTAGAACGGCTTCAGTGCCTCGGCGGTGGCGGGGTCCTCGACGACCTCGGCGACGCGTCGGCGGTGTGCCTCCATGACCTCATAGTCGTGATCCTCGATGCTCCGTGCGAAGTCGGCACCGGACTGGCCCGGAGCCCGTTTCGGATTGATGACGGTCGCGTAGTCGTGGGTCCACGCATCGTCGATGAGGTCCGTCTCGACCTCGGCGCCGCTCATGACTGACTGGAAATTGTCCATGCGGTCGGCCTGCCATCCGGGTCCGAGGTCCTCAGCGAACTCCTCTGGCGTCGGACGGTTGTCACGGACTCCGATTGCCGACGGCGTGCGCTGTAGGACATAGACGTGTTTCGCAGCAGCCCCGAGTGGCTCGACGCACTGGATTCCCGTCGCCCCGGTCCCGATGACCGCCACGGTCTTGTCGGCGAGCTTCGTGAGGGGGTCGTGGGGCCCGCCACCGGTGTAGTCGTAGTTCCAACGAGCCGTGTGGAACGTGGGGCCGCCGAAGGCGGAGAGACCCGGCAGGTCGGGGATCTTCAGTCTGTTGAGGATGCCGACAGCGAGGATGTAGAAGCGGCTGCGTACTCGATCCCCCCGATCGGTCGTCACGATCCAACGGGCCGCATCGGCATTCCACTCGGCTCGTTCCACGCTCGAGTGGAACAGTGCACCTCGACGCAGGTCGTAGCGGTCGGCGATCGCATCGAGGTGCGCGTGGATCTCCTCGCCACTGGCGTAGCGGTCGGGCGGGATGTAGTCGAGTTCCTCGAGCATCGGCATGTAGATGTACGACTCGACGTCGCACATGATCCCCGGGTAGCGATTCCAGTACCACGTGCCACCGACATCGCCGGCGGCGTCGATCAAGCGGATGTCGTCGATACCGGCCTGACGCAGACCGACCGCCACGAGTAGCCCGGCGATACCAGCCCCGACGATCACCACCTCGGCGTCGTCGATGACAGGCTCCCGGTCGACGAATGGTGCGAACGGATCGGTCAGGTAGTGACGGAGCTCAGGGTCGTCCCTGATCTCGAGCGTGGCACTCCGTCCGGGGACCAGACGCTTGTCCCGCTCAGCGAGATACTTGGCCCTGACGGCTTCCCGGTCGTAGTCGCTCGGCGGTGTCCGCTGGTCCTCTTCGGCCACCTGACGAGTCTGTCAGGTTTGGCGGTCCAGCTTTGCCCCGGCGAATTCGCCGTCACTCCGCCACGAGCGGATGATCTCCACGTAGTCGACGAGACTTCCGGTGTAGGTCAGGTTCCGCCGACCGTTGGGGTTGTTCCCCTGCTCGCTGTTGTAGTAGCCGGGGGTGCAACTGAGCGAGTAGTTGGCGATCAGGCCTGCGGTCCGCAACAGCCTCATGTGCCACTCCTCCTCGGCCTCGGGAGTCGCCTCGATGGTCCTGATGTCCGTATCGAGGCACGTCGAGATGATCCAGGCCACGTGCGCCGCTGACTCGGAGAGAAAGTGGAGGAAGTTCGTGCCGAAACCTGCCTGGACGATGCTGATCATGCAGAGATTCGGGAATTCAGCAGAGAGGACGCCGTGCAGTGTGTGCGCACCGTCGTGCCAGCGTTCACTCATCCGTACCCCGGCTCGTCCCACTGGGTCCCAGCCGAGACGGTCGGTGAGGTCGGTGGTGACCTCGAAGCCGGAGGCGAAGATCAGCACGTCGAGTGGGTACTCCACGCCGTCGACCACCACTCCGGCCGGCGTCACTCGCTCGACGCCCCGTCCGGCAGTGTCGACGAGGTGCACGTTGGGGCGGTTGAACGCCGGGAGGTAGTCATCGTGGAAGCAGACCCGCTTGCAGTGTTTCCCGTACCAGGGCTTGAGCAGGTCAGCGGTCTCCGGATCCTCGACGACCTCCGCAACGCGTAGGCGGAGCGACTCCATCGTCTCGAAATCCAATCGTTCGAGCCGCTCCGCTTCTTCGGGAGTGGCGCCGGCAGACTGAGTGTCGTCCCACATCACCTCGGTCCAGCCGTCGGCGACGAGGTCCACCTCGGGGTGCTTGCCGGTGACGGCTTCGGTGAAGTTCCGGATGCGTTCCGCTTGCCAGCCGGGCAGCAGGCCGGCGAACCACTCCGCATCAGTGGGTCCGTTGTTGCGTGGCCCGACAGCAGAAGGGGTCCGCTGGAAGACGTGGACCGAGGCAGCGGCCTCGGCGAGCTGAGGCACCGCCTGCACCGCCGTGGCACCGGTTCCGATGATGCCCACGCAAAGATCACCGAGGCGGTCCATCGGTTCGGTCGGTCCACCGCCGGTGACGTCGTAGTTCCATCGGCTGGTGTGGAACGCCCGGCCCTCGAAGGTCTCGATCCCGGGGATGCCGGGAAGCTTCGCCTTGGACAGGATCCCCCCGGCGGTGACGAGGAATCGGGCCCGGAGCACGTCGTCACGATCGGTGGTGACGATCCAGCGTCCGATGTCATCGTCCCAGACGGTGTCACGGATCTGTGTCTGGAACAGGGCTCGGTCGTACAGCCCGAACTGACGACCGATCTGCTGGCAGTAGGCGAAGATCTCAGGCGCCGATGCGTATTTCATCGTCGGCATGTACCCGGTTTCCTCGAGCAGTGGGAGGTAGGTGTACGACTCGACGTCGCACATGCACCCCGGGTATCTGTTCCAGTACCACGTGCCACCGAAGTCACCGGCCTTGTCGATGATCACGAGGTCGCTCACGTCGTGTTGGAGGAGTCGCACCGAGGTGAGCATCCCGGCGAACCCGGCGCCGACGATCACGACGTCGGTGTCCTGCGTCACTGGATCACGTGAGAAGTCCGGGTCGGCGAACGGATCACGGTCGAGGTCGGCGAACTCGCCGTTCAGTTCCTGGAACTGACGCAGTCCATCGCTGCGAAGGCGCTTGGTGCGCTCCTCGAGGTAGCGGGCCCGTGCCGCATCGAGTTGTTCGTCGTTGAAGTCATCAGAACTCACTGACGCAAACTAGAACCCAACCGGCTAAGGAGAGGCATCGAGGGCGAACCGGTGGCCCCGGGCAGGCCGGACTCGTGCTTCAGCGGCCGATCATGGCGGGGGTGAGTTCCCGATCGGCAGCAACGACCAGGATGACCCGGCCGTTCGGGCCGACCGGGCGCTGGTAGTCGGTGCCGATGTAGCGCTGGGCGAGTTCGTCGATGTGACGCCGCGCCTCGTCATCGCCGATGGTGTCGACAACGTGTCCGCGGACCTCGGCCCAGTCCCAGTGGTCCTCACTGGACTGGATCAACACCGTGATCCGGGGATCCCTGGCCACGTTGCGGGCCCGCTGACGCTGCGGCTCGGTGTTGACGAGCAGGTGCTCGCCATCGGTATCGACCCACGTGGGCAGGGCCTGTGGTTGCCCGTCGGGCATCAGGGTGACGACCGTGGCGAGGTTTGGCCCCTTGGCGAGGCGAATCGTGGTGGCGTCGAGTGGCATGGCAGTCGCTCCGATGCAGTGGTCAGGGCTGGGCAGGAATCAGGCGCACCGCCGGCTCCCCGTTCGGGCCGAGCAGATCCGCACCCTCCGAGCTCGTCTGCCAGCCGGTGGCCGAGGAGACGGCGCTGAGCAGTGACTGCTCCTGTGCTGCGGCGGCCTCGTCGACGCAGGCCATCTTGGTGCTCGCGAGCGGAGTGATACTCAGATCGGACTGCCCGCCGGTCCACGAGGCACCGAAACGGTTGCACCCGCTGAAGCCGGCAAGTGATCCGTCGGAGAGGAACTCGATCGTCGGAGAACTGCCGGGCAGCACCGGCTGGAGGGGGCCGTTGTCGGCGAAGGCCGTGATCTGCCAGGGACCGACGATCGATCCACTCGGAACGTCGGCGGCCGGGTCACCGCAAGCCGCCAGCGCAGTCACGACGACGATTCCCAGAGCGAGATGGCCCGCAATCCGCAACATCTCAGATACCAAACAGTCGTGGTGGGTCGTCGTAGCGCTCACCGGCGCAGTTGTTCGTGCGCGTCTCGAACTCCGCCGGTCGAACCGTCGGCGCCACGCCGGCGAAGACCTCCTCGGCAAAGGCGGTGAGCCGGTCGACGTTGGAGGCGTAGACGAAGTGTCCTCCGCTCAGCAGCACCTGCACGCGCGTCCGACCGGCGCTGTTGGCGCTGATCGGGCTTGTCGCCTCGATTCGATCCAGCGTCGGTTCGCCGTAGCTGATCTCCGGGGCCAGAGCGTAGGACGCCAGCCCTTGCGATCGGGCGAAGTGAGTTGCGGTCTCGACTGTCGTGCAGGTGTCGGCGTACCCCGAGACGTTGATGAAGTCCTGAGTCGTCGGGAAGTTGGCGCCGTCGGTGTTCTCGATCGTGGTCTGCACCAGGTGGAGCAGCGGGTTCAGTTCGTCGAGTCGTTCAGGCGCAATGGTGAGGCGTCCCACGGACTCCAGACGTCGCGGCCCGTGAGCGATCGAGTGGTACTGGCCACCCGAGCCGGCCGACGAGACAACGCCGTCGATCAGGGTGTCATCAGCTCCGGCAACCAGGGGCAACGTCTGGGCGCCCTGACTGTGGCCGGAGATGACCACCCGGTTTGGATCAGCATTGATAGTTCCTGGAACTGGTTCGCTGAGATCTGCACCGTCGAGGGTGAACGTGCTCAACGATCGAGTGAACGTGAGGTGGTCTGACGCCTGCTGCAGCGGGTTGCTCCGCACCGCCCGGGGATTGAGCAGGTTGTAGAAGACGATCTCCTGTTGGGAGCGGAGGGTGGGGAACCCGACGAGGCTCAGGAGCGTGCTGGCGTCACCGACCCCGTTTCCGTACAGGGGAGCGAGCTGGCCGTAGATCATGTTCGTCCGGCGAACCGGCGCCGAGGTCGTGGGGATGTCTTCGTCGCCCCCGGTTCCGTCGACGAACGTCAGCACCGGCCAACCGGTGGCGGGCGCAGGTCTGCAGGGCACGAGCAGTTGAACCGGAGCCACCCGGGTGCCCGTGCGCTCGGCCCGACCGAGTGGATCGATGCGGATGTCACCGCCGTCGAGCAGGTACGGAAACGAGCCCTGCTGCCATGTGGGCAACGCAATCGTGCCTTGAATCAGTGCCAGATTCGCTCCGGGGTCCCTCGGTCGCTCGGTGCAGGGATCGATCGAGGTGACGGAGATCGGCGGCACCGGTGTGCTGGCGAGCGCATCGACCACGGCGTTCCACTCGCGGCCCGTGTCCTGGGTCCGGTAGACGGTGAAGGCGACCAAGTCCGTCGGCGAGTAGGCCGTCGACGTCGCGGTGATCTGCTCCACGGCATCGAGTTGGTTGCTGAGCGCAGCGTGTTGTGGAGCACTCATCGGCATGGACGCAGCGTGGGGTTGTCGGAGTTGAGCCAACAGTGGGGTCGGTTGCAGTGGCACACCAGTTGCAGTGCGCACGGAGTTGAACACCAGCACGCCGTACTCCCGATCCGGTCGGAGAGGATGGCCCGGATAGGGGAGGATGGTCAGCAGGTGTGCCGGCCGGAACCGGTCCGCACGCTCCTGGGAGACCACCACCGCTGGCGCCTGGTCCCCGGTGGAGAGATCAACGAGTTGGACGGAAGCGTCATCCGCGAGCGTCGCTGCCGGTGTGGGGAGGGACCCGTCATCGAGTGCCACCATCGATCGAAGGAACACCGCACTGTTGGTGCCGAACTGGTCGACGGTCCGCTGTGCGGCGTCGATGATCGCTGGGAGCAGCGGCACCGTCGGGAGGGGCTCGACGAGGGGGTTGCTCGTGATGCCGGGGAGGGAGTTCCAGTCGGTCATCCCGGAGTCGGTGCGCCGGATGTGATTGGGCCAGGGCATCGAGAAGAATCCCTCGGCCTGGTTGGGCAGCATCTGAATCACCGGCTCCGGAGGTGGAACCGGTGTCATCGGAACACAGGCAGTGATGCCGCCGATCACTCCCAGCACGGCTCCAACTCCGAGCACGCGGCACCACTTCGCTCTTGGGCGCCTCACCGGGATGGCCACGAGGTCAGGTTAGGGAGGTATCGGGGCCAGTTCCAGCAGCGGAACGGGAAACGGCTTGCGGTATACGTTTCTTCGCATGGATGAACTCTGGACCGGTGATGCGTGTGGCCTGGTGGAGGCGTTCCGCTCCGGCGAGCGGACACCGCTCGAGGAACTCGAGTCGACTCTGGCGGCGATCGACGCCTCGTCGCTGAACGCCTTCAGTCACCTCGATCCGGAAGCAGCCCGGGAACGGGCAGCCGTAGCGGATGTGACGGCTCCCTTCGGGGGTGTACCGCTCGGAATCAAGGAACTCGACCAGGTGGCTGGGTGGCCCGACACCCACGCCAGCGTTCCACTCGCTGATCGTGTGGCCTCCTACACGACCACACACGTGGAACGCATCGTCGATGCCGGCGCTGTTCCCGTGGGTCTCACCACAGCGAGTGAGTTCGGTGGCGTGAACCTGACCCGAACCGTGTTGAACGGGGTCACCCGCAATCCGTGGGACCCGACGCGCACCCCGGGAGGTTCGTCCGGGGGGAGCGCAGCAGCGGTGGCCGGCGGACTGGTTCCACTGGCGACTGGTGGCGACGGCGGAGGCTCCATCCGGATCCCGGCCGGCTTCACCGGACTGGTGGGCCTCAAGACGACCTACGGGCGGATTCCGCGAGGCCCGAACTTTGCCGTTGGAGCATTGACCGTGACCGTCGGAGGGCTCACTCGGTCGGTTCGTGACACCGCTCGGTGGCTCGACGTGGCCAATGGTGCTGATCTCCACGATCCGCACTCGCTGCCTCGGGTCGAGGGCTGGGAAGCCGGTCTGGGCACTCATCTCGAGGAACTGCGGGGCCTACGAGTGGCGATCGTGGACGACTTCGCCGGTGCCGTCGTGAGTCCCGAGACTGCCGCCATCGTCCGATCTGCCGGCGAAGCACTCTCATCGGATCTCGGCCTGCGGATCGTGGAAATCGACGTTGCCATTCCGCCCGTTGGGACGGCATGGTCGCTGGCGAACATGGCCGGGACCTTTGCTGTGCTCGGTGACGCCTGGCCGGAATGCTCTGATGACCTGACCCTCGAGATGCAGTTCGCCTGCGAGTGGGCGGCCGACCGTGGTCTGGACTTCCCAGCGCTCATCCGTCTGGAGGAGCGTCGGACGGCACTGTTCGAAGCCATGGCTGCAGCGTTCGAGCAGACCGACCTGATCGTGACCTCGTCGAATCCCGACGTTGCGTTCGCCGCCGAGGGCCCATTGCCGTCGGTCTTTGGGGGAATTGTGGACTCCATGGGGAACAACGGTCGGCTCACGATCCCATCCAATCTCTACGGCAATCCGGCGATCTCCATTCCGGTCGGATCCTGCGAGGGACTCCCCGTCGGCTTGCAGTTGCTCGCACCTCACCACACCGAGGCACTCCTGCTTGACGCAGCCTGGGTGATCGAACGGGAGCGTCCGTGGCCACTCGTAACGGTGTCCACCGGCGCGATGTAGCGTCGCTGAGGTGGGTCGTGGAGAGGAAAATGGATCTGAGTTCGGTGTCTGGCCGGACGCAGCCGTGGAGGCCCTTTTCGAGGGTTCCCTCGTGTTCGGTCGTAGCGCCGCCGCATCCGACGCTCCGCTCCCGGACCACCTCGCTCTGGCGCCTTCGCCGCTCAATCGAGTGTGGTTCGAGTCGACCGCAGAAATCTTCTTCGACGACCGGGTAGCGGTCATCCACGCCTGGAGTGATGCGCTGGCCCAGCCGTTGGAGCCGGTCGCAGTGACGATCAGGCGGTTCGATTCCGGCACATGGGTCGCCGAGCGAGTGACCATGCTCAACCTGCTCGATCACCCGGTCGGCGCCGTGCTGATCGGGATCAGACGACTCGGTGTGGTGCCAACTCCAGTCCGCAAGGCGGTCGATACAGTCCGGGACCTGCCCGAGGTGGCCAGTGTCCGGCGTCCGACGTGGGTCCTGCAGGAACTCGATTCCCTCGGCCACGTTCTCTCCTCGGAGGGCGACGTGGAAGAGACCTTCGGTGTTTCTCCAGAGGACCTCGAAGGCCGCCTCGTTCTCGACGTACTCCACCCCGGCGACCACGCCACCTCGATTGACATGTGGACCGACTTGTTGGCCCACCCAAGGTCGCTGCGCCACGTCACACAGCGCGTGATCCGGCCTGACGGGTCCGTCTGTTGGATCGAGGCCAATGTGATCAATCACCTCGCCGAGGATGGGAGCGGTTCAGTGTTGTCGATCGTTCATGACGTCACCGAACGACGTGGACGAGAACGCGACCTGCTCTCGCAAGCTCGGGCCGACGCCCTCACCGGGCTCCCCAACCGCAGCGCAGTGATCAGTGAGCTCGAACATCGACTCGAGCACGGTCGGGTGACGGCGGCTTTCGTGGATCTCGACGGCTTCAAGAAGGTCAACGATGCTCACGGCCACCTCGTCGGTGACAGAGTCCTCGATGTGGTTGCCCGCCGGCTGGTCTCAGTAGTACCCGACCCCTCCTTCGTTGGTCGCTGGGGAGGCGATGAGTTCGTCGTGCTCTGCAGTTCTCGCCGGCCCGAGGAACTCGAAGCGGCGGTGCGGGCCGCGTTCATTGACCCGATCACTGTCCGAGAAGTTGCCTGGCCAGCGGGTGTCTCGATTGGTGTGGTGGTGGGCAACCCTGGCGAGGATCCAGAGGACCTGCTCCGTCGCGCCGATGAGACGATGTATCTCCAGAAGGCGTCGAAGCGTTCCTGAAGCCGTTCAGTGCACGGATGGTTCGTGTCCGTGGCGGGGTCGGACGTCGGCGAGCGACCGCCCGAGGGTGCCTTCGAGTTCGCTGAACCGCAGAGGTCGCACCAGCCCGAAGCCGCTCACGTCAGTGCATCCGAGCTGCTCGAGCCGCTCGAGTTGTTCGGATGATTCGACGCCCTCGGCCACGACCCTCAGTCCGAGGGCGTGCGCCATACCGGTCACCGCAGCGACGATCGAATCGGCCCGACTGTCAATTCCGATGCCGGCCACGAAGGAGCGGTCGACCTTGATGACGTCGACTTCGAACTGATGGAGATAGGTCAACGATGAGTAGCCGGTACCGAAGTCGTCGATGCCGAGTTGACAGCCGTTCCGCCGGAGCGACTTGAGCTGGTCCTGGGCAACGTTGGAAGAGTGGATCAGCACCGACTCGGTCACCTCGATCCCGAACCGGTGAGGATCGAGCCCAGCTCGCTCGATCGTGTCGAGCAGGTCTGCAGCAAAGTCCGCCCGGGCGAGTTGCGGTGCCGCAACATTGATCCACATGACGGGCAGCAGCGCCGAGTGGGACGCTCCGAGCGCCGCCGTCGCAGCGACAGCGGCCCGGGCCACCCACTGGCCCAGGAGGACGATCCGGTCCGAGCGCTCAGCGGCGGCGACGAAGGCCGCCGGGGGCAGGGGACCGCGGACCGGGTGCATCCATCGGACGAGGGCTTCAGCGCCGCTGATCAAGCCCGTGGTGGTGTCGAATGCCGGCTGGAACTCGAGGAAGAACTCATCGCCTGTGATCGCCCGGTCGAGGTCGGCGAGGAGGTTGACCTGATTGAGCATGGCCGACCGGACCGCAGCGTCGAACACCTCGGTGCGGTTGCGGCCTTGTCCTTTGGCGTGGTGGACCGCTGCTCCCGCATCCCGGAGGAGTGACTCAGCATCCGAGGCGGGTCCGGCGATCGCCAGACCAGCAGAACAGGTCAGTCGGTGCTCCCGTCCGTCGATCATGTAGGGCTCGCAGAGCAGCTCCCTGATGACCTCAACTCGTTCAGCGGCCTCGTGTGGGCCTGCGGTGAGTTCGAAGCAGAGAGCGAACTCGTCACCGGCGAGGCGGGCGACAGTAACGCTGTGCCCTTTACTCTGTCGCAGGCGATCGGCGGCCTGCTTCAGGACGACGTCACCGCTCTGGTGGCCGAGGGCGTCGTTCAAGGAAGCGAACCCATCGAGGTCGAAGACTGCAGCAGCAACGGTCACGCTGTCGGCCAACTCGTGTCGTGTGAGCGCCAGAGTGAGCCGGTCACGCATGAGTGCGTAGCTCGCAAGGCCCGTGAGTGGATCCTCGAGCGTCGCTCGGATCAGCTGGTCCTCGGCGTGCCGGCGATCGGTGATGTCGTGCAGATGGACGACTGCGCCGTTGATGACCGGGTCGGCGAGGAGGTTGACGGCGTTGATCTCCATCCACCGATACCGCCCGTCGAGGTGGAGGACGCGCACCTCCCCGACGTAGGTGCTCTGGTCGATCTGCAGCAAGGTCTCTCTCAGCTGCGTGACTCGCTGGCGGTCGTCCGGATGGACGAGATCGAACGGGTCACTGCTCAGGACGTGCTGAGGTTCCCAGCCGAGGATCCGCTCGACCGAGGGACTCAGGTACGTCGTAGAGCCGGACTGATCGATGATCATCGTGATGTCCACGCTCGTTCGGTGGAGCCGGAGAAGGCGAGCTTCGCTGCGGAGCACCGCCGACCGGGCATTGCGCACCTCCTCAGCGTCCCGTAGGTGCATGATGACGAGTGCCGGCTCGGAGCCGTTTCCTGAACGGGCGCTCCACCACTCAGCCGTGTACCAGCGGTAGCCGCTGCTCCCGTGGCGACCTTGGATCTCCTCCGGGCCGCTCCGACCGTTCTTCAGCGCGACCTGTCGGTGGTGGATGGCCACGGCGACGTGGTCGGGATGGATCACGTCGGTGGCGAACGCACCGAGCAACTCACTCGACGTCAGGCCGAGCACGTTCTCGGTTGCCGGACTCGCCCAGACGACGCCTCGCGTGGGGCTCAAGATGAGAGCGGCGTCGGCGCTGTGGTAGAGGGCCGTTGCGGCCGGGTCGAGTCCTAGGTCATCGTCGGTCACCGCCACTCACCCCATCGGGTCTCAGGGTCCACGGAGCTGAGTCCGATGCCCTGAGCGGCGACGAATCCGAAGGCTTGCAGATCGACAGGGCTGAGTGAATCGGCCACCTCGGCGACCAACAGCTCGAGGTCGAGTTTCGTGGCGAAGGCCGACAGGCCCGCCAGCGTGGCGGCGACGCGGTCCTCGAGTACAGCCGTTCTGCCCACTCCGGCCGAGTCCATCTGGAGCGCCGTGACTCCGAGGGCCCCGAGGTCCTCGTTGGTGATCAGCGAACGAGCAGTTCCGTACAGCGTCACTCCCACCCCGAGTGATGCCAGCACCGACAGCACGGCGCGCCCGGTGCTCCCGCTGGCTCCGAGCACGGAACTCGGGACGTCGATTCCCCACCGGCGTGCTGGGAGGCCGCTGTCACTGAGCGCTCGTTCGAGTTCCAGGATCGCCATGTCGTCGATCAGTTCACCGTGGAGGACGAATCGAGCCCTCGCATGAGTCGGAAGCACCGACACGATCTGATTGACCCGCCCGACGTCGACTCGCTGCAGTTCGGCATCGAGTCGAGCCACGAGCTCGGGGTCGGGTACTCCAGCGAGGTAGTCGGCGACCCGTCGCCGTCCGAGGGTGGGGTGGTCCCAGTTGGCGGCGAGCACAACTGAGTGAATCAGTTGGTTCTCGAGGAATGAGAACGGGATGGCCTCGAAGTCGATCGCATGTTGATCGAGGGCCGTCCTGAGGGCATCGTCGTCAAGGTCACGGACAGCGAGTTCCCGTCCGAGAGCATCGTCGAAGAGGGTCCATCGGTCGCGTCCTCGTTGCTTGGAGCGGTAGACGGCTGCATCGGCGCATCGGAGGAGTTCGGTGGCCGACCGACCGGGGCGTCCGTACGCCATCCCGATGCTGATCGTCAGCGAGAGATGGCGACCGCGGATGACGAACGGGTAGCGCATGGTGTCGATGATCTTCTCGGCGAGTCGAATCCCCGCCTCCTCCGGATGGGGTTCGTTCGCACAGATGACGAACTCGTCCCCGCCGAATCGGGCGACGACGTCATCGGTGCGGGTGCACGAGCGAAGGCGGGCAGCGACCTGGGAGAGCATCTCGTCGCCGGCGAGGTGTCCCAGGCGATCGTTGATGGCCTTGAAGTGGTCCAGGTCGATGAACATCACCACGCTCGCCTGCTTGGCGACCATTCGGTCGATGCGCGTTTCGGCGAGCGTCCGGTTGGGTAGCCCTGTCAGTGGATCGTGATGAGCGAGGTGCCAGAGGTCGCGTTCGGCTCGCTTGCGGGCAGTAATGTCGTGTGACGTGATGGCTACCGCACCGTCGAGTGGCACGATCTGCTGACGGATCCAAGGAGAGTTCGGCTGGCCGGGTCGAAGTTCGATCTCCTCGACGATCGGCTCACCGGATCGCAACCCGGCGGACCAGAGCGCAATCAGCCAATCGGCTTGTGCGGCGAACAACTCGCGGGCTGTGCGCCCGATGGTCTCGGCTGGTTCCCGTCCGATGAGTCGCCCGGCGGCGTCGTTGATGAACAGAAAGCGGAAGTCGATCGTCACGCCGTCGCTCGACGTGACCTCCTTGAGGATCGACTGGGCATCGAAGGTGCTGTTCGCAGTCTGCAGCGCCAACTGTGCGATTCGATCGCCGGCGTCAGCTCCTCTGGTCGCACCCTGCGCCGACTCCATCACCAAGAGTGAACGGGGTGAGGTTCGAAACCGCAACTACCTGCGCTTCAAGGGGGAAATCGACCTACTGCCTCACTTGATGGCCACACCGGCGTGCCCTGCCGCACTCCGATAGAGCGAGTCGAGCTTCGTGGCGTAATCGGGGTCGGTGGCCCAGTTTCCCTTGCCCATCTGGGACCACGTGGTGGCGCGGCCCGCGATGTAGTTGAGAACGAGCTGCGTGCGTCCCGCTGCGATCGCAGAGGCGAAGTCCGAGCTGCGGATCCCGGGCGTTGCGTAGCCCTTCAGGTGCTGGATCTGGGCCCGAACGCCGGTGCGGGCATTCGGGAACTGCTCGGCGGTCGTTCCGCCGTCCACCGCACCGATTCCGGCGTAGTTGTGGAATGTCGGCGGGACCCGTTCCGAGAAGCGGAACCAGCCGGTCTCGAGGATGGCCTGGATGAACGCCCGGTCCCCGGCGACCCCCTCCCGGTTGCCCTCCTCGATGTACAGGTTTGCGAGCTCCGCCACGGAGGCTGCCGGTCGGGCCCCCGGCCGAGGCTTGGAGAAGTACCACGCAGTCAACTGTTCAGCGCTGAGTGACGGCGGGCCCATGATCGTCCAGGGGGCCACTTCCGGCACAGCGGGCGGCGCGGGTGCGGGAACCCGAATGGGGAGCGGTTGAGCAACAGGCTGGCAGGCACTCGCACCGGCAGCGATCAGAACAGCTGACGCTCCGACAACGAGGGCCCGTCGGGGGGTGGGCTGGTTCATGTTCGGAGACGCTAGCCCGAGATGCGGCGGATTGAAACAGAACTGCAACATTTCTCTCCGTTGGTCGTGAATCTCCGAGCTGCATGGATAGGTTGCTCCGGTGTCGGCATCCCGGCGTGTCGAATTGAGTGTCGGCCTGCGCAACTTCTCGTCCGGCGGAACGGGCCGGGACCTCGCTGAGCGATTCATCGGGGAGGTTGTCGCCCTCGACATGCTCGCTCGTGAATCCGGCGGGGTCGACCGGGTCGTCGTTTCCGACCACGTCCTGTTCGGCGAGGATCTCGGTGCCTACGGCGATCCGACGAGCGGGGGACTCGCCGGTGGCAGGCAGCCGACCGGTCCGGACGGTCTGTGGCTGGAGCCCCTCACGCTCGTCGCGCACGCTGCTGCCATCACCGACCGGATCCGGTTCGGCACGGGGATCGTCCTCGCCGCTCTCCGACGACCCGTGGTGATCGCCAAGGCACTCGCAACGCTGGACGTGCTGTCGGATGGTCGGATCGACCTCGGGGTGGGTGTCGGCTGGCAGCGGGCGGAGTACGAGGCTGCAGGGCTCGACTTCGCCAAGCGTGGCTCCTTGCTCGACGACACCCTCCGGACGTGCGTTCAACTCTGGACGGGTGAGCCGGTGAGTCTCCCCGGCCCCAGTGGCCCCCTCGTGGTCCAGAGTCGCCCGTCGCCTCTGGTGATGTCCGATGGCATGCAGGGAGTCCCGATCTGGGTGAGCGGCAGTGTGAGCGGGCCGGTGGTGCGCCGAACGGCCAGATTCGGTGTGGGGTGGATCCCGTGGGGCGCTGCGCTCACCGATCCCGTCGGAGGGCTGGTTCAGTTCCGCACGGCCCTCGCCAGGGAACTCGACGTGGCGGCGGAACTCGGGACTCCGACTCCGCTCGCCGACGCCGCCTCCCTTGGAGCGGTTGCCGCCGTGCGAATCCCGGCGCCGGAGCGAGTGGGCGACCTGCGCTCTGTGGTCCAATCGGCGTTGGTCGGGGTTCCGCGCCTCGTCGAGGCGGGCTACAACGATCTCCGGCTCTCGTTGTCCCCCTCGGACGTCCCGGTCGACGCAACGATCGCCGAGGTGGCGTCGCAGCTTCGTGATCTGATCGACCGATAGCCTCAGAAAATGGGTACGAATCAGCGTTCGACGGTGACCATGACGGATGCGGAGGTAGCGGAGTACGTGCGTCGGAGTCGCACAGCGACGATGGCCACGCTCAACGCAGACGGCAGCCCGCATCTCGTGGCGATGTGGTACGCCGTCCTCGACGGCGAGATCTGGTTCGAGACCAAGTCGCGCTCGCAGAAGGCCGTCAACCTGCGTCGCGACCCTCGCCTGACCGTGCTGCTCGAGGACGGACAGACCTACGACGTCCTACGGGGGGTGAGCCTCGAAGGCCGGGGTGTGATCAGTGAGGATCCCGATGATCTCTGGCGCGTCGGAGTCGATGTCTTCGAGCGCTGCAATGCTCCGTACACCGATGATCTCGCACCGCTGGTCGAGGTCATGATCCGCAATCGGGTTGCGGTCAGGTTGGAGGTCGACCGGATTCGCTCCTGGGACCATCGCAAACTCGGAATGGATCCGATGCCCTTCGGTGGGACGACCGCCGGTGCCCTCGACTGACAGGCCGGGCGACTGAGCACTCAATCGTCAGAGGTGAATTGCGTCGAGGGGATCTCCTCGACTGCGGGATCCTCGAGCGCAGCGACGATGCGCCCGGCCACGACTGCTGGGTCGAGGCCGACCGGCAGCCGTGGAGGCTCGCCGTGGATCGCCCGACCTGCCAGCCCTGTCTCGGTGTGCGGAGGCCGGACGTCGACGACCCGGATCCGTCGTCGCCGCAGTTCGCGGCGGAGTGCGAGGTCGGCCGCCGTGAGCGCCGCCTTGCTCGCTGCGTAGGCGGCCATGCCGGGGAGCGGTTGCTCGGCAACCACCGCACTGATGTTGACCACGGTGCCCTGACGTTCGCTGAGCATGGGGATCAGCCGTCGGAGCAGCCACAGCGGGCCGAGCACGTTGGTGACGAAGAGCTCCTCGATGACGTCGTCCGGGGTCGACTCGAGGTCACCGAACGCAACGACACCCGCGGCGAGGACCACGGCGTCGAGGTGGCCCGGTCCGCTGCGGACGACCTCGACCAGTCGATCGCCGGCGTTGGGATTGCGCAGGTCGAGTGGGCATGCCCACCACCGGCCCGGTGGTGCGTCACGTCCGGTCGCCTCGAGTGACGCCGCCGATCGGCCCGTCCCCAGTACTGCGTCGCCGCGTTCGAGGAGCGACCGCGTGACCAGTCCCCCGATCGCTCCGGACGCGCCGACGACGGCGACGACGCGGCCGCTCACCGGTCGCCGATCGGCAGGTCGAGGCCCCGGGCCACCGGTCGTCCGACTGCCGGGGTGCTCAGGTAGGGCTCGATGTCGTGTGGGTGGGCGCCGTTGAACACGAACTCGTCGACGATCCGGTCCCCGAAGACCGGGGCGAGGCGAGGCGCCGCTGCGGTGGCCAGGTCACCCTCGGCGGCGACGTTGGTCCACCTGACGACCCCGCCCGGCCATTGCGAGCCGTCCTCGAGGGTCGGTTGGATCGACGCACGCACGAACTCCTCACCCAACGGCGATCCGACCGTCACGAACTCCTCGACCTGGATCTCGGGGTGCTGCCGGAGGATCTCGTAGGTGATGACGGTTCCGAGCGAGTGGGCCACCACGACGCGGTTGTGCGGCCTGAGCGACTCGAGGATCCGCCGGTGCACCCGATCACGCACCTCGGCATCGATGAAGTAGGTGCCGAGCTGCTCGAGCGTCCGGGCGTGGATGCGACGGGCGAGATCGGCCGAGAGGATGCCCACCGCCCCGGCCCCATCGGCCTCGACCCGCGTGATCAGTTCGTCGCTGGGGGCCGCGCTGTCGGCCACCTCGGGGGTGGGGCGGAAGATGTCGCCCCAGAACCCGATCCGGACCGCCCGTCGGACCTCCCCCGGCTCGATCCGATCGAGATCCACGCCCGCCGCCCAGAGCCCGTCGAGCAGTGACGGGGTCCAGCGGTGCGCCAGTCGCGCCGGACCCCACAGCTCGTGGAACGCTCCGTGGACGAGGACGACACCCGACATGGACCGCAGTCTGTGTGACGCGAGGGCCCGCTGTCTACGCTGCGGTGGTGAACGACGACGCACCACGGTCGGGCAGCCCGGTCACGGACTGGTCGACGGACTTCGACCACACGACCGAGGGGTGGGCTGCTGCGGCGCCGGCAATCTGGGATGAACTCCGTGTCACCTGCCCGGTGGCCCACAGCGAACGCTTCGGCGGCACGTGGCTGCCGACCCGGCACGCTGACGTTGCGGCGATCGCACACGACACCGAGCACTACACGTCCAACAGCGTCATCGTGGCCGACTTCCGTCCCGACGTCCCGGCTCCGATGGGGTTCGCACCGCCGATCACGTCCGACCCACCGTTCCACGAGTTCGCCCGTCGGCTCCTGCTCCCGGCGTTCTCGCCCAAGGCGATCGCCGTGCTCGAGAAGCCGGCGCGCGAGTTCTGTGGCCAGCTCATCGACGAACTCCTGGCAACCGGACCCGTGGTCGATGCGGCGACCGGGTACGCACAGCACATTCCCGTTCGGGTCATCGCGCACCTCTTGGGTGTGCCGGCCGAGGACGGCGACAGGTTCCGGACGTTCATCCACCGGATCGTGGAACGCCCCGGTCAGGCTGGCCCCGTGGCCGAGGAGGACCTGCTGACGACGTACCTCTTCCGGGTCGTGGAGGAGCATCGTCAGTCGCCTCGCGACGACCTGGTCAGCTACCTGATCGGCCTGGAGGTCGACGGGCATCCGTTGAGCGACGAGCACGTGATCGGGACGATCGCGCTGCTGTTGATCGCCGGAATCGACACCACGTGGTCGGCGATCGGTGCCAGCCTCTGGCATCTGGCCAGGCATCCCGAGGATCGGGCCCGGCTCGTCGCCGACCCCGAGGTCATGACCTTCGCAGTGGAGGAGTTCCTCCGCTTCTACGCCCCGGTCACCATGGCCCGGATCGTTGCCGAGGACACCGAGATCGGCGACTGCCCCGTCGCTGCCGGCGACTGGGTCCTCCTGCCGTTTCCCGCAGCGAACCGGGACCCCGCCGCCTTCGAGGAAGCCGGGCGGTTCATCGTCGACCGGCAGCGCAACCGCCACGCTGCGTTCGGACTGGGCATCCACCGGTGCTTGGGGTCCAACCTCGCCCGCCTCGAGCTGCGCATCGCGCTCGAGGAGTGGCTGAAGCGGGTTCCGGACTTCGAGTTGTCTGATCCCGACGGCGTCCGCTGGTCGACCGGGCAGGTGCGTGGGCCCCGGACCCTGCCGGTCCGTGTGCTGGGACGCGAAGCACGAGACGTGACACGCGAGGGGTGACACATGAGGATCGAGTTCGACCGTGACGCGTGCGTGGGGCACAACCGCTGCTACCTGCTGGCACCCGCGCTGTTCGACGTGGACGACGAGGGCTACGCGGTCCCGCTCGTGGGGGGTGAGCTCCCTGTGGAGCTCGAGGCCGCGGCTCGGCTCGCCGCCGACAACTGTCCGGAGTTCGCCATCACCATCGAGGGCGGGGACGCCTGAGGGTCAGGGGTTGAGGACCTCGGCGCTGCAGCCCTCGCCGAGGCTGCCGTCGAATGCCGCCTCGACGAAGGCGTGGCTCGGTGAGCCCTCGTAGGTGAGGTCCTCGGAGGATCGGTCCAGCTTCCGGGCGGCCATCTGGCCGGGTACCGACAGGTGGTCCGCCGGACTGTTGGGGCCCTTCCGGAACACCCGGAGCTGCATGGAGCCACGCACTCCCTCGGGCGGGCAGTACTCCTCGACCAGGGACTCGTACAGGGCGCGGGAGGTGCAGTCGGCGACCGAGGGGACCTCGGCCGACGGCAGGTCGTCCGGGGCGACGCAGTGGATGACCGTGTCGTTCGTCCCCTGCGCGATCAGCAGGGGCACGATCCTGCCGCCGCTCGTGGGCGCCTTGGGGAACGGGTTGTCCCCGAGCGGCCCCGGCATGTTCCACAGGATCCACTCACACCACCCGCGGAGACTGGCGGGGTTGGTGGCGCACGTCTGGTCCACGCCACCCCTGAAGTACTCGCCCACCGAGTAGTCGGGCGGCAGGTTCCACAGCTCGGGCACGAGCATCTGGTTGATCCCGGCGTTGCGGTACGGCGCAGCGGCCTGCTTGACCTTGGTCGCGTCCGAGCTGAGGAAGCACAGCGGCATGATGGCGGCCACCGTGGCCTGGCCCTCCGGAGTGGCGACGGCATCGAGCGGCAGCGCTCCGGTGTCGGGACCCGCCGGAGTCACCGATCCGGAGGCCGGTGACCGGGTGG
This sequence comes from Actinomycetota bacterium, assembly GCA_016870275.1. Taxonomy (GTDB): domain Bacteria; phylum Actinomycetota; class Acidimicrobiia; order Acidimicrobiales; family Microtrichaceae; genus SXMI01. The sequence continues at coordinate 32,353 of VGBZ01000013.1, forward strand.
CGGAGAACTGGCTCCACGAACCGAAGATGTAGCTGAACAGCGCCGGTCCGATCTGGAGCTCGAGCGAAGGGATGGGCAGCTTGAGGAGTGGGATGCTCTGGTGCATCTCCCGGTCGGCCAAGCCGTCGCCAAGCTGCGTGCCGGGCTGACGTTCGGGCTGGACGACGAAGTTCGCCGCCGGTGCGAGTGCCTCCACGCCGACGATGCGGAGCCGATCTGCCGAGGTGCCGGTGGCCGAGAGGTACGGATCGGCGATCTGGGCCGTCCAGAGGGCGGCGTGACCACCCTGGGAGTGCCCGGCGACCACGACGTCGGATCCGGTGCCGGTGCTGCCGGGGAACTCCCGGTCCGCTAGTTGCTGGGCTGCTCGGATGCTGTCCAGGACGTTGGCGCCGGCGACCCGACCGATCACGTAGGTGTCGGGCGGTTGGTAGTCCGCTGTGGCCACGATCCACCCCTGGTCCACGGCGTACTGGAGTTGACCGTTGCTGGGCTCGCCCTCGTGCTTGCCGAACAGGGAGCCCCACGCCACCGTCTGGATCCCGCCGGGCATGGGGCCCCAGATGCCCTGTTCGGGATCGCTCGAGGGCAGGCACTGCTGCTCCAGTCCCTGGGTGCCGTGCGCCCATGCAAACACCCGGGAGCGTCCAGCCTCGTCACGGGTCGGTCCGCTGACCGGGAGGGTGACGGTGCCGCAGACGAGCACCAGATCCGACTCGTCGGCCGACGTCGAGACGTACAGGACCCGGTACACCCGACCGCCGGTCGGGTAGCCGGTGCTGGGATCGCCGTTCGACTCGGTCGCGGCGATCTCGGTCGATCTCACCACGTCGCCGGGACGGGCCCCGACGGACACCGGTCCGTTCACGCCGTCGCCCCCGGCGCACGGTGGCTGCGCCGCCGGCGGCGGCGGCGAGTCGCTGCAGGCCACGGTGGTGGCTGCGACCAGCGCAACCAGCAGCAAGTTGCGGATCGTCGTGGTCACGACGGTCCTCCTCGGTGTCGGTGGTGTTCCTCGAGATGCAGGAGCGTGAGCTTGCGTTCGACGCCCCAGGCGTAGCCGCCCGGACTGCCGTCGCTGCAGACGACCCGGTGGCAGGGGATCGCGATGGCCACCGGGTTGGCGCCGACCGTCCGGCCCACGGCGCGCGACGCCGTCGGTCGTCCGAGCCGCCGGGCGAGCTCGCCGTAGGTGGTCGTGGAGCCGACGGGGACCTCCAGCAGCGCAGCGCGCACCGCGGTGGCGAAGTCGCTGACCGGTGCGTCGATCGGCAGCCCCTCGAGGCTCGTCGGGTCGTCGAACCAGTCGAGTACGGCGTCGGTCACGGACTGGAGCGCTCTCTGGTCCACCGGGACGCAACCCGGCGGGTCGTAGAACCCGATGGACGACACGCCCGCAGGTCCGGCGACGACGACCACCTGACCGACCGGCGTGCGGACGCTGCCGGCGAGGTGTCGATCGGGGAGGTCGATCACGCCACGATCCCGTCGGCCCTGAGCTCGTCGATCCGGTCCACCGACAGTCCCAGCTCGGCAGCGAGGACCTCGTCGGTGTGCTCGCCGATCCACGGTGGTCGCCGCTCGGGTCCCTCGGCGACTCGCGACATCTTGACCGGGTTCCCCGGGACGAGCACCGGCGCCGCCACGCCGTCGGGACGCTCGACTTCCACGAGCATGTGCCGGGCCGCCACGTGGGGGTCGTCGACGACCTCGTCGGTCGTGGCGCACGGCCCGGCGGCGAGTCCGGCGGCCGAGAGTTCGGCGCACGCCTCGATCCTGGTGCGCCCGGCCGCCCACGCCTCGATCGCAGGCCGGAGGATGTCCTCGAGGTGCTCGGTCCACGATGTCCGGGACCGCAGCCGTTCGTCCTGCAGCCACTCGGCTCGGTCGACCACACCGGCGAGGGCCTCGAAGTGCTGCTCCCTGCCGACCTGTAGGACGAACCAGCCGTCGGACGCCCGGAATGCCTCGAGCAGGACGGTGCTCGTGTCGCCGGGGCGGTGCCCGAGCGACCAGAAGTTGGTCACCACGTCGGTCATGGCCACGACCGAGTCGAGCATCGCCACGTCGACGTGCTGGCCCAGGCCCGTGCGGTCACGGTGGCGCAGTGCTGCGAGCACGCCGATGGTGGCGAACAGGGCGGCGGAGATGTCGCCCAGTGCGCCGACCGGGTTCGGACGCGGCCGGTTCCCCGGTCCGGCGGTGAAGGTGTAGATCCCCGACATGGCCTCGGTGATCGAAGCGAAGGCCGGCCACTCCCTGTACGGGGAGTCACCGGTGTTGCCGAAGCCCGACACGGAGACGTAGACGAGGCGTTCGTCGACTGCTGCGAAGTCCTCGGGGCCGAGTCCGAGTCGGGACATGGAGCCCGGTTTGGAGTTCTCGGCCACCACGTCGAAGCCACGCGCGAGTTTCAGGACCAGGTCCCGGCCCTCCGGTCGGCGAAGGTCGACGCACACGCTGCGCTTGTCAAGGTTGTTTCGGAGAAACGTGGCGCCGACGGAGCGACCCTCTGGGTCCTGCATCGCCGGCATCGACGTCCGCCCCAGGTCGCCCCGAAGGGGTTCGATCTTCACGACCTCGGCGCCCAGGCGGGCGAGCAGTTGCGTTGCGTAGGGGAGCGCCTGCATCTGTTCGAGGGCCAGGATCCGGACCCCGTCGAGCGGTCGGCCGAAGGGCAGTGCGTCCTCGTTGGCGACCTCGCCGAGTCGCACCGTCAGGCCCCGAGGCGCGCTCGCAGCGCAACCTTGTCGACCTTGCCCGCCGGGACCAGCGGCAGGGCGTCGAGCACGTCGACCCGCCGGGGCACCTTGAAGTTGGCCATGCGCTCGCGTGCCCAGGCGACCACCTCGTCCGGGTCCACGGTCGCCCCGGGTGCGGCGACCACGAAGGCGGCACCGACCTCGCCGAGCCGTTCGTCGGGCATCCCGATCACGGCCACCTGGCCGATCGACAGGTGGGCTCCGAGCGCCTGCTCGATCTCGGCCGGGTAGACGTTGAACCCACCCACGATGAACATGTCCTTGAGCCGATCGGTGATCCGCAGGTAGCCGCGCTCGTCGAGGGTGCCGAGATCCCCCGTGTGCAGCCAGCCGTCTGCGTCGACGGCGTCCGCCGAGGCCGCAGGATCGTCGAGGTAGCTGCGCATCACGACGTAGCCACGGACGACGATCTCGCCCACCTCGCCGGTCGGGACTGGGGCCCCGGACTCGTCCACGATCCGAACCTCGACGTCCGGGATGGCCCGGCCGGAGGTGGTGGCGATCGTCTCCGGGTCGTCGTCGTGTCGACACATGGTCGCGATGCCCGAGGACTCGGTGAGGCCGTACCCCGTCACCACGGTGTCGAAGCCGAGCACGGTACGCATGTCGACGATGAGCTGCACCGGGATCGCCGCTGCGCCCGTCACGGCCAGTCGGAGGGTCGCCAGACGGGACGGGTCCAGTTCGGGGTCCAGCAGCATGCTCTGGTAGATCGCCGGCGGACCGGGCAGCACAGTGATCCGGTCCCGTTCGATCCGCTCGACGATCGCCGGGACGTCGAACACGGCGTGCGGCAGGTTCACCGCCCCGCGGAGGAGGCAGGCGAGTATCCCCGCGTTGAGTCCGAAGCTGTGGAAGTAGGGGTTGACCACCAGGTACCGGTCCCCGGCCCGCAGACCGATGACCTCGGCCCACGCGTCGAAGCCCCGGCACACCGAGGCGTGCACGAGCTCGACGCCCTTCGGCCGGCCCGTGGTGCCGGAGGTGAACAAGAGGTGGCAGAAGTCGTCGCCGGTGACGCCGGCGGCGCGACGGCGCACCTCGTTGCGGTCGACCGACTCACCGCCGTCGAGGAACCCCTGGAACGTTACGGCGTCCACGCGCTCGGGTCCGCGGAGCGACACGACCGTGACGAGGTCGGGGAGCTCCGGCCTGCCGTCGGGACCGTCGAGCAGGAGGGTGACGTAGTCGGTGTTGAGGAAGTCCGTCATCGTGAACAGGACCCGCACCCGAGCCCGTTGCAGCAGGTCGGCGGCCTCGGTTCCCTTGTAGCGGGTGTTCACCGGGACGAGCACGCCGCCGACGTGGTGCACGGCGAGCGCGGCGACCACCCACTCCCAGCAGTTGGGCGCCCACACGGCCATTCGGTCGCCGTGCTCGACCCCGCAGGCGAGCAGCCCAGCGGCGGCATCCTCCACGCGTTCGAGGAGGTCGGCGTGCGTCAGGCTCGTGGGGCCGTCGGTGATCGCCTCCTCCTCGCCGTGGGCTGCGACGGCGGCGAGGAGGACGCCGGGGATCGTGTTCGCTGGGTCAGGCATGCCGGTGAGGTTACCGGGACGGTAGGCTGAGTCTGTGGGTAGCAGTGGCGGGAAACCCCGCAAGCCGGAACAGCACCACCTGCCCAAGGTGGGGAGCAAGGCCAATGAGTCCTATGAGGTCCGTCAGCGGCGCAAAGAGGTCTTCGGGCCGCTGCCCATCGCCATCGTCGCCGTGCTGATCGTGGTGGTGTTCCTGGCGTGGATCGCCATCACCTGACCGGTCGCCACGTTGCCCTGGTGCACGTCCGGTACCGTCCCGTTCGCCATGGTCAGTGAGCCCGGGCCCGTCACCCTCGAAGTGGGCGGGCAGGTGACGCTCGAACTCCAGGCCAACCCGACCACCGGCTACCTCTGGGAGCTGACCGCAGCACCCGACACTGCAGTTGTTTGTGGTCTCCGACGACTACGTCCGCCCCGCCGAACCGATCCCCGGTGCCGGCGGACTGCAACGGATCGTCGTCGAGGGGGTCGCTACGGGTACAGCCAGGCTGGACTTCGGATATCGGCGGCCGTAGGAGACCGACACACCGCCGGCGGAGACTGCGTCGTTCGACTTCACCGTTTCCTGTGCGGCGTTGCCGACTCAGGTCGCATGCGGCACGCCGAGACCGCCCGCGAGTCGGACCCGTGCCAACTCGGCGAGGGGTAGATCCAGGCCGAATTCAGCTGCTCGGGCGAGCGCCAGATCGAGGTCCTTCTCGCCGAGCGTGCGCACGTGCTGCATCGTTTCGTACCAGTCGTCGCCGGGTCGGAGGTCCTCGGTGCTGGCTCGAAGCATGATCGCTCCCGGACCGCCGGTGACCGCATCGGAGTGCCGGACCACTCGGCTCAGTGCACCGAGGTCGAGTCCGGCGGCTTCGGCGAGTTGCTGTGCCTCAGAAGCCGCCGTGAACGCCACGAAGTGCAGCAGGTTGCGTGCCAGTTTGGCGGTCGTGCCGCACCCGGCAGGTCCGAACCGGACCACGAGGTCGGCGAAGTTCGACCACGCCGGACGCACTGCATCGATGGCCTCGGTGTCGCCACCGGCGAGCACTGCGAGGCGCCCCTCGGCCGCTCCGATGAACCCACCCGAGACGGGTGCGTCGATGAGTCTCACCCCCTTCGCCCGAGCGGTCAGGTCGAGTTCGACTGCGGTGGCGACGTCGATGGTGGAGTGAACACCGATGACCGAATCCGGACGGATGGTCTCGAGGAGTTCGGCGACCACTGCACGAACCTGCTCGTCGTTGAGCACCATGACCGAGACGGCGCCGCAGCGCTCACCGAGCTCTCGTGCGGTCGTGGCGACGCCAGCGCCAGCAGAGCGGAGCGGCTCGACCCGGCTGTCGTCGAGATCGCACACGACGAGCCCCGGGGCCCAGCCGAGAAGTCGTTGCGCCATGGGCGCTCCGATGTTGCCGAGACCGATGAACCCGTAGGGTCCATCGGGGAGTGGGCTCGAGTCGCTCACCTCAGGCCTCCGAGTCGTCCACATCGGGCCAGATCGGCGCTGGTGCCTGACCGATCGGATAGTGACCGGGTAGCGACTGCGACAGCGATCGTTCCATGCGGGCGGTCATCCCCGCCGAGAGGGTCCCGTCGGCCATCATCTCGAGGAACAGGGCAGTGGCGTTGCCGAAGTCGAAGAAGTCCCGCTGCCAGGCCCACTGGAATTCGCCGCCGTAGCCGAACCACGAGCCGCCGATCCCACCCACCTCGTAACGGCGACCGTCGTCGGTCTCGGCGACCTGCTTCCAGAGTCCAAGGACCTGTCCGAGGCGGTCATCGACCAGGACGTGCTGGTACGGATACACCCAGCCGTCGAGGCCGCCCATCTCGAGGCCGAGGGCGATCGAACGGATCTCCTCCCGGCCCACGGCCATGAAATCCTCACGCGGCCCGAAGTTCCAGCCGTAGGTGGCGTCCTCGGTGTACATGTCCGCCAAGGGGCCCCAGTCACCGGCGGCCTCACACTCCTGGTTGGCGGCCAGCCACCGCTGAACCATCTCGTCGAGTTCACTACGGTCGAATGGGGGCACGGTTCACTCCTCGCTCTCGGTGCGGTTCCCAGCGATCCTGATGGCTCGGGTGGGGCAGTAGCGCACAGCCTGTTCGACTGCGGGCCGCTGGTCATCGGACGGGTTGGGGTCGAGCACGGTCAACTCGCCGGCCTTGGACACCCGGAACACCTCAGGCGCCTCCGACTCGCAGACGCCGTGGCCCTGACACAGGTCGTCGTCGACCGAGATGTGCCAGCTCACCGGCGGACCCAGTCGACCTCGCAGGGCTGTGCGAGCTGGACGACCATCTTGGTGTGGTCGGTGCGGTAGGAGTCAGCCGGTTGGGCCAGTTCGAAGCGATAGCGCGTGAGGAGGAGGGCGAAGATCGCCTTCAACTGCATCATGGCGAACGCCGCACCGACGCACCGGTGGCGACCGGCGCCGAAGGGGATCCAGTCCCACGGGTGTTCGACGTCGTCGCTGCGGGGAGGGAGGTATCGGTACAGGTCGTAGCGTTCGGGTTCGGAGAAGGCCTCGGCGAGCCGGTTGGACACTGCGGGCGTGGCGCCGACGAGGTCGCCTGCGGGGATGTGGTGTCCGAGCACCTCGAGGTCGTTCTTGGCGACCCGGAGCAGAAGGATGAGCGGTGGATGGAGTCGCAGAGCTTCCTTGATCGCCGATTCGAGCAGCGGCATGTCCCGGAGCGCCTGATAGGTGAGGTCGCCGCCGTCGCGTGCGAGCGCATCCTGTTCGTCGAGCACCGCTGCCATCTGTTCGGGGTGACGGAGCAACTCGAGGAGCGTCCACGCGGCCGTGGTGGAGGTCGTGTGGTGACCGGCGAACATCATGGCGATGAACATGCCCGTGATGATGTTGGCGTCGAACTGCAACTCGCCGTCTGCTGTCCTGATCGACAGCAGTACGTCGAGCAGGTCCCGGTCGTCCTCGGTGGCCGGTTCGCCGGCGAGTCGCTCGTCCATGATCGCAGCGACGAGGTTCACGAGTTCCGCCCGTGAGGCATCCCGCTGCCGAAACGAGGGGATGTCGGCGTACGGATCCACGAACGCCAGCGCATCGGTGCCGCGTTCGAGGTCGTGGTAAAGGCGGGCAAAGCGGCCGTCGAGCGCGTCCCGGAACTTCCGGCCGATCAAGCATGAACTCGACGTGTAGATCGTGAGCTCAGCGAAGAAGTCGAGCAGGTCGATTCGCCCGGAACCGTCCCGGTCCCAGACGGCGACCATCTCCTCGACCTCACGCGCAATGGTCTCAGCGTGACCTCGCATGTAGCGATCCCGAAGCGCCTGGTTGTGGAGCATCTCGCGTCGTCGCTCGGGACTGGCGTCGAAGACCACACCCTCACCGAAGATCGGAGTCATGAACGGGTACGCCTCACCTTGGTCGAGGTCCTCGTCGGAGGCTCGGAAGTACCACTCGTTGCCTTCGGCCCCGGTGACGACCACGACCCGGCGGCCGGCGAGATCGAATGATCCCACAGCGCCGCACTCCTCCCGGAGACGGCTGAGGAGTCCAATCGGGTCCGAGCGCAGTTCGGCGAGGTGGCCCCCGTCGCTGAGTCGACCCGAGACTTCGGCAATGGAGATGTTGCTCATGTCCCGGTCCTCATGTCGTCTCGCCTCCCGGCGCTGTCAACGGCGCCTCCGGTTCCACCTCGACGAGCGTGATGTTGGTGCCGGGAGGTTGCGTTGCGACGAACACGACGGCGCTGGCAACGGCCTCGGCGGTGAGGTATCCAGCGTGACGAACCAGTCCCCACCGGCGCCACTCATCGAGCACGGGAGCGAGGACGTCGGGGTCCCAGTCCATGCCCATTCCGGTCAGCGTGGGGCCGGGTCGAACGATCGAGGCGCGCACCCCCGTGCCCTCGACCTCCGTCTGCATGGCCCGTGCCATGCCTTCGAGGCCCCACTTGGAACTCACGTAGGACGCCATGAGCGGACGCGGGAGGCGGACGACGTCGGAGGTGACCACGACGACGTCCCCGCGGCGACGGTTGATCATCTCCGGGGTGATCCGGCTGATCAGTCGCTGAGCGCCGATCAGGTTCACCTGCAGCTGCGCTGAGAACTCCTCCGGTGTGGTGTCGACGGTCGACTTTGGCAGCACGTCGCCGGCGCAGGACACGAGGATGTCAATCTCACCGAGTGTGGCGCTGGCATGGATTGAGAACGCATCGATCGATGCGGTGTCGAGGAGGTCGAGCGGAGCCACGTGCGCAGTGCCGCCCTGCGCGCGGATCCCCTCGGCGGTCTCCTCGCACCGTTCGACTCGGCGGGCGCCGAGCAGTACGGGGTGCCCGAGTTGGGCGAACGCCGTGGCCGCAGCGGCTCCGATGCCAGAGGACGCTCCGGTGACGAGCACCGGTCGCTCGGCTGCAGGGGAAGTACTTCGTTCGCTCACCGGGACTCCACGGTGGTCGGAAGGTGCGCAAAGCCACGCACGTTGATCGAATGGAATCGCACTGCTCCGGTGGTGTCGATGTCGTAGTCGGTGATGCGGCGGCACAGTTCCTCGAGGCAGATGGTCGCCTCGAGGCGAGCGAGCGATGCCCCGAGACAGAAGTGGCGGCCGACACCGAAGCTCACCAGCGACGACGTGTCCCGGTTCAGGTCGTAGTGGTCCGGATCGTCGAACACTGCCTCGTCGCGGTTGGCTGAGCCGACAAGGAGGAGGGCCGTGTCACCGGGTTCGAGCATGGAACCGTGCAACTCGATCCGTTCGGTCACGAGTCGCGTCAGCATCTGCGTCGACGTGTCGTAGCGGAGCGTCTCCTCGACCCAGTCCGACACCACCTCCTCGGTCCGGTCGCCGGCGGTGAGGACGGTGGATCTGGCGGCGGGGAACCTCCACGCCCAGTACCAGGCGTTGGCGAGGAGTTTGGTCGTGGTCTCGTTCCCCGCCACCACCATGAGGAACAGGAACGCAGTGATCTCGTCGTCGGTGAGACGATCTCCGTCGATCTCAGCGTCGATCAGGGCAGAGGTCAGGTCCTCGGTTCGCTGGCGTCGCCGCTCGGCGATCATGTCGGCGTAGTAGCCGGCGAGGGTGAACGCTGCTTCGACCCCGGCCGGCGGAACGTCCTGCACACCCTCCTCCCGGTGGACGAGCAGGTCCGCCAGTCTCCGCAGCTCGGCTCGATCCTCGATAGGGACACCCATCAGCTCGGAGATGACGTCCATCGGGAGGAGGCCGGCGAAGTCGCCGACGAAGTCGAAGTGCTCCTGTTCCAGCGCCGCTTCGAGGTGGGCGACGGTTAGTGTCCGGATCCGCTCCTCCATATCGACCACGCGGCGCGGCGTGAAGCCGCGCGAGACCAGTGCCCGCATGCGGGTGTGCCGGGGCGGGTCCATGGCGAGGAAGGACATGGTGCGATCCGCATGCGGCCCGGATGCCGCCGGATCGAGGCTGACGCCGTGGACGTTGGAGTAGCGGGCGCTGTCGCGGAACGCCGCAGTCACGTCGGCGTGTCTGGAGAGGGCCCAGAATCCGAGTTCGTCGTTGCGATAGACGGGCGCCTCGGTGCGAAGGCGCCGATAGGTGGGGTACGGATCCTCGTGGATCTTGTAGTCGTACGGGTTGTATCGCAGTGGCGTTGTCATGTTGGCGCTCCGTTGAGGACGATCGCCGTCGCAACTGCAAGGCGCTCGGGGAGTTGTGAGTAGTCGAGATACCCCATCCCCGCCTGGAGCATGGCGCCGGAGAAGACCAGCGCAAGGACGCTCAGATGTTCCTCGGCGATTCCGCCGGGATGGGCGGTGCGAATGCGCTCTGCCACCTCAGCGCCGATCGACGCACGCAGTCGACGAACCTCGGGGTCGTCGGCGAGCAGCGCTGCGGTGCAGGCTGCTGCGAGTGCGGGCTCGTCGGCGACGAGCGTGGCGATGTCGGCCAGTGCGGCCGCCACGAGTGCCGTCGGCGAGCCGGAGCCGGGTTGCGGCGACGGGAGGGCCTGGAGCCGTTGCCAGAACACCTCGGCAACGAGGTGGTCGCGAGAGGCGAAGTACGTGTAGGCGGTGGCGGGCGAGACCCCGGCTCGGGCTGCGACCTGTCGGACCGTGATGCGCTCCTCCGGGTGGGTCCGCAACTCCTCGACGGTCGCTGCGACGAGACGCGCCACGGTGTCTGCCTGCCTGTCGCTCAACGAGCGTCGAGGGGAGGCCAAGAAACTGGACATCTGTCCAGACAATAGTCTGGCGCTGGTGACCGGGGCGACTCCCACACCGTCACGCACACAGGAGCGACGCAGCGATGGCACACGGAAAGACGATCGAGGACCTCGACCGGTGGGACCTTGCGGGTCTCGCACGGGAGTACCTCATGGCCGGCCACCTCATCGACCGGGTCGCCATGCCCCAGGTGATCGGTCACCTCGGGACCGCCGGGATGGTCGACGTGGCGGTCGAGGAGTGGAGCGCTGCCAGTCCGGTCTACACCGACCGCATTCGACGGTTGCTCGGATTCTCCCATGAGCGCGACGTGGCGGCCATGTTCAAGGGGATGCAGTTCGATGTGGGAGCGCCACATGAGTATCTCGACTTCCGATACTCAGTCGAAGGTGCCGAACGTGGCGGGTTCCATCTCGACCGCTGCGGGGCACTGCTCGATGTGGAACCGATGGGAGAGGAGTACGTCCGGGCCGTCTGCCACGACGTGGAGGATCCGACATTCGCAGCGACGTTGTGCGCGTCCAATCCGCAGGCCCGGGTGTGGCCGATCCACCGGCCGCCGCGCGCTTCGAGGGAGGACCATCCCCACTGCGAGTGGGTCGTCGAGATCGATCCGGAACTCGAGCCGGCAGAGCTCCCGGTGGGAGCGGAACGACTTCGATCCTCGAGGCTCCACGGACTCGTGGTGCCGCTCCTCCCGCTCGATGACCCCGGCGGGGGTTGGTGTGATTATCGACATCCGCTCGATCCGGACCTCCGGATGGAGGACTTCAGCGCTGTTGCGCTCCGCGCGCTGTGTCGTGAGTTCTGCCTGCAGGCCCACCTGCTCGTGCTCGCATTCTCTGCAGCACTGCGCAAGCGGCTCGACCCCCGGGCCGTGGTCGACGCCGTGGTCGCCGCCCAGATCGGCACGGCCGGAGTCGTGGCGCAACGGCTGGCTCGTTGGGTCGGCAGCCGGAACTGGGCCGTGGATCCGGAGTCCGAGCAGGCCCCGGAGCGACTGGTGGCGCAGGTGCTCGAGCTCCACCCGATGTTCGCTCCCCGTGACTACATCGACGTCTGGGTGGACGGTGACGGAGAGACCGTGGTCGTCCTCGGCGACTGCGCTGCCACCGAGGAGGTCGTCGGGCTGGGTTGGGGGGCGCTGCTCGCTGACGGGCAGGCCGACGCAGCGGTTGCGGCTGCGGTCGAGGGCGTTGCAAACGGGTTCACTGCTGTGACGGTGGAGGCGCCGTTCGGCCGTCGTCGGGCGTGGCGCATCGAGGCGGTCGATCCGCCCGCCGAGGAACGCCCCGAGGTCACCCTCGCTCGATTCTCCACGGGTGCCGACTTCGAGTTCGTGCGGGTGGGGAAGCGACTGGCGTGACGGTGGTCACCGTCTGGGAGGCCCGTCGATGACCGGCCAGCGAGGTGATGAGCGGCTACAATTTCTTTGACCTTGGGTGCCATTCGGCCCACCTAGCCCCACGTCTGGTCGGGGCCGAGCGCACCAAGTGAGACCCGGTCAGCGCAGGCATGCCACGCGCTCCTGAGTGGATCGGCGGCCGGGCAGCGAGTGGACCATCGAGACGAGTGAGGTGCCAGATGGGTGCGAGTCGGACGAGTTTCGCCAAGTTGCAGCGAGATCGGGCCAAGAAGGCAAAGGCGCAGGCCAAGCGCGAGCGCCGCCTCGACAAGGACGAACTTCCCGAGGGCCTCGATGGCGAGGACGAGGGTTTCGTCATCCCGGACGGTGAAGAGGAGTTGAGCGCCGAGGATCTCCTGGCGCTCGTCGAGCAACTCCACGCCGACTTCGAGGCCAAGCGGATCGACTTCGACGAGTTCGAGGAGCGCAAGACCGAACTTTTCGCCCGGCTCACTCTCTGAAGCGGGTCCATCCTGCACTATCCGGCCGTTTCCCTGTTGCTCCGCTAGCATGATCTTCTCGCTGAGAGTGATTCAACAGGGGGGCGGTCATGGGCAAGCGCAAGGAACGAAAGTTGAGCCGGGAACTCGGGCGTCTCGCAGCGGTCGCCGGGACCACAGCTGCCGTGGCGCAGACGGTGGCCACGGCAGCTGATCGGGTCGATGACATCGCCGAGTTGGCATCGGACGCAGCAGTCCAGGTGGTCGACGCCGGTCGATCATCGAAGAAGTGGATCCTCCTCGTGGCCATCCTCGGGGTGGTCGGGCTCGTCGTCGTGATTCGGTCCCGGCGCTCGACGTCGACCTCCGCGTTGCCGTACGCAGACATTGCCGCTGGGTCCGCTGCGCCGGTCGATGTCGCTGTCACCACGAGCGCCTGATATGCGCCACGATCCGTCCGAGGTCGCTGACCTCGGACTCCTGGCTCGGTTCGCGGGGTTCATCTTTCGTCACCACCGGCTCGTCGGATTGGTGTGGCTGGTGGTGCTCATCGGGGCGGGGTACCTCGCCACCACCAACCACGACGCCACTTCCAACAACTTCTCGATTCCCGGAACCGATTCCCAAGCGGCGTACGACCTGCTGCAGGAACGGTTCGCGAGCCAGAACTCACTGACCTCGACGATCGTCCTAGAGGCGGCCGAAGGGGCGAAGCTCACAGCCTCCGCTCCGGAGATCTCGAACCTCGTGACGGAACTCGGGAAGATCCCGGGGGTGACGAGCGTCTCGGATCCCTTGAGCACCGATGTCTCCGAACAACTCGAGCAGGTGGCGGCCACGCTGCCCCCTCAGGAAGCCGAACTCGCACGACAGCTCGCAGCAGGACTGCCGCCGTCGACCTCCCCCGACGGCCGCGTCGGAGCGATCACCGTGGCCTATAAGGCGGGCCTCGCCGACCTCCTGTCGGAGTACCCGCCGAGCTCAGACGAGCCGGCCACGGCCTACGACAACCCCTACTCACAGTTGCAACAGGTCCTCGACCGTGCCACGCCAGCCGGCATCGATTCCTACATCGGAGGAGCGATCGCTGACGTCTGGAACCAGCCGGTGAGCTTCTGGTCGAGCCACGCCGACGAGGTGGGCCTCGCCATTGGCGGCGTGCTGTTGCTGCTGGCGTTCGGTTCGTTGTTCGGGATGCTCATTCCCCTCGTGACGGCGCTGTTCGGGGCGGTGACAGCATCGGGATTCGTCTACCTCCTCGCCACCCAGACCACGGTGAGCTCAGCCGCACCGGCAGTGACGCTCATGATCTCGATCGGCGTCGGCCTCGACTACTCCCTGCTGATCGTGACCCGATATCGGGAGGAGCTCGGCGACGGGCTCTCGCCGCACCGGGCGGTGTCGGTGGCGGTGGCCACGTCCGGACGCTCGGCGCTCTTCGCTGGAGTCACCGTCGTGCTGGCGCTGCTCGGGTTGTTGATCATTCCGATCCCGCTCGTGCGAACCCTCGGTCTCGCTGCGGCCATTGGGGTCATGGTGATGATGATCGCCGCCACCACGCTGCTCGTCGCCCTGATCGGCTTTGCCGGCAACAAGATCGACCGGATCTCGATTCGACGGAAGCGCACCGAGCACGTCGAACTCACCGAGTCGTTCTGGGGACGATTTGCCTCCCGGACCGGCCGTCACCCCTGGCCGGCGCTGATCGGAGGAACGCTCATTCTCTTGGTGTTGGCCATCCCCTTCACCCGGATCGAGTTCGGTATGCCCGGGGACAACTCTCTCCCGACCGGACTGTCGCAGCGGAATGCTTTCGAACTCCTCGACAGCGGCTTCGGGGCGGGATCCAACGGTCCGCTCGTTGTCGCCATCGGGCTTCCCAACTCCGTCCCCTACGCTCAGGCGCTCGGTGAGCTGAGCCAGGTGAACACGGCCCTCGGTGCACTCAAGCCCCCGGGCACGGTGAGCGGGATCGACTACGCCGTCGGACCGATCCCGAACGATCCCGCTTCGACCTCAGCGGTGGTGTACCAGATCATCCCGTCCACCGGTCCCAACGACCCGTCGACCTCGGAACTCGTCGACACGCTCCGCAGCAACCTCGCCACCGCTACCGCCGGAACACCGCTCGTGGCCCACGTCGGGGGTGCGACTGCCACGCTGATCGACCTGACCGATCTGGTCACGCAGTACCTGCCGTTCGTGATCGGCGCTGTCGTGTTGGGGGCGTTCATCCTCCTCGTCCTCGTGTTCCGCTCGATCCTGGTGCCGCTCAAGGCGGCCGTGATGAATCTCATCTCGATTGCTGCGGCCTACGGCGTGGTGGTGGCTGTCTTCCAGTGGGGTTGGGGCAAGGAGCTCGTCGGAATCAGCGAGTCGATCCCGATCGTGTCGTTCGTGCCGCTCGTGATGTTCGTGATCCTCTTCGGGCTGTCCATGGACTACGAGGTGTTCCTCATGAGCCGGATCAAGGAGGAGTGGGACGCCACGCAGGATCCCAAGCTGTCGGTCGTGCGGGGCGTCGCAGGCACAGCCAAGGTGATCACCACCGCCGCTCTCATCATGATGGCGGTGTTCCTGTCGTTCGTCGCCAATGCCAATCCGACGGTCAAGTTGATTGGTTTCGGGATGGCCGTGGCCGTGCTGCTCGACTCGACGATCGTCCGGATGGTCCTCGTACCGGCCATCATGGAAATCTTCGGCCGACGGGCGTGGTGGTTCCCGTCGTGGCTGCAATGGCTCCCGCGCCTCGACGTCGAGGGTCGTGGCGTTGTCGAACGGGCCGTCGAGACCCCCTCAGGCGACTCCTGATCCGGTCGCTGCCGGTGTCTGATGCTCGGCGGCGGCGCAGATGTTGTCGATCATGTCGCCGAATACCACATTGTGGAACGGGCTGATGGAACGCCAGTAGGCGTGTCCGGCGAGTCCGCGCGGCAGGAACAGGGCTCGTTGATCCAGCACCGAGGTGTCGGGCCGGGAGCCGGGACGAATACGGAACTCGAGCCAGGCCTCACCGGGGAGCCGCATCTCGGCCCGGAGCCGCAGGAGTTCGGGCCGGTGGAGTGTCTCGACTCTCCAGAAGTCGAGCGCATCTCCGGTCCGGAGGTCATCGGGGTGTCGGCGGCCACGACGGAGGCCGACGCCACCGAGGAGGCGATCGAGGAAACCCCGGAGAGCCCAGGCCGACGCCCAGGAGTACCAGCCTCGATCCCCGCCGATCCCCTCAACGATGCGCCACACCGCCTCGGGGGGAGCATCCACTTCCCGGCGACGTTCGTCTGAGTAGGTGCTACCCCCGCTCCAGTCTGGGTCGGTGGGCATCGGGTCGCTCGGCGCTCCCGGCCACGATGCACTCGACCAGCGTGTTTCCACCTCGAGGTTCTTCACCCGGGCGAGGGCGGATCGAACACTCTGGTCGAAGGGTGCCGGCTCGAGGTCGATGAGGTCACGGATGTCGGATTCCGTGGCGACGACGGAATTCCGGAGCGACTCGATGAGCGGCTGAGCGAGCGGCTTGGGGACCGGCGTGATGATGTTCACCCAGTGGCTCGACAGCCACGGTGTGAGAACCGGGACCGGAATGATGGTCCTGGGTCTGAGGCCGGCGATCCGGGCGTAACGCTGCATCATCTCCCGATAGGTGAGGACGTCGGGACCGGCGATGTCGAAACGACGATTGGTCTTCGGTTCCAGACCTGCAGCACCGAGGAGGTAGCTGAGTACGTCCCGGACCGCGATCGGCTGGACCCGGGACTCGACCCACTTCGGGGTCACCATCACCGGCAGGCGTTCAGTCAGGTAGCGGAGCATCTCGAAGCTCGCGCTCCCGCTCCCGATGATCACCCCGGCTTGGAGAATCACCGTGGGGACCGGACCATCGAGGAGGATGTCGCCGACCTCGGCCCGTGAAGCGAGGTGGGGTGAGGCCACCTCGTCGGGAGGAGGTTGCAGCCCGCCGAGGTAGATGATCCTGCTCACCGACTGATCCGACGCTGCCGCAACCACGTTGTGTGCGGCCCGCCGGTCGGCATCGGCAAAGTTGTGATCGGATCCGATCGAGTGCACGAGGTAGTAGATGAGGTCGACCCCGTCAGCCGCTCGCACCACGTCTTCGGCGTCGAGGACATCGCCAGCGACGATCTCGGTCTGGCTGGCCCAGCTCACATCGGCGAGCTTCTCGGGGGACCGGGTGAGGCACCGGACCGAGTGACCGTTGCTGATCAGAAGGGGAGCGAGCCGTCCCCCGATGTATCCGGTCGCTCCCGTGAGCAGGATTTTCACATCGACAGACTACGGGAGTACGACCCCTGCGACCGGCCGGTAACGTCAGGGCGACACTCCAGGGGGAGAACCAGAGCGTGACTTCGAACAACTACGTGCAGTCCGTCAGCGGTGGGGTCACCGGTGCTCCGGTCCGTGGGCGGGCCGAGCGAGACCGGGCGTTCCGTGCCGCTGCGGCGGCCGGGGCCCGCCCGCCGCGGGTCGCCATCCTCGGTGCCGGAGCCGGGGGACTCTGTGCGGCGATCCAACTCCGACTCGCCGGCATCGACTCGGTGAGCATCTACGAACGCTCAGATGGGGTCGGAGGCACATGGCGGGACAACACCTACCCGGGAGCTGCGTGTGACGTCCCGTCACACCTTTACAGCTTCTCGTTCGCCTCCAAGCCTGACTGGAGCCGGAAGTTCGCCCCGCAGCCCGAGATCCTCTCCTACCTCAAATCGCTCGTCGACACCTACGACCTCCACGACACCCTTCGCTGTCGAACGGAGGTGACTGATCTCAGCTGGGACGAAGTGGGTGGAGTTTGGATTCTCGGCCTCGTCGACGCCGACGGCCGACGGACCCGGGAGGAGGCCGATGTGGTCGTATCGGCACTCGGACAGCTCAACCGTCCGTTCGTGCCCGACATCCCCGGACTCGAGGAGTTCAACGGCAGGGTCTTCCACTCGGCACGGTGGGACCACGACCATGATCTACGGGGCGAGCGGGTCGGCGTGATCGGTATCGGTGCCTCGGCAATCCAGTTCGTTCCGCCTGTCGCTGCCATGGCGCGATCGCTGGTGTTGTTCCAGAGGAGCGCCAACTACGTGGCGCCCCGTGGGGATCGCCCATACCCGTCGTGGCTCCGGGCCGCCTTCACCCGTTGGCCCCGATTGCAGCGCGCCTATCGGGACTCCATCTACTGGCGACTCGAGGCCCGGTTCAACCTGATGCGCAAGGACAGCCGGCTGGGCCGGATGCTCGCATCGCAGTTCGCCAAGCGCCTCCGCCCGCTGGTCGGGAACAAGCTGAGTGAGGAGTCGCTGATCCCCGACTATCCGCCGGGATGCAAGCGCATCCTGATCGCCGACGACTGGTACCCGACGCTGTTGCGTTCGAACGTCGAGGTCGTGACCGATGCGGTGGAGCGGATCACGCCGAGCGGTGTCGTGACCGCCGACGGACAGGAGCGACCGCTCGACACGTTGATCTTCGGGACGGGATTCACCTCGACGGAGTTCCTCGCTCCGATGCGAGTGACCGGTCGGAACGGAATCGACCTCAACGAGGTCTGGAAGGACGGAGCAGCGGCCTTCCTCGGACTGTCAGTCCCGGGCTTTCCCAACCTCTTCATGCTCTACGGGCCGAACACCAACCTCGGTCACAACTCGATCCTGTTCATGATCGAACAGCAGGTGGGCTACATGGTCCAGATGCTGCAGGAGGAGGTCATCCGCGGCGTTCGATCCGCCGACGTCCGGCAGGCAGCGGCGGAGCGATTCGACGATGATGTGCAGGCTGCTGCGGCGAACACTGTGTGGGCCGAGGGTTGCCACAGTTGGTACAAGACCGACGATGGTCGGATCACCAACAACTGGACCGGCCACACGACCGCCTACCGCCGGCGTCTGGCCGCCCCCGACCTCAACGACTGGGAGCTCGCCGGTTCGTGAGGAGAATCACGCTTCGCCGCTGGTCATGAAGGTTGTGTTGGTGCAGCCGACCTTGCGTCGCAGCGGCGGTGTTGTGTTCCGGGGGAGGTTTTCGGTCGTCACTGCGCAGAGCGGTTGCTGGCGCCGTTCCCGACCGATGCTGCGGGCGCAGAATCGGTTGCCCTATTCGCAGTTGCGGAGAGCAGTTCAGCAACGTCGATGCCGGTCAGCGACGATACGACCTCCATGAGCTGGGTCATGTTCGATGCCACGCTGCGGGTGACGGCTGAGGCTCCGTCGGTCGAGATCACCGTCATGTTGGAGATCGCCGAAAGTGGCTCGGAGCCGGCTCGAACGATCTCGGGGAGATTGGACACGACGAGGTCGGTGACTGCAGCGGTTCCGTACTGCTCGTAGGCCTCGGCGCGCCGGGACATGGCTTCCGCCTCGGCGTGGCCACGCGAGGCGATCGCCGCGGCGTCGGCCTCTCCTTCGATCCGCGTCGCTGCGGCGAGCTCCTCTCGACGTTGACGTTCCCCGGCTCCTGTCAGCCGTGCCTCCTCAGCTGCGGCCTGTGCCGCTGCGATTGTGGCTTCACGCTGAGCCTCGGCCTCCCGGAGGGCGGTGGCCTTCCGGGCCTCAGCGTCCTGCTCGGTCGCGTATCGCTGCGCGTCCGCCGGCTTTCGAACCTCTGTGTCGAGTTCGAGTTCCCGTAGGCGGGCTCGCTCCTCTGCTGCGGTCTGCTGCTCTGCCAGCACTTCACGCTCCTGTGCCGCCGATGCCTTGGGCCCTGCAGCTTCAGCCAGTGCCTGGGCCGCATCAGTCTCCGAACGGATCTCAGCGGTTCGAAGTGAGAGAGTCCGCTGTGCCTCCGCCACCTCCTGTTCGGCGGCGATTCTCGCCTGCTCGGATGCCCGGTGGGCCTCCGCCTCGGCGATGCTGGCCTCCATCTGGGCCCGGGCGGACTCAGGCCGACCGAGATCGGCGAGGTAGGTGCCCTCGGCTTGGATGTCCTGCAGCTGGAAGCTGTCGAGCATCAGTCCCTGTGGCGTGAGTGACGATTCGGCCTCCTGCGCCACCTCACGGGCGAACGCTGCCCGGTCGCGGATGATCTCCTCCACGGTGAGGCGGCCGACGATCGAACGCAGCGATCCGGCGAGGACCTCAGTGGTGAAGTTCGGCACCTCATCCTGTTGGTTGAGGAATCGTTGCGCAGCTGCGCGCACTGCGCCTTCGGTCCCACCGACCTTGACCACGGCCACTCCTCTGAGTTCGCAGCGGATTCCGTTCTTGGACACCGCTGAGTTCACGTGGATGGTGATCTGTTGACTCGAGAGGTCGAGCACACCGAGCCGTTGGATGAGCGGAATTACGAAAACGCTTGCTCCCATCACGACCTTCTGTCCGGATAGATCCGTCGTGGTGGCACCGGTCACGGTGTCGACCGACGAGCGTCCCTTTCTGCCGGTGATGATGTACGCCTCGTGAGGACCGGCAACGCGGTACCGGCTCAGCGCAAAGGCCACGACGAGCACGACGAGTGCGCCGAGAGCCAGGATGGCAACAAGAATCATGATCTTCCTCTTGGTTGGTCGACCTGTTCCCAGAATCGGTCGTGTTCGACAACACGCACCGACGAGTCGCTGAGCACGGAAACGATGACGACCCGGCCGCCGAAGTCCACGGACTGTTCGCAGTGAGCCGTCAGTTTACGCTGCGAGCCGGCGACGACGGCAAGTATCTCACCGAGACCACCGTCGATCGGCGTCACGACGCGACCCTCGATGCCGATCAGGTCCTCGGCCCGTGGCGTGGCGTCGGTGTGGCCGTCGCGAAGTCGCAACGTGATGACGGCGGCTAGCGCTGCGAACCCAACAGCTCCCGCCAGCGAGACGGCGACGACGATCCCAGCGGCCGTGCCAGCTGACCCGGTCACCCATCCGAAGATCCCGAACGCCGCGAGGGCACTGCCGACCACGGGAACCGACAGCCAATCCGGACCGAACTCAAAGATGTCGTCAAGGAGCAGGCCACCGATGATGAGTCCGAAGCCTAGAACTGCGATTCCCATGAAGACCGAATGCACGAGCGTCCCTTCGAAGCCAGACGGTAGCGGGTTCCGCCTCCCGAGATACCTCGGGTCGTAGGCAACGGTTCACTTGTGGTCGCTGGTGCTCCTCAGCGCCGAAACGAAATCGACGACGTCATCGGGCTCACGGGTTCGCCGGAACGGCGGCAGGCGGTCGAGGATCCGCCGCCGGTACCGGGCCTCGGCGAGTCGGGAGTCGAGCACGACGACGACCCCTCGATCGGTGGTGGTGCGCAGCAGGCGTCCTGCACCCTGAGCGAGTCCGATCGCCGCAGCGGGTATGGAGACCTCGCCGAACGCAGCATCTGCACCGACGCGCTCGCTGCGAGCCTGGACGATCGGATCACTCGGAACCGGAAACGGCAGCTTGTCGATCACGACTGCTGAGCACGTCGGCCCTGGAGCGGAGATGCCGGTCCAGAAGCTCGCAGTGGCGAGCAAGCTGGCGTGTTCGTCGTCGATGAACTCCCGCTGGAGAACCGGGTTGGGAGCGTCGCCCTGGACGAGCACTCGATGCCCGGGGAGACGGGATCGGACCGCCTCGGCGGTGCGAGCGAGCATCCGGCGGGAGGTGAACAGGCCGAGCGTCCGACCATCGAGCAGTTCGATCATCGAGCACAGCTCATCGGCCACAGCCTCGGGCCAGGCGGCATCGTTGGGCCGGACGATCCGGGGTACGTACAGCAGGCCGTTGCTGCGGACGTCGAAGGGGGAGTCGACTGCGAGGTAGCGAGCGGAGAGGCCGAGCCGCTCCGCAGTTGACGGGTCGAGCGTCGCTGAGCACATCACGACGACGGGGCCGCCCCGCTCGTGGTCGCGGTCGTGATGGCCGTCGTCGTCGGGATCGGAGTCGGCCGGTTCGTGCCAGGCGATCTGCTGGAGTGTTTCGGCGATGTCGATCCGAGTGAGTTCGAGGGCGAGCCTCCCGGAGCCACCTTCGCTGATCCAGCGCACCTGGCCTCCCTGGAGGTCCCCCGAGATCGCATCGAGGTCGTCGGCGAGTCCGTCCACCGCTCGGGCGGTGCGCTCCGAGCGATGTCGGGTTGCGGCCGATCCGGACTGACGAGCGGCCTCCCGGATGGTCGCGATCCCGCTGATCGCCTCGGCCACGGCCAGACGGGCTCCGTTGAGTGCGTCGGACAACTCCCGGGGGAACGGCCCGGTGATCCGGCTCGAACCCCCGTCTGCAACCGTGGCGTCCCGACACCTCCGCAGAGCATCCTCGAGCGGCTCAGCTGAGCGTTCGAGCGCCCGAGGTGGCCCCGGATCGCCAGCGACCAGCCGGCCGTACGCCCGAGCTGCGGCCCGCAGGCGCCCGGGACTGACCGAGATCCCGAGAGCTCCGACGAGAGCGTCCTCGAACTCGTGTGCCTCATCGACGACGAGCACCTGGTGATCCCCGAGGAGTGTCCCTCCCGACTGGAGATGGGCGGCGTACAGATGCGCGTTCACGACGACGACGTCTGCGTCCAGCGCTGCGTCTCTCGCCATCTCGGACCAGCACTGATCCGCGTGGTCGCAGCGTGCGGCTCCGGGGCACTCACCGGCGCCGACCGACACCGCAGCCCAAGCGGCCTCCGACGGCTCCTCGGGGAGTTCGACCCGGTCACCGGTGTGCGTCCGCCCGGCCCACGTGAGGAGCGCCTCGAGTTCACCGGGATCGGTCGGTCGTTCCGCGTCCTCCTCGGTCACTTCGAAGGCGCTCTGCGTCGGCCGGCTGCCGGTCACCTCGGCGAGCGACGCCTGGCACAGGTAGTTGTTGCGGCCCTTGAGCACCGCCCAGGAGACGGAGTCCGCAAATGGGGCGGACGCCACCGGGAGGTCGGCCAGTGCGAGCTGGTCCTGCAGCGCACGGGTTGCCGTGACGATGATGGTTCGCTGGCCGTCACGGGCGGCGTCGAGCACGGGAACGAGGTACGCCAGCGACTTCCCGACGCCGGTCGGTCCCTCGACGGCGAGGTGTTGGCCGGTGGCGACGGCCTCGGCGACGGCACGGAGCATCTCGACCTGAGGCGCTCGGGCATGGCCACCGGGAATGCTGCTGACGGCCTGCTCGAGGATGTCCTCGACGCCGCTCACCGGGATCTGATCATCGGGCAGGACTCACAGCGTGGCGGGCAGGACGGCCTCGACCAGAGCAGGTCCGTCGGTGGCGAGCGCCCGCTCGAGCTGATCGGTGAACTCCTCAGCCGTAGTGGCGCGAGTCGCCGGGACACCGACCCCGGTGGCGAGTGAGACGAAGTCGAGCCCGGGGATGTCGAGCATCTCCTTGGCGCGTGGGCCGGCGGTGCCGGCGCCCACGCGGTCGAGTTCCATGTTCAACACGGCGTAGGACCCGTTGTTGAGGATGACCGTGGTCACGTCGAGCCCCTCTCTGGCCTGCGTCCACAAGGCCTGGAACGTGTACATCGAACTGCCGTCAGCCTCGAGGTTGATGATGCGGCGGTTCCCGGCGGCGATGGCGGCCCCAGTTGCCGCCGGGGCGCCGTAACCGATCGAGCCACCGGTGAGACAGAGCCAGTCGTGTGGCGGTGCCCCGCTCGTCAGCCCTGAGGCGAAGAGTCCGGCAGTGTTCCCCTCGTCGACGACGACCGCCCCCTCGGGGAGCAGCGCTCCGAGCGCCATCGCCAGCGTCTCTGCCGTCAGTGCTCCGGTCGGGCGGTCAGGGCGATGAGCGGGAGCCGATGCCGAGGACGGTGCGACGCCGAGCGCTTCAGCGAGGCTCGTGAGAGCACCCACGGCATCTTCCTCAGGGGATGCGAGCACGTGGAGGCGGCAACCCTCGGGGAGCAGGTCCGATGCCTTGTCCGGATAGGCGAAGAACGACACCGGCGAGGCCGCATCGACGACGATGAGGTGTTCGAGGCCCTCGAGCTGCATCTGGGCGAACTCGGCGAGATAGGCGAGGCGCTCGACGGGCGGGATTCCCGCACCTCGTTCGAGTCGGGTGGGGAACGTCTCGGCGAGCAGCTTGGTCCCGGTCGCCTCGGTCACGCCGGTGGCGATCCGGAGACCTTCGGCGCGTAGCGTCGTTCCGCCGAGCAGGACCGCAGAGCGGGCGTTCGATTGCAGCACGGCGGCAATCTCGGCGATGCGAGCTTCGTCGACTGCCGCCGGTGTGGCCCGCGGGCTGGCTGTGACCGGTCCCGGCGAGTTGAGCCAGCAGACGTCGGCGGGGAGGATGAGTGTCGCCACCTGTCCCGGTGGTCCGTGAGCGGCGGCCACGGCGTCGGCTCCGTCCCGGGCGACGGTCTCGGGTGACTCCGACGTCCGTATCCAGCCTGACACCCCCCGGGCGATCGACGCGATGTCGGACTGGAGGGGGGCGTCGTACTTGGCGTGGTGGGTGGCGTGGTCGCCGACGACGTTGACGACCGGGGTCTTGGCCCGCCGGGCGTTGTGGAGGTTGGCGAGTCCGTTGCCGAGCCCCGGACCGAGGTGGAGGAGCACCGCTGCCGGTCGATCCGCCATTCGGGCGTAGCCGTCGGCCGCTCCGGTGGCGACGCCCTCGAACAGTGCGAGCACGCTGCGCATCTCCGGCACGTCG
>VGBZ01000014.1 GCA_016870275.1 Actinomycetota bacterium
ATGACGGCCGCCGTGCTCCTCACCGTGGTGATCCGACTGGTGTTCGGTGACGATCCGCTCATCCGTTGGTGGCCGACGGCGCTCGTCGCCATTGCCGTGCCCGGAGGTGTCGACGCTCCGCTCGGGACCGAGGGCCGGACCCGGCGCCGGTGGACCGTGGCGGGTGTGGTCGGTGCGGCGGTGGCGTTGCTGGCCTGGACCGGTGCCAACGATCCGCAGCTGTCGTGGTTCGGGCCGGTCGTGGCCAACGGGCCCCGGGATGTTCCCGAAGTGGCCCTGACCTTCGATGACGGGCCAAACGATCCGTTCAGTCTCGAGATCGCCGAGGTCCTCGAGGAGCGGGGAGCACGTGGGACCTTCTACCTGGTCGGCTCGGCCATCGACCGGAATCCAGAGATCGTTCGTGACCTCGTCGAGCGTGGCCATCAGGTCGGCAACCACTCCTATCACCACGACTACTGGCGCTGGCTCGATCCCCGTTACCCCGAACTCGATCGGACCGACGAGGCCTTCGAGCGGGCGATCGGCCGGTGCCCCACGACGTACCGGCCACCCCACGGCCAGCGCACCCCGTTCATCTCAGCGCTCGCGGCTGCACGGGGGATGGAGGTGGTGACGTGGGACACCTCGGCCATGGACTGGTCATTGACAGACGGTGGTGAAGTTGCCCGCCGGGTCCTCGATCGGGTGCAGCCCGGATCGATCGTGTTGCTCCACGATGGTCTCGACGGGATACCCGACGCCGATCGTCAGGTGGTGCTCGATGCCCTGCCGATCATCCTCGACGGCCTCGAGGAACGCGGACTGAGGCCCGTCAGCGTCGACGAGCTCGTCGATACGGGAGGTTCGCTCCGCAACTGCTGATGCCGGGTGCAGGGCTCCCTCAGTGACGGCGAACCCACGCCCGGCGCATGAGTGCCAATGGCGTGAGCGCCACGAGCGCCAGTCCGATCGTGGCGAGCACCGGCGGGAGCAGGCTCGGCACCGGCTGGGACGGCGGACGGCGGAGCGTGACGCGGAACGCAGCAGCAACCATGGCGGCGAGGTCGATGACCACGTCCTTCATCCGAGTGCGCGATCGGAAGATCGGCACGGGAACGAGGATCTCGTTGTTGATCCGCATTCCGAGGCGCGCCATCACGACGGCAACCTCGACGGTCTCGGAGTACTTGTAGCCCTGGTAGTAGTCGAGCGCCTCAGCGAGCGCTCCGAGACGGAAGATCCGGTATCCCGACTCGACGTCGTGGTACCTGACGCCCCCGGACCACATCGTCGCCCAGGTGCTCATGACCCAGTTGCCGGCCTGCTTGTAGGGCGGATAGGTCGACAGGTCACGGCGGACGATCAGCGCGTCGAGACGCTCGGCGACCATGGTCTGCCGGAGCTCGTCGAGTACTGCGAGCTCGTGTTGACCGTCGGCGTCGATCGTGTAGACCAGATCGTCGGGGCTGAGTTCACCGTCCTCGAGCCGCTGTCGCAGGTCGGTGAAGGCCAGGTAATACGCCTCGCTCATGCCCTGGTTCACCTCGTGGACCAGCATCCGGGCACGGGGGTGTTCCGGGAGGAAGCACTCGATCTCGGACCGGGTGGCGTCGGTCGAGCCGTCGTCGACCACGACGAGTTCGTCGACGTAGGAGTAGAGCTTGCCGAGCACATCTCGGACGGTGGGCTCCTCGTTGTACGCAGGAACGACTGCGATGCGCTTCGAGGTGCTCACGACGTCTCCGATCAACTGGCCGGGATCCGGTTGGCGAGGTACCACTCGAACGAGCGCCACATCCCGTCGGCGATGTCGATCTCGGGGATCCATCCGAGCACCGTCCGGCCAGCAGTGTTTCGCACGGTCTGGGCCGCGAGGTCGCCGGGACGCGACGGTCCGAAGCTGACCTCGACGTCCCGACCGGTCGATTCACGAACGAGTTCGGCGGTGATCTCAGCGACCTGTCGGATCGTCACCGGCTCAGGCCCATCGAGGTTGACGACCTGATCCTCGGCCTCCGGCCGCAGCGCCTTGACGTGGGCGTCGGCGAGATCGGTCACGTACACGAAGTTCCGGGACTGCATCCCGTCACCGTCGATGGTGAGCGGTTCTCCCGACAGGGCCCGCCGGAAGAACGAGGACATCACGGTGGTCTCACGCATGTTGGGGCCGTACGGGATTCCGTAGCGGAGGATCGTGAAGGGCCGGTCGTAGAGGTTCCGGTAGTCGCGACAGGCGAACTCCGAGGCGATCTTGGTGGTGATGTAGAGGTGTCGGTCCGTGTCGAGGGTGAACGCACTCCGCTCGTCGACCACGGGATCGTTGCAGGAGCCGTAGACCCACACAGTCGAGGCGAGCACGACCCGTCCGGCCTCGGCTCGGCGGGCGGCTTCGAGGACGTTGACCGTTCCGAGCACGTTCACCTGGACGGCCTCGATCGGGGCGGCGTGGATGTCGTTGACGTCGGCCATCGCAGCGAGATGGAAGATGGCGTCGGTTCCCTCGACGGCGGCGGTGAGGGTGTCGACATCGGTGATGTCGACACGGTGGAACTCAACGTCGGTGCGTTCAGGGTCCCTGCCGTCGAGTACCCGCACCCGATGGCCGTCGGCGAGCAGCGCGTCGACGACGTTCGATCCGATGAAGCCGGTTCCGCCGGTGACGGCGATCGTCGAGCTCACCCGGCGAGCGCTGCGTGGACGGACTCGACGACGAGTTCCGCCTGCTCCTCGGTCATCACGGCCGAAACCGGCAGACAGACGTGGCGGGCGCAGAGTTCCTCGGCGCCGGGGAGGTGCTCGTCTGCGTGATCGGCGAACACCGACTGGCGATGCAGCGGGGTCTCGTAGACCTCACCCGAGAGCGCCACTTGGAAGTCCTCCCTGAGTCGCTGCTTCAGCGCTCGTCGATCGACTCCCTCGGGAAGGAATGCGATGTACTTGTAGTAGTTGCAGAACGACTCGTCCGGCACGACGAGCGGCCGCAGCGGGCTGTCGGCGAGCAGTTCGTCGTAGCGGGCAGCGATCATTCGACGGTGGGCGACGAACTCATCGAGTCGGCGCAGCTGGGCGAGCGTGATGGCGGCGTGGGGCTCGCTCATGCGCCAGTTGTAACCGAGCCGGGTGTGGTCGTTGTTGTCGAATGACGCCTTGCCCTGATCCCGGTAGATGAGGGCTTCGCTGGCGATCCGATCGTCGGTGGTGGTGATCATCCCGCCCTCTCCGCCGGCGATCACCTTGGTCGGGTAGAACGAGAACGAACCGGCTGCCCCGAACGTTCCGGCGAGCTGGTTGTCGTAGGCGCTCCCGTGTGCGTGGGCTGCGTCCTCGACGAGCCACAGGTCGTTCGCTGCGCAGATCCGTTGGATGTCACGGATGCTCGGGGGGATGTACCCCCCGATGTGAACCGTGACGACGCCGACGGTCTCGGGGCCGATCGCCGCCTCGAGCGCAGCGGGATCGAGCGACATCGTGGCCGGATCGCAATCGACGAACCGGAGCCGGGCACCAGAGGACAGGACCGCAGCGGCGGTGGCGAAGAAGCTGTTCGCCTGCACCAGAACCTCGCCCTGGCGGGCCTCGAGCACGCGCAGAGGAATCTCGAGGGCACTCGTACCGGAGCTGACCGCCACGGCGTGCGGAACCTGGTGGGCGGCGGCGAACTCGGCTTCGAGTTCCTTGCCGATCGCCCCGAGCGTGAGCTGACCGCTCTTCAGGCACTCATCGATCCGGCGAAGTATCTCCTCGCGGTCCTCTTCGGGGAAGTGGATCGCAGCTGCGGGTACGCGCATGGGTGACGAGGCCTTTCGGTTGTGTGTCCGGGTCGTGATGGTCGAATTGAACGGCCGGAGGCTGTTGTGCAATTCCGCTGATGCTAACCGGCGGTCACCTTCGAGCCGGGAATCGGCTCCGGTTGGAATTCGATGTTCTGATTCGACGGCGGTGTGCCCGGTGAGGCAGCATGCCAAGGTGAAACGCGGAGCGCTCGAATGCGGCTTCGAAACTGGATCCCCGACAACTCGGAGCGCCGAGACAGATGAGGTGCCGTCGCGGCGCCGCCGTCAACCCACTGTGGTGGCCGTTGCACTCGCAGCGCTCGTCGTCACCGTGCTCGGGCCGTTCGGGTTGGATCCCGTGGCGGCGAGCCCGGCGCAGGACGGCGGGATCGACCGGATCGACGTGTCGCTCCGCGACCAACGAGTGAGGATCTGGGCCCGGGACGGGACGCTGGTCCGCGACGTCCCGGTGTCGACCGGATCACGGGGTCGAACACCGAGGGGAACGTTCCGGGTCTACAACCGCCTCGCCAACACTGTGTCCACCGCCGACAACATCAGCACGATGAAGTGGATGGTGAGCTTCTACGGTGGGATCGGGTTCCACGGGATCCCCCGCAAGTACGGCCGGGAGATCTACACGCCGCTCGGCGAGCGCCCGGTCTCTGCCGGATGCGTCCGAATGTCGGACGGCGACGCCGAGTGGATCTACCGCAACGTGGCGAACGGAACGCCGGTCACGGTGAAGTGACGCCTCCCGGCTGTGGGTCGGGCAGGAGGAGTTCGAGTCCGGGGTGGATCAGGTCGGGGTCGTTCGCATCGATGAGCCGGTCACGGTTCGCTTCGATGAGCTGACGCCAATAGCGGATCACCTCGTGGTCATCGGGTTGGCGACCGAGTTCGAGGGCCACCCGGTTGCTGGCGATCAACCAGAAGTGCTCTCCGGCCACCACGGTGTGGGTCCGCACGGTCGGACGACCTCCGGTGGACCCACCCCCGGTCGGAAGCGCTGGAGGCGGCTCGGTCGGTGACGACCGGGGGATGGCTGGTGCCACCGGAGTTGGTGTTTCCGGCGCTCGAGCGTCCGGGGGATCAGCAGGCACCGGCGGCGAACCCGCTGGGGTGGCAGCGAAGTCGAGGACGGGCACCGAGGCGGGCCCGGTGGTCCGGACGGTCTCGCTGCCTGATTCGCTCACGGCTCCAGCGCTGCCGGTGGCCGCCCAGGAGGTGAAGGTGGCACTGATTCCCGTGGCGATCCCAACAGCCCATGCGGTGATCGCCGTCGTGTGTCTCGGCCCGGTCACCGATCTCGTGCGGGTCCATCGCCTGATCCCACGCCAGCGGTGACGCCGGTCGGTGGGATGGGCCCGGGCCTCGCCACGCAGACGGCGGATGGGGGAGACGACCAGCATCGAGAGCCCGATGGCGGCGAACACCCCGCACAAGAGACCGGTCGCAACACCTCCGGCCCATGTGGCCAGCGTGTCGAGCTGGGCGGTGTCGAGGAACAGTTTCCCCTCGGTGGAGGTGACGGCGCTCAGGTCGTGCATTGGGGCCTCTCGTGTCGGCGTCGTGGGTGGGCGGATGAGGTGGGTCAGCGTGTGATCACGGGATGACGATCGGGATCGACGAGCCGTCGAGGCGGCGTGCCGTCGGGGGTCCGCACGGTGCCGCGGGCAGCAGGTCGGTGGCGTGCGGATCGCGGAGCACGAGGCGGCCTGTGACTCGGTCGGATCGAGGTCCGGACACGTCGAAGTCGAAGATCTCCCCGGTCGCCGGCCTGAGCAGCAGCACGTTCGTGCGGCCGTCGCAGTCGGTGTCGCTCTGGATCAGACGGTCGCCGGGTCGTCCGACCGGGAACTGTCGCCCGTCGAGCTCTGCGAGCGGCGTGCCGGCCGGTGGACCTGCTGGCGTGTTCGTCGGGCCCACTCCTGCTGGCGCTCCGCCGTCGGTGTTGTTGCCGCCGTCGGTGTTGTTGCCGCCGTCGGTGTTGTTGCCGCCGTCGGTGTTGTTGCCGCCGTCGGTGTTGTTGCCGCCGTCGGTGTTCAGCACCGAGGTGTCCCGGGAGGAAGGCCCGAAGAACCCGGGGCCGAACGCACCCCATCCGAGGACCAGAGCAGCGACTGCTGTGCCGAGTGCCCCGATGATCACCACGGTGCGAGCCCCCGGCGACGTGATCCGAGTCGGGAACTCCCTCCCGGGTCCGAGAGGTCGTGTTCGCTGTCGGTCGAGGACCGAACGTGTTCGCTGTCGGTCGAGCACCGAACGTGTTCGGGCGAGGGTCTCACCCGGTTCGCTCGGGAGTGACCACTTCTCCAGCGTGCGCCGGAACGCATCGGCGAGACGGTTCGAGCGCTGTCCCTCGTGGCGTCGGGCGTAGTGACGGAAACTCCGGGCGAGTCGCCGTAGGTCCGCTTCGTCGCCGAGCCGGTGGAGTCGCCCCCGGAGTGCCCGACTCCGCGGGAGTGCCCGGGCGAGTCGGTGGGCGGCGCGGGTGATCGCGATTCGATCGAGCCGTTCCCCGTCGCCGTCATCGGAGATTCGACCGGCGGAACCGAGCGAACACCATCGAGCGGACCCGTTGTCGTCGAGGACGAGATGGTCGAGCGCCACCGCGCCGTGGAACCAGCCCCGGGCGTGCAGGCTCGCCAGCGCTGCGCAGCCACTTGCGAATCCGGCTGCCCGAATCCCGGGCGCGCTCGACCAGGGGTCGGCGAGACTCGCTCGGCCGGCGTCGGCAGTCCAGAGTTCGTCGTGTCGTTCGTGTTGGTGCAGGCCGAGGAACTCGACTGCGTCCTGACCGTCGAGCGCCTCGAGGACGGCTGCCTCCCGGGCCAAGGCCTCTCGTCGCGAGCCTTCGGCTCGTTTGACCACGGCTGATCCTCCGGACCAGGTCGTGCGGTCGATGCGTTCGCGACCGAGGTCGTCGGCGCCGGAGAAGTCGGGGAACACGCCGTCGGGGTCGATGGTGAGCAGGTCGATCGGGAGGTCGTCGACCCGGGGGATCGGGCCCTCGATGGCATCACGACTGGCGTCACGACTCGCTACGTGGTTCGCATCGAGGTTCGCATCGAGGTTCGCATCGTGGTTCGGAGTGGCGTGCTCGGGAGTGCGATCGGTTCCCCGCAGGCCGGATGCGCGTTGCGGAGCTCGAAGTCTCCGGGACCGAAGTCGTCGGGATCGAATGGCGGCATCAGTGGGGTTCACGGGGCGAGAACCGCCTCGGACCTCACCCGGTAGGTGTCCTCGCTGGGTCGGCCGGGTAGCGCTCGGAGGACGGTGCGCCGGATCGTGAGCGTGGCCTCGATCCGCACCCGGTTGGGGAGGATCACCACGTCGAGTCGGACGAGACGGCCGGGCGGAGGAGTCGCGCGGAGATGCCCTTCCACCACGCGGCGGGCGGCGGCGGGGTCGATCTGGGTTCGGGCATCGAGTTGCACCCGACGGGTGTCGATCATCCCAGCGGCGTCGTCGGCCGCCGCAGCGATGATTGCTCCCGCTCGACGCTGCTGGACGAGCACCGAGGTGAGGTCCACAGCGATCCCGGTCAGCATCACAGCGACGAGTGCGAGTGTGGGAACGAGGACCAGGGTCGAGCCCCGCTGGTTCCGTCGGACATCGGTCGACTCAGGTGGCACACGGAGTCCTCTCGGGGTTGTGCTCCCGGCCGGGAATCATCTCTCGGTGCGGGTCGATGAGCTCCAGGCGGTTCACGCTGATCGTCCGTGACGGCCATGCGTCGCCGAACGGGACAGGGACCGGGGGAAGGTCGAGTTCGAGGCGCACCTCGGCCAGCCCGCATGGGCCGAAGCTCAAGAGATCGGGGCGCAGGATGCGCACCCGGTGCTCGTCGATCCCGAGATCCCGGAGCGACCGACGTGCTGCTCGATCTCCCCGGTAGGCGGCGGTGAGGGGGTCGGGCGCCTCGGAGTAGCTCCGGAGATACTCCCGGGCGGCCGCGTCGAGAGATGCCTGGCCTCGGAGCGTCGTCCAAGCGGCTGTCGCCACGACGCTTCCCCCGATGAGGAGGAGGGCCACGAAGACGATCGCCTCGAGCCCGCCGACGGCACCACACTGATTGCGTCGGTGGTGTCGCATCAACGCAGACCCTCCCGATGGAGCGTGATCGTTCGATCGACCGCACCCACGACCGGCCCGGATCTCAGCAACTGAGGAACCAGTCGCACGCCCGGGTACCGAACCCGGACGCCGACTGAGTCCCCACCGGCATCGACGACGCCGAACTCGACCGTCGCACCCATTGGTCCGAGGTTCCGGCGGGCGTTGGCGAGTGTGTCCCGGGCGTGTTGTCCGGGGTCCACTTCCGCTGGGCGCTCGGCGATGCGTCGGGCACTGTCGTAGGCGACCGCCTCGACGGTGGCCCGGGCCCAGAGGCCCACCGTCACGTTGACGGCCAGACCGATTCCTCCGACCATGACCGCCACGGCGATGGCGCTGGCGAGGGTTCCCGAACCTCGCTCACCGGCCGATCTGGTCGACCTGGGCGCGCGATCGGTTGGAGGCGCTGTTGACCATGGCGTCGAAGCCTCGCCACAGGCCGATCCCGATGAACGCGACGACGAGGACCGCGATCGCTGTGGAGATGACTCCTTCGCCGCGTTGGTTCCGGCGGCGACGAGCGGCCACCGGCGCTGCGGTGATCGGCTCGACGGAACAACTGTGGGTCGGCTCGATCGGATCGATCCGCTGTTGGTCGGTGGGTGGTTCCGGGGTTGCTCCGATGACTGGATCAGTGTCTGACATGACGTCTCCCTGTGTTCTCCGGCAACCGGAACGATCCGGTTGGTGTGCTCGGGGCGCCGTCGGGCGCAAGCTCGCACCGGGTTCATCCGGAAACCTGCTGGAGGGCGGAGATGAACGGGATGGCGAGGAGGAGGAGCCCCGGCACCAGCGTGGCGACGGTGACTGGAATCCAGACGAGTTGACTCCGTTGTTCGATCAACTGCACGAGCACGCGGTGGGTCTCAGCCCGGGTGGCGCGGGCCTCGGCGGTGATGAGTCGACCGAGGTCGCCGGCATCGCGGTGCATGGCGAGCACTCGCACCAGGCGACTCACTGCGTCGACACCACATCGGTGGTCCCAGTTGGCGAGGGCCGTGGCCTCCGGAACGCCCTGGCGGAGGTTGCGGCAGACCAGAGCGAGCTCGGACGCGGTTCGGCCCCGTCCGCGCTCCGCGAGCCGTTGGAGAGCCGCAGCGAGCGAGTATCCGGCGCCGATGAGGATGCCGAGTTGTTCGGCAGCGACCGGGAGCTCGAGTCGAACGCGTTCCTGCTGTTGGGCGATGCGGCGGTCGAGGGAGCGTTCACTGACCAACAACCACGTCGCTGGAGTTCCGACGAGCAGCACCACACCTGCGAGCAGCGTGCTCCGGGTCGCAACGGCCGCTGCTGCGCCGACACACGCTGCCAGTGCGCACCCAGCGAGTTGTTGAATGCGAAACGACGTGGGATCCCGCCTGTCATCGGCCCGGGAGAGTCGTGTCCTCAGGTCGTCACGTGCGCCGAGCGCACGAGAGAGGCCGTCGAGCGCAGCGAGCACGGGTGGCGAGAGCACTGCGGTTGCGGATCCCCACCGACGGGCGGTGGTGGGACCACTCGTCGAACGGGAGCCACGCCGGACGTGCGGAGCGAGTCGACGTTGCAGAGTCCGCCGTCGAGCCCACGGGGTCACGTTCAAGCACAGGGCGAGACCCAGCCACATCGCAGCGAGACCGCTGAGGGCGGCGGCGGTCGTCAGTACCTCCGGGATCGCAGGTTCAGGGATCACGGTGCAAAGACCCTTCGCTCCTCGGGCAACCGCATCAGACGGCCCGCCCACCACCAGCACACCGCCACGAGCGCACCGGCAGCCACCATCAACAGCACGGCGCCCGACCCCCGATAGGCCGCAGCGCCATCGCCGACGTTCATGCCCGCGAATCCCATGCCGAGCGGGACGATGACGACGAACCAGCGAGCCAGACGGGCTCCTGATTGCCGGGCATCGGACTCACGTCGATCCTCGAGGTCGCGTCGGCGGGCCTCGGCGAGGTCGGCCAGGCGAGTGTCGAGGTCGCCGCCGACCTGGTGGATCACCAGCAGCGTCTCGCAGGTGGCGTCGGCCGAGGCATCGCCGAGGTGGTCGGCGAGCACGCGGAGCATTCCCTCCAGATCGGTTCGCAGGCTCCACTCACGTGCTGCGGCATCGAACGCCGGCCGGAGTGGAGCGGGAGCACGTGTTCCGACCTCGATCAGCGCCTGGGGAATCGATCGTCCGATCGGTCCGACCTGGATCCGGAGCTCTTCGAGCAGGCGGGGCCAGTGGTCCTGAGCAGCGCGCACCGCCACACGATGACGGCGGTGCCAGAACAGGCTCGGTGCGGCGCCCACTGCGAGACCGACAACGGCGGCAACCGGGCTCCAACCTGTGGCAAGTGTGGCGAGGAGACCGCCGAGCAGTGCTGCGCTGAGCGAGACGATGATGTATCGAGCGGTGCTCACCTCGGCGAGCCCGGCCCGATCGAGTCGGACTCTGAGTGCATGGGACCATCGGTCCGCAACGGTGCGCCCCGGTCCGGCCGCTGCTGCGGGAACGGCGAGCATCCAGACTCCGAACCCGGCCGTGGCGGCGATCACCAAGGACGTCACGACGACCGGTCCCGGAGCGGCCGGTCCGCTGCTGGTGTCTGGTGTGTACCGGTTTGTCGCAGGAGGTCGTGGACGGAGACGCCTCGTCGTTCGAGTCGGTCGGCGACCCGTGCGGGGTGCAGTCCGGTCCAGGTGAGCTCACCGGCGGAGCGGGCGAAGACCTCGGTGCAGGTGAAGGCCACCGACTCCGACCCCGTCACCTGATCCTCGACGGCGAGAATCGACGTGACCTGCGGACCCCTCGGACCCCGCTCGGTGTGAACCACGAGGTCGACCGCATCGCTGACGAGCACGTTGAGCGCTGGAAGTGGCAGGTGGCGGGCCGCCTCGGAGAGCTGCGCCAGGAAACGCAGGCGGGTGAGGGCCTGGCGCGCCGAGCCGGCGTGGATGGTGGTGTACCCGGTGACCCCGGAGGACAGCGTGAGCAGGAGCGGCAGCGCTTCCCGGTCCCGAACCTCGCCGACGATCGCCACGTCAGGGGCCATGCGGAGGAAACCGGCGACGAGGCGTCGCAGGTCCACACCGGGACGGTCTGGCCGATCGGGTCGGGTCTGCATGCTTGCGGTGTTGGGGACCTGGACGTCGGCTTCGAAGACCTCTTCTGCGACGACGACCCGCAACGACGGGTCGATCTCGGCGGTGCAGCAGCCGAGCAGTGTGGTCTTGCCGGATCCGGGTGCTCCGGCAACGAGGACGGTGAGTCGGGAGCGGACGGCTTCGGCGAGGAGTTGTGCGGCTGGGCCTGAGAGCGACCCACGGGTGACGAGTTCGGCGAGGCGCCCGACGGGCATCCCGGTGAACTTCCGGATGTTCACGATCAGGTGGCCGCCGCGAGCGAGGTCGGGGTGGACGATGTGCAACCGGGATCCGTCGTCGAGGACGGCGTCCTGGAGTCCTTCTGCTGGGTCGAGCTTGCGGTGCGACGCTGAGGAGTCGTCGAGCAGCTTGGTCAGGATCCTCTCGACGTGGGCGTCGTCGTGGAACACCTCGTGGTGGTAGCCGCTCGACCCGGAGTGTCTCTTAGCGAAGACCGAACCCGGTGCATTGATCATGATCTCCCAGACGTCGTCGTCATCGAGGAGCGCGGCGAGCGGCCCGTATCCGGCAAGGTTCCCGAAGACGCGTTCGGCGAGGCGATCAGCGTCTCCGACGATCCCGAGTCGACCCGATCGGCGTTGGGACTCGTCCCAGGAGCGGACTTCGTGATCGACCAGCTCGCGCAGTCTCGCCCGACCGGTCGCAGCGTCCACGTCGAGCCGTTCCTCAGCGGCGTGTGCCTGCACCGCCTGCTCGATCGCAACGACCGGGTCGACGTCGATCGGTCGGGTGGCGTAATTCATGTCTCCACCAGGGAACGAACGGGTCGGGCGATCGACTCGGCGATGGATCCGGGAAGACGGGCGACGTCGCGGTGCACCCGTTCGAGTCGGTTGATGGTGGGGATGAACACGACGCTGCGGCGGTCGATCTCGAGCTCTGCGACCACGGCCCGGCGCTCGGCCGGAGATCGAGGTGCTGCGGCACAGACCGTCGTGAACCGCGCACCAGGGCCTCGTAGGAGCGTGACGTGGTCGGCGCACTCGACGAGGCGGTGGACTCCGTGGAGTCCGCTGCGGCCGACCACCACGACGGCCTGCGCACACGACACGGCGAGCGCCCCGATCGACGAGGAGCCGCTCGGAGATGCTGGACTCAGGGTCCCGGCGTCGACGACCACGGTCGCAAACGTGCGGCCGAGTCCATCGAGGACAGCGGCTGCGGTGGTCGAGGAGGTGGAGACCGCTGATCCGAGCGGGTCGCCGACGATCACCCCGTAGGGGCGATTGCCCACTCGCTGGGTGAGCGCCCGGACCTCTGCGGGATCGACGCGGTCACGCCGGTGCATCTCGATCAGCTCCCTGATGCCGCCGCTCGCCGGATCGAGATCGTGGTAGAGGGCCACGCCGTCGGTGTCGGTGGCATCGACGAGGACGGTGTCGTGGCCGTGGGTCGGCCGATCGGCTGGACGGCGGGCGAATGCTTCAGCGATCAGCATGGCGACCGTGGTGACGCCGCAGCCACCGGTTCCCGTCACAGCGATCAGCACGGCAGGATCGAGCGGACCATCGAGGTCGACGCTCCGGGCCCGCATGAGCGGTGCCGGGCTCGGTGGCTGCGCCTCGATCGCCTCGATCAGTTCCATCACCTCTGTGGGGCCCACCGGCTCATGGAGTGTCGCGACGCATCCGAGGTCGGCCCAGTCCAGTGGTGGCCCGGTCGAGTGCACCAGCACCGTTGGCACCCCGAACCGGTGGGCCTCGGCGATGAGGTCACGATCGACGACTGCGCTGTCGAGGAGGAGCACGGTCACCGGTCGGCCGGCGCCGAGCACGGCGCGCACCTCGGTGGCCGAGAGGCACCGGAGGAACTCCACGTCCGAGGTGGCCGACATGGCCCAGCGCGACAGGCGGGCGGTCCACTCGCCCCGTCCTCCGGCGAGGCCGAGAACGATCCGGGGGGACGCCGCCGACCCTGCCGGCGGGTGCGGCTCAGCCATTGGAACCGCCGGTCTCGGCACCGCTGGCCTCGGCACCGCCGGCCTCGGCACCGCCGGTCTCGGCACCGCCGGTCTCGGCACCGCTGGCCTCGGCACCGCTGGTCCCGGCAGTCACGGGTCCGGATGACCCCGGCGGCAGGACGAGCGTGACCTCGTGTCGGACCGAGGCGTCGACCACTGCAGCGGCCGTGAGCGGATCGGGCACGGCGAGTTCAACCAGCGTGGGTCCGGAGGACCCGATCGACTCGTCTCCAGCGACGGTGGCCTGAGTGATGCTGGCCCCGGAGACGATCAACTCGGTCCGGCCCTCTTCGACATCGGTCGAGAGGATGTCGACTCGCATCCCGGGCCGAAGGCCGCCCGGAGTCCGCTCCGGGTCGGTGGCGAGACTGACGCGAACAGAGCGGGCTAGCCCACCGCCAGCCGGTTCGATATCGGACGGAGTGAGCACCGTGCCTCGTTCGCCGTCCCGGGCCATCCCTGCGCCGATCAAT
Source organism: Actinomycetota bacterium (assembly GCA_016870275.1). Taxonomy (GTDB): domain Bacteria; phylum Actinomycetota; class Acidimicrobiia; order Acidimicrobiales; family Microtrichaceae; genus SXMI01. Next base: position 13,434 of record VGBZ01000014.1, read on the forward strand.
CCGGCAGCGTCCTCGGCGGGCACTGCAGTGACCTCCTCGGGCAGGTCGAGCCGGACGAGGAGGAGATCCTCGGCCCGCAGCGTGCTCCCGGCCCTGACGTCGGTGGCGAGCACCACGACGGGTGAACCCGATGGTGTCACTGCGGCCCGGTGCGCAGCGAGGACGAGGCCGACTGCCACCACGACGAGCGCAGCACCGAGAAGGCTCCGCCCCGTCAGCGGCGAGTTGCTCTGTGGCGCCGTTCCGGTCGGGGCTCCGACGATGGCGCCGTTCGGGTCAGGACTCGGGTTCGCTCGGCGACGGGGTCGCAGCACGGGGACGCTCCGAAGGTGGGGATGGGGCGAACGGATCCGCCGCAGGAGGCGGGGCCGGCGAGCCGGCGAGTCGGGAAACCCGGTGTGCGTCACCGGCGGACCCTGAGGTGTCCAGCCGGTGAGTGACTCGAGTTCTACGCCCATTGCCGATGATGCTCAACGGGTCGGTGGACCCGTCCCATCGGGGTCCCGGATCGGCGTTGGTTGGTCCACTCGAGTTCAACTCCTCGCCGTCCACCCCTCTAGGGTCTGAAGCGACGGTGTGGGGTCCGCCCACCGCAACGGCCACCTGAGAGACCTGAGCGACTGGGAGCCAGACATGAACATCGAGGAGTTCTACGACGCCGATCCACGTCGACGGTCCTCTGACGAGATCAACCTGGGACGGGACTGGGTCGATTCCTCAGGGCACCGCTACGAGCTCAACTGGGTCGTCGACACCGGTGAGTTGTACCTCATGGCCGAGCCGAGCGAACCAGTCGAGATGGACCCGCTCGGTGACTCCTACGTGCCCGACATGCCCGTCGACCTGATCGACGTCGACGTGCTCGCCACCATTGCCGACCGAGCGGAACTCGACCGGGTGCTCACGGGTTGGGAGCGGGTGGCGGAGGAGCCGGACGGGGTGGCGTGGCTCCGGGAGCGACTCTCCGGGGCGTGACCTGGAGCGGACCAGGTCACTCGCTGGGCGTGCGGGCCGGTTCCCTGCTCGCACGGACGTTAGAGTGGGAGGGTTCATGGACGGCACCGAAACGGCCCAGCCCACATCCGGCACCGACGCGATCGCTGCTCCGGGCCATGTGGTGATCCGGGTTCCGGGCAACCACCTGATGGCTGAACTGCTCGGACCGGGAGACGGGTTCCTCGACACGATCGAGTCGGCCTTCCCCACCTCCGTCGTGGTCGTCCGCGGCAACGAGATCCGGATCACCGGTTCCGACGCCGACCGGGTCGGTCGTCTCTTCGAGGAGCTCGTCGTGCTCGCTGAACGTGGGCACCGGCTCGACGACCGGGCGCTTCGACGGACGATCGACATGGTCAACGCTGACGAGCGCCCGTCCCAGGTGCTCACCCACGAGGTGCTCCGCTCGCACCGCGGCGCCCGGATCCGCCCGACGACCGGAGGACAGAAGCGGTACGTCGATGCGATCGCATCCAACATCGTGACCTTCGGGATCGGACCGGCCGGAACGGGGAAGTCGTGGCTGGCCGTGGCCATGGCCGTCCAGGCGTTGCAGTCCAAGCAGGTTGAGCGAATCGTGCTCACCCGCCCGGCCGTGGAGGCGGGCGAGCGACTCGGATTCCTTCCCGGCGACCTGATGGCCAAGGTCGACCCCTATCTGCGGCCCCTCTACGACGCCCTCCACGACATGGTCGGTCCCGAAGGCGCCGGCCGGTACCTCGAGCGAGGCACCGTGGAGGTCGCTCCGCTGGCGTTCATGCGTGGGCGGACCCTCAACAACAGCTTCATCATCCTCGACGAAGCGCAGAACACCACTCCTGAGCAGATGAAGATGTTCCTCACCCGCATCGGGTTCGGATCCAAGGCGGTGGTGACCGGTGATGTCACGCAGGTCGACGTGCAGGGCGGTCGCTCGGGGCTCGATGGCCTCGAGGAGGTGCTCACCGGCATCGAGGGACTCGCCTTCGTGCACCTGACGTCCCGGGATGTCGTGCGGCACCGGATCGTCCAGGACATCGTCGACGCATACGCACGGCTCGAGACTCGGTGATCGACTCGGGGAGCGTCGGCCACGCCGACCGAGTGCACGCCGATCGAGTACAGGTGTGCGATCAGCGGCTCGACCAGGACGTGCTGGTATCGGGGGAGGAGTGCGCACGCTTGCTCGCAGGCGTCTTCGACGCAGAGGACCTCCCAGCGAGAGCGATGGCGTCGATCACGTTCGTCGACGCTGATGTGATCGCCGAGTTGGCCCGGACGCACCTCGGGCACACGGGACCGACCGACGTCCTGTCGTTTCCGATCGATGGCCGAGGTCCGGTCGTCCGGGATGAGCCGTGGGTCGTCGGAGATCTCGTGCTCTGCCCCGAGGTCGCTGCGGCGCAGGCCGCTGATCACGCCGGGGACCTCGACAGCGAGGTGGCGCTGCTCGTCGTCCACGGAGGTCTCCACCTGTGCGGATGGGACCACGCCAGCCCCGAGCAGCAGTCCGCCATGTGGGCCCGCGAGCGTCGGGTGCTCGACTCACTCGGTGTGCATCTCTCTGCGGATCCGTGGACCGATCCCCAGCCGTCCGGATCCGGTGACCGGGAGGACCGTCGGTGAGCGGCGGCGACCTGGCACTGCTCGTGGTGATCATCGTGCTGGTGGTCGCCGCAGCGGTCCTCGCAGTGGCCGAGACCGCCGTGACCCGGATGTCCCGGTCGAGGGCCTCTGCGCTCGCCGAACAGCACCCACGACGCGGGCCGATCGTCCGGCGGATCGTGGACAACCTGGAGCGTGACCTGAATGCGGTCTACCTCGCGGTCAACATCGTCCAGACTGTGCAGGCGGCCCTCGTCGGTGTGCTCGCTGCGAAGCTCTTCGGTCCGATCGGGGTGGCAGTCGGCATCATCCTCAACGTCGTCGTGCTCTTCACCCTCGCCGAGGCTGCTCCCAAGACCTGGGCGCTGCAGCACACCGACCGTGCCGCTCTCCTCACTGCGCCGATCGTCGAGGGGATCGGTCGGCTGATGCGCTGGCCCGCCCGGGCGTTGATCGGTGTTGCGAACATCGTGCTACCCGGAAAGGGCCTCAAGAAAGGTCCGTTCGTCACCGAGGAGGAGATCCTCGCACTCGCCGAGGAAGCGGCCGAGAACGATGTCATCGATGACTCCGAGCGGGCACTGATCGCGTCGATCATCGAATTCGGCGACACCGTCGTCCGTGAGGTGATGGTCCCACGGCCGGACATGGTCCACGTCGATCGAGACACGACGGTCAGCGAGGTCATCACGGTCGCGATCGACGCCGGGCTCTCCCGCCTTCCGGTCTACGGAGCGACGTCCGATGACGTCATTGGCGTGGTCAACGTCCGTTCGGCATTCAAGGCCGAGCGTGAGGGTGCCGGGGCGACATCGGTGACCTCGGTAATGAGTGAGGCGTTCTTCGTGCCGGAGACCAAGCTCGTGCGTGAGCTGCTCGCTGAGATGCGGGCCAGCCGCAGACACCTGGCGCTCGTGGTCGACGAGTACGGCGGGAACGCCGGCCTGGTCACCCTCGAGGATCTCCTCGAGGAACTCGTCGGTGAGATCGACGACGAGTTCGACCAGGGCGCCCAGCCGGTGCAGCACCTCCCCAGTGGCGATCTGCTCGTCGTCGGTTCCTACAACCTCGGCGACCTCAACGAGCAACTCACGGTGCCCCTGCCCGAAGGCGACTGGGACACCGTTGGAGGACTCGTGTTCAGCGAGCTCGGCCGGGTGCCGGTACCTGGTGACGCGCTCGAGATCGACTCCGTGCGGCTCGTCGTCGAGCGGGTCGACGGTCGTCGCGTGGCGCGGGTGAGGGTGCGGGTTCCCCCGACAAACAACGGTGCCGAGCCGGCCGACGGCGAGTGAGCGGAGCAGGGTGAATGGACCAGGTGTGAGCGGAGCGGAGCCGACCTCTGCTGATCCGCCGTCCTACCGATCGGGCTTCGTGTCGTTCCTCGGTCGACCCAACGTGGGCAAGTCCACGTTGTTGAACCGGATCCTCGGCGAGAAGGTCTCGATCGTTTCCGACAAGCCGCAGACCACCCGACATCAGATCCGGGGTGTCCTCCAGCGGCCCGACGCCCAGCTCGTGTTCGTCGATACTCCGGGGATCCACAAGCCCCGGACGTTGATGGGGGAGCGCCTCAACGCCACGGCATCGGAGGCCATCAGTGACGTCGACGTGACGTGCCTCATCCTCGACGCCACCGGCCGTGTCGGCCCGGGTGACCGCCGTATCGGGGCACAGCTGCCGACGGGTTCGGTCGTGGTCGTGAACAAGATCGACCGCGCCTCACCCGAGGAGTTGCTCGCCAGACTCGCCGAGGCGGCAGAGTTCGACGCAGCCGAGTGGTTTCCGGTCTCAGCGCGCACCGGTGAGGGCATCGATGTCTTCGTCGAGCACCTCTGGGGCCGTCTCCCGGAGGGACCGGCGTGGTACCCCGAAGGTGTCACGACCGACACCGGTGAGGGCTTCCGGGTGGCGGAACTCGTCCGGGAGCAACTGCTCCGGGTGGTACGCGAGGAACTTCCGCACTCCATCGCCACGCGAACCGTCCAGTGGGAGTGGCCCCACATCACCGTCGAGATCCTCGTCGAACGTGAATCACAGAAGGGCATGGTGATCGGCCGGGGCGGATCCGTGCTCAAGGAGGTCGGCACGCGGGTGCGTCGTCAGCTGCCCGAGGGAGCATTCCTCGAACTCAAGGTCAAGGTCGATCGCGATTGGCAGTCCCGTCCGGGCGCTCTCGAGCAGCTCGGTTACTGACCCCGACGCTCCCTGCGTCCGGAAGCGCAGATCGGATACGGTTCGACGGTGGAGTTGACCCAGATCGACCGGCGCCGGATGCCGGTACACGTGGCGATCGTCATGGACGGCAACGGGCGGTGGGCACAACGCCGGGGCCTCCCCAGAACCGACGGACACGCCGCTGGCGAAGAGGCCCTCATGGACACGATCTGGGGTGCGCTCGACGCCGGTATCGAGTGGCTCACCGTGTACGCCTTCTCGACCGAGAACTGGAAGCGTCCCGTCGACGAGGTTCGTTACCTCATGAACTTCAACGAGCGACTCCTGCTCACCCGTCGGGACGAACTCGACGCCAAGAACGTCAAGATGCAGTTCCTCGGCCGGCGGGACTGGCGGGTCCCCAAGCGGATCCTCCGGCGGATCGACGAGACGCTCGAACTCACCCGCGACAACACCGCCATGACCGTGTCGATGGCGTTCAACTACGGGGGGCGAGCGGAGTTGGTCGATGCGGTACGGGCCATTGCCGCCGAGGGGATCCCGGCGTCGAAGATCGACGAGCGCACGATTCGTCGTCACCTCTACGACCCGACCATGCCGGATCCTGAACTGGTGATCCGCACCTCGGGTGAGTTTCGAACCTCCAACTTCCTGCTGTGGGAGATGGCCTACTCCGAGCTCGTGTTCACCGATGTCCTCTGGCCGGACTTCCGGCGGAGCGACCTCTACGCAGCGATCGATGAGTTCCAGCGCCGGGACCGTCGGTTCGGTGGACTCACTGACGCCGATCCTGCCGCTCGCTGAAGTAGCCGCCCCGGTCCCGCCGTTGGGCCCAGTCGTCGTGGGAGACTGCACCCGTGAGCCTCTACCGGGACGACGCTGTGGTCCTGCGGACCTACAAGCTCGGCGAGGCGGACCGGGTGGTGGTGCTGCTCTGTCGAAGCGCCGGCAAGGTGCGGGCGGTGGCCAAGGGTGTGCGGCGGACCCGGTCCAAGTTCGGGTCGAGACTGGAACCGGGCTCCCAGATCCAGGTCCAACTCCACGAGGGTCGCGGCGAGCTGGACCTGGTCACCCAGGCCGAGACCATCGTCGCTCGCCCGAATCTCCGGGCCGACATGTCCCGGATGGCGCACGTCGCGGTTCTGCTCGAGGTGGTCGATCTCCTGGCGCTCGATCGGGATCCGGTCGCCCGTCGCTACGACATGCTCGTCGGGGCGCTCGGTGTCGTCGAGGAGCGAGATCCACCGCTGCTGGCGGCGGCGTTCCACCTCAAGCTGCTCGCAACCGAGGGCGTGGCCCCCGAGTTCCGGGAGTGTGTGGTGTGCGCCGCAGTCGACACCGAGGTCGGTTTCGCCGTGGAGGCGGGAGGCGTCCGGTGTCGATCGTGCGGTGGCGGCCGCACGATCAGCAACGAGGCGTTGGCGGTGTGCCGGGCGGTGCTGGGAGGTGGTCTCTCAGCGGTGCTGGACGTACCGGACGGCGATGTGGCTCGGGAGGTCGACACGCTGGCCATCGCAGCGGTCGAAGCGCATCTCGAGCGCCGACTCCGCTCCGTGAGCGTCCTGCACGCCACCCCGACGAATTGACACCTCACCCCCTTGGCGTGTGGCGCCAAGGGGGGCAGCGTTGCTCGCAGGTGCCGGGTGGCGAGCCCGAACCGGGCTGTGCGAATCAGCCGACCGTCAACAGGTGGTGACCCTGTTGAGGCGGTGACCCTGCTCAGGCATCGAGGACGAGTGTGTCACCGAGCTGGTCCCACGGCGTGCGGTGCTGGCTGTCGGTGAAGAGCGTCACGAGACCCCAGATGGTGACCCCGAGGAGGAGCAGACCGCCGACACAGGGGATGATGCTCACGGCGTGGTAGATCGCCCGCTTGAATCCCTGCTCTGTCGTTGGGGTCGAACCGCTGGAGTTCACCACCTTGATGCTGAGCACCATTCCGCCCACGGTCTGACCGCGGGAGCTGATCATGAAGGTGAAGTACGCCACCCAGAGTGCGTAGACGACGATGCTCGCCAGGATCCAGCGGAAGTCGAATGACGTGCCGAAGGCGTTGAAGCCGCCGCCCACGATGAGGAAGACCGGAATCGACACGATGTTGAGGATGACGACGTCGATGATGTACGCCACGAGCCGCTTCCACGGCTCGGCGTATCCGCCGGTGCTCGCACCCCCTTGGTATGGCTGTGCTGCCGGGGCTGCGTATCCGCCGGGGGGTGCGGCTGGAGGCGGTGCGTATCCGCCGGGGGGTGCGGCTGGAGGCGGTGCGTATCCGCCGGGGGGTGCGGCTGGGGGCGGTGCGGCTGGGGGCGGTGCGGCCGGGGGCACTGGCGGCTGGCCGGGTGGCGGCGGGGGATGGTTCCCCCCGGGCGGTGGCGGGATGTTCGGATCGCTCATCTTCTGGTTGCTCCACGGGTCTGGCCGGGTTGCTCCGACGGCAGGACATTAGCCGTCCGCCCGCGGTGGTTGGTGCACGAGTCCTGCGCACGACCTGCCCGTCGACAATCCGGCTGCCGTAGCGCCGCACAGCGGGCGACACGGGTGTTGCGAGGGCGTGCAGTGGACCGGGGTCGATGCTGTGCTGCGGCGCGACGGTAGGCTCGCATCTCGTGTCGACTCCATCACCTGAGCTCTTCGACCGGATCGTCAACCTCACCAAGCGACGCGGCTTCGTCTACCCCTCGGCAGAGATCTACGGGGGGTTCCGCAGCACCTACGACTACGGGCCGGTCGGCGTGCTCCTGCTCCGCAACGTGAAGGACGCCTGGTGGCGTTCCATGGTGCAGTTGCGTGGCGACATCGTCGGACTGGACGCCTCGATCCTCTCGCCGCCCCAGGTGTGGGAGGCGTCGGGCCACCTGGCGAACTTCACCGACCCGCTGGTCGACTGCACCAACTGCCACCAGCGCTTCCGGCTCGACAAACTCGACGACCCCGAACGGTGTCCCAACTGCGGTGCCGTCGGGGCGTTCACCGAGCCACGGCAGTTCAACTTGATGTTCAAGACCCAGGCCGGCCCCGTGGAGGACGCTGCCGCCGTTGCCTACCTGCGTCCGGAGACGGCGCAGGGGATGTTCATCAACTTCAAGAACGTGATCGACACCACGCGCGTCCGCCCGCCGTTCGGTATCGCCCAGATCGGCAAGTCGTTCCGCAACGAGATCACCCCGGGGCAGTTCGTGTTCCGGACCCGCGAGTTCGAGCAGATGGAGATGGAGTTCTTCGTGCCGCCGGCCGACGCCCGACACTGGTACGAGTACTGGTGTGCCGAGCGGTACCAGTGGTACCTGGATCACGGGATGCCGGAGCACCTCTTGCGCCTGCGGGCGCACGAGTCCGACGAGCTGTCCCACTACAGCTCCGGCACCTCGGACGTGGAGTTCCTCTTCCCGTGGGGTTGGGACGAGCTCGAGGGCATCGCCAACCGCGGCGAGTACGACCTGAGCCAGCACGCCCAACACTCCGGCGAGCGGCTCGAGTGGTACGACCAGGCCGCCGACGAGCGTTGGACGCCCCACGTGATCGAACCGGCCGCCGGGGCCACCCGGACCGCCATGGCGTTCCTGATGGCGGCCTACGACGAGGAGGAGGTTCGCGGCGAGACCAGGGTCGTGCTCCGGTTCCACCCACGGATCGCTCCGTACAAGGCGGCCGTGCTCCCGTTGTCCAAGAAGCCTGAACTCACCGGACCCGCTCAGGAACTCGTCTCCTCGCTGCGGGCATCGTTCGTGTGTGACTACGACGAGACCCAGTCGATCGGTCGTCGTTACCGGCGTCAGGACGAGCTCGGCACGCCTTTTTGCATCACGTACGACTTCGACTCCCTCGACGACGGTGCGGTCACCGTTCGTGATCGGGACAGCATGGAACAGGAGCGGATTCGACTCGACGAGGTGTCCGGTCGGATCGCCGAACGTCTCGTGTGAACCCGGTCGAGACGATTCCGGGATCCGCTGACACAACGGACCGTTAGCATCCGCCTCCGGTGGACCAGACCCGCAACCTCGACCCGGCGATCGTGCGGGCGGCCGAGCAGCTCATCGAGTTCGATCCGCAACGCCTCGTTCGGGCCCTGCACGGAACGTCGGGCGCCACAGCGAGGCTTCTCGGTACCGGTGTGGGCGCCGCTCCCGGCGCAGCGTCCGGTCCGATCGCCACCTCCTTCGACGCTGCTCTCGACGCTGCCGATCGCCACGAGTCCCCGGTGCTCATCGTCGAGGAGACCGGCCCGGCCGATGAGCCCGCCATGCGGGTGGCGTCGGCGGTCGTCACGGCGCGGGGCGGGCTCGCCAGTCACGCTGCGGTGGTCGCACGTGCCTGGGGACTCCCGGCGGTGTGCGGCCTCAGCGGTATCCGAATCGAGGGCGACGCCGTCTGGTTCGACGATGTCCGGTTGGCCGAGGGTTCATGGGTCAGCGTCGACGGGGCCACGGGCGAGGTTCGACTGGGTGCAGCCGACCACGGGGCTGCCACCGGACTCGACGAGGACCTCCGTGAGGTGCTGAGCGCCGGTGACCATCTGGTCGGCGGGTGTCCGGCGGTGTGGGCCAACGCCGAGACCGCCGCAGAGGTGGCCACTGCGGTGGACCTCGGGGCGATGGGCGTCGGCCTGTGTCGGACCGAGCACCAGTTCCTCGGCGATCGAATCGGTTCGCTGCAGTCTCTGCTGCTCGGAGCGGATCGTCGAAGCGCCGCTGCCGGGGAGCTCGCCGAGCAGCAGCGGTCCTCGATCGCTGCGGTCCTCGGCGCCGCCAATGGGATTCCGGTGGTGGTGCGTCTGTTGGACCCGCCGCTGCACGAGTTCCTCCCCGCGCCGGAGGATGACCGAGCCCCGGCGGACCTCCGGGACCTGGCGAAGCGGTGGCGGGAGCACAATCCGATGCTGGGGGTCCGAGGTGTTCGCCTCGCTGCGGTCGCCCCCGCCGTGTTGGAAGCACAGGTCAGCGGTGTGATCGCTGCGTTGGGTGACACACTCGAATCCGGAGTGCCGTGCGACCTGCGGGTGTTGGTGCCCATGGTGTCCTGGCCGACTGAGCTCGACTGGGTCGTTGCGCTGGTCGCCGCCGAAGCGGTGGCCCGATCGATCGACCCGCCTCCGGTGGGGGCCATGGTCGAGACCCCCTCAGCGGCGCTGGGCTCCGCTGCTCTGGCGCAACGTGCGGCGTTCCTCAGCATCGGGAGCAACGACTTGACCCAACTCGTACTCGGCCTCAGTCGCGACGACAGCGAGGTTCGGGTGATCGAGGAGTACCGCACCCGGTCGGTGCTCGACGCCAGTCCGTTCGAGACGCTCGATCCGGCCGTGGTCGATCTCGTCGCGCTCGCAGTCGACCGGGCGCCGGGCGTGTCGTGGGGTCTCTGTGGTGAACACGGTGCCGATGCTGCGTCGCTCCGCCGGTTGGCCCGGGTACCGCTCGATTACGTGTCCTGCTCGCCGTATCGCGTCCCGGTGGCCCGGTTGGCCCTCGGGCAGATCGCTGCCGCCAAGCTCCTCGGACCGGCATCGACCTGATGGGGATCCTCGACGAGGACGTGGCCCGGGTGCGGGAGAGCACCGACATCGTCGGGCTCATCTCGCAGTACACGCAACTCAAGCGGGTCGGCCAGCGCTGGAGCGGACTCTGTCCGTTCCATGCCGAGAAGACCCCGAGCTTCTCGGTCAACGACAGCGAGGGTCTCTACCACTGCTTCGGGTGCCGGGCGTCGGGTGACGCCATCACCTTCGTGCGGGAGATCGAACACGTCGACTTCGTCTCGGCCGTCGAGGTGCTCGCAGGCCGATGTGGGATCACGCTCCGCTACAGCGACAGCGAGGAGCACGAGGGTCGACGACGTCACGCTCGACTTCTCGAGCTGATGGAGCGAGCAGTCGAGTGGTACCACGACCGGCTGCGCACCGCACCCGATGCAGGCGCAGCCCGTCGCTACCTGCGCCACCGCGGATTCGACTCCGACGAAGTGGCCCGGTATCGACTTGGATGGGCGCCCGATGACTGGGACCGGCTCGTGCGGGGACTCGGTGCGCCCGCAGAGGATCTCGAGGCGGCCGGTCTGGGGTTCACCAACCGGGCCGGGCGTCTCCAGGACTTCTTCCGGGCCCGGATCCTGTTCCCGATCGACGACGAGCGGGGCCGGCCGATCGGCTTCGGCGGCCGGAAACTCCCCGGCACCGAGGGCGCCAAGTACCAGAACTCCCGGGACAACGTCCTCTACAACAAGTCCAAGGCCCTCTACGGTCTCGATCGGGCCAAGACCGGAATCGTCCAAGCCAACGAGGTCGTCGTGTGCGAGGGGTACACCGACGTCGTCGGCTTCGACCGTGCCGACATCGGTCGTGCGGTCGCCACGTGCGGGACCTCGCTCACCGAGGACCACGTGCGGGCACTCAAGCGCTTCTCCCGGCGCATCGTGCTCGCCTACGACGCCGACGAGGCTGGCCAGGCCGCCGCCGAGCGTGTCTACGCCTGGGAGCAGGCGCACGAGATCTCCGTGTTCGTCGTCCATCTCCCGCCCGGGGCCGATCCGGATGAGCTCGCCCGGAGTGATCCTCAACGGTTGCGCTCATCGGTGGTCGATGCTCGACCGTTCCTGTCCTTCCGGGTCGAACGGGTCATGTCCGCTGCGGATCTCGACTCGCCCGAGGGCCGAGCACGGGCTGCCGACGCTGCTCTGGTGGTGGTTGCGGAGCATCCCGACGAGTTGGTCCGGGATCAGTACGTGATGGATCTTGCGGACCGCTGTCGGGTGCCTCCCGACCAGATGCGGGCCCGGCTGGAACAGGTCCGGCGAGCACCTCGGCCGTCGGGCGACGCCGACCGGAGGAGTCGCGGCCTGGACGAGGCCGAGCGACCGGTTTCCGGTGTTGGCCGCCTTCCGGAATTGCATGACGGTGTGGAGTCCGAGGCGCTCCGTTTGCGGCTCCACCATCCGGAGGTGGCCGCCGGGGCGCTCGACGCCCGAATGTTCTCCCACGCGCTCGCCGCAGCCGCCTACCGGGCGGTGGAGGCGTGGGGGTCGCCGGCTGCTGCGGTCGACCACGTGCCGCCCGAGGTGGCCGAGGTCCTGGCGCGCCTCGCCGTCGAGCCGCTCGAGATCGATCCGACCGACGTCCTGGCCAGATTCGCCGGTGAGGTCGGGCGGCGCACCCTCGCCGACCTCGAGGCCGAGGCCCGCAGTTCGATGGATCCGCTGGCGTTCGCCGAGGTGGTGTCGTGGCTGAAGGTGACCCTCGACCATCTCCGCCGGCCCAACGTCGACGTGGACACCCTGATGGAGTTGGTAGCCTTCCTCCGGGCGGAAGTGGTCCAAACCGATGCGGAATCCAGTGGGAACGTGTCGTCCGGGACTGCTCCCGAACCGGTTGCGGAGACGTCGGACGTGGGGGAGTTGGAGTAGCTGGTGGGCATCTGGCAGTCCGTGCTCGACGCTGAAATCGAGTCGCTCGCAGCGATGGCTGCGCAGGCCGACGGCGTCCTACAACTCGACGATGCGCTGAGTGTGCTGCAACTCGAGATGACCGACGAGGTGGTGGAGCAGACCGTTGAGTTCTGGTCGGCCCGTAACGTGGAGGTGCGCATCGAGGTCGTCGACGATGTCGATGAGATCGAACCCATTCTCGTTGAGGAACGCCGGCCGAATCCGGCGAGATCAGAGCGAGCTGCGACGCGTCGTTCCGGACGGACCTCCCGACAGGGCCGCAGTGGTGTTCGGGCTCGCAGCGGTGGTTTCGCTCGGCGGTCGTCTGCGGACTCCGTTGCGTCCGACCCCATGACGACGTACCTCCGTGAGATCGGTCAGGTTTCGCTCCTCACCGGCCAGGAGGAGGTCGATCTCGCCAAGCGGATCGAGGCGGGCGTGCTCGCTGAGGAGCGGTTGGCCGATCTGAACGTCTCCGGGGAGATCAAGCAACTCGGAGCAGGCGAACGATCCAAGCTCCAGCTGAGCCGACGTGACGGTGACCGCGCCCGGGAGCAGCTCACTCAAGCCAACCTTCGTCTGGTGGTCTCGATCGCCAAGCGGTATCTGGGACGGGGTCTTCCCATCTCGGATTTGGTCCAGGAGGGCAATCTCGGACTCATGCGTGCTGTCGAGAAGTTCGACTACACCAAGGGGTTCAAGTTCTCGACCTACGCCACATGGTGGATCCGTCAGGCGATCACGCGGGCCATCGCCGATCAGGCCCGCACGATCCGGATCCCGGTCCACATGTTCGAGTCCATGAACCGGATCCAGCAGATGCAGCGTCAATTGACCCAGGAACTCGAGCGGGAGCCCACGATCGAGGAACTGGCGAAGAAGGCAGAGCTCACCCCGAACCGGGTGCGCGACATCCTCAAGTTATCCCAGGACACGCTGTCGCTCGATCAGGCCGTCGGCGACGATGACGACGGCTCGCTCAGTGACTTCATCGAGGATCAACACGCACAGGCCCCTCAGGATGTGGCCACGGCCAACTCGCTGTCCGAGCAGATCATGTCGGCGCTCGACGATCTCTCAGAGCGCGAGCGGGACGTCGTCCGGATGCGATTCGGTCTCGATGGACACCATCCTCGGACCCTCGAGGAGGTCGGGGTGGCGTTCGGTGTCACCCGGGAGCGGATCCGTCAGATCGAGTCGAAGACATTGGCGAAGCTCCGACACCCACACCACCGGGCGAAGCTCGAGGACTTCCTCCGGGCGGACTGATCCCATCGAGATCCGTAACCGGCGCACACCTGGACGGCCGGGTGACGGCCGGCGGTCGTGACTTCGTGCCGCAGGACCGCCCAGTGGGGCCGGGCCGCAGGGCAGTGCCGCATGACCGGGCCGCAGGGCAGTGCCGCCGCCAGTGCCGCCGCCAGTGCCGTCGTCTGCGACATTGACTCCGCAGCGGCGGAGGTTGGGGTCACCCTGGGCGGCCGCTATTGTTCTCAGGCCTCCCTCGGGAGGTGCTGTCCGGGGTAGCTCAGCTGGCAGAGCAGCTGACTGTTAATCAGCGGGTCGTGGGTTCGAGCCCCACCCCCGGAGCAAACCAAGCAAATAAGGGGATCGGGGTCGATCGACAGCGGTTTAGCGTGGTCACACCCGTTTCCCGCATGGCGGCGATCGTCAGCTCTACGGAATGGGTTCCTCGGCGGTCTCGATGCCCATCCACCGGCGGAGCGATTCGAACATGTCGTGGTTGGCGTGGCGCAGCCTCGGGTGCTGCATCCACGCCTCGATGATTTCGGTCATCGGGGCCTGCCTCTGGTGGTGATGTCGCAAAGGAGCCCGGCGGCTCGGTCGCCACGGCGTGGCGCACCTCGCCGCGGAACCGCAGGGGCCGCTGTCGACGCACACAGCGGCACGACGGCAGTCGCTCATTGCTCCGTGGCGTGCCGTCCCTTGGTCACGGCCGGTGGCGACCCGCAGCCGGCGTTTGACACCGGTCTCCATCGCAGAAACGACGACGAACCTCGGGAAGCCGAACCGCTAGGAAACGTTGCAGTACCCATTCAAGGGGTCCGGGGCCTTAGAGCACTCCGGCGTATCTTTTACTGAAACCCACTGACCGCCCTCCGACTTGAGGACGAAAGCATAATCGTATCCTCCTGGGGGTTCGTCCCCCGAAGCGTCGCCGGCGGCGTAGCCACCCGCGCACTGGTAACCTATGAGAAAGCGAGTATCTTCGAGCGCAGCGAGGATGGCCGTGGAGGTGCAGGGAGCCGTGCCGCCCGAGGGCCCCGAAGGCTTGGTCGGCGGGGCTGTGGGGGAGGTGGGCGACGACGAGTCGCACACGGTCTTACCCTCGGAGGAGGCGGTGGACAGGGCGTTGTCGGTCTCGGGGCCGAGCTCACCGTCGACCTCGAGGCCCGCGGCGGTCTGGAACGCGACGATGGCGGCGTCGGTCTTGGGGCCGATGATTCCGTCGACCCCACCCTCGTAGCAGCCCACGTCCTTCAGCTCCTGCTGGACTTTCTTATCGAAAACCACCGTCTGGGCCGACTCGCCGCCGGAGGCGGTGTTGGTGGTCGCGTCGCTGGAGGCGGTGGTGGTGGTGGCGGTCTCGTCGCTGCCGCAACCGGCTAGGAGCACGAGCGCAACAATGGGCACTGCGGCCCATCCCAAGCGGCGCCGATGCGTCGGACACAAGATGGCGTTCGAGTGCAGCATGTACATCCTCCGAGGATCGTGAGAAAGCGACCGTAGTTTGCGACTTCGCCAGGGATCAACGTCGGCCCCGCGCGACTCCGGGGCGGGGTGCTGGCCGGCCAGCTCGACTGGTCGGCGGCCAACGGCTTCAACGGCCGGTCGCGGTACCGACCGCGTGAAGTCGGAGGCGGCCGGCCCAGCCTAGGCATCGGGTTCACCGGCAGCGAGCGCCTCGAAGTAGCTCCGCAGCGTGGTGGTCCCGCGAGGCGGGCCCAGCCCGTCGACCTCGCCGGCCACCACGATGAACTCGCCCAGGTCGCCGAACTGCTCGGAGGCGAGTCGCAGCGCGCGCACCAGCCCTCGGGCCGCCCGCAGCGGGATGCCCGTGATCTTGGGGCGCTTGCCCACCACGTCGAAGGCCAGCAGTGCGGCTTTCTGCTGGGTCATGGTCTCGGGCCCGCCGGCCTCGACCTCGACCTCGTCGCCCTCGGCGGAGTCGGCGAACACCTGCGCCAGGTCTCTGCCGTGGATCGGGCTCATCCCGTTGGACCTGTCGCCCACCAGGAAGGCACGGCCGCGCTTGGCCATGGTGAGCAGGGCGCCCATGTCCGAGAAGTAGCCACACGGGCGGACGATCCGGTGGTCGAGACCGGACGAGCGCAGCTCAGCCAGCACTTTCTCGTGGGCGACGGCGATGGTCAGGCCGGCCAGCGCCGGATCCTCCGGGTCCTGCATCGACACGCAGACGAACTGGCGCACACCGGCGGCGATGGCGAGGTCGATCAGGGTGTGGTTGCACTCGTAGTCGAACTGCTCGAAGCTGAGCCGGTCGCACCCGCCACCAGCACCCGCGTCCCGTGGCCCGCTCGACTCCGCCGCGCGGGACCGACCCGTCAGCCACGACGCTGGCGGCGCACCCGGCGGCCGAGCTCGAGGACAACGACGCCGCAGCGTGGCGGGCAGGATGGGAGGCCGTCTGGCGCTCCGCCGCGCCGCTCAGATCCTCCGAGCCGCCGAGCTCGATCGGGACCGTCGGGCCGCCTCCGACAAGGGCCCGACAGACACCTGAAAGCGCCCACAGCGCTCCGATCTGCAACCGTCTGTCGCCCGCTTGTTAGCGGGTCTGGCGCTAGTGAGCACAGCGTTGAGCGCCGACTACCTGTTCATCAGCGGGTCGTGGGTTAGAGCCCCACCCCCGGAGCAAACCACCGAGTCCCCTTGCGTTCATCCCCCGTCAGGCTGACCGCTGCGTGTGCGAGGGAGAGGGGTCTGGGGATCACTTGCAGCGATCGGGGACCCGCTGGTCGAGGCTCCGGTAGCGGTCCTGAAGTTCATGGCGGTCGTAGCCGTCGAGGCCGTCGTAGCGGGCCTTGGCCCGACCCTCGCCGATCAGGACCGTTCCGAGATCGAGGCCGTCCCATTGGATGTAGGCGATCTCTCGGTCGTACTGATCGACGGTGTCACCACCACCGTTCTTGACGATGACCCGTCGACCGCCGACGAGTTGGCTCACACGTTCCTTGGCGTCCTGGAATCCGCACTTACCCCGCTCGGGCGTGTCGATGCCCTGGATGCGGATCCGACGGCCGTCGACGTCGAGCGTGTCACCATCGACCACGTAGGTCACGGTTCCGAGACGACAGCCCGACACCAATGCCATCGCCGCCACGACGAGGGTGATGGCACCCACGCGCACCCGAGATCTGACACACCTGCCCATTGCCTCGTTCCCTCAGTGATCGCCGTTCCGCTCTGCCCTGCGGATTCCCTCGGGCGGAGACCTCGCCTCCGCCAGCCAGAACCTCCATTCCGACCTGTAGTCGAGGTTACTCCGTGAGTCGAACGTCGTTCATCTTCGACCGAGGAACGTTTCGAGCAGATCCGAGACCACCTCTTCCCGATCGAAGGACTCCTCCACGCTCACTGCGGCTGCCGAGGTGAGCCGGTCGGCAAGCTGTGCGTCGCCGAGGATCCGTCTGATGGACTCGGCGAGGGCCACTGCGTCGCGTTGATCGACGAGCAGTCCGCTGACCTCGTCGGTGATCAACTCAGGCACACCGGCGGTCCGAGTGGCCACGACCGGCACACCGATCGCCATGGCCTCCATCAGCGTCACGGGGATGCCCTCGGCGTCCCCGTCCGGTGTCTCGACCGACGCCGAGACCACGACGTCGGCGGACTCCATGGCGTTGAACACGTCGTCGTGGGACCGGGGGCCGAGGAACCGCACCGACCCCGACAACCCGAGCCGTTCAACCTGTTCCTCGATCGCCGGACGGAGCTCACCATCTCCGATCAGGGTCAACTCGGCGTCGGTTCCGTTGCTCACGAGGAGCGCCAGGGCATCGAGAAGCACGTCGTGGCCCTTCGTCGCGTTGAAGCGGGCGACGCACAGCACTCGAGCGGGCCCCTGGAGGTCACGACGGTTGAGCCGACGACGGTTGCGCCGGTTCCTGGCGTCGCTCAGATCGACGCCGAGGTGCACGACGTGGATCAGATCAGCCTCGGCCGGTGCGATCGCCGCAAGCCGGTCGCGGCCGTACTCGGAGATGGCGATCACCGCCGACGCATCGTGGATCTTGCGGTCGAGGAACGTCGTGTCCACGTAGATGTCGTGGGCGTGTGCAGTGAACGAGTACGGAATGTCGGTGAGGCGCCAGATCAGCCAGGCGTTGGTGGCGGCATGGGTCGCAAAGTGGGCGTGGACGTGTTCGACACTGTTCGTTGCACACCACCGGGCAAACCACGCCGCCTGCGGGATGAGCGCAGCGGTTCGGATCAGGAAACCAACCGATGCCCGGTTGCCGGCGAGCGCTGTGGCGATCGCCCGGGCGGTCCGGCCGGGATGACGGACGAACCACCAGATGAGCGCCCCGATCGCCGCTGGGCTCCATGGTCGGATGTAGTGCGCCCGGGCCTCGAGCGGGATGGCCGCCGGGTGGGCGACGGGATCGCGGTGGTGGATGAGCGGGAGGATCTCCACGCTGACACCTCGCTGTTCGACTGCCGTGATCTCGTCGATCACGAAGGTCTCGCTGACCTTGGGGAAGCGAGACATGGTGTAGGCGATCCGAGCCACCGGGCGAGCGTACCGATCGTGGTCCAGCTGCCGGATCGCCGATCGTCGGGAAATGTTTCAGGCCCCGTCCGGGCGGACCGATGTCATGTCGTGGCTCGGGGCGTGCGGGAACCGGAGATCGACCGACTCGTCGGTGGTCTGGCAGCTTCGCTGCCCGATCCGATCATCCTGCTCGATGCTGGAGCGACTGTTGTCTGGGGAAACCGGGCCGCTGAGCGCTTCTTCGGCCGGCGCCTCGAGGAGTCGGTCGGGGCGGCTGCACTTGACGTGGTGCATCCAGATGACCTCGAGCTGGCGATCGCCAGCCTGTCGACCATCAACGGCCGCGAAGCCGGATCACCGATCGAGATCCGCCTCCTCGCCCCAAGTGGGTGGCGTCTGGTCGAGGTGGTGGGGGCGTCGCTCGGCGAGTACACGTCGCTCACCCTTCGGGACCTCACCGATCGACGACGTTGGGAGATCGCCGGCAACAACGATCTGCGTATCCGGTCGATCCTCAACAACTCAGCGGCGGTCGTGGTGCTGTTGGACCGGCAGTGGCGAATCGTCGCCGCATCACCCGGAGTCACCCGCACCTACGGCTGGGATCCCGAGGAGCTCGAGGGGCGTCCGCTCGAACATCTGCTGACCGAAGATGCCCGCTCGGAGTTGGAGGGCCTCGTCGCCCGTCTCGCCGCCGGCGAGCAGCGGGCCGCCTGTGACGCCGGTCTGGTGCTCCGGGACGGGTCGAGCACGCTCGTGGCGCTCGACGCCTCTGACCTCACTGATGATCCGACCGTCGAGGGAGTTGTCGTCACGATTCACGACGTGGCCCGTCGGGTCGAAGCGGAACAACAGGTCCGGGCCGCCAACTCCCTGCTCAGTGCCACGCTCGACGCCACCGCAGAGGGGGTGCTCGTGCTCGATCAGGACGGACGGATCACGATGTGCAACGAGCGCTTCGTGGAGATGTGGAACCTCGGGGACGCCTTCATCGATGTCGACGGCGAGGATTGGTCGTTGCGTCACATCGTCGGCCGGCTACGTGATCCGGAGGAGTTCCTCGCTCGTGTGCTGGAACTCCAGCGCAATCCGGAACTCGAGACCCACGAGGTGGTGGAGTTCACTGATGGTCGCGTGCTCGAACGTGACTCCCGACCCCGCCGGATCGGTGCCGAGGTGGTGGGTCGGGTGTGGAGCTTCCGGGACATCACTGCGCACCGAATGCTCCAGAAGGAACTGGCCCGACAGGCGTCGCACGATCCGCTGACCGGTCTGGCGAACACGTCGTTGTTCCGGGAGCGGCTGCTCGCTGCCCTGGGCGAGTCGACGTCCCCGGACGGTGGTGTGGGCGTGCTCTTCGTCGACCTCGACGACTTCAAGACGATCAACGACAGTCTCGGTCACCCCGTCGGCGATGAGTTGCTCATCGGGGTGGCCGAACGGTTGCGGTCGTGTGTGCGCGCCGTCGATCTCGTTGCCCGGATGGGGGGTGATGAGTTCGCCGTGCTCGTCTCGGATCTCCGGTGTGCCGGTGACGCTGCTGAGATCGCCCAGCGGATCCTCGAGGTGGTGGCCGAGTCGATGCCCATCGGATCCCGACGGGTGGTGACGACCGCGAGCGTCGGGATCTCCGTCGCTCGGGTCGGCGATCACGTCGACGACATCCTGAGGAATGCCGATGCGGCCATGTACGCCGCCAAGAGCAGTGGTCGTAACCGGGCTGAGATCTTCCGTCCCGAACTCCACGCCGCCGCCGTCCGCCGGCTCGAGATCGACTCACAACTCCGTGGGGCAGCGGTACGGGGCGAACTCGACGTGCACTACCAACCCGTCGTCGATCTGGCAACAGGGGTGGTGGAGTCCCTCGAGGCGCTCGTTCGCTGGGACCACCCCGATCACGGGTTGGTCGCTCCGGGTGAGTTCATCCCGATCGCCGAGAACTCCGACCTGATCGACGAGATCGGCACCTACGTCCTCCGCCGCGCGTGCGCGGCTGCTGCCCGCTGGCCAACGGCTCACGGTCGAAGCGATCGCCCCGCTCTCGCAGTCAACCTCGCCCCCCGTCAGTTGCAGGACGCCGCAGTCGTCGACCGGGTCAGGGCCCAACTCGAGCACACGGGGATGCCACCGGAGCGACTCATGCTCGAGATCACCGAGAGCGCACTCAACATCGATCCCGCCACCGCTGAGGCCCGGCTCGTCGGACTGAAGGAACTCGGAGTGCGACTGGCGATGGACGACTTCGGAACGGGTTATTCGTCGCTGTCGCACCTCCAGCGATTCCCGATCGACGTGTTGAAGATCGACCGGTCGTTCGTCGCCACGGTCACTGAGCCGACCGGGGCAAAGGTGATCGAGGCAGTCCTCGGTCTGTGCTCCGCACTCGGTATCGAGTCGGTAGCCGAGGGTGTCGAGACCGAGGAGCAGCGTCAGGCGCTCCTCGACCTGGGATGCACCCGGGCGCAGGGCTGGTTGTTCGCCCGACCGATGACCGAGGTGTGCGCCGAGGAGTTCATCGTGCGGATCACCTCATCGGAACCGGCCCTACCACGGCGGTAGGCCGGGAAGGCTCGGTTCGCAGACCGCAGTGATGGCCATCGGCAGCGGCACGGTACGGTGATGACGTCATGGACGGAGCGGAGCCTGTTCAGCGCCAGGCGGTGGTCGAGCGGCGACCGGCAGACCTGGCATCAGCGGTACTCGCAGCCGGGGTGCTCGTCGCCTCCGGCGGGCTCGCCCGGCGGGGAACCTCCGTGGCCGAAGGAACGGTGTTCGTCCGGGTCAACCGTCTGCCCAACGTCCTCGAGGCTCTCCTGTGGTTGCCGATGCAACTCGGGTCCCTCTGGGGCCCGTTCGTGGCTGGGGCGCTGGTCTGGTGGCGGACCCGTTCGTGGCGACCAGCGGTGGGCACCGTCGTGGTCGGAGTCGTGGCGTGGCGGCTGGCCTCGGTGGTCAAGAACCAGGTCCGGCGCGGCCGGCCTGACGATGAACTCGACGGGGTCGTGCTCCGCTGGGGCACCCCTCGCAGCGGGTTCGGGTTCGTCTCCGGTCACGCCACGGTCGCCTTCGCCACCGCCGGAGTTGCTGCACCGGCTCTCACTCCCCAGCTCGGAGCGTTGTTGCGGCTGCTCGCCCCGGTCGTCGGATTCGCCCGCATCCACGTGGCGGCCCACCTCCCGCTCGACGTGGTCGGCGGAGCGGCACTCGGCCACCTCCTCGCGATGATCTGGAATCTGGCGGTGGGTGTCGAGACGCCGGAGACGACAGTCGGAGTCCCAGCTGGGGTACCCGACCTCGCAGGTGCACCCGGGCTCGGGTCAGATCGTCGCCCGGGGTCAGGGTCGTCGATGTGAGCGCCGTGGTGTTCTCCCTCGGTGGGTTGGCGCGCGATGTCGTGCTGCTCGTCATCGCAGTGGCGGTGTTCGCTGCGGCCACGTTCGTGGCGGTGCGGCTGCTCGGGGTCCGACGCGGATGGTTGCAGACGGTTGGTGCCGCCGTCGTGGCCTGGGTGGCCGCACTCGTCCTGACAGCGTCCTTGCTCGACTGGAACTGGGGCGAGGACCGGCTCGGCCTGTTCGCCGTGCTGCTCGCAGTGCCCCTGACGATGGCGTTGCTCCTGGCCAACGATCTCTTCGCCCGGCCGGGGACACTCGCTCGTGGCGATCGGGCCGGTCTGGTCGCAGCGCCCCGTCCGATCGCCGGGGTCCGGGCCAAGTTGGAACCGCTGAGTCGTTATCGAGAGCTCGTCGAGATCCTCCGACGGCACGAACTGCTCGGTCGCGTGCGCGGCACCAGCGACGACGATGCCGGTCTCGATCCGGCAGCGGTTCGTTTGCGAGAGGCGCTCGAGGAGGCGGGCGGGGTCTACGTCAAGCTCGGTCAGATCGCAGCGACCCGGATCGACCTGCTGCCGCCGAGCGTCTGCGAGGAGCTCGCCAAACTCCAGAGCCGGTCGGCCCCGATCAGCGCTGAGGCAGTTCGGAGCGTGATCGAGGGCGAGCTCAATCAGCCGGTCGAGGGCGTGTTCGACGAGTTCGACTGGGAACCACTGGCCTCGGCGTCGATCGGTCAGACCCACACCGCGGTCCGCTCCGGCGAACAGGTCGTCGTGAAGGTGCAGCGTCCCGGGATCGACGTCGCCATCGAACGTGACCTCGCCGCATTGAACCAACTCGCCCGACTGGCGGAGCGCCGCACCGTGACCGGTCGCGACCTGCGGGTCTCGACGCTCGCTGAGGAGTTCGGACGCAGCTTGCGCTCCGAGTTGGACTTCACGCGGGAGGCCCAGTCCACGAGCTTCATGCACGACATGGCGGTGCGCAGCGAGTCCCCGATCCAGGTGCCGTCGGTGTACCCCGAACTGTGCACCCGCCGCATGATGGTGCAGGAGCGTCTCCACGGGGTGCCGCTGTCGGAAGTCCCGGCGGATCGTTCACTCGACCGGGATGCCCTCGCTCGGCAGTTGTTGTCGGTGAACATCACCAACATCCTCGAACGCGGCGTGTTCCACGCGGACCCGCATCCGGGAAACGTGATGGTGCTCGACGACGACACGCTCGGGATGATCGACTACGGCGCCACCGGACGTCTCGACTCCATCCAGGAGCAGGCCGTCATCGACATGTTGATCGCCTTGGTCCGTCGCGATGCTGGCATGCTCCGCGACGGAGTCGAACGCGTCACCGATGTCGGCACCCACGTGTCACGTGACCGACTCGATCGTGCGCTCGCCCGACTGCTCGCAGAGAACGTCACCCCGGGCGGCGGCGTCAGCGTGTCGGCGCTCACCGATCTGATTCCCGTGCTCGGCGAGTTCGACATCACCCTCCCGGGCGATCTGGTCGTGTTGATGCGGGCGCTCGTGACGCTCGACGGAACGCTCGGAGTGTTGAGTCCGGGGTTTTCGGTCGTCGCCGCCGGTCGGGATCTCGCCCAGAAGGCTGCTGAGGACCAAGGTGGCGATCCGGCTGAGATGCTGCAGGAGGCACTTCTCGAGGAGTTGCCGGTCCTGCGACGGCTCCCGGCCGACGTGGCGCGAACGCTCGCACTCGCCTCACGCGGGGCGTTGCAGGTCCGGACGGTTCAGGCCGAGGACGAGGACCGCTTCCAGCGGACCCTGTGGAACCGGTTCACTCTCGCACTGGTCGGGGCGACCTTGTCGCTCGTCTCGGTCCTCACGATGGGTCTGCAGGTCGGACCCACGCTCGGCGGCGACACCCGGCTCGTCGTGTTGCTCGGTTCCGGCGGGCTCCTCTTCGGTGTGATCCTGCTGCTCCGGGTGGCTGCGGCGATCATTCGCGACGGAACAACCTGACCGTCCTCCCGCCCGACGTGGCTACGCTCCGGCCGGGCCGGTAGCTCAATGGTCAGAGCAGGCGACTCATAATCGCTCGGTCGTGGGTTCGATTCCCACCCGGCCCACGAACGATGTGGGCCGTCCCCCGTCGGCCAGCGAGTCGGTGAGTAGCGTCCCTCTGGTGAATGCGTTGCGACACACCACCTTCGGGCCGGCCGACGAGCAGCCGTTCCAGAGGCGTCTCTCCGATGCGCTCCTGCTGCTTGGTTCCGCAACGCTGATCTGCTGGGTGCTCGTCATCGACCCCCGTCCGGGAGGAGCGCTCGCTGACCTCGGCAGGTTCTTTGTGTCGCTCCCGTCGGGTCCGGCCGATCTGATCCGGTTGCTCTACTCGCTCGGGACGCTCTGGGCAGCGGGCCTCGTCGTGGCCGCAGCGCTCGTCGCCCGCCGGTGGCGTCTCGCCCGGGACCTCACGATTGCCGGTGTGATCGCATGGTTGTTGGCACGCGGTATCGGGTTCGCCCTCGAAGGCTCGGGTGAGCTGACTGGATTGGTGGAGTCGACCACCAAGGTGGGCAGCGTGTCGCCGACCTTCCCGGCAGTGCGAGTCGCCGTCGTCACGGCGGTCGTTCGCGTCGCAGCGCCGTACCTGACCAGACCGAGCCGTCGGGTCGGTGCGGTGCTCGTCCTGGTGACGGTGCTCGGAGGCATGTACCTGGGAGCCGCCACGCCGTGGGCTGCTGTCGTGGCGTGGATCCTCGGAATCGGCGTTGCCGCTGGAATCCACCTGGGGTTCAGCTCTCCCGGTGGCCGGCCGACGCTCGAGCAGATGCAGGTCACGCTCGAGCAACTCGGCCTCCACGTCACAGACGTCACGCTCGATCCCGATCAATCGGGTACGTCGACCCGGATGACGGCCACGGACGCCGACGGTCGACTCTCGGTGCGAGTCCTCGGGCGTGACGAGACCGATGCGCAGATCCTCGGCCGGGCGTGGCACCGGATCCTGTACCGCTCGAGTCCGGGTCGCCTCTTCCTCACTCGGATCGAGGACGTCGAGCACGAGGCGTACTGCGTGTTGCGGGCCACGCAAACTGGTGTGCGGGTTCCGACGGTCGTGGTGACCGGAACCGCCGGACCCGGGGCGGCGGTCTACGTCGAGCGGCCGGTGGAGGGAACTGCACTCATCGACGTACCGATCGAGCAGATCACCGACGATGTACTCGAATCGGTCTGGGAGCAGGTGGTGCAACTCCATCGGGCCAATGTGGTCCACCTGCAGCTGACGGCTTCGCACATCATCCTCACCGACGAGGGTCCGGCGATCGTCGGTTTCGCCGACGCTGCTGCGTCGAACATCAATGGTCAGGCGAGCCTCGACATCGCTGCGGTCCTCTTCGCCACGAGCCGACTCGTCGGCGTTGATCGTGCTGTCGCCTCAGCGCTCCGGGCGCTCAGCCGGGACACGCTCGTCGACGTGTTGCCGGTGCTGCAGAGCGCCGTGCTCCCCGAGCCGCTCCGAGGTCGCGGTCGAGCCGGCCGTAAGGCCGTCTCGACCGACCTGGGCGACTTGCGCACGGCGCTGGCCGGGTCGCTCGGTATCTCCGAGCCGCAACTCACCGAACTCCACCGCATCTCCGGGACGACCCTGCTGCTGGTCATCGGAACATTCCTCGGTGTCGCAGCGCTCCTCACCCAGGTCGGCGACCCGGCCACGCTCTGGTCGACCATGAAGCAGGCCACTCCCGGTTGGATCGTGCTCGCTCTCGTCGTATCGCTCTCGACGAACGTCGCCACGGCTGTGGCGCTGATGGGTAGCGTGCCGGTTCGAATCCCACTCCTGCGAACCACCGAACTGCAGCTCTCTCTCACGTTCGCCAACCTGGCGATTCCCTCCGTCGGCGGTCTGGCCGCTCAGGTTCGCTATCTGCAGAAGCAGGGCGTCGATCTTGCTGCGGCGGTCGCAGCGGGAGGGGTGGTCTCCGGTGCGGCCAACATCATTGTGACCAGCGCCGTGTGCCTCGTTGCGCTCTTTCTCTCTCCGATCAGCCTGAATCTGGGGTCGGTGTCACCTCGAACGTTGTTCGGTGTGCTCGTGATCATCGCCGTGGTGATCGGCGTGCTGAGCGCCATCCTCTTCGGCGTCCCCCGGATTCGCTCCAAGGTGCTCGAGCCCGCCAGGAGCGCATGGGGAATCGTCCGGAGCGTCGCTCGCTCGCCCCGCCAGCTGAGCGAACTCGTCCTCGGCTGGGCGGGCAACGCCCTGCTGTATGCGTTCGTCCTCTACTGCTGCGTCGCTGCGTTCGGGCCCCCGGTCGACTTCTGGACGGTGCTGCTCATCAATACGGGTGTCTCGACGCTCGCCTTCGCTGTTCCCGTTCCGGGCGGGTCGACAGCCATCTCGTCGGTCGGAGTGGCCGGAGCGCTGGCGGCGGCGGGTGCTTCGCAGGAGGTCGCGGTCGCGGCTTCTCTGGCCTATCAGGTCACTGCCACTTTCCTGCCCGCCGTGCCCGGCTGGGTTGCCTTCCGCAACCTCCTCGACCACGACTACCTCTGAGGCGCCCCCGGGGTGAGCGAACGCCACGAGCAACGCTCAGGCGAGTTCGCCGCGGAGGATGCTCTTGCCGGAGTGGGTGGCATCACCGTCGTCGATCTCCTCGGAGATGTCGACTACGGGGAATGATGCGGTCGAGACCCCTTCGGGGAGGTCCACCTCCACGAATCCGTCGGAGTTGGTGAACTTCGACAGCGACTGGGGATTCCCGTTGGCGGGATCGAGGAGCCAGAGTTCGAAGAAGTCGACCTGCTCAGCCGCTGCGAGCCCCGAGATGTCGACACGGAGCACCGAGCGGTCGCCGTCACGAAAAAGTTCGGCTCGGCCGCTCCCGCTGCCGGCGAGCAGCGCCAGATCGCTCGATGCCACGAGTTCCGTGCCGCCGCTCGATGCCCGTTGGAACAGAACTGCTCCAAGGGCGACCACCACGAGCACTGCCGCCGCAGCGGTCAGCATGAGCCGACCGGCGCCAGAGGAGGAAACTCGTCGACGGCCGCTGATCGGAGTCACGGCGGCTGTGGGGGAGGAGTCGGCGCCCTCGAGAGCGTCCTCGGCGATCGCAGTGGCGATTCGGTCCCACAGGTCGGCGGGCGGATCGACGTCGGCGTGGACCGGGCCCTGCGCAAGAGAGTCTGCGATTCGCTCGAAGGAGACGAGGTCGCCTGCATCGATGATCAGGTCGTCAAGCTGGTGCCGCATCGAAGCCCTCTAGGTTCCGCCGAAGGCGCTCGAGGCCCCTGCGGATGTCGCTCTTGACGGTGCCGAGAGGCTGACCCGTCTGCTCGGCGATCTCGGTGTGGGTGAGATCGTCGAGGAACGCCAGC
Organism: Actinomycetota bacterium; assembly: GCA_016870275.1. GTDB lineage: Bacteria > Actinomycetota > Acidimicrobiia > Acidimicrobiales > Microtrichaceae > SXMI01. The sequence goes on from VGBZ01000014.1 coordinate 40,037, forward strand.
TCGACCATCTGACGGGCGCGCTCTGGGAGCTGCTGCAGGGCCTCGGTCAAGAGCATCCGCAGGGCCAGGTCATCGGGATCACGATCGTCCACAGATGCCTCGGGGGCCTGCTCGTCGCTGATCTCCGGGCGCCGCATCCGTGAGCGGGTGGCGTCGATCGACTTGAAGCGCGCAATGCCCATGAGCCACCCAGTCAGGGTTCCCTGAGATGGGTCGAACCGTCCTCGGCTCTTCCATGCGGCCAGGAACACCTCTTGGGTGACGTCGGCAGCGGCGTCGGGGCCCACGACCCGGCGACAGTAGCTGTGGATCAGGCGAGAATGGGCGTCGTACGCCTGCTGCAGGCCCCGTTCGCTGTCGCGAACGAACGCTTCGGTGACTGGGTCGTCCAGCGGGAGAGCAGCCCGGTCCACGGATGGAATGTAGCGGTCGGGGGCGGCGACCGCGAATGCAACGGCGCTCATGGGGCTTCCCTCCAGCACCGAACGTTCGATGATGTGTGGTCAATCACGCAGATACGCTCCGTTCCGGGAACCCGGTTTTCGGGGATTTCCGGTCGAAGGCCGACCCCGGACACGTTCACATCGGCGGCGTTGACGACGGAACGTGGCCCGGAACTGACCGTTCGTGATCCATGTTTCGGAACAACGGACCGTTACGGATGCAGTCGGGACTCCGGAATCCTCGAAGAGCGCCTCGTGGGGACACCGCAGGCTGGAAGGCGCAGGGCCACAGTTGCGCGAACCGACTCCTCAGCGCCGCCTGCGGGTCGGCTGCCGTCCCGTGGTCAGCCGTCGCTGATCCAGGCGGGTGCGGCTTCGAGGAGGAAGTGACTCACGTCGAGGCACCGCTCGAAGGCATCACAGAGGTCTTCCTCGCCGAGGTAGAGCTGCGTGAGGCTGAGTTCCAAGCGGGCGACGACGGTCAGGGACCGCTCGGAGGCGTCGGTGACGCGAGCGAAGGTGTCGACTGCGGACACCTCGACCGGGAGGGTTGGACCGCCGACGCCGGCGAGTTCGGTGGCGAGCAGCAGCAGGTCCGGTCCGTTCGCCAGCGGCGGGAGGGACCAGTGGAAGGTGAGGGGAATCGAGTAGCGATCCTCCGGTTCGGCATCAGGTCCGGTCTCGACCACGAGGTCCTCGAATGCGAGCAGGGTTCTGGGTTCGACCTCGACCGCCAGGTGCAACTCGAGTGGACCGCCGCAGGCCTCCTCGGGGTGGAGGTCGACCTCCCAGGCCTGGCGCATGGAGTAGGTCTCGACGAAGTGACGCTCGTCGTGAATGTGGAACCCGTGGTCCGCTGCGTGATTCTTCAGGTCGGACACGAAGCCCGCCACGTCGATGATCGCCACGAACACAGGTTGTCAGTTCGTCGGCCTCCAGCGAAACGGGATCGATGAGGTCCGACCGGTACCCTTCCGGGAGTGTCCGACGTGACCGAGGCCAGCGAGGTCGTCGACCTGCTCGACCGGACCGTCGATGCAGTCGCCGACGCCCTCGACAGCTTCCGCTCCGCAGAACCCGAACGGTGGCGAGCACGTGGTGATCGTCCTGGGCAGTACGCCCTCGACATCGTTGCGGATGCAGCGGCGCACAGCGTCCTCGACACCGCCGTCCTCGACGGTGCGCCGGTTGGCGTGTTCTCGGAGGAATCGGGTCTGACGGGTGCCGGTCAGCCCGTCGTGGTGGTCGTGGACCCGGTCGACGGCTCCACCAACGCATCCCGTCAGATCCCGTGGTACGCCTGCAGTCTGGCGGCCGTCGATGCTGGTGGGGTCCGGGCTGCGGTCGTGGCGAACCTGGCGACCGGAGTCCGCTACCGGGCCGTCCGGGGTGGCGGAGCGACCCGCGACGGTGCAGCCATCAGTGTCTCAGGGCAGGCCGAGCTGGCCAGCGCCGTCGTGGTCCTGAACGGCTACGCCGGCGCCCATGCCGGGTGGCGCCAGTACCGAACGCTCGGCGCCATGGCGCTCGACCTGTGCGCCGTTGCCGATGGGACGTTCGACGGCTCGATCGACTGCACCGTCGACGCCATCAGCCCGTGGGACTACCTGGGCGGCATGCTCGTCGTGAGCGAGGCCGGCGGGCACGTCGCCGACGTCGAGGACCGGACGCTGGTCTCGCTCGAGCCGGGCACCCGCCGGACGCTGGTCGCTGCCGGGTCGGCCGAGCTGTTCGCCACGCTGCTCGACCGGCGGCGGGTGATGCCACCGGGACGGCCGGCCCCGGGCGCGCCGTGACTGAGCGCCGGTCGGTCCGCACCGCGTCGTTCGCCCTGTTCCTGAGCGTGTTCGGTCGGTTGCCCAGGCCGGTACGCCGCTGGCTCGTGTGGCTCGGTTCCCCCCACTACACCGTCGGCGCCATCTGCATCGTCCGTCGGGGCGACGGTGCGCTCCTCCTAGTGCGTCACTCCTACCGGGGGAAGTGGGGGTGTCCGGGTGGGCTGGCCCAGCGAGGTGAGGTGCCGGCGCAGGCCGCAGTGCGTGAGACCAAGGAAGAGGTCGGGCTGTCGGTTGAGCTCGTCGGCGAGCCGGCGGTCGTCGTCGACCCGCGGACCCGGCGCGTGGACGTGGTCCACCTGGCGCGACCTGCGCCGGACGCGTCGCTCGACGATGTGCGGCCCAGCTCGCCCGAGATCGTCGCGACGGAGTGGTTCGCACCCGGCGAGCTGCCCGAGCTGAGTCGCAACGCTGTGGGCGCGCTCGCTGCCCTCGTCCGTGCCGGCCGACTGGATCGCGATGACTTCAGTTCCCTGGGGCCCGATCCGGACAGCCGACCCACCCAACGTTCTCGCTGACCGATCTCGCTGACCGATCTCGCTGTCACACCCCACTCGTAGGGTCGAACACATGTTCGATCACAGTGGGGTCCCGGACGAGAATCCGGACGGCAGTCCGGACGAGAATCCGGACGGCAGTCCGGACGAGAATCCGGACGGCAGTCCGGACGAGTGGCCGGACAGGCTCGGCCGCCGAGCACGCACCGGCCGGCCGTTCCCGTATTCGTTCACGCCCTGCTCGCTGACGTCGAGCGCGCGAGCGGCGGCCGGTGAGGACGTGCGGGCCATGACCGACGACGAGCTGCTCGAACGTCTCGCCCAGATGGAGTCCGCCCGTCGGGCGCTCGATGCGGCCAGCGCCCACCTGGCGGCCGAGCTCGACGCGCGATCCGTGACGGATCGTCGGTACGGCACCCGGACCAAGGAGTACCTGGCGGCTCAGTTCAACCTGGATCCACGCGTGGCCGGTCGGCTCCTCCGTGCGGGGCGAGCGTTGCGTCGGCTCCCGGTCGCCGACGCAGCACTCGTCGATGGCGCCGTCACGTTCGAGCACGTGGTGGTGCTCAGCAACGTGATCAACCCGCGTGTCGCCCACGTCGTGGAGGGCGCACAGCTCGAACTGGTGCAACTCGCGGGCGTCCTGCGCTTCGATCCCTGGGCGCGGCAGTGTCGGGCGCTCGTGGACCTGGCCGACGCTGACGGGGGTCACCGTCCGTCGCGCGACGAGCGCCGCCTCTCGCTGGGCTGGACTCTCGACGGGGTGCTCAACATCTCTGGCGCTCTCGTCGGTTCCGACGCGGTGGCGTTCGAGCAGCTGATCGAGATACACGCCAACCGGCTGTTCCGGCGTGACGTGGAGGACCGGCGCCAGTCGTCCGACAGCGTTTTGTCCACGCGCACCCAGCTCCGGGCCGACGCGCTGGTCGACCTGCTCCGGCTCGGTGCGGCCGGGGTGGCGTCGGGCTCGGGTTCGGCACCCGCCGTCGAGGCGACCGTGCTCATCCCCGTCGACCACCCGGCGCTCGCAGGGAACGGGTCCTCTGGCTCGTCACTCCCGGCTGGGTCGGGGTTCCTCGCCGACGGCGATCTGGACCTGCTGCTCTGCGACCCGGTGGTCCGCGCTCTCGTGGTCGACTCCCTGGGCGTCCCCCTCGACCTGGGACGCGCCGTACGGTTCGCCACACCGGATCAGCGGCGCGCCCTGGCCGCCCGGGACGGCGGTTGCGTGTTCCCCGGCTGCGGCGTCGGACACTCATGGACCGACGCGCACCACGTCGTCCGCGTCGCAGATGGTGGTTTCACCGACCTGGCCAATCTGGCGCTCCTGTGCCGCCACCATCACGGGGTCGTCCACCGGAACGACTGGCACATGGAGCACGTCGGTGGCCAACGGTTCACGTTCACCACGCCCCGAGGTGCCGTACTCGACTCGCAGCGCCACGGCCGGCTGCGCGCCGACTCGTCCTGAGGGCGTTCAGTCCGGCGCCAGCAGCTCAGCAGTGACATCGCCGACCGTCGGGCATCCGGCGAGCGTCATGCATCGGCGCACGTCCGCAATCAGCAGGTCGAGCACGCGCCTCACGCCGTCCTGGCCGCCCGCCGCCAGCCCCCACAGCACCGGACGACCGATCTGAACGGCGTGCGCTCCGAGCGCCAGGGCGCGCAGCACGTCGACGCCCGCTCGGATGCCGCCGTCGACCAGAATGATCGCCCCCGGATCAGCCGAGCGGACCGCGCTCGCCACCGGGCCGAGCGACACGGCGGTGGCCGGGGCGCCGTCGAGCTGCCGTCCGCCGTGGTTGGACACGACGACGCCTGCGGCCCCCGCCTCGATCGCCCGACGAGCGTCGTCGGGCCGGCACACTCCCTTGGTCAGCACCGGGAGACTCGTCGACCCGCACAGCCGGGCCAGGTCGTCCCAGGTGACCGACGGCGACACGGCCCAACCGAGGATCTCGCCGATCCCGCCGCTCGCCCCGTCGCTCGCCCCGTCGGCCGCCCCGTCGGCCGCCCCGTCGGCCGCCCCGGCCGGCTCCGGTGCGTGACGGCGCAGGTTGACCACGTCCACACCCTCGGGCAGGTGGAACCCGGTCCGATGCTCCCGGTGGCGCTCACCCCACACGGGTGTGTCGACGGTGAGCTGGATCCCGGCGCACCCGGCGGCCTCGGCCCGGGCCACGAGCGCCTCGGACACCTCGGGACGCTGGCCGATGTAGAGCTGCATGAGTACGGGAGCGTCGGTCACAGCGCAGATGTCCTCGAGCAGCGTGGACGCCAGGCTCGAGACGACAATCGGGATGCCGGCCCCGGAGCACGCCCGCGCCGTGGCGAGCTCTCCGTCGGGGTGCGCCAGGCGGTGCAGCGCGGTCGGGGCGACCAGCACCGGCGCCGGCAGGTCGAGTCCGAGCACCGACGTCGTCGTCGAGCAACTCGACACGTCGACCAGCGTCCGGTACCAGACGTCGAGCTCCGCCCAGGCCGCACGGTTGTTGCGTAGTGTCCGCTCCTCGCCGCTGCCGCCGGCGTAGTAGCCGAGCGCCATCTCGTCGAGTCGACCTGCAGCTACACGTTCGACGTCCTCGAGATCGAGCAGCTCGGACAGCTCGGACAGCTCGGGTTCGTTCACGACGTCATGCCACCCAGCCCGACGAAACCACGGGCGAGTTCGATCTCTCCCATGTGACGCAGCCCGTGTTGGTAGAGCCAGCACTCAATGCCGTCGAGTCGACGGATGCCCTCGGGTCCGGCCACCCGGGCCGAGTACGTGTTGGCCACCACCGGGGGGAGCGGCCGGGGAACGAGGATCTCGTCGAGCTCCGGGCCGATCAGCGTGTCGAGCCACGACTCGGTGCGGTCAAACACGATTCGCTGGTAGGCGCAGAGTTCCTCGTAGTTGCCGACCCGCTGGTGGACCATCTCCTCGACCGTCCGCTCCTTGCCGTGATCATTGATCGCCATCTGCACCCGGGCCTGCCACTCGTCGTTCCAGATCGGCGCCTCGCCGGAGAGCACCATGAACCCGACGTCCTCCATGTTCGTGTAGTGGAACAGGGAGAATGCGATCGGTAGGACCCCCTCGCGCTCAACGTGGTTCACCTGGTCGAGGGTCATGGTGGCCGTGGCGTCGTGGTAGAGGGAGTGCATGGCCCGCATCCGTCGTCGGAGCGAATCGAGCAGGACTGCGTAGTGGTCGGTGGTCGGGTTCATCGTTGCCGCCTGTTCTGAGTCGTCTCGAGTTGTTCGGTCCGTCGAGTTGTTCGGTCCGTCGAGTTGTTCGGTATGTCGTGGTGGCTTGTTCGTGCTGGTTCGTTGGTGCTGGTTCGTGATCGGCGGCGGGCGTCAGCGGCGATCGTCGAGCGCGGGGAACGCGGCGCGCCAGTCGGCGGCCGCGGTCGGCTCGACCGTCGCCACCAGGACGGTCTCGTCGGTTCCGGCCTCGGCGACCACGTCGCCGAGCGGGTCGACGACGGCGGATCGTCCGCCGAGCGTGGTGCCGCACTGGGTTCCCACGCCGTTGCACGCGACGACCCACGACTGGTCCTCGATCGCCCGGGCCCGGAGCAGCACCCGCCAGTGCTCGATCCGTCGATCGGGCCAGCCCGACGCGAGCAGGAAGGCGGTCGCGCCGTGGTCCACGAGGCCACGGAAGTGCTCGGGGAACCGCAGGTCGTAGCAGGTGGCCAGGCCGGTCGGACCGAGCGGGGTGTCCACGCAGACCAGGTCGTCGCCGGCGGTCATGACCTCGGGCTCGCCCCCGTCGAATCCGAAGAGGTGGCGTTTGCGGTACGTGGCGGCGACCGTCCCGTCGGGCGCGACGACGACCGAGGTGTTGAAGGTGAACCCGCCGTCCTGTTCGGGGACCGAGCCGGCGTGGATCCACGTGGCGGTGTCACGGGCGACCGACCGGAACGTCTCGATCAGCTCACCGTTGACGGGTTGGGCCAGGCGCCCCGATCCGTGGACGTCGAACGCGCCGGCCAGCCACAGCTCGGGGAGCACGACCAGGTCGGCGGACGCCGCTGCATCCCAGGTGAGCGCCACCGCACGGCGCACGCGTTCCTGGGGCGGCTCGGTCTCCTCCGAGGCGAGCTGCACCAGCGCCACGTCGACGGTCACCCGTCCGACACTACCGATGCAGCGAGGAGAGCGTGACGGGACCGGCGTGGCGGGACCGGCGTGGCCGGACCAGTGTGAGGGGTGCTGGTCAGTCGGGGATCCGGGCGTGGCGCCGCCACGCGCTGAAGGACCGGTCGCGTCCGTCGTGCGGTGGGACCAACCACGGCCACGGGTGCAGCTCGACGATCGCAGCGCCCAGCTGGGTCCGCCGCCGTCGAGCGCCGGGCACGGGAGCGGCCGTGGTCGCGAGCGCCCGACCGGCGAGCACCACGACCGGGTCGCCCAGATGCACCTCGACCGTCCGACGAGTGGCCAGATCCGCCAGGCACTCCGTCAGGAAGACGAGTCGGAGCGGCGCGAGCCGAAGGTGACGCAGCAGCGGCTCGTCGAACACGAAGGTGACGGGCAGGTCCGGGTGGGCCCGGAGCGCCGGGTCATCGTCGCCGAGGGACTCTGCGGTGATCCACACGGCGGTCGGCGCCCGATCGCTGTCGACGGACGGATCGGTCGGCCCGCCCCAGACCCTGCCGGGGAGCTCGCCGGCACTCGGCGACCCGGGGGCACCCGCGGCGGGTGGGGGATCACGGAACGGCGGTGGATCAGCAATCGGGCAGTCGGTCTCGAGCGGGCACGAGTCGCATCGACCCGGCGCGCGTCCTTCCACCTGCCGGCGGGTGAACACGTAGGCCTCGGGTCGTCCGACGCCGCTCGTCCACGCCCACCCCAGACCGTTGGCGGCGCGTGACCCGTCGATCAGTCGCCGGAACATCCACTCCTCGCCGTCGGACCAGAGCCGGTCGTGGCGACCGGACCACTGCGCGGCGAGCCACATGCGCGCCTGGTTGGTGATCCAACCATCCTGTTCGAGCTCGTCGAACTGGTCGGCGAGACAGGCCATCTCGTGTTCGACGGTGGTCCACCCGGGTTCGGCGGAACCGTCAGGGTTGCTCGGCGCACCTGACGCGCCTGTCGGCCCGTGGCGGACGCCAGCGTTCCGGACGAAACCGTGTCGGGCGTAACGGTGGCGGGCGTACTCCTGCCAGAGCAGCTCGTCGCGGAACTTGGCCACGTCCTCCGGGGGTCCGTCCGCCACGTGGTCCCAGACCCGGCGCAGCGTGAGCAGCCCGTGACGGATCCACGGTGAGAGACCGGACGCCCCCCGCCGTGCGGCGGGCCACACCTCGTTGCGGTCGGCTCGGTAGCCACGCACGTCGAACGCGGCGAGCGCAGCGTCGGCCGCGCGCTGGCCGCCGCGGTGGCGGCCCGCGGACGGGGCCACTCCGTCGGCGGTCCTGGACAGGTCGCTGAGTTCCGACAGGTGGGCGGCGACCCAGCACGCCTCGTCGCCGACGGTCGGGGTCGGCAACGAGCTCGGCGACGCGGGCACATCGGTCACGGCGTGGAGAACGTGACGGCCGGCCGCGACATTCCACACTCCGAGCCGGTGCGACGGTCAGGTCAGTCCTCGCGCCAGGCCCGTTCGAACGGGAGCCGCCACGCGTTCGGTGCGATGAGTTGGTGGACGGCGTTCGGTCCCCAGGAGCCGGGGGCGTACGGGCGCACCGGCGGCGGGTTGGCGATGAGTGGATCGGAGACCTCCCATAGCCGTTCGATCCCGTCGCTCGTGGTGAACAGCGTGTGGTCCCCGCACATGGCGTCGTGGATGAGTCGCTCGTACGCCTCGAGCACGTCGGCGTGCTCGTGGAGCGCGAACTGCAGGCTCTGCTTGTCCAGGCGCATGCCCGGACCGGGCCGCTTGCCGTAGAACGACAGCGACAGCTTGGACGCGTCAGCCAGGTCGAACGTCAGGTGGTCGGGGCCGTGGGCACCGACCCCGGACCCGGCGGGGAACATGCTCCTGGGTGGTTCGCAGAACGCGATCGAGATGATTCGCGAGCCCTCGCCCATGCGCTTGCCGGTTCGCAGGTAGAAGGGGACGCCGGCCCAGCGCCAGTTGTCGATCTCGCAGCGCAGCGCGATGAACGTCTCGGTGTCTGAGTCGGGGCTCACCCCCGGCTCGTCGAGGTACCCGTGGTACTGGCCCCGGACCACGTCGGCCGGTTGGATCGGCTGCATCGACCGGAAGACCTTTTGCTTCTCCTCGCTGATCGACAGCGGCGTGAAGTCGGTCGGTGGCTCCATCGCCATGAACGCGAGGACCTGGAACAGGTGGGTGACGACCATGTCGCGGAAGGCGCCGGTGGCCTCGTAGAACGACGCCCGCTGTCCGATCGACAGCGTCTCGGGGACGTCGATCTGCACGTGATCGATGTGCTGACGGTTCCAGATGGGTTCGAACAGTCCGTTCGCGAACCGGAACGCCAGGATGTTGAGTGCAGCCTCCTTGCCCAGGAAGTGGTCGATGCGGAAGATCTGGGACTCGTCGAACGTGGCGTGCAGCGCGGCGTTGAGGTGACGGGCGGAGCGGAGGTCGGTCCCGAACGGCTTCTCCATGATGATCCTTGACCGTTCCACCAGCCCGGCCCGGGCGATCAGGTCCACCACGTCGAGCGCAGCGCTCGGCGGCACGCTCAGGTAGTGCAGGACCCGGCAGTCGGCGCCCGACTCGCCACTCAGGTCCGCACCAAGTTCCCGGGTCCGATCGGCGAGCGCGTCCGGGCCGTCGGTGATCGAGGCGTACTCGAGGTGGTCCAGGAACTCCGCGAGCGATTCGTCGTCGGCGACCTGTCGGCCGAACTCCACGACGGCCTCACCGGCGACCTTCTGGAACTCCTCTGCGCCGAGGTGGCCCAGGTCGGCGCCGAGGACCCGGTAGTCACGGAGCAGGCCGGCACGGGCCAGGTGGTAGAGGCCGGGGAGGAGCTTGCGCCGGGCCAGATCGCCCGTCGCGCCGAAGAGGACCACGACGTGGGGGTCGACGGGCGGGATCAGGCGGGACCCGGTGTCGGGGGGATCGTGTTCGCGCACCCGGCGGAGCCTCGCGTCGCTCCGTGTCGGGCGGATGACGACACTGCGACACGCACGTTGCGGCCCGGCCGGGTCGTCCATCGGTCGACCAGCGGGCGCAGGGTCTGTCACGCTGGGGTGTGGACGTTGCGATCATCGGTGCCGCCGGAGCCTGCGGGCGTCAGCTCGCGGCGCAGGTGCTGCAACGTGGCACGGTCCCGCCGGGCGGTCGCCTGCAACTGGTCGGCCACCGAGGTGGACCGAGTGAGACCGAGCTGTGGGGGCTGCGGTCGGACCTGGAGGACGCGTTCGGTGACTGGGCCCCGGATGTCGAACTCGTCCTGGACCCCGACGCGGTCGACGCCGACCTGGTGGTCGTGCTCGCGGGGCAGACCGTCTCACTGGATCCGAACGCCCCGGTGGATCGTGCCGAGCTGGCCCGGGTGAACGCGGCGCTGTTCCACACGTACGCCGTCGCGCTCGCCCGACGCCCCGATCCGCCGATCGTCGTGGTGCAGTCGAACCCGGTCGAGCTCGGCGTGCGGATCTTCGCCGAGCACCTCCCGCGGGAGCGGGTGATCGGGGCGGGCGCGTGGTCGGACACGCTCCGCTTCCGTCGCGAGCTCGCCGAGGACCTGGGACTCCCGCGTCGCGACGTGGCCGCCGTCACGCTGGGCGAACACGGCGACCGACTCGTGCCCGTCTGGTCGGCCGTCCGGGCACGCGGTGTGCCCGCCGACGCCGTGGACCGAGCGATCGCCGCGGCGCGGGGCGACCGACAGCTGGTCGACCTGCCGGACGAGATCGCAACCGCGCGCACCGAGGTGGTCGACCTGATCCGCAGTGGGGCGGTGGCCGAGGCGTGGGCCCGGGTCGGGTCGCTCCCGGCGGACCTGCGGGTCGCCGTCAAGCCGTTCTTCACCAACTTCACCTCCGGCCGGACCACCGAGGCCGTCACGGCGCACGCCGTGGCCGACCTGCTCGAGGCGTTCGTGGACGGCGTGTGGCGAGCGTTCCCCGCCCAGGTGTGGGTCCGGGGCGACTGGAACGATCTGCACGCCGCTATCGCCATCCCGGTGATCGTCGGTCAGAACGGTTGGACCCCGGTGGTGGACCTGGCGCTCCACGACGACGAGCTGGACGCACTGCAGCGCGCCGATGCGGTCCTCGCGGCTCGCCAGGAGGAGTTGGTCGCTACGCTTGAGTGACCGCCGGCCCGGGTATCTTTCGCGGAATCCTCCCGAGAAGGTGTCAGGGAAGTGCTCACGGTCGCTCTCCTCCGTCGAGGAGTCAGCAACCTGAGCCCGGGAGGAACACCATGAGCGCTCCGACGAGTCTCACACGGATCCGGTCCACCGCTGCGACCGCCGTGGCCGGGATGGCCCTGGCCGCCCTCGGGATGGTCGCCGCGTCGGTGATCTCGGCGCCTCCTGCCTCGGCGTACACCGACGGCTCCGGCTCGACGTTCACCCCGGTGGCGCCGTGCCGGGTCCTCGACACCCGCTCGACCCCGGGCGGGCCGTCCCCGCTGGGCCCCGGCGTGTCCCGGGACGTCCAGGTGGCGGGCACCGGTGCGAACTTCGCGGCCCAGGGTGGCGTGGACGGTGGCTGTGCTGTGCCGGACGGTGTGGCCGCCGTCGAGGTGACGATCACCTCGGTGCAGTCGACCGGTGCCGGGTTCGTGCGCGCCTGGCCGGCCGGCCTGGACGAACCCAACGCCACGGTCCTCAACTACTCGACCGGCCGCAACATCTCGAACACGGCCGCCGTGCCGCTCGCCGCGGGCGGGACGCTCGACCTGCGACTCCGAAACGCCGGCGCCACGACGCACCTCATCGTCGACGTGCTCGGCTACTACGACCCCGGGTTCGGCTTCGGTCAGCGCTACGTACCCGTGGCCCCGTGCCGCATCGCCGACAGCCGGGTCGGCGATCCCTACGCGGACGCCGAGCAGCGCGACCTGCAGGTGGTCGGAGTGGGCGCCGCGTTCGGATCGCAGGGTGGGAACGCCGCCGGGTTCGTCCGCGGTTGGCCCGTCGGTCAGGCGCAGCCGAACGCGACCGTCCTCAACTTCGTCGGCGCCCAGGGCGCCACGAACACCGCCTCGGTGCCGATCGCCTCGGGTCCGGGACCGAACCTGTCGGTGCGCAGCTTCGGCGGCCCGACCCACCTGATCGTCGACGTCCAGGGGTACTGGACCACCTTGGGTGCGTCGTACGTGCCCGTCACCCCGTGCCGGGCGGTCGACACCCGGGCGTCCACCCCGTTGGGTTCCGTCGGCGCCCGACCGTTCCGCATCGGTGGGGTGGGCGAGGGGTTCGCCCAGCAGGGCGGCGCCGCCTGCGGCGTGCCCGAGGACGCCACGGCGGTCGAGGTGTCGTTCACCGCCGTCGGGCCGCCGACCACGGGGTTCGCCCGGCTCTGGCCCGGTGACCGCACCGAGCCCGGCGCGGCCGCGCTCAACTTCGGCGCCGGACAGAGCACGACCAACTCGGGAACGGTCGCACTGTCCGGCAGCGGGCTGATCGACCTGATCGCCCGGAACTACGGCACGGGCACCCACTTCCTCGTCGACGTGCTCGGCTACTTCTCGCCCAACCCGGCGTTCCGGCCGTTCGAGGTCGCAGCGGGCAACGGATTCGGCTGCGCGGTGTTCTCCGACGCCGCAGCAGGGGCCGAGTATCCGGTCCGCTGCTGGGGGCGCAACGCCCACGGTCAGCTCGGCAACGACACGACGTCGAGCAGCCGGACCCCGGTCCCCGTGCCCGGCGCCACCGGTGCGGTCGACCTGGACGCCGGCGCCGACCATGCGTGCGCGGTGGTGAACCCGCCGGGTCCGGCCGGCCAGTTGCTCCGCTGCTGGGGCCGGAACACGAGCGGGCAGATCGGTGACGGCACCTTCCTGGGGCCCCGCGACGTCCCCACCGACGTGACGCTGCCGTTCACTCCGCTCACCGTGGTCACCGGGGCCAACCACACCTGTGCCTCGGGCGGCGAGGACGGTGCGTTCGCCTGCTGGGGCGAGAACGACCAGGGCCAGGTCGGCAACGGCAACCAGCTCGACCAGTTCCTGCCCCAGGTGATCACGATGCCCGGGCTGGTCGGCGGCCCCGACCACTACGCCGCCGGCAGCAACCACACCTGCGCCATCGTGGTCACCTCGGTCCGGTGCTGGGGGTCCAACGCCTTCGGCCAGCTCGGGGTCGGATCCGGAACCCCGTCGTCGACCACGCCGCTCCTGGTGCCCGGCATCAACGATGCGGTCCGGGTGGCCGCCGGCGACCTGCACACCTGCGTCCTGCGGACCTCGGGTGCGGTGAGCTGCTGGGGCGAGGGTTCCGCCGGTGAACTCGGCAACGGTGCGTTCGCCGACAGCGCCACACCGGTGTCGGTCAACTTCCGTGTCGGGACCGACATCGACGACATCGACGCCTCGGGTCAGACGACCTGCGCCCGCGACGCCGGCGCCAACGCGACCTGCTGGGGTGCCGGTGGCGTCGGACAGCTCGGCAACGGCGGCACCCAGAACCGCAACCAGCCGGTCGCACCGGCCGGCCTCGGGCGCTACGACCAGGTCGCGGTCGGCGCCGGCGCGACCTGCGGGATCACGCTCGACCGGCTGGAGTGCTGGGGTGGCAACAGCGATGGCGCCGTCGGCGCCGGCACGACCGCCCAGCGGAACACGCCGGTGACGGTGCAGCTCACCTCCGGCGGCGTGCGCTGCTGGGGGAGCAACAGCCACGGTCAGCTCGGCGACGGGACGTTCACGGCGAGCCCTTTGCCGGTGGTGGTGTCGGGCCTGGGCGGGGCGTCGTCGCTGGCCGCCTCGGGCTCGCAGACCTGTGCGGTCACGGGTGGCACCGTCCGGTGCTGGGGGCTGAACCGCTCGGCGCAGATCGGCGACGGGGCGTTCGCGGACCGGAACACGCCCACGACCGTCCGGGGGCTGAGCGGCGTGACCGCCGTCGAGGTCGGCCACGAGTCGGCGTGCGCCCGGGTGGCCGACGGGTCCCAGCGTTGCTGGGGTGAGCGGAGCGGTGGCGGCATCGGCTCGGCCCCGGTCACGGCGACCCCGCGGCCGGTCCAGCAGTTCGGCTTCTGATCAGTAGCCGGCGACTCAGTAGCCGGCGGCCACGTCGACCGGGCCGACGAGCGGCTCGCCGGCGATCCATCGGGCGACGTTCATCCGGATCCGTAAGGCGAGCAGCGGCCGCGCCATGGCCGGCGTGTTGCCCACGTGTGGGGTGATCACGCAGTTCGGCGCCGACCAGAGGGGGTAGTCCGCAGGGAGCGGCTCGGGGTCGGTCACGTCCAGGCCGGCGCCGCCCAGTCCGCCGGAACGGAGCGCGGCCACCAGGTCGTCGGTGACGACGTGGGCGCCCCGGGCGACGTTGACCAGCCAGGTGTGCTCCCCGAGCAGTGCCAGTCGCCGGGCGTCGAACAGACCGGTGGTCTCGGGCGTCAGCGCGCAGGCGACCACGACCAGGTCGGCCCCGGGCAGGACGGCGTCGACCTGCTTGAGCGTGATGGTCCGGTCCGCAGCCGGGTGCGGCACGTCCCGTCGTCGCACGACCGTGGTGACGGGGTCGAACGGTGCCACCATCCGCAGGAACGCATCGGTGATGCCCCCGGCGCCGACGACCACGATCCCGGCCCCGTGGAGGTTGCGGCCGATCGTGCCGCGCTCGCTCAACGGCGCGTCGTGCAGGTAGGTGGGCAGTCCCCGGAACCCGGCGAGCGAGAGCGTCAGGGCGAGTTCGGCGACCGGTTCGGCGTAGACACCCTTGCCGCACGTCCAGAGCCGGTCGTCGTCGAGTACGCCGACGTACGGCTCGACGCCGGCCCACGGGAGCTGGACCCATCGCAGGTGGTCGCCGTGCTCGGCGAGCGCCTCGGTGAGACCGGCCGGGTCGTCGGGGTGGGTCCACAGCAGCGCGTCGGCCCGGTCGAGCGGGACGACCGTGGCGCCGCCGTCGACCACGGCCTCCACCATCCACTCCGGCGCCGTCCCCTCCGGTCCGACGGCCACGTGGTCCACCGGGTGCTCCTGTCGTGCACGCCCCGGGCTCGGCTGTCCAGTCACGGCACGAGGCTACGCAGCCGGACCGGCACGGATCAGAGCCGGTCGGAGCGGGACGGGACGGTGGGCGCGGAGGGAGTCGAACCCCCGACATCTTCCTTGTAAGGGAAGCGCTCTGACCAGCTGAGCTACGCGCCCGCTCCGGGAAGGGTAGTGGTGTTGCGAGGAACTCAATTCCCCGGGTTGCTCGCAGTCCGACCTCGATGCTCTCGACCGACGTTCGTCACTCTGCGCCCGAGTCCCTCCTTGATGGTCGGCCTACGGACGGGGGAGACTCCGATGGTCGCACCGGGGGTGTCAACCGATCCGAGGAGGGCCACGTGACTGCAACCCGACCCCGTCCGCTCAGACTCGTCGAGTCGGACGTCACGCTGCCCGACTCCATCGACGTCGACGAGCGCCAACGGCTGGTGGCGCTCGTGGCGAGAAATCACCACGCACCGCCGGTCACCACCGTCGTGCCGTTCACCGGCGAACCCTTCGTCGAGCTTCCCCAGTGCACGCCGGTCGACGTCCGGGCCGTCGCCGAGAGCGCCCGGCAGGCGCAGGTCGACTGGGCCGCCCGCTCGGTCCGGGACCGCGCCAAGGTGGTGCTGC
>VGBZ01000015.1 GCA_016870275.1 Actinomycetota bacterium
ATCGACGGTCTCGGGCTGCAACGTCCGCACGCCGTCGGTCTCGACGACCAGCGACGAGTACATGCGGGCCAGCGACGTGGCGTTGGTGACCCCGTTGGCCGCTGGGATCTGCGCTGCCCGAACGCGCGGTTCGTTCCACGCGTGCTCCTCGGCGAACGCGCCACCCGGTGCGGTGAGCGCCCGACCGATCATGTTGTCCGGCCCGAGGAACTGCTCGAGCATGGCGATCAGGCTCAGCGGAGCATCGTCGGATGCGGGGTCCTCCTCAGCCAGCATCATCGGCTCAGGGATGCTGCTCATGGGGATGAGGGGCGCCACCCGGTGCTGTTCGGATTCCGGGAGACCGATCCAGAAGTCCAGACCGAGTGGTGCGGCGACCTCCTCGGCGAAGAACTCACCGATGCTCTTTCCGCTGATCCGCCGGATGATCTCGCCGACGAGGAACCCGTAGGTGATGGCGTGGTAGCCGTGCTGCGTTCCCGGTTCCCACAGCGGTGCTGACTCGGCGAGTGCCATGGTGACGCTGTCCCAGTCGAGTGCCTCGTCCAGACTCATCGTGCGGTCGACGTCGACCAGTCCTGACTTGTGGCTGAGGAGCCAGTTCACCGGAACGTCGCCCTTCCCGGCGGCGCCGAATTCGGGCCAGTACTCGACGACCGGAGCGTCGAGGTCGAGCAGGCCCCGTTCAGCGAGCAGGTGGGCGCAGATGGCCGTGGCGCCCTTTGTCGTGGAGAAGACCAGTTGGAGGGTGTCCTCGTCGTAGGGGCGGCCGTCGGCGTCGGCCACACCGCCGGTCAGGGAGACCACCTCTTCGCCGTCGACGAAGAGCGAGAACCCTGCACCCACGTCGCCGTGCAGTTCGAAGTTGGACTCGAAGGCATCGCCCACCGCCTCGAAGCCCTCTGCGACGTGCCCGCGGATCTCAGTCATGCTTCTCCCGTTGTCTCCGCACTCGGCGCAGCGCCGAGAACTACCGGGGGCGATGCTACCTGCAATCAGGTGGTCGAGAAGCTGGCCCGTTGGTACTCGACGGTCCCGTCGTCGTTGTTCAACTCGACCAGCACGGTGCTTTCACCAGAGGGGAGGGCGTCGAGGTCGAGTGGGGCGACGCCGTCGTTGAGAGGCCCTGACACGAGGGTGAAGGGTGCGACCTGGTCGACCTGGTCCGGTGGTCCGCCACCGGTCGGATCGTTCAGCCAGAACCGGACGAACAGGACGTCGTTTCCAGAGACCAGGATCCAGGCCCGGGATCCGATCAGTTCGGAACCGTCGAGCGGAGCGAGTGCCTCGGTCGGGCCGACGGCGGAGAACTTCAGATTCTCGGCTGGTTCGAGTCGGATGACCTGAGCGGGCGCTGTGAGTTGATCTGCGCTCAGCGTCGAACCGAGCACGGCTGTGGGAACGGTGTCGGTCGTGGTGTCTGTCACAGTCCGAGTGGCGCGGGCTTGGTAGCCCATCGGGATGGTGACAGCTGCGGTCACGGCGAGGGCGAGGGCCACTGCGCCGAGCACGCGCTGCCAGCCGGGTGCCCCGACGCGACCCGGCTGCGCCCCGATTCCCTCCGTGTCAGCCACGGCATCCATGGTGTCGTACCCGACCCCTCGTCGGTCCAGTCCTGCCGGTGGGTAAATCCCGCGTCGTCACGTCTCGTCCTCCGGGTCAGGCTCGGAGTAGAGGTCGATGATTCCCAGTCGAACAGCAGAGAGCACGGCGTGGGTCAGGCTCTGCGTGTCGAGTCGGCGATACGTGGCATTGAGGTGGTTGTGCACCGTCTTCTGGGTGATTCCCAACGCCCGTGCCGCCTGCTTGGTGGACTTGCCGTCGGCGATCATCTGCAGGATCTCGACCTGGCGTTCCGAGAGGAGTTCAGCCTTGGGAATTGAGTTGAGGTGCTCGAGCATCGACGCCGCCAGTTTCGGGCTGAGGACCTCCTCGCCGGAGTCGACCAACGTGAGCGTGTCGAGCACCTCGGCGAACGACGTGCCCTTGGTGAGGTATGCCGAAGCTCCGGCCTGCAGGGCGGCCTTGGTGCGTTCTGGATCGTCGTGCATGGTCAGCACCACGATTCGGACGTCGGGGTTGTCCGCTCGGATGCGGGTCGTGGCCTGGACACCGTCCAGCACGGGCATGGACAGGTCCATGAGGACGATGTCCGGGCTGTTGGCAGCGGCGAGCGCAACCGCTTCCTCACCGTTCTCGGCCTCGCCGACGACCTCGACGCCAGCACCCTCGAGTCCTCGTCGGATTCCATCACGCAGGATCTGGTGGTCGTCTGCGAGCAGCACCTTCATGATGATCGCCCCCCGGGTGATTGTTGGTCTGGTTGGAGTGTCGAGTTGTCCCGGACGCCGGAGCTCACCGTGATGGTGGTTCCCGCACCGGTACGGCTCTCGAAGCGCAGTTGGGCTCCGATCACATCGGCCCGTTCCCGCATCCCGATCAGACCGTAGGCGGCGTCCCGGGTGCTGGCGGTGATGTCGAAACCGTGACCGTCGTCAGCGACCACGAGCTGGTACTCGCCCTGTCGGGTGCCCCAATCGACCCGAACCGATGATGCTCCGGCGTGGCGTTCGACGTTGCTCAACGCCTCCTGCAGGATCCGGAGCAACTCCATCTCCACAGGAACAGCGGCCCGGTTGTCACCGTCGAGAGCATTGAACCTCGCTGGGATCCCGGTTCGTTCGGCGAACCGATTCGTCATCTCCGCACCGCGTACCGAGAGGGGGTGGGCGTCGTCCACGCCGGCACGCAGGTCCGAGAGGGTGTACCTCAGTTCGTTGATCGCTGTGTCGACGTCGGAGCGCAGTCTGGTCACCTGTTCGCTCGGTGTCTGATCGGCGATCTGCTCGAGCTCGAGTGAGATGTAGGTGAGCCACTGTCCGAGGCGATCGTGGAGCTCGCGAGCGATCCGGCTCCGCTCCTCCTCGGCCCCGAGAGTCCGTAGCCTGGAAAACCACCTGGCATTGTCGAGACTCAGGCCGAGAACGTCGGTGAGCCCGCCGAGGAGGAGGAGTCGTCGGTGGTCGAAGTGCTCGGCGTCCGGGTGCTCCACGCCGAGCAGTCCAACTGTCCGGCCCCGAGCAGTGAGCGGAACGTAGACGGCGCTGGCTCGACCCTGTTGCAGCGGCGCCGGGTCGTCGCTCCCTTCGGGGCCATTCACGGTCACGGGCCGATCTGCCCGGAGTGCCGAAGCGAGCGCATCGGGCAGTTCGGAAGTGGGGTAGGCGGCGGTCATGACGCACCCGTCGGCGATCCGGGTGGTCCACTCGTCGGTCGGTTCGTCGAGGGTGAGAAGGACCACCGTGTCGACATCGAGATCCCGGCGGAGTTGTTGTCGCGCTTTCTCGACGGTGTCCCGCAGACTCAGTGATCCCGGGAGGGTGCGTGCGGCCTGGGTGAGCAGAACGAGCAGGTCGTTTGCCTCGCTCAGTCGTGTCACTTCGATCGAGAGCTCGCTCTGGCCCCGGTCGGCCTCCTCGAGTCGGCGACGCAGAAAGGCGGCCCCAGCGATCGCCAGGATGATCACCATGAGCGCTGCGAGATCCCGACGACTGTCGAACTGCCCGCCGACGTCGACACGACCCGCCGGTGTTGCCACGATCAGGACGAGTACACCGATCGCCGCGGCGATCGCTCCCCGCCAACCACCCCAGCCGAGTGTGACGACGATGACCGCCGAGAGCAGCACGAAGAAGTAGGGGCTCTCCACCCCACCATCGACTCCGACGACGATCCCCACGGCCACCACGTCGAGGAAGGGTGTGACGACGCTTCGCCAGTCGGTGGCCCCGGGTCGGACGGGAATCATGGTCCGGTAGGTCGTGACGAACAGGCAGACCGCCGTGGCGACCACTGCGGTGTAGCTCCCTCGGAACGCTGCTGGGGCGGCGAAGAGCAGCCCGAACCCGACCGACCCCCAGCGCAGGGCCAGGATCGCCGGTCCGATGATCGTCTGGTAGGACGGCGCCGGGGAAGGCCCGGTACGGGCCGACGCCGTCAGCGTTTCCGAAGCGGTGATCGGCGAGGTGTCAGGGCCAGCAGCTTGGCTGGATCGGTGACTGTGGTCGGGTGCCCGGGGCGCGAGCCGCTGATCCTGGATCGGGCCCCAGCCATCCGCTGCTGCAGCGCCCCCCTGGTCGTCTGGTCCGCTCGGCGCTCCGGCGGTCGGCCGCTCGCTCGTCGACTCCGTGCGGGTGAGCCTACCGATGGAAGGCGGTCTCTGGTCACACTTCCTGGGTGGTGCGATGTCGGGGCCTAGTATTCGACGTCCGTCCGGAGGCTCGTACCCAGCCCGGTGGCGCTGTTCCTGCACAGGGAGGACACCGGCGGCGGCCGCGGGAGGTCACACGTGAGTGAGGAGACCGGCAGCGAGACGGCGGATTCGGTGAAGTTTCCCGGTGCCCGTCGCCCCGATCGGCGACGGCGGGTGGAGCACGCCGGGGTGAGCCTCTCGGTGGCCGAGTGGGGTGACCCACAGGCTGATCCGGTGGTGGTCGCGCACGGTGGGTTCGACTTCGCCGAGACCCTCAATGTCTTCGCGCCGATGATCGCCGATGCCGGCTGGCGGGTGGTGAGCTGGGACCAGCGGGGCCACGGCGACTCGGACCGAACTGCGCTCTACAGCTGGGACGCCGATCTTCGTGATGCCGTGGCGGTGATCGACTCGGTGTCACCCGGGCCGCTGCCGCTCATCGGGCACTCCAAGGGCGGGTCGCTGCTGATGTACCTCGCCGGAGCCATGCCGAGTCGCGTCTCGGCGCTGGTCAACCTCGACGGTCTCCCGTCGTGGGGACGGATGTCGGATGTAGCGGACCGCGAACGGAGTCGTTCGTTGCGGCGAGAGCTCTCTTCTTGGTTGGAACACCGGCGGACGTTGGTCGGTAAGGAGCGCAAACCGGGGAGCATCGACGATCTCGCCCGCCGTCGTGGCCGGATGAATCCGAGACTCTCCCAGGAGTGGTTGCGGTACCTCGTGACCGTCGGTGCGGTTCACTCCGAGGACGGTTGGCGCTGGAAGATCGATCCGACCATGCGTCTCGGTGGTTTCGGGCCGTTCCAACCGGAGTGGGCGCTGCAGCATCTCCCCGGACTCGCCGTTCCCTTCCTCGGTGTGCTCGGCCTGGAGGACGAGTTGATGGGTTGGGGAACCCGTCCAGAACACGTCGGTGGATTCCTGCCACCCGATCACCGCTTCGAGACGCTCGAGGGTGTGGGCCACTTCGTTCACATCGAACAGCCACGCCGAGTCGCTGACCTGGTGTGTGACTTCTTGTCATGAGCGACCGACGGACGACATGGATCCAACACAACCGTGTGCGGTTGGCGCTGCACGAACTCCAGCCCGGCGCTGCAGCGTCGTTCAGACCGTTGCTGTTGTTGCACGGTCTGGGTGAATCCACCCCGACGAGCCTGCCGACGGGCCTGTCCTGGCCGGGGCCGGTGCTCGGCCTCGATTTCACCGGCCACGGCGAGTCGACCGTTCCAACGGGCGGCGGCTACACCGCCGAGATCCTCGTGGCTGATGCCGACGCAGTGATCTCACGGATCGGGAGCGTCACCATCGTCGGTCGCGGCCTCGGCGCCTACATCGGTCTGCTCGTGACGGGGGCCCGTCCGGAACTGGTTCGGGGCCTGGCGCTGAGTGACGGTGCGGGGTTGGTCGGAGGCGGAACCGAGCCCGGATCGGCGTCCATCGTCTACCCGGAGCCCGGGCGTCACGCTTCGCCCGATCCGTACGCCCTCGTTGAGTTGTCCCGTGATCCCCGTCCTGAGTCCTACGTTCAGAACTTCATGGACTTCATCCTCGACGGCAGCGACCTCGCCGAACCGGTCAACATCCACACGGCGCTGCACCCACCGTGGATCGAGGCGCTCCTCGGAGGACCCGGTGTGTCCCGGGATCCTCTGCCAGTGGCACTCCAACGGTTCGCCGGGATCTCCTGAGTCGGATCGGTCACGTGGGGCCGACCGTCCGGGTTCGGCAGGACGGGTTCAGTTGGACGGGGCCGTGGCGAGCCCGGCGAGGGTCGTGTCGACCACGTCGTCGAGGAGGTGTTCGAACTCCTTGGGGATGATCACCGTGCCGTCCCGGGCCCCGAGCAGCAGCACGGTGGCGCACCCGTGGTTGGTGGCCCAGAGCACCATCGCCACCTGAGCCGGATCCCGATCGCTGTGGATCAACCCTGCATCGATCGCTTCGGCGACGGCGGTTGCTGGAAGCGTGAATGCCTCGGTTGCGGCTGCGAGCGAGTTGTCGACCTGAGGAAGGTCGATCGAGTCCGGCCGGTACTGGAACATGACCTCGAAGACGCTGGGGTCCGCCAGGGCCAGTTCGACGTACGCCCGTCCGTAGGCCCGCAGTCGCTCCAGGGGGTCGGGTTCCGTCACGGCTTCCATTCGCTCGACGAGGTCGCCGAAGCCAACCTCGGCGACGGCTCGCATCAGGTCGTCCTTGTCCTCGACGTGGGCGTACAGCGCCGGGGCCGTGACCCCGAGACGTCCGGCGAGTTTGCGCAACGAGATCCCGTCGAGGTCGGTCGAACGGAGCATCTCGCGGGTCGCAGCGACGATCGACTCCCGAGTGAGGACGTCACGACGAACCACACCGTGAGGCTACCCCTGTCTCCAGCGGTCAAGTGGTTGCGTCCGACCGCTCGCCGCCGGGGTTCCCGACGGAGGCGGCTGAGTGGTCAGTCCTCGTCGAGCGCAGTGCGTTCGAGGACGTCCTCCACGGCGAAGCGAGCACGGTCGAGGCGGTCCCGGCAGATTCGCACGAGTTCGCTGGCCCGCTCAACGCGACCCGCAAGGTGGTCGACCTCCAGTTCGCTCGACTCGAGCTCGGCGACGATCGCCTCGAGCTCGGCGAGGGACTCGGCGAATCCCGGTCCGGTCGGTTCTTCGTCGTCGGTGGTGCTCACGCGCTTCCTCTCGCTGGTGCTGTGCTGATCGTGGCTCTGACTGTCGACGTGATGGTCCCGGCGGCAACGGTCGTCGTCAGTTCGTCTCCGTCATCGAGGACCAACGGATCCCGGACCACTGAGCCGTCGGTGGTTCGGGTGATGCTCCAGCCCCGGGCCAACGCCACGGCCGGGTCGACAGCGTGTCGACGGGTCTCGAGGTTCCTGAGCCGTTCATCGGCTCGTTCGAGTCGCCGAAGCACCCCTTGGGTCACGCGCCGCCACGACTCGGCGGTTCGACCGTCCGCCACGGTGAGCACCCGTTCGCTGCAGACGGCGAGTCGTTGCGAGGCCCGGTGCAGCCGTCGGTCCGATACGTCGAGACGCTGTCGTGCCGTCTCGACGATCGCCCCGGCCAGCTCGTCGAAGCGAGCCAGGGCGTCGCTGGCTCGTTCCCCGAGGAACGCCGCAGCGGCGGTCGGGGTCTTGCGGGCGGCGTGGGCAACCTCGTCGGCGATGCTGTGGTCGATCTCGTGGCCGATGCCTGTCACCACCGGGACCGACAGTCCGGCGATGGTCCGGGCGAGTTGCTCGTCGTCGAACGCCGCGAGATCCGTGGCCGCACCGCCGCCGCGTACGAGCAGCACGACATCGACATCGAGGGTCTCCGCCGTCCGCAGCGCAGCGATCAGTTCCGCTGGGGCCACTTGGCCCTGGGTGCTCGAATGGAGCTGGAGCACAGTGAACGGAATCTGCCACCGTTCGAGCTCGTGCAGGGCATCGGCGTGGGCTGCGCTCCCGACGCTGGTGATGAGCGCCACCCGAAGCGGCAGGACGGCGAGTGGCACGCCGGCGTTGCGTTGGAGCAGCCCCTCCCGTGTGATCGCTTCGAGCACCCGGGCCCGTTCCTGGCCGAGCACGCCCAGCGTGAACGCCGGGTCGAGGTCCGTCATCTTGAGTTGCAGCTGGCTCCGCACGGCGTAGGAGCCGAGCGATCCTGCGACCCGAACTCGCACGCCCTCGGCGAGTTCGACAGCGCCACCGGCCTCGCTGAGCCGACGTCGGATGTCGGCCATCTGGTACTTCCAGAGGGTGACCTCCAGGATCGGACGCTGCCCGCCCGTTGCGTCCGGGTCCGACAGTGTGATGTAGGTGTGACCTGCGTTCGAGGTGAAGACCTTGGTGATCTCACCCTCGACCCAGACCTCGGAGCCGAACACCTCAGCGAGCACGCCGCTGACGGCGGCATGCAGGTCCGCAACGCTCCAGGACCGGCCGAGCAGTTCGGTGTCGGGGTCGGTCCTCGGGTCGGTAGCCACCGGCCCGCCGTCAGCTCGGGTCGGGTGCGTCGGCGTGAGGCTCGGGCCGGATGACGAGCACCGGGATCAAGCTGTTGTGGATCACGTACTCGCTGACCGAACCGATCACCACGCGCTTGAACCACCCCTTGCCGTGGGATCCGACGACGATCACGTCTGCGCCGACCTCGCCGGCGACGTGGACGATCATCTGACCCGAGGCCCCCTCAACGAGTCGCTTGTCGACCGTGGACGGGTCCAGGCCGAGAGCGGCGATGGTGGCGTCGAGTTCGTCCCCGCCCTCGTCGAGGATCATGGTGCGAGCCTGCTCGGATTCCTCTGGCGTCATCAGGTTGCTCTCAAATCCCCCGGCGCCGGAGTCCTCGGCAACGGAGGTGTCAGCGACGGTCAACAGGGTCACGTGGCCGGGAGAGAGCAACTCGACTCCCTTGCGTGCGGCGTCGAGCGACACTTCGGATCCGTCGGTGGCGATGAGCGCGTGCACGAGTGACCTCCAGGTGCGTCAGATGGCGACACGCACCCTAGAGGAACCCAAGGACAGGTCGCTCCAGCACCTCGGGTCGGGCAGGATGATCGTGTGAACGATCAGACTGAAGTCCTGCGGCCCAGTTTCGACCTTCCGGGCCGGGTGGCTGTCGTGACCGGAGGCAGCAGGGGTCTCGGCCGAGCGATCGCCCGTGGCTTCGCTGCCGCCGGAGCGAACGTGGTGGTGGCGAGCCGCAAGACCGACGCCTGCGATGCGGTGGTCTCCGAGATCCGCCACGCCGGCGGTGAGGCCTTCGCCGTGCCCACCCACGTGGGCCGGCCAGATCAACTCGACGCCCTCGTTACGGCGACCGTCGAGCACTACGGCGGGGTCGACATCGTGGTCAACAACGCCGCCAACCCACTCGGCGGCCCGCTCGGCGAGATGACCCCGGAGGCGTTCGACGCCGGGTTCCGCGCCAACGTCCAGGGGCCGATCATGCTCGCTGTTGCCGCTCTGCCGCACCTGCAGGCGTCGCAGTCACCGTCGGTCATCAACGTCATCACCGCCGGGGCATTCGCCGGGGCCGAGTACCTCGGCCTCTACACCGGCGCCAAGGCCGCCATGTGGAACTTCACCCGGACGATGGCCAAGGAGTGGGCGCCGCACATCCGGGTCAACGCCATTGCGCCCGGGCCGTTTGACACCGACATGATGCGGGCCACTCTCGACGAACCGGAGTTCCACCAACGCATCGTCGACTCGACCCTGCTGAAGCGGGTTGCCGAACCGGCCGAGGTCGTCGGTGCGGCCCTGTTCCTGGCATCGGACGCATCGTCGTACGTGACCGGATCGTGCCTGACCGTCGACGGTGGCTTGTTGGCCTGAGCGCTGCAGTCGCATCGCCCACGAACACAGGGCCCTCCTGTGTGCTCAGACGGTCTCGGATCCGACGAGCACCCGGTACAGATCGGCGTACAGCCCACCCGAGTCCAGCAGTTCCCGGTGACGACCCTGCTGGACCACCCGGCCGCCGTCGAGGACGACGATCTGGTCGGCGCCCGTGATCGTTGACAGACGGTGGGCGATCACCACGGCGGTCCGCCCCTCCAGCGCGTCGGCGAGAGCCGCCTGGACGGCGGCCTCGTTCTCGGTGTCGAGTGACGAGGTCGCCTCGTCGAGGATGACGATCGCCGGGTCCTTCAGGACCATGCGGGCGATCGCAAGCCGCTGTTGTTCGCCGCCGGACAGTCGGTAGCCGCGCTCGCCGACCATCGTGTCGAACCCTTGGGGTAGCGCATCGACCACATCGAGGATCCGGGCGTGGCGACACGCGTCGCGCAGTTCCTCGGCAGTGGCCTCGGGCCGGGCGTAACGCAGGTTGTCACCAACCGTGGCGTGGAACAGGTGCGGGTCCTGGGACACGACCCCGATGGCTGATCGGAGCGACCGCTGCGTCAGGCCCCTGACGTCGTGGCCGTCGACCCGAACGGCGCCGTCGGTCACGTCGTAGAGGCGAGGGATGAGCGAGACCAGCGTCGACTTGCCGGCGCCGGACGGCCCGACGAGTGCAACGGTGGTGCCGGGTTCGACCGTGATCGTGATGTCGTCGAGGACCAGCGGCATCTCGCCGTCCCCCTCGTGCGCACCCGCTTCGAGCGAGGCGATCGAGCCGACCCCACCTGCGGGGTAACGGAACGACACGTGGTCGATCTCGACCAGGCCCCTGGGGCGGGTCAGCTCCTCTGCGTCGGGCGCGTCGCTGATCGGGTTGTGCGAGTCGAGCACCTCGAAGACCCTCTCGAAGCTCACGAACGCGCTCATGACGTCCACTCGGGCGTTCGTCAGGCTGGTGAGCGGGTCGTAGATGCGCACCACCAGCGCGGTGAGTGCCACGAGGGTGCCGATGGTGATCGCACCCTCGATCACCTGCAGGCCGCCCAGCAGGTACACCGCGGCGGTGCCGATGGCGCCGACCAGACCCATCATCACCAGGAAGAACCTGGAGTACATGGCCGTCCGCACGCCGATGTCCCGGACGCCGCTCGCCCGTGATCCGAAGTCGTCCCGTTCGGTGTCGTGGTCGCCGAACAGCTTGACGAGTTGGGCGCCCGAGACGCCGAACCGCTCGGTCATCTGCGCGTTCATCTCAGCGTTGAGGCCCATGGCGTCCCGGGTCATGCCCTGCAGCTTCCGGCCCACGCGCTTGGACGGGATCAGGAACAGTGGCAGCAACAGGACCGCCACGATCGTCACCCGCCAGTCGAGCGCCACCATTGCGATCAGCACGGCGATCAGCGTGATGACGTTCGACACGACGGTCCCGAGCGTTCCGGTCAGCGCTCGCTGGGCGCCGATGACGTCGTTGTTGAGGCGACTGACGAGCGCACCGGTCTGCGATCGCGTGAAGAACTGCAGCGGCATCCGCTGCACGTGGTCGAACAGGGCGAGTCGCAGGTCGTAGATGAGGCCCTCACCGATCCGGGCCGACCAGCGGCGTTCCAGCAACTGCACGACCGCACCGATCACGGCGGCGGCAACCACCACCAGACCGAGCAGCACGAGTTGGGAGCGGTCACCGGACGGGATGGTCTGGTCGATGATCGTCCGGAACAGCAGCGGCGGGACGAGTGCCAGACCGGCGCCGATGGTGATCATGGCCACGAACCCGATCAGCTGGGCCCGGTAGGGGCGCGCAAAGGTGCCGACCCGTCGCACCGTGGCCCGGTCGATCGTCGCTCCGGAAACGGAGTCGGGGTCTTGGTGCATCATCCGCATCGCGGCCATGGACATTGGGCGCAGGGTACCCACGACCTGCGGCTGGAGGTGCGAGAGTGTCGGCAGTGGGGAACCGGTCGAACGCCGTTGGCAGGGCCTCACCCCGCTGTCGGATGCCACTCATGGCGCCGCCCGTGGGACCGCTCGGTGCGCCACGGCTCGGCGTCGCCGGGGCGGTCTCCGTTCTGTTCGCATCCGTCGTGGCCGTGGTCCTCACCGATCCGGCGGGTGCGCTCGCCGCTGCGTCGGGTGCTCCGGGGGTGAGCCTGTCGTGGTGGCAGGCGGCGATCCTCGGTGTGGTCGAGGGTGTCACCGAGTACCTGCCCATCTCCTCCACCGGGCACCTGCTGATCGCCTCCCGCTTGCTCGGGCTCCCGGACGAGCAGGGCAGTCCCGGACTCGAGGCGGTCAACACCTATGCGATCGCCATCCAATTCGGGGCGATCCTGGCGGTGGCGGGCCTCTTCTGGCGCCGGTTCCGCGACATGGTGCTCGGACTGTTCGGTCGCTCGGAGGCTGGCCGTCACCTCCTCGTCGTTCTGGTGATCGCGTTCGTGCCCTCGGCCCTGCTCGGATTCCTGTTCGACGATGCGATCGAGTCGGCACTCTTCGGCCCCTGGCCGATCGTGGCGGCCTGGGTGATCGGCGGTGTGGTGATCCTGGTGCTCGAGCGCACCGGGCGGATCCCGAGCCGACGGCCAGCCGCCGGTGGACCCGCAGACGACGCGACGACCGGTCGATCGGGTGACGGACCCGGCGACGACGCCCCGGGACGGGACCCGCTCCTGTCGATCACCCACCAGCAGGCACTCGTGGTGGGTCTCGCCCAGTGTCTGGCGCTGTGGCCCGGGACGAGCCGCAGCCTGGCGACCATCCTGGGCGCGCTGCTGGTCGGGGTGTCGGTCGTGGCTGCGGTGGAGTTCAGCTTCCTCCTGGGGTTCGCAACCCTCACCGCGGCCTCGGGCTACAAGTTGCTCACCGACGGCGGCACCCTCGTCGAGCAGTTCGGTGTGGTGACACCGCTCGCCGGCGCTCTGTTCGCCCTCGTCTCGGCCGTCCTGGCGATCAAGTGGCTGGTTGCCTATCTGGAGCGGCACGACCTGACGATCTTCGCCTGGTACCGCTTCGTCGTTGCGGGACTGGCTGTCGCGTTGTTGCTGACCGGCGTGCTCTAGGCGGTCGCGGGCTCGGCGCCGGACCTTCTGGTCCCGGACGCAGCGCTGCCCCCGAACGACGTCGGGGGCAGCTGCAACTGAGCGGAGAGTGAGGGATTCGAACCCTCGGAGGCCTTGCGACCTCAACGGTTTTCGAGACCGTCCCATTCGTCCGCTCTGGCAACTCTCCGTCTGCGACGTTAGCCGTGGCGAAAGGTTCGTCCCACCTCGAGACGACCCTCCCGCCGCCCCTCTTCCCCCGGCTTTGTGGTGCGAGCTACATGGATATCCATGTAGCTCGCACCACAAAGCGGGGAGGGGGGGGAGGGGGGGAGGGTTACGGGGAGCCGGCGCCGGGCACCGAGACAGTGGCGACCTCGATCCTCGCCGTCCGTTCGGCAGTGCAGACGTCGGCGGTGGAGGTCTCAGCGGTGCACACGAAGAGCGTGGTGCCGTCCTCCCCACCGAGGTTGCACGCAAACGCCCGCTGACCGGTGGTGACACGGTCGGTGATCTCGCCGCCCTCGAGCACGCGGACGCACTCGGCACCCAAAGCGTTCGCCACCCATACCGCCCCCTCGGCGTCCAGGCAGATCCCGTCGGGCGGGATCAGGTGCGCCGAGAGGTCGGCCCACACGCGACGGTTGGACAGCCGGCCGTCGTCGTCGATGTCGAATGCGGTGAGCCGTAGGGCCAGGGTCTCGGCGACGATCAGGGTGCGACCGTCGGGTGTCACCACCGTGCCGTTCGGGAATCGCATCTCGTCGGCTGCGACCTCCACGGTGCCGTCCGGCTGCACCAGGATCACGTGCGACAAGGTCGGGGCGTCGGGCGACATGAGCGCGTCGGCGCCGTGTTCGGCGACGTAGGCGTCGAGGTCCAGACCGAAGTGTCCGACGTAGGCGCGCCCGTGGGTGTCGACGAGCATGTCGTTGCACCAGTAGGTGGCGATGTGGGACAGATCGGCGTGGAGGACGAGCGACCCGTCGGGCTCCAGTCGCCGCACCTGCCTGCTGGTCATGGCCACCACGAGCAGCCGGCCATCGGGCAGCCACCCGAGTCCCGAGGGCTGGTCGTCGAGCTCGAGCTCGATCCGGTCGTCGCCGTCGGGCCCCACCGAGTGGACAGCGTGTCCGTAGAAGTCGCTGTACCAGAGGCGACCGTCGTGCCATCGGGGGTCCTCGGTGAAGTGGCGGCCATCGACGAGCACGGTGGTGTCCATGGAGACCACTCTTTCAGAGCTGACCGGCTCTCGTCTTCGGGAACCGCTCACTCAGCGGCGATCGGTGAAGAACTCCCTGAGCAGACCGGCCGACTCCTCGGCCAGCACCCCGTGTCGCACGGGGAACTCGTGGTTGAGCCGCGGGTCCTGGCCCAGGTGGTAGAGGCTCCCGAGGGCGCCGGCGTCCATGTTCACTGCAGCGAAGACGACACCCCCGATCCGGGCCGACCACGCCGCTCCGGCGCACATCGGGCAGGGTTCCAGCGTCACCACCAGCAGGCAGTCCTCGAGCCGCCACCGGCCCAGATGTGCAGCAGCGTCGCGGAGGGCGAGCACCTCTGCGTGCGCCGTCGGGTCGGACGTGGCCTCCCGCTCGTTGTGGCGCGACGCAATGATGCGCGGCCCCTCCGGGTCCTCGAGGTGGACCACGACTGCGCCGATCGGCACCTCGCCCTCGAGCGCGGCGCCGGCAGCCTCCGCGAGCGCCGCCCGCATCCAGACCTCGTGGCGGTCGTCCGGTTCGATCGAGTGCGGCACGCGTCCGACCGTAGCGGGGAGCGTCGCAGGGCCCCGGACGCGGGCCGACCCGCCGGGATCGGCGGGTCGAGATGGCGGAGAGGGTGGGATTCGAACCCACGGTGACGTTGCCGCCACACACGCGTTCCAGGCGTGCCGAATCGTCCGCTCTCGCACCTCTCCAGGTGACCGCAGCGTCCCCGTGAACAGGCCCGTGCGGCGTGAGCGACGTCAGGGTAGCCTGCTCTCTGGCGTGTGTCCTCGGGCGGCGGCCGGGTCCTGTGCGACCGTGGCCCGTGAATCGAGTCAGGGCCGGGAGGCAGCAGCTCTCAGCGGAACCTGCGGTGTGCCGCAGATCGCCTGGCCGCCACCTGAGGACACAGGCCGACCGTGATGGGAACGACGACGAGTACCGGGGCACCGGCCTCGGCGTCGGAGTGCAGAAGTAGGATCTGCCCGTGTCCGCTCCCTCCCTCTACCGCCGATATCGACCGGCGAGGTTCGAACAGGTGCGGGGCCAGGACCACGTCGTCGGACCCATCCGCAACGCGGTGAGGACCGAGACCGAGTCGCACGCCTACCTGTTCTCGGGACCACGAGGAACCGGCAAGACGTCGACCGCCCGCATCCTCGCCAAAGCGCTCAACTGCCACGACCTGCGCGACGGCGAGCCGTGCGGAGTGTGTGACTCGTGCGTGGCGATCGACGCCGGATCCAGCATGGACCTCTTCGAGCTCGACGCAGCGTCCAACAACAAGGTCGACGACATGCGGAGCCTGATCGGCGGGACGGTCGTCGCCTCGCCCGGTCGGACCAAGGTCTACATCCTCGACGAGGTCCACATGCTCAGCACTGGAGCCTCCAATGCGCTCCTCAAGACGCTCGAGGAACCCCCGAACGGCGTGTGTTTCGTGCTGGCCACCACCGATCCGAACAAGGTGTTGCCCACCATTCGGAGCCGAACGCAACACTTCGAGTTCCGTCTTCTGTCCGCCGACGAGCTCGAGGCGTACGTCCGGTGGATCGCTCAGGACGCCGATCTCGACCTGTCCGACGAGGCGGTCGCCCACGTCGTCCGGGTGGGGCGGGGCTCGGCGCGCGACACGCTCTCGGCGCTCGATTTGGTCGTTGCGGCGGGCGGTGTGGTCATTCGGGACGAACCGGTCGAAGTCCTGCTCGATGCCCTCGCCGCCGCAGACACCGGTGCTGCGGTCGGCGCAGTCGCCGATGCGCTGACCCACGGCCATGACCCGCGGGTGCTCGCCGAGCACACTCTGGCGGCGCTGCGTCACGCATTCTTGGCATCGGTGGGTGCCGAGTTGCCCACGCTGTTGCCCGGCGACCGTGAACTCGCTGAGCGTTGGGCGGCGGAACTCGGCACCCGTCGCCTCACTCGGGCCCTCGAGCGGATCGGGTTGGCGATCGTGGAGATGCGCCAGGCCGCCGACGCCCGGGTGCCGCTCGAGGTCGCACTGGTGACGCTGACAGCAGAAGAGGACCAACTCGCCCGGCTCGAGGCACGGGTGGCGGCGCTCGAGTCGACCAGAGGGGACTCACCGACTCAGCCGGTCCGGCCGGAACCGAGTACTGCACCGGGTCTCGCTCCTCGTGCAGCGGAGCCTCCCGAGAGCAGAGCGGTGCCGGTTGCACCAGGTGCTCCGTCCGGTCCTGCATCGGGTGCCGGCTCCGGTGGAGCAGCACAGGCTCGGGCTGCGCTGAACCGATCGACTGGCCGCCGCGGCGCGTCCGGGCCGTCCGCCTCGGCTCCGAGAGGCTCCGCGGCCTCGGCCCGTCCGGCACCGGCTCGCCCGGCACCGGCTCGCCCCGCACCTGTTCACCCGGCACCTGCTCACCCGGTTCGGTCTGGTCCAGCTGAGCCCGACACGGCTCCGCCCGACCCGGCTCAGCCCGGTTCGACCCGGCCGGCACCGGCGTCTGCTGGGGCTGTCGCCGGCGAAGCGCCTGCCCCCGCCTCGGCGGGTCCCGGCGGCATTGCCGGTGGACCACCGCTCGAGATCACCTCGGTCAACGCAGCGCTCACCGACGTGGTGCTCCCGGCACTCAAGGGAAAGGCGAAGGCCCTGCTGAGTCGAGTGGAGGTCAGCTCCGTCCAAGGTTCCACGGTGGCGCTCGGGGTCGAGAACGAGGCGACAATGAGTCGGGTCGAGGAGTTCATTCCGGCGCTGAGCGACGCCTTGAGCTCAGCGCTCGGTGCACCGCTCGAGGTGGCGCTCGTCATCGCCGGTGCCACGCCTGCTGGATCCAGCCGGGCGGTATCGCCGGTACCGGCTCCGGCTCCAGCGCCGCCAGCTCAGGTTCCAGCGCCGCCAGCTCCGGCAACAGTGGAACCGGAAACACCTCCTCTCAGCTCGGAACCCAGCCCCCTCACCGATGGGTACTCCCGTGCGGGTGACGTCGCTGTCGATGCCGATACCGATACCGCCGACGACGACCTGTTCGATCTCGACGACCTCACCGACGCCAGTGATGTCGCCACGACCGGAGTGGCGCGTCTGACTCAGGCGTTTCCCGGGGCTGTCGTCGTCGACGCCGAGGACTGCCGAGGACCGATCCAGTGACCGTCCAGCCTGAACATGAGCAGCCTGCTCACGACCACCCTGAGCAGACCGATGCCGCCGTCCCTGAGTTCATCCAGTCCGGTGAGGCGTCGATCGACCTCCCCGAAGGCAACGGGTTCGCCCTGCCCGGCCTCGATCTCGGAGGTCTGCTCGCTGCAGCCAACCAAGCTGCTGAGCAACTTGCTGCAGCTCAGGAGTCACTGCTCTCAGCGCGGGTCCAGGGTTCAGCCGGTGGCGGTGTCGTCCGAGTCGTGGTCAACGGGCACCTCCATCTGCTCGAGGTCGCGATCGGCCCGGAGGCGGTCGACCCGGACGACCCGTCGATGATCGGCGACCTCGTCGTGGCGGCGTTCGCCGACGCTCAACAACAGGTCGCCGAACTGCAACGCCAACAGGATCCGATGAGCGGGCTCGGCGGGCTCGGCGACCTCGGCGGCCTGTTGGGAGGAGGGTGAGGTGGCGTTCGCCGCTCCTGTCCAGGACCTGATCGATGCGCTCGGCCGACTTCCGGGTGTGGGACCCAAGTCGGCGCAACGTATTGCGTTCCACCTCCTGAAGGCCGATCCGGAGGAGTCCAGCCGACTGGCCGCTGCTGTCCTCGCCGCCAAGGAACGCATCGGTTTCTGCTCCGTCTGTTTCAACCTCTCCGAGGAGCCGGAGTGTGAGATCTGCCGGGACGATCGTCGAGATGACCACGTCGTCTGCGTCGTCGAGGAGCCACGCGATGTCGTGGCCATCGAGCGGACCCGAGAGTTCCGTGGCCGCTACCACGTGCTGCAGGGGGCGATCGACCATCTACAGGGTGTCGGGCCGGAACAGCTCAAGGTTCGGGAACTGCTCGGCCGGGTCAGCGAAGGTCAGATCACCGAGGTGATCATCTGCACCAACCCCAACCTCGAGGGTGAGGCCACTGCCCTCTACCTGACCAAGCTGCTCGACGTGCCCGGGCTGGTGGTGTCGAGGATCGCCAACGGGCTGCCGGTCGGCGGGGATCTCGAGTACGCCGACGAGCTGACGGTCGGACGGGCGCTTGAGGGTCGGCGTGTCGTCGCCGGTCCCAGTCGGACCGACTGATGGCCGCCGAGCAGGTCGCCTGGCGTGGCCCGGGTCGGGAGCCCTACTGGCCGGTCTTCCTGTTCATTCTCCTGGCTGCGTTCCTGCAGCTCGTCACCCCCTCGGTCATGGACGTGTGGGTCGACTCGACGTTGTTCATCCTGCTGGTACTGGTGCTGGTGGTGCTGATGGTCAGTAGCCGGGAGGAGGGAACGATCGTCGGTCGGCACATTCACACGCACTCACCGGGTGTCCGGCGACTCAGCCAGGGACTGATCGTGCTGCTGTCGCTGGGCAACTTCGGCACCGGAACCGTCCTGACGGTGGAGATTCTCGGTCGTGCGTCCGATTTCGATGCGTTCGATCTCCTGATCAACACCGGCGCGGTGTGGCTGACCAATGTGATCGTGTTCGCGCTCTGGTACTGGGAGTACGACCGACATGGGCCGGGTCGTCGCGCCGACGGCACCGGTGAGGAGCCACCGACGTTCATCTTCCCGCAGATGACTGATCCGACGCTCGGGTCGCCTGATTGGCGACCGATGTTCTTCGACTACCTGTATCTCTCGTTCACGAATGCAGCCTCGTTCGCATCGGCCGACGCGATGCCGGCCCGACGGTGGGCCAAGGCGACGATGATGGTCCAGGCGTCGTTGTCGGTGTCGTTGCTGCTGCTCGTCCTGTCCCGTGTGACCGGGCTCCTCTCCTGAGCAGATCGGCGACGTTCGACCGTGGGTCAGATGGTCTCGACGATGATGGCGTCGCCCTGCCCGCCGCCACCGCAGAGGGCGGCCGCACCCGTGCCGCCGCCGCGGCGACGGAGTTCGTTGAGCAGGTGCAGCACGATGCGGGTGCCGGACATTCCGATCGGGTGGCCCAGCGCAATGGCCCCGCCGTTGACGTTGGTCACCTCGTCGGTGATGCCCAGGTCGGCCATCGAGGCCACGCCCACGGCGGCGAACGCCTCGTTGAGTTCGAACAGGTCGACGTCGCTCACCGACTTCCCGGCATGTTCGAGTGCTGCGAGGATCGCCCGTGAGGGCTGGGTGAGCAGCGACGCATCCGGGCCGGAGACCTGTCCGTAGGCGACGACCCGGCCGAGCGGGTTGCCCCCGATGCGCTCGGCGGCGGCGGGCGACGCCACGATCACTGCAGCTCCGCCGTCGGAGATCTGCGATGCATTCCCGGCGGTGATGTTTCCGGCTTTGTCGAACGCCGGCCGCAGGGATCCGAGGGATTCGAGCGTCGTCTCGCCACGCACGCCCTCGTCGCTGGTGAACACCACGGGATCACCCTTGCGTTGCGGGATGCTCACCGGGACGATCTCGTCGTCGAAGAGTCCGTCCTTCTGGGCCTTGGCGGCCCGCTCGTGCGAAGCGGCGGCTGCGGCATCCTGCTCGTCACGTCCGAGGCCGGCCGAGGCGGCGTACTTCTCGGTCCCGGCACCCATGGCGCACTGATCGAAGGCACAGAACAGGCCGTCGTACATGAGCGAGTCGATGACGGACTTGTCGCCCATCCGCATGCCGGCCCGGGCGTCGGGAAGCAGGTACGGCGCATTGGTCATGGACTCCTGGCCGCCGGCGACGACCACATCGGCGAGGCCTGCGCCGATGAGGAGATCAGCGAGCAGGATCGAGTTGATCCCAGACAGGCAGACCTTGTTGACGGTGGTGGCCGGAACGGTCATGGGGATCCCCGCAGCGACTGCTGCTTGGCGGGCCGGGATCTGCCCGGCCCCGGCGAGCAGGACCTGACCCATGAAGACGTAGTCCACGTCCTCGGGTGCCACGCCTGCCCGCTCGAGAGCAGCGGCGATGGCGAAGCCACCCAGGTCCGAACCCTTGAATCCGGCGAGGGAGCCGGACAACTTGCCGATCGGGGTTCGCGCCCCTTGCAGAATCACCGAACCTGGCATGCCTGTACCTCCCCGGGCACGACCGGCGGTCGGTGCGAGCCCTTGATGAACAACTGGCGCAGGCTAGGCCACTGCTCCGAGGCGCGTCGAAGTGATCCGACTCGTGTATCGGTATCGGAGCTCACTGCGGTTCCGAGGCGACCGACGACTGCTCCCATGCCGCCCGGTCGATCGACCAGACCTGATGTCGACGTAGTTCCTTGCCCCAGGCGGGCTCCCAGCGAGGGTGGTCGAAGTCCCGTTCCGGTGTGCGCCGAAGTCCAACTCGTTTCATGACCGCCTGCGAGCGGAGGTTGTCGACGACGGTGAAGCTGACCACCTCCACCAGCCCGAATCGCTCGAACGCCGCAGCGAGGACTGCGGTCGCTGCCTCCGTGGCGTATCTGTGGCCCCATGCCCACCGGGACAGTCGCCAGCCGATCTCGACGGTTCCGGCGTCGATGCGGCCCGGAACGACGAACGGGGGTCGGATGATCCCGGTGAATCCGGCGAAACCGGTCCTCCCTGTGAATCCCGGGCCGCTGTCCTCCGGTCCGTGGCGTCTCGGTCCGGGGCCTGCGACCTCGACGGCCCACAGGCTGAAGCCGCTGGCGACGGCCTGGTGTCGGATGTGTTCGACCAGGTCGTCGGACTCGGCCCGGGTGAGGGTCGACGGGAAGTGCTCCATCACCGCTGTGTCTGCGTTGAGTTCGGCGAACGGGTCAAGATCCGCGTCGCTCCAGTTGCGCAGGACGAGTCGTTCGGTGCGCAGTGTCGGCAGGACGGCTTGCGAACCGTGGCGCACCTCCGGAACGTAGCGTGGATCCGACCGGACCTGCGGACGCATAGAGTCCGCGGGTGAAGTGGTGAGGAGCCTGGCCGTGGCGGACATCGAGGAGACCGAACTACCGGGCGTGGGAGTCCGACGGGAGTTCACCACGCAGGCCGGCATGCGACTCGGGGTGATTGAGACACGCACCGGGCGCCGTGACCTGCTCCTGTACGACGCCGATGACCCGGATGCCTGCCGCTCGCTGGTACCGCTCGATGAGCATGACAGCGACGTTCTGATCGACCTCCTCGGCGGTGATCGGGTCGTCAATGAGGCCACCTCGACGCTGCTGCAGATCGATGATCTGGCCATCGATTGGGTTGCGGTGGGTCTCTCCTCACCGTCTGCAGGCCGCACGATCGGTGACCTGTCTGTGCGAACCGCCACAGGGGCCAGCATCGCTGCGGTGATGATCGGCGACGATGCCGTCCCTGGTCCCGGACCGGAGGTGGTCCTGCCGGGCGGGGCAATGGTTGTCGCGGTCGGCACGGTCGACGCGGTCGCTCGCCTTCGGACACTGCTCGGGCCGTGATCCTCGCTGCCTCGGGTGCCGAGGCCGCCGTGGTGTTCACGCAGTTGGGTGTGCTCGTCGTCCTGCTCGCCCTGCTCGGTCGGGTGGCGCTGCGGTTCCGGATGTCACCGATTCCCTTCTACCTGTTGCTCGGACTGGTCGTCACTCTGCTCGGCGCTGACGCAGAGACCGCAGCTTCGGACTTCGTCGATGTCGCCGCCGACATCGGCGTCCTCCTGCTCTTGTTCATGCTCGGCCTGGAGTTCACCCCTCGGGAACTCACCGATGAGTTGAAGCGCAGTGGAAGGGCCGGGGTGTTGGATCTGGTGTTGAACGCCACGCCTGGGGTCGTGCTCGCAGCCGTGCTCGGTTGGTCGCCGGTGGCGTGTGCGGTGCTCGGCGGCGTCACCTACATCTCGTCCTCCGGGGTTGTCTCCAAGTTGCTCGACGATCTGGGTCGCCGAGGTAACCGGGAGACCTCCTTGGTCCTCGGAGTACTCGTGCTCGAGGACCTGGCGATGATCGTGATTCTTCCACTGCTCGGCGTGGCCCTGGCGGGGATCGGTCTGGTTGCGGGGCTTCTCGACGTTGCGATTGCCGGGCTGATCGTCGTGGTCGTGATCCTCGTCGCCCACGTCCACGGCGAACGCATCAGCCGGCTGCTGTGGTCCGGATCCGACGAGGTGCTGTTGTTGAGCATCATCGGACTGGTCCTGCTGGTCTCCGGCCTGGTCGAACAGGCCGATGTCTCAGCGGCAGTCGGTGCCTTCCTCGTGGGCGTCGGTCTGTCGGGCCCGGTGCAGCGCCGGGCATCGGAGCTCGTTGGTCCGTTGCGTGATCTCTTCGCTGCTCTGTTCTTCTTCCTGTTCGCTCTCGAAGTCGATCTGGCCTACGTTCCCGGGGTTCTGCTCCCCGCGGTCGTCCTGGCGGTCGTGGGTATCGGGTCGAAGCTGCTGACCGCTGAGATCGCTGGTCGGTGGGCGGGCCGGGGGCTGCCGGGTCGCTGGCGGGCGGGGACTGCACTCGTGGCCCGGGGCGAGTTCTCAGTGGTCATCGCCGGGCTCGGTGTTACAGCCGGCGTCGAACAGGATCTCGGTCCCCTCGCAGCTGCTTACGTGCTGCTGGTCGCCACGACCGCTTCGATTCTGGTCCGATGGGATCGGCCACCATCCTGGTGGCCCGGCAATCGGCGTCCGCAGCCAGTCGGATCGAATGAACAGAAGCTAATAACCGGAAACTGAAATCTTCTGTCGTTGGCTCCCTCAGCCGGACGGCCACTAGCTTGCTCGCCATGCAGGAGTTCCTCGACGCCATCTTGACCAACGCCACCGGTGAGGAGATCGCTGCGATCCCGATCCCGGAGTCCTACCGCGCTGCGCACGTGCTGCGTTCTGAACAGGACATGTGGGAGGGGGTCGCCTCGGAGGACAAGGACCCTCGTCAGTCGCTCCACGTCGGGGAGATCCAGACTCCGGAGATCGCCCCGGACGAGGTGTACGTCGCCATGATGGCGAGCGCCATCAACTTCAACACCGTGTGGACGTCGATCTTCGAGCCGGTGTCCACGTTCGCCTTCCTGGATCGGCTCGGCCGGGAGTCCGTGTGGGGAGCACGGCACGCTCAGGACTACCACGTCGTCGGTTCCGACGGCTCTGGTGTGGTGTTGCGTGTCGGGTCCGCCGTGCGCAACTGGAAGCCCGGCGATCGGGTCACGATCCACTGCAACCATGTTGACGACCAGGACCCGTCGGCACACAACGACTCGATGCTCGCTGCGAACCAGCGCATCTGGGGGTTCGAGACCAACTTCGGTGGGCTCGCCGATCTCGCTGTCGTCAAGGCCAACCAGCTCATGCCCAAGCCCACGCACCTGACCTGGGAGGAGGCCGCAGTCAACGCACTCTGCGCCTCGACGAGTTACCGGATGCTCGTCGGCAACCACGCCGCCCGCATGAAGCAGGGCGATGTCGTGTTCATCTGGGGTGCCACCGGAGGGATCGGTGCCTACGCAACGCAGCTGGTCCTCAACGGGGGCGGGATTCCCGTGGGCGTCGTCAGTTCCGAGAGTCGGGTCAAGCTGCTGCAGTCCATGGGGTGCGACGCCGTCATCGACCGTCGTGCGGAGGGCTACCAGTTCTGGTCCGACGAGCACACCCAGGACGAGTCGGAGTGGCGCCGTCTGGGCAAGAAGGTCCGCGAGCTCGTGGGTGAGGACCCGGACATCGTCTTTGAGCATCCGGGCCGCTCGACCATGGGAGCGTCGGTGTTCATTGCCAAGAAGGGCGGCAAGGTCGTGACCTGCGCAGCCACGTCGGGCTACATGATCGAGTACGACAACCGGCACCTCTGGATGAAGCTCAAGAGCATCATCTCGAGCCACTTCGCCAACTATCAGGAGGCATGGGAGATGAATCGGCTGATCGACCGTGGGGTCATCCAGCCGGTGATGAGCGAGGTCTTCACGCTCGAACAGACCGGCGAGGCCGCTCTCAAGACCCACAAGAACCAGGGCGAGGGCAAGCTCGGCGTGTTGTGTCTGGCACCCGAAGCCGGCCTGGGGATCACCGATTTGGAGAAGCGGGCTCGAGTCGGTATCGACA
This sequence comes from Actinomycetota bacterium, assembly GCA_016870275.1. Taxonomy (GTDB): domain Bacteria; phylum Actinomycetota; class Acidimicrobiia; order Acidimicrobiales; family Microtrichaceae; genus SXMI01. The sequence goes on from VGBZ01000015.1 coordinate 23,824, forward strand.
ACATCACCCTGTACGAACGTCACGCCCGCGGCGAACTCTGAGTCCCGACCCCGAACGCACCACCCTGACGCACCACTCCGAGGAGCAACTGTGAGCGACCACGACGACGCCACATCCGGACTGTTGACCGAGATCGACCACATCGCCATCGCCGTGCGCGATCTCGATGCGGCTGTCGACTTCTACCAACGTGCCTTCGGTGCGACGGTCGCCCACCGCGAGACCGTCGAATCCGATGGTGTCGAGGAGGCCCTCGTCAAGGTGGCCGACTCCTACATCCAACTCACCGCCGCCACCCGGCCGGACTCGCCGATCGCCAAGGCCATCGAGAAGCGTGGCGAGGGCCTGCACCATGTGGGCTACCGAGTCGACGACTGTCAGGCGGCTCTCGACGCCATGGTCGCTGCTGGGGCCACCCCGATCGACCAGGCACCGCGTCCGGGCAGCCGTGGCACCACTGTGGCCTTCGTCCACCCCAAAGGGGCGTTCGGCACGTTGATCGAACTCGTCGAGGAGTGACGCTCCGCCGGTCTCAGACCGGCGCTTCGAGCTCGAGTGCTGGGACTCGCTCCGGGGGCAGGCTGTCGTGCAGCTGCGCAATCAGGTCATCGCGAACAGAACGGACTGACGGATCGTCCCACCGGTTGTTCCGCTGGAGCGGGTCCTCGGCCAGGTCGTAGAGCTCGCCCTCGGTGCCGTCGTGGACGGCGCCCGGAAGGTAGGTGGTGCACACCCAGCCGTCGCGGGTGATGGTCCGCAGGTACACGCCCACTCCGAACAGCTCCGAGTCCCACGAGGTGAGTTGCTGGTCGATCCCGCGTGCGTCGGCGTCGGCGTCGGTGGTGGGAAGAGCCTGGCCCTGCATCCACTCGGCGGCGTCGAGACCGGCGATGGAAGCGAACGTCGGTGCCAGGTCGACCAGGCCGACGGGCGCAGTCACCACGTTCGCCTCGATGCCTGCCGACGGTGCCGGTCGCCAGATCATCGGGAGCCGCATGAGCCCGTCGACGTGGTACGGACCCTTGAACAGCAGACCGAAGTCGCCCTGCAGCTCGCCGTGATCGGTGGTGAACACCACGTCGAGTGAATCGGTCCAGCCGCGACGGTCCACCTCAGCGAGCACCCGGCCGATCGCCTCGTCGATCAGTTCGACCTCGATGGCGTTCATGGCGTTGACCTCTCGGACCTGCTCAGCAGTCATGCTCGCCGGGATCCAACGTGTCGGTGCTTCGTAGTTGGAGACCAGTTCGCCGTCGTACCAGAGCCGCCAGTGTCGCGGTTTCTCGTCGAGCAGGCGCTCGCGCTCGGCGGCGGACTCCGGGTAACCCGCAGGCAGGTCCACGTCACGCCACGGGACGCGATGGAGTTCGGAGACCGGTGGATCCCATGGGTGGTGTGGATCCGGGAAGCTCATCCAGCAGAACCAGTCGTCGTCTGCATCCAGGCCGGACAGCCACTCGATCGTGCGCTCGGCCACCCAGTCGGTGTGGTACCACTCGCGAGGGATGGCGTTGTGCTTCACCTGTGGTGCGCCGGTGTCGCCGAAGCCGTCGGCGTTCACCTCCAGGTCGGCATCGACGACGGAGTAGTAGTCGCCCACGGCCTCTGGGTGTTCCGCACCGATCCACTTGGCGTAGTGCAGCCAGCCGGTGGCACCGTGCGTGGCGAACCGCAGGTGGTCGAAGCCCCGGTGCGGCCCGGTGCCACCACCGAACTGCGGAGCGTCGATGGTGTCGGTACCGAGTGACGCCACACGGTTCTCGTTGAAGCGCTCGAAGGGATCCATGAACGGCTCAAAGTGCGCCTTCCCGATCAGTGCCGTCCGGTAGTCGGCGCTGCGGAGGAGAGCGGCCACCGACGGAGCGTCGACAGGAAGCGGGACACCGTTCATCCACACGCCGTGGGTGGCCTGGTGCTGGCCGGTGAGCATGGTCGAACGAGATGGCATGCACACGACTGACTGTGGAACGGCACGTTCGTAGCGAACACCCTCAGCCGCCAGCTGGTCGATCACCGGTGTCCGACCGATGACGCCACCGTTGCAGCCGAGCGTGTCGTAGCGCTGCTGGTCGGTGGTGATGAAGAGGATGCGTCGTCCCATCAGGTGTTTCCTTCGATCAGTTGTGTGGCGCCGGACGTCGAGTCGTGCTCGAGGAGGGCCTTGACGTTACGGAGACCGGCGCCGGCGGCTCCACCGATGACGAGCGCCATCACGTCGGGTTCGGCGTCGGTGGCGTAGGACACCAGCGTCGTGCCGTCGCCGAGATCGAACACGTCGATGGTGCCCCGGTGGTGTCGGAGGAGACCACCGGTGATCGAGTAGGCGAAGCGTCGGCTGATCGGATCGCACGTGACGATCTCCTCGGTGAGGGGGATGCCCGACCCGAGTGTCACGGTTCGGATCGTGCCCTCGACGGTGACGTCGGAGAGACCGGGGAACCATTCCGCTAGCCGACCGGCGTCGCCGACGAGTGCCCAGACGTCGTCAGCCTGAGCTGCAATGTGTTGTGAACGACGAATCGATGCCACGGGCCGATCCTGTCAGCCGGACGGGGTGAGCGGCGACATGATGTTGGCGTGTGGTGATTCCGGTCTACGGAAGGCCACAGGCTGCTGCGCCACCGGCCTCGAACGTCGTCGTGGGGCAGCGGACCGTCACGGGGGCGTACGGGCCCATGGCCGATGTTGCCGGAGCGCCGGGAGCCACGTCGAACACGCTCTGGTTGAATCCGCTCGCCGGGAGCATGTTGCGAGCGATCATCACCATGTTCTGTGCGGTCGACCCCCAGTCGAGCCAGGCCACGCCGTCGGCGCTGGTGGCGTTGGACGGTCGGTCGCCGGCGGTGGAGGTCACGATCGTGTAGCGGCCGCTGGCGTCGAGCGGAACCTGGTTGTCGTACACGCACTCGGTCACCGGATAGGGCTTGCGGTACTCGTTGGTGCACATCGACCAGTAGCGCAGCTGCTGACCCGGATCTGCTGGTGAGATCCCGGCCTCGGTGTCCGGCGTCGTGGGCGCCTGGCCACGGACGACCACGACGGTCCCGGGTTGGTACGCAGCGACGGCACCCACGTAGGCGTTGTCCGGATTGGCGTAGAGGCCACCGGGTCTGGCTCGTTGTTCGTCTCGGTGGTTCGAGCGCCGAGGAGTTGGTGCCGCTCGGATTGAACCGACCCCGGCGGAGTCACTGAGGAGCAGCGGATCAGTCGGTGAGGTGCTCGAGGAGGAACGCTTCAGCGGCGTCGCCCTGCCATTCGTGTCCTCCGGCGAAGACCTCGTGAACCACGTCGGCCGGATCGGCGCCGAGTGATCGGTAGAGGCTGCGGGTACGTTCCACCGATGCGGTGGCGGCGTCGACCGGAAAGAGTGTGTCGTCCCGTCCGCTCTCGATGAACAAGGGCCTCGGTGCGATCAGCGCAGCGATGTCTGTGTGTTCGAGCGTCCCGATCAGCCCGGGCAGCACCTGACGGCCGCAGAGGTTCCACGGGGTGCGGTGGGCGGCTCGCCAGGACGAGAAGTAGCCGGACACCACAGTGGCCGAGATCCGTTCATCGAGCGCCGCAAGCAGGAGAGCCAGCGTTCCGCCGTAGGACCACCCGGCCGTTCCGATGGAACCGACCGGGGTGCCCGGGAGCTGGCCGAGCACGTCCACGCATCGGCGCAGGTCCCAGAGGTTGAGGGTCAGCGGCGTGGTCCCGGTGAGGGTGGCACACACCAGGTCCCAGCCGCAGTCGGCCTGGTGGCGGACGATGTTCTCGACGAGGTCGTCGGTGGGCTCGGCGAGCAGCATCCCGTCTGCTCGCTCACCGAAACCTCGGAGGTCCGGCGCCAGAACGGTCAGGCCGGCAGCAGCGAGTTGGCGGCCGTAGTCGAGACCAGGGTCCGGGGGTTCCACGACGCCACAGACCCGGTCCTTGTCGAGCCCGTGTCCGTGGACCACCACGACCGCAGGCCGGCCGGGGCGTGGCTCGGTCGGCTCCAGCAACCAGGCTGGCACCGACATGTGTTGTTCGGTGTCGAACACGACTCGTCGCCGATGGCCGTATGGCTCCTGCACGGCGTCGCCGACCTCGAGCCGAGGGTCGACAGGTTCGGGCCACGTTCCGAGCGCATCGGTGAGGTTCACGCGGACCGAGGTCCGCCACGTCTCGTCCACACCGTCCGGGGGCAGTGACGGTTCAGGTGTCAGGTCGTGACGGAGGCGCCAGTACGCCCACTGGGAGAAGTTCCGCTCCACGGGGAGAGTCTGCCTCGTGCTGATGTCGGCGGGCTGTGTCGCACGGGTCTGACCTCCACTGCGTTGCCACGACGTGCGGACTCCTCGAGGCCCGCAGCGGGCTCTGTGGTCCAGCTGTGTGTCCCGATTCGTGCCCGGCTGGTGCCCAAGGCCCCCTGAGTCGGCCCCGGAGGCGCCGTATCCCTTGCCATGACAGGCTGCTCGCATGCAGGTCCACCTGGTCGACGGCACCTACGAGCTGTTCCGCTACTTCTACTCACCCCGTGGTGGCCACACGAACGGCGCCGGCGACGAAGTCGGCGCCACCCGGGGGGTACTGCGCTCGGTGGCAGCGATGCTCCGCGATGGGGCGACACACCTCGGGGTGGCGACCGACCACACCGTCGAGTCGTTCCGCAACGACCTGTGGGACGGCTACAAGACCGGCGACGGAATCGACCCGGAGCTCTTCGCTCAGTTCCCATGGGTCGAGCAGGCACTCTCTGCACTCGGTGTGACCGTGTGGCCCATGGTCGACGTCGAGGCTGACGACGCACTCGGCGCGGCTGCTGCGGTGGCCGCGGCCGACGAGCGGGTGCAGCGTGTGCTGATCTGCACCCCCGACAAGGATCTGGCGCAGTGCGTTGTGGGTGATCGTGTCGTCCAACTCGACCGACGCCGGGAGGAGCTCCGGGACGCCGACGGGGTGCTCGAGAAGTACGGCGTGCCGCCCGAGTCCATCCCGGACTGGTTGGCGCTCGTCGGTGACACCGCTGATGGATTCCCCGGTCTGCCGGGCTGGGGTGCGAAGTCGGCGGCATCGGTCCTTCGTGTCTACCGGCACCTTGATGCGATCCCAGATGCTCCCGGACAGTGGGACGTCCCGGGTCTGCGTGGTGCGGCCAAGCTCGCCGGCACCCTCAATGAGCATCGAGCGGATGCCGAGTTGTTCAGAACGCTCGCCACGCTGGTCACCGACGTCGAGGTCGGCACGGTCGATGAGTGGCGGTGGGGCGGTCCCTCCGAGGAACTCGACGAATGGTGCGAGCGGCTCGATGCTCCCGACGTCCTGCGCACCGTCGGTCGCGCCCTTACGGACCGGGCCTGAGTCGCGTCGCTGCAACTGCGTCGAGCGAAGGAATCGGAGGCACGCTGTCACTCGCCAGTCCTACGTTCATGGCTGGTTCATCCAGAGGATCTGAGGGACCTGGCCCTGTGACGATCCGCCAACCGACCGACTCCTCGGAGCGGAACGGTGGCACTGCCAGGTGCGATGATGAGGAGACACCGTGTGGGAAGTTGAGCGGTGTGCCAACTGTGGGTGTGCAGATACCGATCACGAGCCAGTGAGGGTGGACCGCTGATCGTCATGACTGTGACGCCGAGGACCGCGTAACCGAGGTCTGGAAGGCCAAGGACTGGGACCCCGAGGACTGGGACGCTTTGGCCGGCAGGCCGATCTGGCGGGTCTGGCCGAGTTCTCTCCTGAGGGTCCCGGGGTCGAGTGTCCTTGCGGAAACTGCTTCGTCCTCCACGAGTTCGGAACGGCAGGTGAGCGGGCGATGGCGATGTACGAGGCGCGTCAGGCTCACAAGTGAGGAGATCCCCCGGTCCGGTGTGACTGCGTGCCGTGGGTGGTCTCAGGTGGTTGCCGGAACCGTGTGCGGTCGCCCACGGGGCCGGAGCCGGTTCCACGCCGCTCTCACCAGACCCGTGATGCCGTCGGGGTAGAGCACCGTGACGAGCACGAGGAGGATCCCGGAGATGGCGAACTGGTATGGCGACGGCTTGCCCACGTCCTGACCGACGGCGATGGCGAGGAGCCCGACGGGAGCGAGTAGCCCGGCGACGAGCCCACCGGACATCACAGCGATGCCGGCGAGGAAGGTGAGGGCGAGCAGCGACAGCGAGTTGAACACCCCGAAGCTGTCGGCGCCGATCGTGGTTCGTTGGTAGGCCAACAGCGTGCCGGCCGCCCCGGCGAGCGTCGCAGAGACCGAGAAAGCCGTCAGTTTGGCCCACGCCACGTCGATGCCGGCGGCCGCAGCCGCCTGCTCGTTGGCCCGCACTGCGAGCCACCGGAGCCCGGTCCGACTCCGCCGGAGGTTGGCGATGGCCAGGCCTGACACCATCAGCACGACGACGCACATGAGCCCGAATGCCGCCCGGGGGTAGCCGTCACCGGGAGCGCTGATGCCCAGGTCCAGCGGGCCGACACTCGGTTCCGGAACCTCTGTCGCCGTGATCGAGCCGACGAACCACTCCCACTTGAACAGGAGCTCGCCGATCGCCACCGCCGCTCCCAGTGTCACGATCGCCAGGTTGAGGCCTCGCACCTTGACCGCTGGGATCCCGACCAGCACACCGAGGCCGCAGGTGACGGCGACCGCCAGACCGGGAGCAACGGGAAAGGGCACACCGGCGTTGGTGAACTTGACCATCGCAAAGGCGGCCACGCCGGCGAATGCGTAGCTCGCCAGCGAGATCTGGCCGACGAACCCGGTGAGCACCACGACGGACAGGGCGAACAGGGCGAAGATCGATGACGTGATGACGGCCGCACGCCAGTCGGAGCTTCCCCAGAGGAGGACCGCAACTGCGGCTGCGGTCAGTCCGACGGTGACGGGAAGAACTGCTCTCGGCTCGGGAGCCGTTGGGAATCGGCCCTCACGCAGCGCTCCTCGTGTGGGAAGGGACTCTCCACGCAGCACCATGACGACCACGATGATCAGGAACGGAACTCCCTGCTGCAGGCCGATGTCGGGCAGCCAGTCCACGTCGGCCTGAAGGCTCAACAGCAGTGACTGCAGCATGCCGATACCCAGCCCGGCCACAGCCACCAGCGGGTACGACCGGAATCCTCCGATCAGCGCCGCTGCGACCGCCGGGACGATCAGCAGCGAGTTGTTGAGCGGGTCGAGCGAGATGATCTGGGCTGCGAGGATCATCACCAGACCCGCCGACGTCGTCGCAATCATCCAGTTGTATGCCGCCAAGCGTGCGGGGTTGATGCCGAGGAGCATCGCTCCCTTGCGGTTCTCCGCTGCAGCGGTGGTCGACGTACCAAAGCGCGTCCGAGTGCTGATCAGCCACAGCAGCGCCGTCGCAAGCACGACGATGCCGGCGAGAGCCAGCCGGTCGACTCCGACGAGGCGGTCCAGCACGGTCACGTTGTTTCGGGGGAGCAGCGGGCGGATGTCCGGTGCGACGGGCCACGTCAGGCCGATGACCGAAAAGGTGTAGAGGAACAGTCCGATCGATGCGACCACTCGCGCCAGCGATGGTGCGCGTTGCAGACGGCGGAACACGAGGGTGTGCAGGAGCAGACCGAGTAGAGCCCCGTAGAGGATGATCACGATGAGGGCTGTGAGGACCGTCGGGCGGGGCACCAGTGGGATCCGGTTGTTGAATCCTACGAGGGGGAGGACCAGGTCACCGGTCTCCCTGAACTCATAGAACGTAAACGCCAGGAACGACCCGACTGCAGCGTGGGCCAGATTGACCACCCCGTCGCTGCGATAGGTAACAACGACACCCAGTCCGAGCGCGGCGATGACGGCACCACCTCCCACGCCGAGGATCAGGTACGCAATCGCAGAGGTGATGACTCGCTCCCGTCAGCCGTCGCAGGCTCAGCCGGGCGGCTGGGCGGCGATGTTGAGTCGTTGCAGCACCGCTGGAACATCGATCCAGCCTTCCGAGGCCTCCTCGAACTGCGACGGTCCACGGAGTTCAGCAATGACCTCCTGTGGCGCGCACATCGCCGGCAGCGCCGGGATGAGTGTTCCGCCGCACGAGTACGGATGACCATCGAAGCTGGGAGCGTTGCGCGCTGAAGCGAACGCTTCGATCACCTTCTCGCTGGTGGCATCCGGGCCCAGACGGTTCAGGACGGCCCAGAGGTTCATGGCCGAGCGGAACCCGACGGTCGCTGCGGAGCGACTGTTGGTTCCCGGTGCGTACTTCTCCATGGCCAGCGTGTAGAGCTCGGTGTCGGCGAGCTTGTCGCTCTGATCGATCCGACCCTCGACGTTGAAGCGGTAGCCGACCACATTGTCGACACCCACCTTGTCGATCTGCTTGGCATCTGCGCATGCTCCGACCATGTACACCTGTGCGGTCGTCTTGAGGTCGGACAGCGCCTGCATGATCGGGGCGCACGCCAGATCGGCCGCCCCGACGAAGATGGCGTCAGGGTTGGATTCGGCGGCCTTCTGTGCGGCGGCGCTGTAGTCCTGACTCACCATCGGGAAGGGAACTTCGACGACCTCGGCGCCGAGTTTCTCGGCGACAGCGGCTCCGTAGTTGAGCGCAGCGTCCTGGATCGCTGGGTACTCGGCGAAGAGGACGGCGATCTTCTTGGCACCCTGACGCTCGACTGCATCCTGGGCAAAGGCCACGAACGCGCCCGGACTTCCGCCGGAGAACTGGAACGACAGCGGGTTGGTCATCTCGGGACTGTTGAGCGGGATCCCGCCGATGAACGGGATCCCGTTCTGCTCGAGGACGTCGATCAGGGCGCCGTTGGACAACCCGATCCCGCCGAGTACCGCCACCACGTCTGCAGCAGCGAACTGCCGACCGCACGCCTGGGCTTCATCGGCGGAGAGCGGGTTGGACAGGATGCACGGAACGAGTTCGATCGGTCGACCGCCCACCCCGCCGAGCTCGGTGTTGATCAGGGCGACAGCGGCATCGGCTGCAGCGTGCAACTCCGGCAGCGCCCCGATCGGACCCGAGTCGACGTTGGTGAATCCGATCTTCACCGGTGCTGCTGAGGCATCGGCGGCTCTGGGTTCCGGGACGGTTCCATCGAACCACGGCGCTCCTGTGAACCGGGATGTCACGGTCACACCGTCGCCGACACCCGGTTCGACCGAGTCGTTCGACGTGGGCAGGGCGGTGGTGGTCGACGCCGAGGTGGACTCCGGTTCGCTGCACGATGCGCTCACGCCGAGGACCATTGCCATGGCCAGTGCCACTGCGCCCCGAGCCGCCCACCGACCCGTTCCGTGTCGTCGATGTCGCACGGACTCAGTCGATGGTGCTGTGCGTCGTGATCCCATGTCCCCCCGTTCATCTGTTCACGTTCAGATCCGTGACTCTGTCGACGGAGATCCGTGCTGACGTTGCCCCGCCCGTCACTCGGTCCCGATCGGTGAACGGTGATCATCATGCCACTCCGAGTCGACTTCCGTCCGTCAGAACCTCGCAGTCGACGTGCGGGGCTCAGGAGTCGCTCTGACCGAACACCTCGGTGAATTCGCTCGGAGCGGCGGCACCGAGCTGGGCCAGATCGCATGAACCGGGTTCACGATCCGGTCGCCAGCGCACGAAGCGGGCCGGGTGACGGAGTCGGCCGTGGTCGGCGTTCTCGCAGGTGACCTCGACCACGAGCGAGCCGTCGAGCGGCATCCATTCGTCCTGGTCGACACCGGGGTTGGTGGACCAAGGATGTGCCTCCCTGTCGATCATGTGCGCAGCGAGCTCTGCTGCCATGGTTCGACGCTTGGCGGCCGAGAAGGCGCTGCACGCTCCGATCAGCTGCAGTGGTCCGTCGACTCCGGCGTGCAGGCCGAGGAGGAGTGATCCGACACCGCCTTCCTTGTGGGGTTCGTAACCCCCGACGACACACTCGATCGTTCGATGGTGCTTGACCTTGAACTGCACTCGCTTGTCGGCGACGTAGGTTCCGCTGAGCGGCTTCGCAACGACACCGTCGAAGCCGGCCCCCACGAACCGGTTGAACCACGCCTGCGCCACATCGACATCTTCCGTCACCGGCGTCAGGTGCACCGGCGGCCGGGCGTCTGCGAGCAGTTCCACGAGGGCGGCCCGTCGCTCCCGAAGTGGTTCGTCGCGTAGGTCCTCGTCGAGCGCCAGGACGTCGAACGCCACGAAGCTCGCCGGGGCGACACCCGCCAGCACGGCGATCCGTTTGGTTGCCGGGTCGATCCGATCCGAGAGGAGCCCGAAGTCCAGGCCGTGCGGACCGACCACGACGAGTTCCCCGTCGAGGACGCAACGCTTCGGAAGATGCTCGAGGAGCGGATCGATGAGTTCGGGAAAGTACCGAGTGAGAGGTCGTCCGTTTCGGCTCTGCAGTGCAACTTCGTCGTGGTCCCGGAACACGAGACACCGGAAGCCGTCCCACTTGGGTTCGTAGAGCAGGTCGCCTCGGGGGAGCTCGCGTTCGGCCCGAGCCAGCATCGGCTTGAGGGGCATGGTCACCGGGAGGTCCACAACCCCATCGTGACACCGTTGGCCGCAGGCAGTGGGTTCACACGCCGACGGTGCCGACTGATCGGATTGGTCCCTTTGGGCCCACTTCAGGACCGCCGCTACCGTGTGGCGCCATGGACCGACCGATTCGTGGACTCGTCGAGGATCTCGTCGAGCGGCAGGGAGCAGCGCTGTCGCCGGGATCGCAACGCTCGATCGATCGACAACACGAACGCGGCAAGCTCCTCGCCCGGGAGCGCATCGAGTACCTCCTCGACGAGGGGTCGTTCCACGAACTCGACATGCTCGCCCGTCACCGGGCCGGTGATGCGCTCGACGAACGCCCCTACGGCGACGGAGTGGTGACCGGATGGGGCACCATCGACGGCCGCAAGGTGTTCGTCTTCGCTCAGGACTTCACTGTCTTCGGCGGTGCCCTCGGTGAGGTGTTCGCTGCGAAGCTGCACAAGCTCATGGATCTGGCGCTCAAGGTGGGGGCTCCCGTCATCGGGTTGAACGATGGCGCCGGCGCCCGCATCCAGGAAGGCGTCGTGTCACTCGCCAGCTATGGCGGGATCTTCTACCGGAATGTGCTGGCGTCGGGAGTGACGCCTCAGATCAGCGTGATCATGGGTCCGTGTGCCGGTGGAGCCGTCTACAGCCCGGTCATGACGGACTTCGTGTTCATGGTCGACGAGACGTCGTACATGTTCATCACGGGTCCCGATGTGGTGAAGCAGGTCACCGGCGAGGAGGTGAGCCAGCAGCAACTCGGTGGCGCCCGGATCCACACGGGCACTTCCGGAGTGGCGCAGTTCATCTCCGGTGATGACAAGGCCTGTCTGGATGACGTCCGCTACCTCCTGTCGTTCCTTCCCTCGAACAACATGGAGGAACCACCGCAGGAAATGACCGATGATCCCCACGAGCGTCGCTGCGACGAGCTCTACGACCTGCTCCCCGCATCCGTCAATCAGCCCTATGACATGCGCGATGTGATCCGATCGGTAGCCGACGACGGTGACTTCCTCGAGTACGCCACATCGTGGGCTCCTTCGATCACCTGCGGGTTCGTCCGCTTGGGTGGTCATGCGGTCGGCGTGGTCGGCAACCAGCCCGCCGTCTACGCCGGGGTGCTCGACATCGAGTCATCGTCGAAGGCTGCTCGGTTCGTTCGCACCTGTGATGCCTTCAACATCCCGCTGTTGACCTTCGTCGACGTGCCCGGGTTCCTCCCCGGGGTCGATCAGGAACACGGCGGAATCATCCGCCACGGCGCCAAGCTGCTCTACGCCTACTGCGAGGCAACGGTTCCCCGTATCTCGGTGATCACCCGCAAGGCCTACGGCGGGGCGTACGTGGTGATGGACTCCAAGTCGATCGGGTCCGACCTCACCTTCGTCTGGCCGTCGGCCGAACTCGCCGTGATGGGTGCCGCTGGCGCTGTCGAGATCGTCAATCGCCGGGACCTGGCCGCAGCTGATGACCCCGAGGCGCGTCGGGTCGAACTCGTCGAGGCGTACGAGCAGAACTACCTGAACCCGTGGGAGGCCGCCGACCGGGGCTACGTCGATGCCGTGATCGATCCGGCCGACACCCGGGCGGAGGTCATCGCCGCATTCGAGGTGCTCCGCACCAAGCGTGAGGAACTGCCCCGCCGAAAGCACGGGAACATCCCGCTGTGACCGGGACGGTCGCCGCTTCGCCGGAGCCCACCGAGGGGGAGGCGGCCGCCATCGCTGCGGCCGTCGAGATCGTGCTCGCCACACGCGTGGGGATCCACGCCGCTGCGACGCCGTCACGCTGGCGGTGGTCAGGGCGTTGGTGGTCGCGTCCGGTTCCGGCGCGTCGCGACCGACCCGTCTGAGTCGTCGCCTCCGACCAGTGTCGACGCACCGCAGTCGTGACCGCCGACGGCGGGCCGTAACCTTCGCGCTGTGGATGTGAAGCCCGAGTTGTTCACGTTGGCCGACGACGAAGCGATCGTCTGGCGTGGTTCCCAAGCCCGTTGCTTCGAGTCGCTCCAGCCCGACAGCGATGTCGATCTCGACGGCCACGTCGTTCGAACGCTCCCCCGTCGTGGGGAACTCCTCGCTCGGGTGGCCACTGTGAACGACGTCCACTTCGGTGAGACGGTGTGCGGCCACGTCGGCGGTCAGGACTGGCCGACGTTCTCAGTCGAACCGGGCGAGACGCCGTATCCCGAGGTGATGAACGCTGGCGCCGTTGCCGACATCTCCTCGGTTGATCCGGACGTGGTCGTGGTCAAGGGTGACCTCACCGCCGAGGGCACCCGGGAGGAGTACGACCGCTTTCTCGACGTCTACGGCGGGGCGTTCGGTGAACGCCTCGTCCACGTCCGGGGCAACCACGAGAGCTACAACCTCCTCGACGTGGCGTCGTGGCCCACCCAGGAGCGTGTCCTCGACGGGGTGATCGTGGCGGTGATCGACACCTCCCGACCGGCGACGATCAATGGGCGCGTGTCGGACGAGCAACTGGACTGGCTCGATGAGTTGGGGGAGCGGGCGGACCGCCCGGTACTCGTGTTCGGTCATCATCCAGTGTGGAACCCGGCAGCGGAGCCCCGGACCGACGACTGTGTCGGAATCGTCCCGGCCCAGTCCGAGGCGCTCGCAGAGGTGTTCGGTCGCCGCCCGCGACTCGCCGGCTACTTCGCCGGACACACCCACCGCAACGCCAGGGTCGACCTGCCGCAGGCCCCAGGGGTTCCGTTCGCCGAGGTGGCGTGCGTCAAGGACTTCCCGGGATCGTGGGCCGAGTATCGAATCTACGAGGACCTCGTCCTGCAGGTGCACCGCCGGATCACGGACCCGACGGCGCTCGCCTGGTCCGAGCGAACCCGAGGGATGTTCGCCGGTACGTACCCGGCCTATGCCTCGGGCCGTTCCGCAGATCGGTGTTTCGCCATCGATATTGCCGCTCGTCTGAGGTGAATCGACAACGCTGATCGATCGACTCGGCCCGGCTCCCATCGTTCGGCTTGGACCGGGTTGGCACCGATTCGTTGCCACCGGGCACGATGAACCGGTGGACGCCCCGGACCCCGCTGGCGACGGCGCTGTTTCACCCGGTCCGCTCGCAGACGTTCGCGTGGTCGACTGCTCCACTGTGATCGCCGGTCCGAACTGCACCCGATACCTTGCGGACTTCGGTGCCGACGTGGTCAAGGTCGAGCGCCCTGACGGCGGTGACAGCCTCCGGCGGCTCGGTTGGGAGGACTCCTCCGCTCCCGGCCAGGGGATCTCCATGTGGTGGCGGCTCGTCAGCCGGAACAAGCGCTCGGTCGTGCTCGACTTCAAAGATCCCGACGACCTCGCCCGGATGCAGGAACTCTGCAGCGACGCCGACGTACTCGTCGAGAACTTCCGGCCGGGGACGCTCGAGCGTCTCGGCCTCGATCCGGTGTCGCTGATCGAACGCAATCCCCGCTTGGTGGTCACTCGTGTCACCGGGTTCGGTCAGAGCGGCCCCTACCGGGACCGACCCGGCTTCGCAACGCAGGCCGAGGCGCTGTCCGGCTTTGCGTCGCTCAACGGACAGGCGGCGGGGCCACCACTGCTGCCGCCCATAGCCCTCACCGACGAGGTGACCGCCCTCGCTGCGGCGTTCGCCACGATGGTGGCGTTGCACTCGGGTGTGGGCCAAGTCGTCGACGTCAATCTGGTCGAGACGATGCTGCAACTCATGGGTCCGCTCCTGACTCGTTACGGCCTCGACGGCGAGGTGCAGGAACGTCTCGGGGGTGGGATCTTCTGCACGGTTCCGAGAAACACCTATCGGACAGCCGATGGCGAGTGGATCGCCGTGTCGAGCAGTTCCGATTCGGTGGCAGCCCGCGTCCTCGATCTCGTCGGGCTCGACGGAGATCAGCGGTTTGCGTCCTTTACCGATCGTTTGGAGCATCGAGAGGAGATCGACCAGCACGTCGCCGCATGGATCGCCGAACGCACGGCGGAGGACGTCTTGGCTGCATTCGAGGGGGCTGGAGCTGCGGCGGCACACGTCCACGACATCGCCGACATCTTCGCTGACCCGCACTTCACCGAGCGGCAGTCGATCGCAGTGCTCGACGGTGTGCCGATGCCGGGATTGATCGCCGGACTGTCAGCCACACCGGGGCGTCTCCGGTGGGTTGGTGAGCCGCTCCCGGACGCCGATCCCGCTGGTTGATCCGGGTCAGTCGCTCAGTGCAACTTCGATGCGGTCCTGGCGCCAGTCCTGCGCCGCGGTGAGCGCCTGGGTCGCCTGGCGGTACAGGTCGTCGCTCGCAAAGGCGTGTGCCGGGTAGCAGGCGATCCCAGCCCACAGGGTGTGGGTGCCGTGACGGCTCACCAGGTTGCGGCGGATGCGTTCGGTGGTCCACACCGCTCCGTTCTCGGGGGTGTCCTCGAGGACGACGGCGAACGTCCCGTCGTCGAGTCGACACGCAATGTCGGCCTCTCGGATGGTCTCACGGATCGCCTCGGCGAGCCGGTTGGGCGGGGGAGCGACGACGGTGTCGCCGGGCGGCCCCTCCACGGAACGCATGAGCGTGACCGCCACGGGACGGAGGTGCCGGCGTGCGGCTGCGAGTCTGGACTCGAGTGCCACGTGGAAGTACGTCTCAGTGAAGAGCCCCGATGGCCCATCGGTGAGCGTCGGTGCTGTGCGGTCGTCCCGTGGGTTCGGGAGCGTGGCGGCGTCGCTCAGCGCCGTCACTTCTGCTTCGAGGTCGGTGATCCTCCGGTGGGCAGGGTCGAGATCGACGGGGATGGCCACCACTGCTCCGAGTCCCAGGTCGCTCGCATCGTCAGCGACCGGCGGCGAGGGTGATGTGGTTGGCGCAACGGGGGGCCGGATGACAGCGAGGATGCCGAGGACCAGTGCTGCGAGTCCGGCTGCAGCACCGAGCCACACAGATTCCAGAGCGACGGCGGACGCACCGAGGACTGCACCGGTGATCCCGATGGCGAGTGAGATGTAACGATGTGGCAACGTCAAACCCCCGACCCTCTCGTCCAACTCTGCCGCCCGTAGCGTCGGATCGCAACCCGGCTGCTGATTCGATGACACCGCCGATCAGGCGGTGGTTCGGGTGGCCAGATCGGCGATCTCGGTCATGATCCGGCTGATCTCGAAGTCCTTCGGGGTAAACACTGCGGCCACTCCGAGTTCGAGGAGAGCCGGACGGTCCTCCTCCGGGATGATCCCGCCGGCCACCACGGGAGCGTCGACCCCGGCGTCCCGGAGCAGACGGACCACCTCCGGGATGAGTTCCATGTGGGAGCCCGACAGGATCGAGATGCCGACGAGGTCCACATCCTCGTCACGGGCGGCGGCGGCGATCTGCTCAGGGGTGAGCCGGATCCCCTGGTAGATCACCTCCATTCCGGCGTCACGGGCGGCGACTGCGATCTGCTCGGCACCATTGGAGTGGCCGTCGAGGCCGGGTTTGGCGACGAGGATCCGCGGGGGACCGCCGGGGAGGCTCCGCATCCGATCGGCGATCACCCGGAGCTGCTCGGAGGTTCCGCCGATGGTGGCGGAACCCACGCCCGTCGGTGCCCGGTACTCGCCGAAGATGCTTCGTAGCGTCCCGGCCCACTCGCCGGTCGTTCCGCCGACCCGGGCCAGCTCGATCGTCGCCGGCATGATGTTCTCGTCGGTGCGGGCCACCCGGGCGAGCTCTTCGATCGCACGATCCACTGCGGACTGGTCGCGCTCGTCCCTCCAGGCCCGGACGTCGTCGACCATCTGGGTCTGCACCGCAGGATCCACGACGAGGATGTTGTCCTGACCTCCCAGCGGTGACGGAGCGGACTCGGTGAAGGAGTTGAGCCCCACGACCACCTGATCGCCCGATTCGATACGTCGGACGCGTTCGGTGTGGGACATCACGAGCCGCCGCTTCAGTTCGTCGATGGCCTCGAACGCTCCACCGAGGGCGAGCACCTCGTCGAGTTCGGCCTGGGCCGCCGAGTCGATCTCGTCGGTGAGCCGTTCGACGACGACGGAGCCCTCGAACAGGTCGGGGTATTCCAGCAGATCCGTTTCGTTGGCGAGCACCTGTTGGATCCGCAGTGACCACTGCTGGTCCCATGGTCGGGGCAGGCCGAGCGCCTCGTTCCACGCCGGGAGTTGGATCGATCGCGCTCTGGCGTCACGGGAGAGCGTCACGCCGAGCGTCTCGAGGACGATCCGCGGCACGTTGTTCTCGGGTTGGGCTTCAGTGAGGCCGAGGGAGTTGACCTGCACCCCGTAGCGGAACCGCCG
The DNA here is from genome assembly GCA_016870275.1 of Actinomycetota bacterium. Lineage (GTDB taxonomy): Bacteria > Actinomycetota > Acidimicrobiia > Acidimicrobiales > Microtrichaceae > SXMI01. The sequence continues at coordinate 40,539 of VGBZ01000015.1, forward strand.
GGCCTTGGGGTCGGTGACCCCGTAGCGCTCAGCGGTGATCCGGTCCCACATTCGGGTGAATGCCCGCATCTTGGCGGTCTCTTCGACGAACCGCATGCCGGCGTTGACGAAGAAGCTGACCGACGCCACAACCGATGACATGGCGTCGGGTTCCACCTGATTCGACTCACGAACGGCGTCGAGGACTCCAATGGCACACGCCAGCGAGTACGCCACCTCCTGCACGGGGGTCGCTCCCGCCTCCTGGAGGTGGTAGGAGCAGACGTTCATCGGGTTCCACTTGGGGATGTGGGCGTTGCAGTAGGCGAACATGTCGACGATCAGTCGGCGACTCGGACCCGGCGGGAAGATGTAGGTCCCCCGTGACAGGTACTCCTTGACGATGTCGTTCTGCGTCGTGCCGCGGAGGTCCTCGGTGGGGACTCCCTGCTCGGTGGCGTTGGCGACGTACAGGCCGAGCAGCCACGCCGCAGTGGCGTTGATCGTCATCGAGGTGTTCATGGTCCCGGGAGGGATGCCTTCGAGCAGGGTCCGCATGTGGCCGAGATGAGCCACCGGTACGCCGACCTTTCCAACCTCGCCCCGGGCGAGCGGATCGTCGGGGTCGTAGCCGGTCTGGGTGGGCAGATCGAACGCTATCGACAGCCCGGTCTGTCCCTTGGAGAGATTCGTCCGGTACAACTCGTTCGAGGCCGCGGCAGTCGAGTGGCCGGAGTAGGTCCGCATCATCCACGGGCGATCGGCAGCGGCGAGACGGACATCGTCGTGTTCAATTCCAGGGCCGTCACTCACCGGCACATTCTCGGGGGTGGACGGCGTCTGTGTCACGTTCGGCCTCGTTGTGGACCAAAACCTGAAGCGACCGAGCCTGCTGGCTCGGTCGCAGATCCCACAGCGTCGGGGCGGAGCGAGGGCCACTGGCGCCAGCACCCGAAAGCGCTGGTTGGCGATGCGTTGGAGGGAGATGTGTGCCCCCCGCCCCATTGCCCCGGCTGTGATGTCAGTGGGGGCGAATCCACCGACACGGTTAGTATCGTCACGCCGGGTGGTCGAGTAAAGCCCCAGCGCAGTTTTCCTGAGAATAATCTTCGGCTCCGGCCACTTTCGCACTCCGCGTGGCAGGTTGTGTTCATGAACTCACACGGCGTGGTCATTGCGTGGCTTCATTCTGTTCGCCCGGGGTTCTTCGGACCGCTTCCCGGACACCTCCTCGGACAGGATGGCGGCACGCTGCTCCTAGGTGAGGACTTCTTCCCGTGGATCATTCTGGCGTTCGGTGCGGCCATGGTCGTCGGCAATGGCCTGGCGCTGATCCGGTCGTCCCGGGACGGGACCATCATCCCAGTCGGTCGTGCGCTGGCCTTCATGGCCTTCGGGTTGCTCGCTGCTGTCTGGGGACTCGCCAGTCTCCTGCGCTGACGATCCCCGCTGCGCCCGGTGAGCGCAGCCCGGCGAGGTCCGGGGACCGATCGCTAGTGTTCGGACGTGGTGGACCCTGCTGGACTGGCTAGTGGCAGTAGCCAACCCCCTCCGCTCGATGGTGTCGTGCTCGAGGTGGACGGCCTCGGTGTCAGCTACGGGGGTGTCGTTGCTCTTAGCGATGTGTCGTTCACGTTGTGCGCCGGGGAGATCCTCGGGCTGATCGGACCCAACGGTGCCGGAAAGACCACGACGATCGACGCCCTCACTGGGTTCGTCGTTCATCGTGGGACCGTTCAGGTGAACGGCGTCGACATCAGCCGCCGATCTCCTCACGAACGAGTGGGGGCGGGGCTCGTCCGGACCTGGCAGGCGGTGGAACTCTTCGAGGACCTCACCGTTGCGGAGCACCTCGCTGTCGCCGCACCCTCGGCGGGCGTCCGAGATGTCTTCTCCGACATTCTCAACCCTCGGCGCCGCACGTCAGTGCAGTTCGACCGAGCGGGACACTCAGACGCCGAGATCCTCGAGCGGCTCGATCTGTCCGACGTGGCGGGATCGATCGTGGGTGATCTGTCGCAGGGAACCCAGAAGCTCGTCGGAGTCGCTCGGGCACTCGCGAGCCGGCCGGAGGTCCTCCTGCTCGACGAGCCGGCCGCCGGTCTCGACGCTGAGGAGAGCCGGGCCTTCGGCGACCGGCTCCGTTCACTGGTAGACGAAGGGCTCTCGATCGTTCTGGTCGACCACGACGTGGAGTTGGTGATGGCGATCTGCGACAGCGTGGTGGTCCTCGACTTCGGCTCGGTCATCGCTGCGGGTTCACCGGCTGTGATCCGCAATGACCTCCGCGTTCAAGAGGCGTATCTCGGGGTCGCTGCGGAACCGGTGCGCAACCAGCCCGACGCCGCACCCGAGGACGCCGTCGATGCCGGACACGCTGACAGTGAGCCAACCACCGGGGGAACGCCATGAGTGCCCGCCTCGAACTCGACGGTCTCGATGCGGGATACGGCAACTCCGCTGTGGTCCGTGGGTTGTCACTCAGGGTCGAAGCAGGCGAGGTCGTCGCCCTCCTCGGTCCCAACGGGTCCGGCAAGACCACCACCCTGTTGACAGTCTCCGGGCTCCTCCGGCCTCTCGCCGGTGATGTTCGACTCTCCGGTCGGTCAGTCCTCGGCCGGACACCCGACCGACTCGCCCGAGACGGACTGTGCCACGTCCCTGACGACCGGGGCCTGTTCCCCGGGTTGACGGTGGCCGAGCACCTCGATCTCGTGCGTGCGGGTCGCAGCGAGCGCGCAGAGGTCGATCGGTGGTTCCCTGTCCTCGCCCCGCTCGGCTCCCGACGCAGTGGCCTGCTCTCAGGTGGCGAGCAGCAAATGCTGGCGCTGGCGCTGGCGCTCGTCCGGCATCCGTCGGTCCTGCTGATCGACGAGATGACCATGGGGTTGGCTCCGATCGTCGCTGCGTCGCTCACGCCGGTGATCCGACGACTCGCCGACGAGGAAGGTTGTGCGGTCCTCGTTGTCGAACAGCATGCAGATCTGGTCCTGACGGTGGCCGATCGAGCTGTGTTGCTCGTTCACGGTGAAGTGGCCCTCGAGGGAACCGCAGATGAGTTCCGGCGCGACCACGACGCAGTGGTCTCGGGGTACCTCGGCAGCGCAGCCCAGCCCGGCTGACGCTGCGTTGCGCGACTGCTCCGCCACCGGTCAGTGGCCGAGCCGGTCAGTTGCGAGGCTCGGTGGTGGCGCACGCCAAGGTCTGGGCGGTGGCGAGCTTGGTGAGAGCGTCGACGTCGTTTTCCAGAATGATCCGCTCGAACTCGTCCTCCCCGACCTCCTCGACGATCTTCCCAACGATGCACTCGGCGAGCGTGCGCGGGATCCCGCCGGCAGCGAGTTGCTCGATGACTGTCTCGCCCAGGCCGGCGAAGGGGTCGGCTCCGGCCGCAGCAGGGCAACGGGAGCCGACCGGTGGGACCGTGAGATCGACGAGGTACTTCGTGACCGCCTCGGTGATGCACGGACCGGCGGTCAGGAACGCCGTGTGACCGTCCCCCTCGTAGGTGAGGAGTTCGGCGGACCCGAGCGCCTCGACCATGCGCTGTGACCACTCGTAGGGCGTCGCTGGGTCTCCGACGGTGCCGACGACGAGCACCGTCGGGCTCTCTGGGGCGGCGATACTCGGAATCGGTTTGGTCGGCTCTGGCCATGCGCTGCAGTCGTCGAGCCCGGTCCCGAGCAGCGGACCGAACCGGGGTGCCGCCGCCACGATCCGATCCTCAGCGGCGGCCGCTGCCTCGGCATCGAGTCGATCGACGTCATCGGAGCAGTTGACCATGATCTGGGCGTCCGAGGAGTTGTCGTAGGTGCCGTCGGAGTTGCGACCGACCTGTCGATCGACGAGTGCGAGCAGCTTTGCGGCACCACCGCTGCGGAGGTCGACGACGGCTTGAGCGGTGGACTGCCACAGCGAGGTGTCGTAGAGGGCAGTGGCCAGGCCGAAGTCGAACAGGTCGGGGCCGAGGGTACGGGTGATTCCGTTCGCATCGACCTCCACGGGTTGTGCGTCGAGCGAGGCGCGAGCTTCCTCGATCTTCGCTCGTGCGCCCGGAGCGAGCGGGCAACTCGTCGATGCGTCGCACGCAGCGACGAACCGGTCGAGTGCTCGTTCGAACCCGGTGGCCTGCGTCAGCGCCTGTTCCTCAGCCGATGCGTTCGGATCGGTGGAGCCGTCCAACACGACCGCCCGAACCCGTTCGGGGAACAAGGTTGCGTAGACCGCTCCGATCGACGAGCCGTAGGAGAACCCGAGATACGAGAGCTTCTCGTCGCCGACTGCGGATCGGATTCGGTCCACGTCGGCGGCGACGTCAGCGGTGCTCATGTGGGTCGACAACTCGGGGTTGCGCTGTTCGCACTCGATGCGGACCCGGTCAGCGAGTCGGTCGACCTCGGCCTGTTCCTCTGCTGTGTCAGGCGTCAGGTCGACGCTGAGTTCCTCATCCTTCTCCGTGTCGTCGAGGCACCGGACCGGATCCGATGCGCCGACGCCTCTCGGGTCGAACGAGACCAGGTCGAAGCGATCGGTGAGCTCACTCGGGAACGCGGGAGCGGCTGAACCGAGGAACTCGACGCCGGATCCACCCGGCCCGCCCGGATTGATGATCAGTGAACCGATCCTCTCCTCGGCGGTTCCCGTCGACCGGACCCGAGCCAGCGCGAGACTCGTCCTGTCACCGTCGGGTTCGTTCGGGTCCAGCGGGACCTCCAACTCGCCGCACTCCAGACCCGACAGGGCGTTCACCGAATCGTCGCAGTCGGTCCAGTCGATCTTCGTTTCCCGCTGCTGATCCGGGGCGGGGGAACCCTCGGACGCGTCCTTCAAGGTCGTCGGCGACTGACCTGCGGAACGATCATCGAACGTCGCCGAGCAACCACTCAGTGCCAGCAGTGCGGCCACGAGGACCGCGGTCGCAGACAGTGGAGATGTGAGAGGCCTGGACGAGACCATCGGTCGGCGGTGCACGGGAGCACGGTAGCGATCAACCAGCGAGTTCACCGGCCACGGTTGCGTCGGCCGGAGGGGTCTCTCAGGGGAGGCTCACTCAGAGTTCGATGCGACAGGACACGCCGGCGCCGAAGATCTGGGTCATCCGACCGAGGCCGAGCCAACTCGCACAGCACACCCCGAGTTCGAACAACTCGGGGTCGGTGAACTCCGCACGGGCCCGCAGCCAGAAGTCGTCGTCGAGGTTCAGGTGGTCAGTGGTGAAGCGCTCGGCGAACTCCACGGCGATCCGTTCCCGCGGTGAGAACGTGGCGATGTCTCGCCAGTCGGCGATCTGCACGTACTCCTCTTCGGTGAGGCCGTCGGGGTCAGAGGTGGATCGGGTGTCGAGGCACACGGGGCAGGCGTTCAACTCGGCGATCCGGATCCTCGCTGCCTCCCTGACCCTGGTGGGTAGGGACGTGTCGCCGTAGACCGCCGCAGTGAAGTTGCCGGCTGCGGCACCCATGGCGGGTGAGAGGCCGTAGAGGCGCAGGAGTTCATCATCGTCCCCGTCGGGCAGGTCCACTCGTGCCATCTGGACTCCTCGGTCGTGTTCTCTCAGCGAGAGAATAGGTCCCGGCGCGCAAACGGCGGTGCGGGTCGAGGCCTGCCCCGGCGTCGAGCACCATGGGAACCGGCCGTCGCCGCTGGGCTCGAAACTGCACTAACTTACCGGAGCCGTCTAGCTCCGGGAAGAGTGACCGGGGCGAGTTGCAGGCCGCAGAGACACATCAACGAGGAGAATTGCAACATGCCAGACCTGATTGCCATCGGATACGACGACACCACCACGGCGCTGGAGGCCATGGACGAGGTCGGCCGCCTCGCTCAGGACCTCGTGATCCAACCCGATGCCGTGGCCGCAATCGTTCGGGACGAGAACGGGAAGTTCCGGACGATCACGAACCAGCACGAGGTGGGCGCCGGTGCCACCTGGGGCATGTTCTGGGGTCTGTTGTTCGGGATCCTCTTCTTCCTGCCGATCTTCGGAATGGCGATCGGTGCGGCATTCGGCGCCCTTGGTGGCAAGCTCGCCAAGGACTCGATCGGCAAGGACTTCCAAGAGCAGGTTCGCAGCAAACTGCAGCCGGGGACGTCGGCACTCTTCATGATCGTGCAGCAGATGACGACCGACAAGGCCCTGGACAGCCTCGCCAAGTTCGGCGGGGACGTCATCAAGACCTCCCTGTCGGACGAGGACGAGGCGGAGATCCAGGCTCACCTGCACGGCGAAGCCTGAACCTGCGTTGCCTTCCCGTCGTCGCTGGGGTTCGCCAGTGCGACGCGTGCTGCTCGGCCTCGACGTCCTCGTCGTGGTCCTGATCCTCGTACAAGCGGTACTCGCTGGTCAGTCACTCTTCGAGGGGTCGTCGATCAGCGTCCACGGTTACGTGGGGAACGGCACGTTCGCTGTTGCGGTGATCGCTGCGTTCGTGGCGCTTGCTGCCAGAGTGCCGGTGTGGGTGCTGTCGACCAACGCCCTGCTGGCGTTGTTGTTGTTCTTCCAGACGGGTCTCGGCTACGTGGGCCGTGACAGTGCGCTCGCTGCGTCGTGGCACATCCCGCTCGGCGTGAGCGCATTCGGTCTGGCCGCAGCAGCCTTGGTCGGCGGTGCCCTGGTGGTGTCGTCTTCTGGTGCTGCCCCGGGGGGAGCAGTCGCTCAGTCCTCAGCGGGTCTGACGGAGCGGACCCCGTCGACCAGGAACGACTGAGGCGGGTTGAGACCCCGGCCCGCAACGGCCAAGGCGTTGTCGGCGTCGTATCCGTGGTGGCGGATAAGCCACGCCGCAGCGACGCTCGGGGTGCGGTTCTCCGCTGCCACGCAGTGCACGTAGGTGCTGCGGCCTGACAGGTGGGCGTCCTGGATGTGGTCGGCGACATCTTCGAGCAGGAGTGTCAGGTTGGGGTTGTCGGAGTGGCCGGTGTCGTGGAGGCCGACGACGTGGTGCTCGACGTGTGACGGAACGTCGTCGGTCCCCATGCGGCACAAGGAGACAACGGTCTGGGCTCCGTCGGCGATGGCCGCGTCGAGCGTGACTGTGTCACCGAAGCGGACGCCGTGGAACTCGGCGTCCCGGCCTTGTGGTGGTCTCGGCAACTGGCGGTAGTGGTCGACCATGGAGGGCCGCCCGGGCCAGCCGTTTGGATCGGGTCGACCCCCGTTGGCCGCCAGCCTCGCCTGGGAGTCGAGGTCGATGGCGGTCAGCACCGGCGTGGGGTCGGCGGCGTGACCGTGGAGGATCCGCTGCCACGCCGCCGGTACAGCAGTGGCGCCCCAACGCGAACCGAGGAGCGCCCCGGTGATGGCCGCTACGGTGTCGGTGTCGCCGCCGGCCCGAACGGCGTGCTCGAGCGTCAGTTGCAGGTGACGACCTGCGTCGGGCCCGGGCGGAACCGGCGTGCTGGTCGCTGCGGCGAGCGCCGCTTGGAAGGCATGAACGACCCAGCCGTTCTTGGGGAACTCACGAGGAGAGGCTCCATCGGCCCGGTGGATCAGCACGGCCCACTCGTCTCGTCGATCCGCAGGCAGGTACTCGAGGCCGACCCGGACAGCGTCGGCGAATGACCACGGCTGATCGCTGCGTGGGGCGTGGTGCACCTGGTGGTCGATGGCCACGCTCCAGAGCACGCAGGCGTCCTGACACGAGAGATCGGCGTGGGTCAGCGCCGAGATCTCGGCGGCGAGCTGGGCGATGACGTCGGGTTGACCGGGAGCGGCGAGCGCAACGGGAGCGGTCCGCATGAGGGAGCCGTTGCCCGCCGAGTGGGACGGGTGCGCCCGGGCGTGTTCGGCGGCGATGCTCCGTAGGTCACCGGCCTGCGACAACACGGTGCTGGTCTGGATACCGACATCGGCCGGTCCGTGCTGATACCACGTCCGGAAGTTCGCAGCGATGCTGTCGATGTCGGTGCTGCCGTCGGCGAGTACCGACAGGATGCAGGCCGCCATCTGGGTGTCGTCGGTCCACTCGCCCGGAGCCCAGTTGAACGATCCACCCCCACGCGGGTGCACGGGCTCGTCGGCCGGTAGTGGTGGCCCGAATTCGTAACCGGCACCGAGGGCATCGCCCGCAGCAGCGGCGAGGACGGCGCCGACGTGGCGGTCGGACACGACCCGATCCGAGATGGTTGGGTTGACGTCGCTCACCTTCGCTCCTCGTGCCGATCTGCTGGTCCTCGTGCCGACCTGCTGGTCCTCGTGCCGAGGGCCCTTCCACCTAGCCTCGCACGTCCCTGTGACAGCACGGACCGGTTCGACGGTGCGAACCCGGTCACCGGGCGGTACCGTCTCGTCGTGTCGGGCACCGAACTGGGAAACACCCTTCCGGCGTCGGCCTCACCTGACCCTGTGAGCACTCGGTCCAAGGGCGAGCGGACCCGTGCGGCAACGGTGGCGGCGGCCGTCGACCTGTTCGGATCGACCGGTTACGCCGGAGCGTCGGTCGCTGCGGTCGCTCGACGGATCGGAGTCACGCCGTCCGCAGTCTTCGCCCACTTCCGCTCCAAGGAGGAGCTCTACGACGCAGCGGTCGCCAACGATCTCGGAGCCGCGTTCCGCGCAGCACTCGTCGGCGCCGACCGCACGGCGACCGTGACCGACGTCGTCACCTCGGTGCTGGTCTCGCTTCCTGCGGCGTTCGCCGACCACCCGCTCGCTGCCCGGGCGCTCCGTGATCCCCGACCTGGATCCACGCCTGCGCTGGTGGCCTCGGCAGAGGTGCGACACCTGGTCGATCAGCTGAGGAGCGACCTGCGACGGGACGTCACCCGGTCGTTGGTGCTCGTCGATGACGAGGATCGTGCGGTGGCTGGCATCGAGTCGCTGATCCTGCTGGCATCGCTCGCTGTCGCCACTGGTACTGCGACGTCTGCAGATCCCCGGTGGGTCGATGGTCTGGTGTGGATGGTGGCGTCGGCGCTCGGCAGTAACCGGCAGGAGGCCTGATTCCATGGCGGTGGTCGATTGGTGCACGGTCGACGGCAACGCCCAGCGTCTGAACGGCGGCGCCATGTTCGGCAACGCCCCGAAGGCGCTCTGGGAGCGTTGGGTGGACGTCGACGAGGTGAACCGGATCCCGCTCACCACCCGCTCGGTGCTGATCCGCTAGGACTCGGGCCGCATCGTGCTCCTCGAGGCGGGGGTCGGCGCCTTCTTCCCTCCGGAGCAGCGGGAGCGGTTCGGGGTCAGCGAGGACCGCCACGTGCTGCTCGACGGGCTCGCCGCCGAGGGGGTCGGTCCGGGCGACGTGGACGTCGTGGTCCTGTCGCACCTGCACTTCGACCATGCCGGTGGGGTGCTGCGGGCGTGGGAGCCTGACCACCCTCCGGAACTGGTGTTCACCGACGCCGACTACGTCGTTGGTCGAACCGCATGGGACAGGGCGGCCGCTCCCACCCCGAGGGACCGGGCGTCGTTCATTGCGGAGTTGCCGGGGCTGCTGGAGGCGACCGGTCGGGTCGAACTGGTCGACGGTCCCACCTCGTCCACGCTCGGTGACGGCTACCGGTTCCACACCTCCGACGGGCACACCCCGGGCCTGCTGCTCACGGAGTTCGACACCGGTGACGGGCCGGTCGTGTACGCCTCGGACCTGGTGCCGGGCGTGCCGTGGGTGCACGTGCCGATCACGATGGGATACGACCGGTTCTTCGAACTGGTGGTGCAGGAGAAGGCCGGGTTCCTGGCCGACGTGGCGGCCCGAGGCGTCACGGTCGTGTTCACCCACGATCCCGACGTCGCGGCCTCGACCATCCGACAGGACGACCGAGGCCGCTTCGTCGCCGAGTTCAGTCGACCGTGATCCATCCGGGCCGGGACGCCTCGCACGCCGCCATGAACGCCGGTAGCGCGGCGGCGTTCTCCTCGTCCAGATCGACCTCGCACTCGAAGATGCGGGCTGCGGTGTCGTCCCAGCGCTGCACGAGCCCCGTGACACCACCGCTCGAGTCCTGAAGGGTGAGGACCCTGCCGTCGGAACCCTCGACGGAGCGCTCCTCCGTGACGGTGCGGCCCTGGAACCGCTCGGTGATGAGACCGAGTTCGGCCGCCCAGTCCTTGGGCTCACACCTGCCGTAAGGGCCGCACCCGGCGCGGAATGCCATCTCGTCGAACAGGCCGAACGGCTTCAGGGAGGCGTCAAAACCGCTCGTGGTGAACCCGCCGCTGAGCTCCCGGTCGTCCTTCCAGCCCTCCGGCGCAACGATCGAGGCCAGGTAGGTGTCGGGTTCGTCGGTCAGGGCCACCTCCTGGACCGCGAACGTCAGGTTCGTACCTCCGGCCACGGCTGCGTTCGCCGGTGTGGCATCTGCGGGGTCGGGTCGGTTGCCGGCCGTCGCCTCGCCGCCGCTTCCGGAGCTGCTGCCCGTGGCCTCGCCAGCGAACGCGCTCGCCAGGAACATCATGCCGAACGCCCCGTCGATGTCGCAGCGGGCCTCGGCGTACACGCCCAGGCCCAGCAGGGCACCCCGGTTCGCGCCGACGCCACCGGTGCCGGTCGACGATGCGAGCTGTTCGAGCGCCTCACGCTGCTCGGCGGGTGCCAGGTCGACGCTCGATTCGACTGCCGGCTCCTCGGACGGATCGGCGAACTCGGTGCGCAGTGCGTCGCAGTAGGCCTGGTCGGCCGTGCCGCCGGCGAACACGGCGGCGGTTGCGATCCACTGCAGGACCTCGACCCCCTCGGTCGCCTCGCACTGCTCGACCGCCGCAGTGGCGAGCTGGTCGATCTGCTCGGCCACTCCGTCGGCACCCAGGGTGTCGGCGATCCCGGTTGCGTAGTCCGGGAACGGCGAGCGGGGCGACATCGCCTCGCCGAACGTGACGATGGCAGCGGCGCCCTGGCGCAGTTCGGCGGGCGCAGTATCCGCCCAGTCGCTCGGAGGGTTCTCCTGGGCCAGCCCGGCGCAGAACTCCTCACTCAGTTGGACCTCGACGGTTCCGGATGCCGAGCCGGTGTCGCCGGCGGTCGTGGTCGGTGCGCTGGTCTCGTCGCCGCAGGCGCCGAGTGTGGCCAGGACGGCCATGGAGGCGGTGGCTCCGATGATGCGGAGTATGGGTCGCATGGTGGGTTCTCCTTCGGGATTGGGTCCGGTCGCCGGACCGGGCCGGTGGTTCCCGACCCATCCGACAGGAGTCGGAGCGTCTCGATCCTGACACTTTCCGGCCGGGCGTGACGGCGTGTTCGCGATCGGCGGCGGCGGACGATCAGGGCAGGTTCGGCGCGCTGCGTGATCCGATGATCCGGTGTGTGGTGCGCATGGTGTTGTTCCTCTCAGGGAATGAGATCATGTCCATCTCGACTCAGCTGTCGAGAGCGCGGGGGTCGGATTCCTGAACGTTTGTCGTTGCACGATTCCTCGTGATTGCTCCGACCGGATCACGCTGCTCATCGGGTGGTGGCCAGCTGCTGGGCGAGTTGAAGTTCGGCGGCCCGGATCTGGTCGGCCGACTTCGAGTTGTCGTTGACATACACCTGGTATCCGGTGTCTCCGGCGACGAACGAGAGGGTGGCGTCCGCCGGGCTGGTCTCAGGAACCTGGTAGAACGCCGCCTCCGCAAGTCCGTCGACGGGTTCGATCAGGTAACCGTTGGCGTTTCCCACCTCGAGCGTCGTGGTGATGATCATGGGGGGAGACACCGTCAGCGTGACCCCGGTGCCTGCCGGTCCACTCGCGGATGACCACAGGCAACTGGTGGCGACTCCAGCGGAACTGGCCTCGCCGGGCAGCACCTCCTCGTCGAGCGCGGCGGCCGCCTGCTCGACGGTGATCAGCCCGCACGGATCGACGTCGCTGGCGGCGGGGGTCTTCCCTGCTGTCGTCGTACTCGCCCCGGTGTCACGGGAGGACGGCGCGCCCGAGTCGGTCCCTGGATCAGATCCGCAGGAAGAGACGCCCACGATGGCGACCGCGAGCGCAACCACGGGGTGGAGCGCTCGGAGGCGCGTGGACCGGGTCGTGGCCGGTCGCTCGGATTGGCCGGCTCGGTCGACGCGGTGTCGTGTGAATCTCATCACGGACCTCCCTGCTCGTCGTTGCGGATCGGTGGTCGGTGTGATCAGCCGAGGGCCTGGGTGGCGATGGCCCGGAGCTGGTCGGTGACGCCGTCTCGGACGCCCTTCACCGAGAAGGTCGTCACGATGCCGTCCTTGAGGACGTACAGCGTGGATCCCTCGGTCCCGCCCTCCCCTTGCGAACTCCACCCGGAGACGGTGAATGCCTCGTCGCCGAGTCCTTCGACCGGTGTGAACTTGACGAGGCTGGCATCCTCGCCCCGCATGCTGTCGATGACGAAACCCGCGATCTCGGTCGTCGACACGGTCACGGCGAACGCCTCGGGTCCGTCGCCTGCGTCGGTGACCTCCCACAAGCAGCCGCCAAAGGGGTCAGTTTCGAACGTCGCCGGGGCGCCCAGGAGGTCCTGCACGAGGGTCCCCTCGGTGCTGAGGGTTGAGCAGCTGGCGAATCCGATGTCCACGGCCTCCTTGATGGACGGTCCGCCCGGCGTGGACGTGCTCGGGTCGGACGTCCCGGCGGCAGACGTGGACGTGCTGGGCCCACTGGCGGGTGCGCTGGACGGTGCGCTGGACGGTGCGCTGACGGGCGCACTGGAGTCGTCGCCGCAGGCGCCGAGAGTGGCCAGGACGGCCATGGAGGCGGCGGCTCCGAGGATTCTGCGGGTGCGGTTCATGGTGTTGGCCTCCTGTCGTGGCTGGGTGTTGGTCGTGCGGGACCAGTGGTTCCTGATCCGTCCTGCAGGAGTCGGTCCGGCGGATATCTGACACTTCTCAGTTCACACCGGCCCGTGAGCGAAACCGGCCTGAGCGGCGTTTGAGCAGTGCTGACCTGTCTGGCTTGCTACACGCTCGCGAGTCGATGCGTTGGTGGGGCTCTCGGCGCAAGTCAGTTGAAGCGGTCGGTGAAGAACTCCACTGCGAACGGCACCGACTTCTCCCCAGCGAGCGTGTGTGGCACACCCGGGAGGACCTGCTCGGTGACCGTCGACCCCGACGAACGCAACCGGGTTGCGAGTTGAGCGGTCGTCGAAGCAGGAATCACCTTGTCGCTCGTACCCTGGGTGACGAGCGTCGGCACCGGGATGGGTTCCGCGCCCGGGGAGTTCGTCTCGAGAATCGACCGCCAAGGATCTCCGTTGGTGAAGCCATCCACCCAGAGCGAGGGA
>VGBZ01000016.1 GCA_016870275.1 Actinomycetota bacterium
CGGCGAGCGCCACAGCCAGGACCGCCGTCACCCCCCAAGCCAGTCGCCACGACCAAGCCCCGAGCGCAAACAGGAGTAACCCGCCGAACGCAGCTCCGACGGCGGCGCCAGCGTTGAACGTGGCGTGGATACGGGCGAGTCGACCCGGCTGATCGGCGAGCGCTGCGGTGGCAGCGACGTTGGCGACCACGTCGACCGGACCGAGTGCAGCGAACGCGAGCACGACCGCCACGAACAGCCCGACCGGGGCGGGCGCCACCGACCCGGCGAGCGCCACGGTGGCGAAGACGAGCAACGCCAGCGTCAGGGCCCGCGAGGTGCCGAGGCGCTCTGCCATGATCCCACCGCCAGCGTTGATCACCGCTGCCAGTCCGAGCGACACCGTGAGCGCAATCCCGAGCAGGCCCGGTCCACCGCCGAGCGCACGTTCGACCTCAGGGATGCTGACCGCCCACGCCCCCACGAAGAGGCCAATCAGCACGAACGCTCCGACCACCGGTCCCAACACTGGGCGCCGGACCTCGGTCGGGATCGCCGATGTGGTGGTCTGATCGTGCACGCCCCACTCTGCAACACATCGCTGCCACACACCACCCAGTTCCGGAACCAACTGGTGCGCCACCGGTCACAGGGCGCCGGTCGATAGTGTCTCGCGACGGTGCCGCCGCCTCCGTTCTCGTCCCCCCGGGACCCGCCCCCGCCGTCCCCTCTGGTCGGCTCGCCTCCGTCCCCTCTGGTCGGCTCGCCTCCGTCCCCTCTGGTCGGCTCGCCTCCGTCCCCTCAGGCCGGCTCGCCTCCGTCCCCCCTAACCGGCTCGCCTCCGTCTCCTCAGGCCGGCTCGCCTCCGTCCCCTCAGACCGGCGATCGCGTCGGCCCCGCTGAGGTCAGTGAACCTGTCGAGGTGCTCGTCGAGGTCACCGACACCGTGTCGTTGCCCTACACCACCGGCATCCAACGGGTGACACGGGAACTCCTCGCCCGCCTGCCCCGGAAGGGTTCACCGGCGTTCCGACCGGTGCGGTGGACCTCGGCCTGCGACGGCTACCGGGACCTGACCGGTGAGGAGGCCCGCGTGCTCGCGGATCCACCCGAGCGCCTACCGAGAACCACCCGGCTCGCCGCTCGCCTCCCCGACCCCGTCGCCGTGTTCGCCCGGCGGGCGCTCGCTTCGACCATCGCACGCCGCGCCCGGAATGCGATCCGCAACGCTCGGGACCAGCGGATCGAACGGGACCGCCGACACCTCTGCCTCGCCTCCAGCAGGCCCGAACGCTCGACGGTCCTGCTCGATCTCGAAGCGGCGTGGAACGACCCGGTCCCACGGACCGAACTCCTCCCCCGCGAGCACGCTCGAGGCGTCCGCAGCGCTGCGCTGATCGCCGACGTCCTCCCCGTGCTTCACCCGGAGTGGTTCGATCCGCAGTTGATCACCGACTTCAACGCGTTCCTCGACGGCCACCTGCGGTACTCCGAGCTCTTCTTGTGCATCTCCGAACGGACGGAGTCGGACCTGATCGCCGTCGCCGCCGCCCGAGGAGTGAACAACCTGCACACCTGCGTCATCCCGCTCGGAGCCGACCTCGCACCGGGGCAGTTCGCCACGGACGACCGCAACGGGGTCCGCACCGACGCCCGGCCAGAGCGGTTCGATCCGTTGCCGGAACGATTCCTCCTGCTCGTCGGCACCTTGGAACCGCGCAAGAACCAGACACTGGCGCTCGACCTGCTCGACGCCACAGCCGCCTCGCACCCGGATGTGGCGCTCGTGCTCGTCGGCAAGCGCGGATGGCACGTCGAGGACCTCATCCGGCGCATCGAGCGCCATCCGGCGCTCGGTCGTCGCCTGTTCTGGTTCGAAGAGGTCGATGACGCAGCGCTGTGGTGGCTCTACCGCCAGGCGACCATCTGCCTGACACCAGCGATCTACGAAGGCCTCGGTGTCTGCGTGATGGAGGCGCTTCACGCCGGGACCCCTGTCGTGTGTTCCACCGGCGGCGCCCTCCCCGAGGCCGGCGGTGCTGCTGCTGAGTACATCGATCCGCACGACACCGACGCCTGGGTGCACCTCGTGCGCTCGTGGCTGGATGACCCGGTCCAACTCGAACAGGCCCGACGCCGAGCGGTGGCGTGGCAGGCGCCATCGTGGGACGACGCCGCCGCCGCAGTCCGAACCGCCATCGCAGAGGTGTTCGGCCGGTGAGCCCCCGAGGCGACATCGAGGCCGCAGCGCAGAACCGCAACACGCCGTGGTGGGTGAGCGCCGGCGTGGTCGCTGCGGTCATCGCCGGCGTGATCGCCCGATTCGTCCCGAGGGGTGAACTGTGGCTGGACGAGGCGCTCAGCGCCAACATCGCCGAACTCGGACCGGCCGGCGCCGTCGATGCGCTCCGGCGCGACGGTCACCCGCCCCTCTTCTACTGGCTGCTCGACGCGTGGAGTTCGCTCGTCGGCGACTCGCCCTGGGCGCTCCGGTCGCTCTCGGGCCTCATCGGCGTGGCGACGCTCCCGTTGATGTGGCTCGCCGGCCGCCGTCTCGTGGAGCGTCAACTCGTCGATCCGCAGTCCGCCGATTCAGTGGACCGGACCCGGCAGACTGCCACCGCTGCGGTCGTCATCACAGCGCTCCTCCCGTTCACGGTGCGCTACTCGAGCGAGACCCGCATGTACGCGCTGGTGATGTTGCTCGTAGTGATCGGGTACCTGCTCCTCGACGCTCAACTCCGGACGCCACGCTGGTGGACCGTGGCGGCGCTGGCGGTCACGGCATCGGCACTCCTGTGGAGTCACTACTGGGCGATCTGGCTGCTCGGGGCCCTGGGCGCCGGTGCACTCGTACTCGCCTGGCGGGCACACCGCTCCGGCAACCTCCACCAACGGACCGCAGCGCTCGGCGTGGCCGGAGCACTCGTCATTGCCGGGTTGTCGTTCCTCCCGTGGCTTCCCACGCTGTTGTACCAGGGCGCCAACACCGGCACCCCGTGGGGTGACACCGTCCGGCCGGCCACGCTCGCCGTCCTGGGGATGATCTACCTCGCAGGGGGAGCCGTCGCCGAGCCACAACTCGTCGCCTACCTGTTCGCCGGCCTGTTGGTCCTCGGCCTGCTCGGGACGACCAACAACCGAGGCCGGATCGAACTCGGTCTGCGCGTGACGCCCAACGCCAAGCCCGAGGCGGTGCTCGTGGTGGTCACGATGGCGATCGCCTGGGCCGCTGCGTTCGCCTCCCGTTCAGCGTTCGCCGCCCGGTACCTCGCCGTCCTGGTGCCGATCGTGGTGCTCATCGCTGCGCTCGGACTGTCGGCAATCCGCAACGACCGGTGGCGACGAGTCGTGGCCGTGGTCCTGCTCGCCGGGTTCTCCGTCGGGATCGTCGCTGAGATCGCCCGGGAACGGACTCAGGCCGGCGACATCGCCGACGCAGTCGTCGCAGCGGCCGCCGAGTCGTCCGAACCCCCGTTCCTCGTGATCTGTCCCGATCAGAACGGCCCGTCGATCGAAAGGGCTCTCCGGTCGCGGGGTGCCACCGGGACCGTCGCGATCGTCACCTATCCGGCACTCGGTGATCCACGCTTCGTGGACTGGGTCGACTACGCCGCCCGCAACGCCGCCGCCGAGCCCGCCTCGATTGCGGCGCGGGCCCTCAAACAGGCAGCTGGACGAACCGTGCTCTACGCGTACACCGGCAACTACCGGACGCTCGAGGGCCAGTGCGAGGCCACGCTCCAGGCGCTGGCCACCGTCCGCGGTGCGCCGGCGGTGCTGGTTCCTCCCAACGAGCGCAACGAGGACGAGCCGGCCATCGAACTCCTTCGGTTCGACCCGCAGTGACCTCCGCCGGTCGGTGGGCCACCTCCCCGCTGGTCCTGTTCCTGATGGTCGTCGGGATCTATCTGGTAGTCGTCGTCGACTCGACCGACAACGATCCGTCGCTGGCGCCGTTCACTGCCCTCAGCGTGGTTCGCGACGGCGACACGGATCTGGCCGACCTGCCTCCCGAGATCCTCCTCGAACGACCGGTGGTGATTCCCCGCCAACGCCCCGGGGCGACGTTCGCCACCCCGGAGGAGTTGAACGCAGCGATCGACGCCGGGGGGCCGAACGTCACCGTGCGCGACTACTTCCCGATCGTTCCGGCGCTCCTCGCAGTCCCGGCGGTGGTCACCGCAGACGTCGTCGGCCCCACGCTCGGACAGGGCGACGCCGAACAGTTGCTGCTCGAGGATCGCTTCGGACCACTCCACACCATGACGGCGTCAATGGTGGTGGCGCTCTCCGTTCTCATCGCCCGGGCGATCGCCTATCGGCTCAGCAGTGGGACCGAATCACGTCGGCGTTGGATTGCGACGACCGCTGCCCTCGTGATGGCGTTCGGCACGACGGCATGGTCAGTGGCGAGTCGGGCGCTCTGGCAGCACGGACCGTCGTTGCTGGCGCTGTTCGCTGCCTTGTGGTTGGTGCTGCGACTCCGCGACGAGGTCCTCTCGCCGGAACGCAGCGGCACGGCACCCCCATGGATCGCACCCGCACTCGGAGCCATCCTCGCAGCGGCCGTCATCACCCGGCCGACGAACGCCGTGTGCGCTGCGGCGATCCTCGGATGGGTCGCATGGTGCCGACGGGAACGCCTCGGCCCAACCGTGCTCGGCGGAGTCGCCGTCGCTGCACTGGGCGCACTCGTCGTGGGCGTGCTCGGCCTTGGTGTGCCGCCCCCCTACTACGCCGCTTCCCGAATCACCGTGAGCGTCGACAGCCTCGTGGCGTTTGCTGCGAACCTGGTCTCTCCGTCACGCGGGCTCCTGATCAGCACGCCAGTGGTACTTCTGGCGTTACCCGGAGCCTGGCTGTGGTGGCGCCGGCCGGCGGATCGACCGCTGGTCGTGGCGCTCGGGGCGTGGACGATCGGCGTCGTGGTCGCCGTCTCGGCATTCACCCAGTGGTGGGCGGGCCACACGTTCGCCGCCCGGTTCACCACCGAGACCCTGCCGGCGCTGTTCCTGCTCGCCATTCCGGCAGTCGATGCGTGTGCGCTGCGTCGCAGCGATGCCAGCGAGCCTCGGAGCGATCAGGCAACAACGGCGCTCGCACCGGCGTGGATGCGATCACGGATCGCCCTCGTGCTCGTCGTGGTGTTGGCCCTCTGGTCGGTGTCGTTCCACGCCATCGGCGCCTGGTCCCGTCAGACCTCGTGCTGGAACGAGGGACCAGTCGACGTCGACGACCGGCCCGCTCGCGTGTGGTCGGTGAGAGACGCTCAGGTCGGACGGGCCGTCGGTGCGCTCGTGACACACGGGCCGCGCCGGGCCGTGACGGGACCGTGCTGAACGCGCCGTCGACGGCGGATCCACTCGGCTGGACGAGCCGACGCATCGTGGTGCCCGCCCTGGTCGGTTGGGTCTGGGCCCGAGTGTGCGTGGGACTGGGGTTCGTGATCGCCCACCGACTCACGCCTGATCCGATCCTCGAGGCCCGTGAGGACTTCCCACTGCCGAGGGGCCTGCTCAGTTGGGATGCGTCCTTCTACGAGCGGATCGCCACCGTCGGCTACGGCGGCACTCCGGCGGACGGAGTGCGGTTCTTCCCCGGGTACCCGTTCCTCGCCCGAGCGGTCTCGCCGATCGTCGGCGGTCAGGCCGACCTGGCGCTGATCATCATCGCCAACGTCGCCGCCCTCATCGGGGCGATCGTGCTCGCCCGACTGGCCCTCGAACACCGCAGCGGTGAGACGGTCGACGCCAGCGCCGACACTCCGGCAGCACTGGCGGCCCGGACGGGCTGGATCGTGGCGGTGATCCCCGCAGCGATCGTCTTCGTGTGGGCCTACTCCGAAGGTCTGGCTCTCATCGCCACCGCCGGGACGCTGCTGGCGCTCCACCGCCGGGCGTTCGTCTGGGCCGGGACATTCGCTACGGCTGCGTGCCTCGTCCGGCCCACTGGTCTGCTGTTGCTGATCCCGATCATCGTCGAGGTGATCCGCCAACGACCTCGACCGCTCCCGGCGTTGGCGGCTGTCATAAGTCCCGTCGCCGGGCTGATCGCAGCGCTCGGCGTGATCCGCGCCACGACCGGCGAGTGGATGTCTGCGTTCGATCAACAACAACCGATCCGAGGCGAGTTCCGGTTCCCGCTCGTCCGGGCTGCCGAAGCGATCTGGGGACTCCGGTTCAACACCGATACCGAATTGGCCCCCTACGTCGTGTTGTGGTTCGTGCTGCTCGGTGTGGCCATCTGGAGACGCCAGCCGCTCAGCTGGATCCTCTTCAGTGCCGCCACGCTGCTCGTGGCCTGCTCGTCACAGACGATCGATTCGATCGGCCGCTACGGACTGCTCGCCGTCCCGCTCGTCATTGCGCTGGCCCAGTGGGCGGACCGGAACTGGCGCACTGCGCTCGTCGGAGCAGTGGGCTCGGTCGGCCTGGTCGTCACGACCGTTCAGGCCCTCCACGGCCGCATCGTCCCGTAGCCCGCAAACTCTGCGAACTTGTACGGCTGGTTCGTTTCAGACGAACCAGCCGTACAAGTTCGGGGTGGATCCGTACAAGTTCGGGGTGGATCCTCACAAGTTCGGGGTGGTCCTGGGTGCGGGACAGCCCACAGAACGCTCAGGAGATGCGGCTGGCGGTGGTCGGGGCGTCGAGGGCGGCCCGGAAGAACTCCTCGTCCTCGAACAATCCGACGTCGCGCAGGAAGATGCGGCCGTAGCGCTCGAAGTACACGAGTTGTTTCGACAGCAGGAAGATGCTGCGTTCGAGATCCGAGTCGTACACCCCGTGTGCATCGGCGGCGGCTCGGATTCGGCGCTGGTCCCGGAAGCGCCGGTACACAGCCCGCATCGTCAACTGCTCGGCCTCTGCTCCACGGATCTCGGCCAGCTTCGTCTGCGGCGCCGTCAGCAGGTCCGCCAGGCTCACCTCGCCGAAGGGCCGGGTGAGCACAGGTTCGATCGCCATCCGCATGAACGCCTCGACCTGGGCGTGGTCCATCCCGAGGTCCTGTTCGAGCACCGGCCCGTACATCCGCTGGGCGTGGCGGGCGATGTCGGGCCATGCCGCTTCATCGCCGAGTGCGGCTTCGATCAGCAGACGGAAGAACTGATGCGTCTCCGGATCGAGCCGACCGACGATCCCCCAGTCGATGACCCCGACCCGTCCGTCGGGCAACAGGAGCAGGTTCCCGGCGTGGACGTCCCCGTGGAAGGTGCCCCATCGGATGGCGGTGAGCAGGAACCCCTTGATCACCTCCTGGACGACCGGCGCCGGGTCGTACCCGTAGTGGGCCACGGTGGTGAGGTCGTCGACGGGTACGCCGTCGAGGAACTCCATGGTCAACACCCGCGGCCCGGAGAGGTCTTCGAACACCTCGGGCACCATGACCCGGGTCAGGTTCACCTGTTCGAGCAGCCACCGGTAGTGGGCCATGGCCCTGGCCTCGTTACGCAGGTCGAGCTCCTCGCCGATCTGCTCCCGGAAGCCCTGGAACATGGCGAGCAACTGGCCGGCGGCGTACTCGCCAGTCTGCTTGGCGACGATCTCGAGCAGCGGCTGGAAGAGGTCGAGGTCGGTCGCCACCCGCCGCTCGATCCCCGGGCGAAGCACCTTGACTGCGACGCGCCGACCGTCCCGAGTGGTCGCCTTGTGCACCACCGAGATGCTGGCCCGCCCGATCGGTGACTCCGAGAAGCTCCAAAACGCCTCGTCGAGCGGCATGCCGAGGTCGTGCTCGACCGCCCGGCGAACCTCGTCGAACGGAACCGGTGCGCCGGTGTCGAGACACGACCGGAACTCATCGGCCACGCCGTCGCCGAAGATCCCTGGCGCCGAGCCGATCAGTTGGCCGAACTTCATGAACGTGGCACCGAGGTCCTCGAAGGTGCGCCGCAGCGGCCGGGCCCACGCATCCGGAGCGATCCGACGGGTGAATGCACCCTTCAGAGCGATCGGAGCGAAGTGCCGCCCGGCGACGGTGCCGATCTGCCGAGCCCGGCGCGCCACTTCCGCGCGTGGCGTGGCGGGAAGCTCCAGCGGGAACACTCGGGGCACCACCTCGAGTTGCGCCTGCAGGAACGCGTCGTCCTCACAAGCGACTCCTACCTCGTCGATTGCGGCGTCGGGCTTCGCGGTCATGGGGCGGCCTCCTCGGTTCGAACCATCGTGGCCCAGACCGCCACCCGCTGGCGAGCCCTCCTTCACCCTGCCGTCCAAACTCCACCAGTGAGGCCCACACACAGGCCGATTGCGGCGACGGCAACCAAGGTGCCGTGTGCTCATCTGCCGACTCGCCTGCCAACTGGAGCCCCGAACCAGTACCAGCGGGCCCACAGGTAGACGAACCCGGTCGCCGAGTCGGTGTACTCATCGGTGACACCCAGCGGTCCGACGTCGCCCGACGGGCTCAGCCGGCGCGTCGCAGCCACTTGCGGCCGTGGTCGAGCCGCCGTTGCAGCTGCTCGACGGTCGCCTCGGAGATTCTGCGGACCCCCGCCAGACGGTTCAGCTCGGCGTTGACGCTCGGATGGCTCCACCCAGTGGAGCGCACCAACTCCTTGGCGACGTCCGCATTCAGATCGCGCAGACGGATGCGCTGCTCGCGCACGCTGGGCTCGGGCGCACCGTCACCGCCCTCATCACCACCCGCCGCAACGGCCGCAGTCCCACCATTCGGCAACGGCGGGGGGAGCAACACCAACTCCACGCCCTCGGGTTCGACGCCATCCACTGCCCCGTCCTCCGCATCGCCGAACACGCCCGGGGCCACGGCGTCGGCCCCGCTCCGGGCCGTCGCCTCATCGGCAGCCAGCGCCACCGAGCCGATCACCGAGAACAGGCTCATCTGCTCGCCCTCACCGAGCGACGCGTCATCGAGGCCGGCCGAGGGGCCCTCAGCGCGCTCGGCCCGCCGGTGCAGGCTGTGCCGCCGCAACTCGACCAGCTCGGCGGAGTACCGGCGCAGCCGCGGGTCGTCGGGCAGGAACACGAAGGCCCGCTGGTCCCGAACACCTCTCACGTGGCGCACGACACGTCCGACGGCCTGGCGGAAGAACAGCTCGGTGGTGGTCGTCGTGGCGAACACGGCGATCCGCAGCCGGGGCAGGTCCACCCCCTCGCTGACCATGCGCACCGCCACGATCCACGGCTCCGTGCCGTTGGTGAACTCGGCGATGCGGGCCGAGGCATCGGGGTCGTCGGAGGTGGCCACCACAGCGGGCACCCGTCGGCTCCGGAGCAGCTCGGCGATGCCGACGGCGTGGGCCTGGTCCATGGCGATGACGAGCCCGCCGGCCGTCGGGTCGGTGCGCCGCAGCGTGACGAGCCGCTCGTGCGCCTGCTCGAGCACGATCGGCAGCCAGTCCCCCTCCAGACTCAATGCGGTGCGCAGCCGCTGGTTGGCCCGCTCCCGGGAGAGCTCGTCGTCGAAGGTGGCGGCCACCACCTCCCCGTCGGGCGCCACCCACTCCATGAACCCGTTGATGCGGGGGAAGTACACGGGGCGCACCACGCCCCGGTCGGCGAGCGCCTCGCCGTAGCCGTACTCGTAGTCGGCGCGTGCCTCGTCGAGGTGGTAGTCGACGAAGGGGATGGCGGACGTGTCCGAGCGGAACGGCGTGCCCGACAGCGACAGCCGCCGGGCGGCGCCCTCGAACGCCTCGAGCACGGCGCTCCCCCACGCTCGGTCGTCGCCGGAGTGGTGGATCTCGTCGAGCACCACGAAGGCACCGCGGGCCAGCCGGGCGAGCGCGGCGGAGGACGTGGCGACCTGCTGGTACGTGGTGACGATGCCGTGCATGTCCGCCGGGAGGACTCCGTCGCGCGCCGACCACTCCGGCTCGAGGTGCAGCCCGAACCGCAGCGCAGCCGCCGCCCACTGGTGCTTCAGGTGCTGGGTCGGGGCCACCACCACGAGGCGTCGGCCGGGGTGCTCGGCGAGGTCCTGGACCGCAGCAGCGAGGGCGAACGTGGTCTTGCCGGCCCCGGGTGTCGCGACGGCGAGGAAGTCCGGCCGAGCGCAGTTCCCAAGCGCGTCCAGCGCCTCGGACTGCCAGGGCCGCAAGCGAATCCGGGTCGGTCGGGGGACGACCGCCCCACCCCGGCGCCGATCCATCAGCGCGATCCGGGAACGGGGGGCATGGCGGCCGGTACCTTAGGAGCGTGTCCGCACCCAACGAAGCCATCGAGCAGATGATCGACATCGAGTGGTGGGGCCACGGCTCCGACGCCAGGGCCGGAGCCTGGCGATCACTCCGGGACGACGCCCCGGTGACGTTCAGTCCCGAGGCCGAGATCCCCGGGTTTCCCGCAGGTCCCGGTTTCTGGTCGATCACCCGCATGGCCGACGTGATGGCGGTCTCGCGTCAACCAGATCTCTTCTGCTCGGGCCTGGGAACCAACATCCCCGACCTGCCCATCGAGATCGCCGAGTTCTTCGGCTCGATGATCAACATGGACGACCCCAAGCACACTCGGCTCCGTCGCATCGTCAACCGTTCGTTCACTCCGCGCATGGTGAGCCGGATCGACGAGGACGTCAGGCGCAAGGCGCGATCGATCGTCGCCCGGGTGGCGCCGAAGGGCTCGTGTGATGTGGTCACCGAGATCGCCGCACCGCTGCCGCTCGAGATCATCTGCGAGATGATGGGCATCCCCCACGAACAGTGGCAACGCGTGTTCGAACTCACCAACGTGATCCTCGGCGACATCAACTCCACTCCCGACATCGGGGTTCTCATGGCCGCTGCTGTGGAGATGGCCGAACTCGCCCGCGCCGTCGGCGAAGACCGACTCGCCGCACCGCAGGACGACCTGGTCTCGGCGATGATGCACGCCGAGGTCGACGGCGAAGCGCTCCAACCCATGGAGATGGCGAGCTTCTTCATCCTGCTGGCCGCCGCCGGCAACGAGACCACCCGCAACGCCATCACCCATGGACTTCGGCTCCTCACGCAGCATCCCGAGCAGCGAGCCATCTGGATCGCCGACACCGAGGCGATCTCACCCACTGCCGTCGAGGAGATCGTCCGGTACGCCACCCCGGTGATCCACTTCCGGCGTACTGCCACCGCCGACACCAGCATCGGCGACGTCGAGATCGCCGAGGGCGACAAGGTCGTCATGTGGTACGAGTCAGCCAATCGTGACGAGCGGACCTTCAGCGAACCCGATGCGTTCGACGTCACCCGAGCACCGAACGAACACGTCGGCTTCGGGGCGGGCGGTCCCCACTTCTGCCTGGGTGCCAACCTCGCCCGACGCGAGATCCGGGTGATGTTCGAGGAACTGTTCCGCTGGATCCCCGACATCGCCGTGACCGGCGAACCCACATGGCTCCGCTCACCGTTCATCCACGGAATCACCGCACTGCCGGCGGAGTTCACCCCGGCCGAGGTTCCGGACTCGGCGCTCGCCGAGTCCTGAGACCAGCAACCTGCAACCTGCGAGACTGAACCGTGCCCCAACTCCCCGAACATTTCCCCTCCCATCCGGCTCGTGACGCATCGCTGCGCTCCATGGAGGCGGTCGAAACTGGTGATCGCAGTGGCTGGCTCGCCCTGTTCGCCGATGACGCCGTGGTTGAGGACCCGATCGGCCCGTCGCCGTTCGACACCAACGGAACGGGTCACCACGGTCGAGAGGCGATCGCCGCGTTCTACGACAACGTGATCGCTCCGAACGAGTCGGTGAGGTTCACCATCGAGCGTTCACACGCCGCCGGGTCCGAGGTCGCCAACGTCGGGACGATCAGCACCACGCTCCCGGATGGAGGCGGAACGGTCCACACAGACCTGGTGGCCACCTACCGGATCGGCGACGACGGTCGCGTTGTGGCGCTCCGCGCCTACTGGTCACTCGACGAGATGAGGTTCGACTGAGATGGATCCCTGTGGCAACGACGCCGACGTGCGCGTCGGATCGATGCTCTACACGCTCGTCGATCCCTCGGTCGGCCACGAGGTGGCGTACAACCGGTGGTACGAACGGGATCACTTCTACGCCGGGTGTCTCATCGGCCCGTGGTTGTTCGCCGGTCGACGCTGGGTCGCCACCCGGCAACTGAAGGACCTGCGGTTCCCGAACGACGCACCCGACGACGCAGCCGTCGCCCGGCCAGTGGATGCCGGCTCGTACCTCGCCACCTACTTCATCCATGCAGGGCACGAGGCCGAGCACTGGGCGTGGGCCAACCCGCAGGTGTTCGAGCTCTACGAGAATGATCGCGGGTTCGCTGAACGGCACCACGCCCACACCTCGCTCTACTTCACCACCGGGTCGAGCCACCGTGATCCGGACGGCGTTCCAGCGCACATCGCCCTCGACCATCCCTACTCGGGTTTGGTGAGCCTCCACGTCGATCGCGAGGGCGACACCTCCCACGGCGACCTCGTGGAGTGGTTCGATCAGACAACCGCTCCGGCCCTCTTCGGCGATGCACCCGATGGCTCGCCCTCGCCTGTCGACCTCGTGTTGCACTGGCGGCCGATCATCCCCAAGGGCGACGCTGGCAACGCCCCCATGGACCTCGGCACCAGTCCCGGGACGCGAACCCGGAGCATGATCCTGGCGTTCACCACCACAGACCCATCGACGTGTTGGGATCGTTTCGTTGATCTCGGCGACCGGATCGACGAGTCGGGGCTCGCCACTGTCCGTCTTGCGGCGCCGTTCATCCCCACGATCCCCGGGACCGATCGCTACACCGACCAGCTCTGGTGAGTTGGGGCGTGCTCGGCGAGGAACATCAGCGTCCGCTCCCACGCCAACGCTGAAGCCGCCTCGTCAGCCGGTCCAGCGGGGGTGTCCTGTGCGAACCAGTGTCCGGTGCCCTCGTAGCGGTGGAACTCCACGTGCTTGTCGAGCAGCATCAGGTGGGCCTGCATCTCGACGAGCTCGTCCTCTGTGACCAGCGGATCGGCTTCGGCGAAGTGGCCGAGTACCGGCGCGCGGAGCGCGTCGAAATCGATGTTCTGAGCGCCGTAGTAGGCCACGACGGCATCGACGGAGTCGGGTTGGCGGGTACCCAGCCACAATGCCCACGACGCTCCCATGGAGAACCCGACCACTGCGACCGGGGCTGTCGGGGCGGCGCTGTGTGCCCGGAGGGCGACGACGCTCGAGAGCACCAACGCCGCAGTGGCGTTGGGGTCGGTCTCGGCGAGAGCGTCACGGGCCGCATCGGCGTCGTCCGGGCGAACGCCGCCGAGCAGATCGGGTGCCAGAGCCGTGTAACCGGCGTCGGCGAGGCGTTCCACCACCGACTTCGTGGCAGCATCGAGCCCCCACCACGAGTGCAGGACGAGGACGCCGTGTCCAGGACCGGTATCGGGGACCACGAGATAAGCGCTGCCGGCACGATCAACCACGCCCTCAGGGTGTCACGCGGACCTCAGCGTGGGAGGATCACCCCGTGACGACCGTGTCCGTGCTCAACCAGAAGGGCGGAGTCGGCAAGACGACGGTCGTCCTCGGACTCGCTGCTGCAGCGCAACGACGGGGCGACCGGACGCTCGTCATCGACCTCGACCCGCAGGGCAGCGCCGGGTGGGCCATGGGCGTGGAGGCCGACGACGACCACCTCGCCATCGGCGACGTCCTCCGTACCGGCGATCCGAGAGTGGCAGCGACAGCAACGGTCCGTTCGGGATGGGGCGACGGAGTGGACGTACTGCCTGCGAGCCGGAACCTGATCGAACGCGAGTCGGATCTCGTCACCAGCGAGGATCCCGAGCGACTCCGACGGGCGCTCGGCCAGCTCGTCGCCGACTACCGAACCGTGCTCGTCGACTGTGCCCCATCGCTCGGACCGACCACACAGTCCGGGCTCGTGGCCTCCGACGGTGTGCTGCTCGTCGCTGAGCTATCGGCGCTGTCACTCCGTGGGGCCGATGCCGTGGTCGACACGATCGAGAGCATCGGAGATGCGCTCCACCCGGGACTCGGACTGTTCGGCACGATCGTCAACCGGGCACCATCGGTGTCGACCGAGGCGGAACGCCAGCTCGTGGCGTTGGAGCATCATCTGGGACGGGGCACGGTGTGGCGGCCGTTCATCCCCCAGCGGGCAGCACTCAACGAGGCGGTCGGCCGGCGGTGCCCGATCCAGGATCTCGGTCGCAAGGCCGGACCGATCGTGGCGATCTTCGATGTGCTCTACGACCGGTTGCTCGGCACTGCGGCGGACCTGGCGCCGGAGACTCCTGAGTGACCCTCTGACGTCTCTGCGGTGAGTCGACCAGCGAGGCACGCCACGACAGCTGCCGCCAAGGTGCTCAACGCAAAGAGCCCGGCGAGCGGGGTGAGC
Organism: Actinomycetota bacterium; assembly: GCA_016870275.1. Lineage (GTDB taxonomy): Bacteria > Actinomycetota > Acidimicrobiia > Acidimicrobiales > Microtrichaceae > SXMI01. The sequence goes on from VGBZ01000016.1 coordinate 14,287, forward strand.
AGATCAGCGCCGAGACGGTCGCCGAGACCCACGATCGCACCGCCCACCCCGGTTCCGAGCGCAATCCCGAGGACGTCGTTGAGCTGAAGACTCGACGACGCCTCCCCCTCTCGGCCGGGCTCGGCGCCGGCGAGCGCCACACTCGACAGCGGCGCATAGCCCAGCCCCATCCCGAGTCCGGCCACAGCGGTCGCCACGAACCACACCACCACCGGCACGGCGTCGAACAGCGCCAGTGGCATCAACAGGTTGCCAGCAACCAGCACGACTCCGGCGAGCCGTTCGAGACGGGCAGGTCCCCACGGCGCATACCGACGGGCCTGGATCCAGGCGCCGACTGTCCACGTGAGTGACCCGATCGCCAGGGCTGCGCCCGCCACGAACGTGCTGGTGTTCCGCACCGTGGTCATGGCGAGTGAGACGTAGACGCTGGCGGAGAAGAAGGCGAACGTCAGCACTCCACGGATGAGCACCGCCGCCGGCAGCCCCGGTTCAGCACGGGCTGCGCCTGCGGGCAGCAGTCGACCGAGCGCCGGCAGCCCCAGGCCCAGGCCACACGCCACCCCACCGACTGCGGCGATCGGCGAACCAGCACTCAAGCCGGCGAGCAGAGCGGTACAACCCACCACGAGCATGGCCACCCGAGTCAGCGGGAGCGCCTCGTGAACCTCCGCCGGATCACCCGAGACGCCCCGGATCGACACTGCCGCAAGTCCGGCGGCGAGCACCGTCACCGGGACCAATCCCAGGAACACCCATCGCCAACCAACGGTCTCTGCCACAGCCGACGCCACCAAGGGCGCCACCAGCGACGGTACGACCCATGCCGTGGACATGATCGCAAAGACCCGGGGGCGATCCTCCGGCGGGAAGCCGCGAGCCACACACACGTAGGCGACCGCCGGGCCGACGCCGGCACCGATGCCCTGCAGGAAACGTCCGAGGATGAGCACCGGCATGGTCGGCGCCAGTCCACCGACGACCAGACCGACGGTGAAGATCCCCAGGCCGATCAGCAACGGAACGATCGGGTGGACCCGATCGGCTGAGCGGCCGCCGACGACGATGCCGAGCAGGTCGCCGATGAAGAACGCCGAGAACGTCCAGCCGTAGAGCCACAGGTCCCCGAGATCCCGCTCGACGAGCGGCATGACCGTCGAGATGGCCATCGACTCGATGGCCACGACCGTGACCAGACAGACGATCCCGACGAGCAGCAGCCGCCGAGCCGCCGGCGACTCGGGATGAGAGCTGATGGTGACCTGAACGGCCGCGCTCAGGCGGCGAGGTTCTCTGCCACGAAGTCCCAATTGGCGAGGCTGTCGAGGTAGGTGTTGATGTAGTTCGGCCGCGCATTGCGGTAGTCGATGTAGTAGGCGTGCTCCCACACGTCGATGGTGAGCAGCGCCTTGGCACCGTGCTTGAGCGGCAGGTCGGCGTTGCTGGTCTTCATGATCTCCAAGCCCGAGCCGTTGTCCACCAGCCACGCCCAACCGCTGCCGAACTGCGTGGTGGCCGCCTCGACGAACTTCGCCCGGAACTCGTCGTAGGAACCGAATGCGGCATCGATGGCGTCGGCCACCTCACCCTCGGGTGCACCGCCACCGGTCGGGCTGAGCGAGTTCCAGTAGAAGGTGTGGTTCCAGACCTGGGCGGCGTTGTTGAACAGGCCACCGTCGGAGGACATGATCACGTCCTCGAGCGTGGCGTTCTCCAACTCGGTGCCCTCGACGAGCTTGTTGAGGTTCGTTACGTAGGTCTGGTGGTGCTTGCCGTAGTGGTACTCCAACGTCTCAGCCGAGATGTGCGGAGCGAGAGCGTCTTGGGCGTACGGCAGGGGCGGGAGTTCGAACGGCATGGTGATCCTTTGTTGTCGGTCGCTGTGTCGTGTGACAGTCGATGGAAGGTGTGGCTTGTTGAACGTGCGCTCGGCCTGTGGCGGGCACCATGTCGGACCGAAGCGCCGTCAGCGTACCCCCACCGACCGCACCCTACGATCAGCGCTGTGGGGATCAGTGCCGTGGGGATCAGTGCCGTGGGGATGACCGGGTGGACCACCGCCTTGTCCATCGCCGTCGCCTCGTGTTCCGCCGTCCTGCTCGGCGCCGGGATCGCGAAGCTCGTCGAACCCGCAGGCACCGAGGAGGTACTCACCTCGTTTGGGGTCTCAGCACCACGGGTGGGTGCCAGGGCGCTCGCCATCTACGAGGTGGCCCTCGGTGCCGCCACGCTCGCCATTGCCGGTCCGGTCCTCGCAGCGATCGTCGGGGTGACGTACGCCGCAGCCGCCGGCGTCGTGCTGGCGGCCCGACGCGCCGGTCTGGGCTCCTGCGGGTGCTTCGGCTCCCGCTCCCCCGCCCCCCGGGTGCAACACGCGATCGTCAACCTGGTGTGCGCCGTGGTGGCGGGAGCGGGCGCAGTGAGCGGAATCGTTCCGATCTCAGAGACGTTCTCGGGCCGATCACCCGTGGCTGCCATGGCGATCGTCGCACTGACGATCGCCACCGCTGGATTCCTGGTGGTCGCCTCGACCGCAGCGCCGCGTCAGCGGATCTGAACGGGCTCCGCCACCTCACCGCCGTCGGCCGTCACCGGAACCAGTCGGATCGCCACCGCTGCGAAGACCACCACGACGGCGATCGCCGCCCACGTCGATCCGCTCGGCATGTCGAGTTCGAAGAACGCCGACAGCGGCGGCACCGTGAGCACCACCAGAATTCCGACGGCCATCGAGCCGACCAGGAACCAGCGCCACGGCGGCAGCGATCCGGTCAACCGGAGGAGGATCGCGAGACCAACGCCGAGCAGGGTGATCGTCGTGGCGGTCCGGGCCTCGATCAGGTCGATCTGGTCATCACGCAGGGCCCACCAGTAGATGGCCAGCGACGCCACAGCGGCGATCAGTCCGGCGGGAATGGCGAAGCGGACCACCCGGCCGACGAACCCGCTCCGGGCCCGTCGCGGATCCGGAGCCAGGGCCAGGACGAGACCCGGCAGGCCGACCGACAGGGTCCGGACCACCGTGAGGTGACGGGGCAGGAATGGGTACTCAGCTCCGACCGCTGCGATCACGAGGGCAATCGTGGCGGAATAGACGGTGCCGTAGATGAACAGGTTGGCCGCACGCTCGACGCTGTTGATCACACGACGACCCTCAGCGAGCACACCCGGCAGCGTGGAGAACCGGTCGTCGAGGAGCACGAGCTGCGCCACCGCTCGCGTCGCTGCCGACCCAGCCCCCATGGCGATTCCCATGTCGGCGTCCTTCAACGCCAGCACATCGTTGACTCCGTCGCCGGTCATGGCGACCGTGCAACCACGCGACTGGAGTGCCTGGACCATGGCCCGCTTCTGCGGCGGCGTCACCCGACCGAACACTGCGTCCGCCTCGACAGCGTCAGCGAGAAGCTCCGGATCCTCGGGGAGTTCTCGTGCGCTCGTGCAGGATGTTGCGTGCGGGACCCCGGCCCGGCCCGCCACCGCAGCCACCGTCTCGGGGTGGTCCCCGGAGATCACCTTGAGGTCGACGCCCTGCTCGGCGAAGTACGCAAGTGTCTCCGGAGCGTCGACCCGGATGCTGTCCTCGAGCAGCAGCAGTGCTCGTGGTCGCAGATCCTCGGGTAGGCCGATGGGAGCACCGTCACCGTCGAGCAGGAGCGACGATGCCGACGAGAAGAGCACCACCCGGCGTCCGAGTTGGGCCTGTGCCTCCACTGCTGCGGCGACGGCGTCGTCACCCGACGCCAGGATCTCCGGCGCCCCGAGGTACGCCGCACCGTGTTCGGGCCACTCGACAGCTGAGTACTTCCGAGCCGAGGAGAACGGAATCGACGTGGCCACCGGCCAGCCCGGTGGATCCGGGTACGCCAGCGCCACGGCCCGCATCGTGGCGTTTGGGTCGGCGTCCGCAGCGGCGACTGCGGCGAGCATTCCCTCGATGTCGACTCCGGACCCGTCGAGCACCTCGACACCATTGAAGACGATCTCACCCGACGTGATCGTTCCCGTCTTGTCGAGGCACAACGTGTCGACACGGGCGAGCAACTCCACCGAAGCGAGCTCGCGCAGCAGTGCGTTGCGGCGGGCGAGCTTCACCACACCGGCGGCGAACGCCACGCTGGTGAGAAGCACCAGACCATCGGGCACCATCGCCACACACGCCGCCACCACGCCGGTGAGCGCCGTCTGCCAGTCCTGATTGGCGAGAGAACGAAGCAGGAGAATGATCGCCACCGGCGGAATGGCGATCATCAGGAACTTGAGGATCCGGTTCACTCCCCGGCGGAGTTCTGAACGAACGAGCGTGAACCGCTTGGCGTCGTCAGCGAGTCTGGAGGCATAGGACTCAGCACCGACGGCGACCGCCCGGAAGGTTCCGCTGCCCGCAGCCACGAAGCTGCCGCTGAGCACCTCATCACCGGGACGCTTGCGAACCGGGTCGATCTCACCGGTGAGCAGGGACTCGTTCAACTCGAGGCCTGTCTCGTCTACCACTTCGCCGTCGACGACCACTTGAGCCCCCGGTGAGAGCAGCAGCAGGTCATCGGCGACGACGTCCTCGACAGCAAGTTCCTCTATCGAGCCGTTGCGCCTCACCACGGCCCGGGGCGTGTTCAGCACTGCCAGACGCTCGAGCGCAGCCCGGGCTCGCACCTCCTGGATGGTGCCGATCAGTGAGTTCGCCACGATCACGCCGACGAACAACGCATCTGGGCCGATCCCGTTGGCGACGACCACCAGCACGAAGAGCACACCGACGATCCCGTTCACGGGCGTCAGCAGGTTCGCCCGGAGGATCTGTGCGGTGGTCCTCGTCGGAGTTGCGGGGACGTGGTTCGTCCTGCCGGTCGCCACCCGTTCGGCCACCTCGGCGGTGCTCAGACCCGATGTGCTCCAGTCGGGACTGAGCGCCGGAGTCGTCGGAGTCACGGTGGGACAGTAGCTGAGCGATATCTGACGGAGAACGCCGTATTCTCTGCGTGTGTCGACCCACGGCCTGACTGAACTCCACCGAACCGAGCGAGTCGGTTGGCTGCGAGCGCTCGTCCTCGGCGCCAACGACGGCATCCTCTCGACCGGGGCACTGCTCCTCGGAGTGGCCGGCGCCGGTGCGGACCAGACCCAACTCGTCACTGCGGGGATTGCCGCCCTGACCGCCGGCGCGTGCTCGATGGGTATCGGCGAGTTCGTCTCGGTCAGCAGCCAGAGCGATGCCGAATTCGCCGACCGCGTCGCCGAAGCTGCCGAACTCGCCGAGGACCCCGATGCCGAACTCGCCGAACTGAAGAACATCTACGTCGGCCGGGGCCTTCCCGAGCCGCTGGCGTGGCAGGTGGCCGAGGCCCTCAGTCAGGACGACGCTCTCGGTGCCCATCTGCGTGATGAGCTCGGCATCACCGAGGAGATGCGCGCCCGACCGCTCCAGGCCGCAAGCTCGTCGTTCGTCAGCTTTGCGACCGGCGCCAGCATCCCCCTCGTGACCGCCATCCTCGCACCAGCCAGCTTCCGTGAGGTGGCGATCACCGTGGCCACGATCGTGGCGATGGTCGCCCTCGGTGCTCTGGGAAGCAAGCTCGGCGGGGCGCCGAGTTGGAGGGGTGCAGTCCGGGTGGGAGTCGGCGGAGCGGCAGCGTTGGCGCTCACCTACTTCATCGGTCGAGCGCTCGGGACCAACGTCGGATAGATGGCCCGAGCGGTCGCCCGCCGTGGATCACTTGCAGCCGGTGCCGTTCCAAGCGGACTTGTAGCCGTTGTTGATCATCCACAGGGCGGCGTCGTCCTGGATGTGCGGCGGTGCGTCCATGGCACGGGCAAACTCGGCACCGCCGACCTTGGGAGCCACGTTGCGCCACGTCGAGTTGAGGAACTGGTATGCACCCGATGCGCTGCTGATGGGGTTCTTGGCAAGGTACCCATTGGTGTGGGGCCACGCTCCGCGATCGGACTCGTGGCGACGCACGCACGTCAAGAAAGGATGGAGTTGGTTCTGCCGCCGGACCTCGAGGATCGCCGACTGTTCGGCGTCACTGAGACCGGCAACGGTGACCGCCAGACCGGCGACCGGTTCACACGCTGTGAGACCGACGCCGAGTCCGAGCAGTGCCACTGCGACGACCCTGCGCCAACGGAGCAGGGGGAGTGGAGCGGGAGCAGCGTCGATCTCGTCGGAGGAAAGTGGGCGGAGCATTTCAGTTTTCATGGCTTTGGGAGTGTCCGGGGTGGTTGGCGACGGGCGGGCCGTCAGTATTACAGAACGCTCTTGGTTTCGTCATATCGGAACGCTGTTCGTGACAGAGTTCACGAACCTGCAATGGTCCACGGGGATTACCGCCGGTAACCAAAAGCTGCTAGGTTGCGTTTCGAGAACCCGGGGCTCGAACTTTCGGGGGTCAGGGCCCCCGAACTACGGGGCCGGACCGTGGCCCCGAGACAGATGCGAAACAGAGTCGAACCTCACAGAGGGGAACAGTCCGATTACCACCACCACTCCACCGCTCAACGGGACCACCGACGACCGAAGCGTTCCCGAGGACCTCACCAGTCCACTACCGCACGGCCGGATCTCACCGATCTCCTCGATTCCGTTCTTCGTGGTCCACCTGCTTCCGTTCCTGGCGATTTTCACGGGCGTGACGTGGACTGCGGTGATCCTGTGCTTCGTGACCTACTGGGGCCGGATGTTCTTCATCACTGCCGGCTACCACCGGTACTTCTCCCACCGGACCTACCGGACGGGTCGGGTCTTCCAGTTCATCCTCGCCTTCGGCGGAACGAGCGCCGCACAGAAGGGGCCGCTCTGGTGGGCTGGTCACCATCGGATCCACCACCGCTACACCGACACCGAGATAGACCCCCACACCCCGAGGAAGGGGTTCTGGTGGAGTCACGTCGGTTGGATCCTGTCCCGGGACACCAAGGACCAGCCGGAGAACACGATGAAGGACTTCGCCCGTTTCCCGGAGATCCGGTTCATCTCCCGCTTCGACTGGATCGCCCCGTGGAGTCTGGCGATCGCATGTTTCCTGATCGGTGGCCTGCCCGGACTGTTGATCGGCTTCTTCCTCTCCACCGTGTTGTTGTGGCACTCCACCTTCATGATCAACTCGCTGGCTCACGTCTACGGCCGACGGCGGTTCAGGACCAACGACACGAGCCGGAACAACGCTCTGCTCGCCATCCTCGCCATGGGCGAGGGCTGGCACAACAACCACCACCGACAGGCGAGTGTCTGCCGTCAGGGACTCAAGTGGTACGAGATCGACGTGACCTGGTACATCCTCGCCGGACTCGAGAAACTGCATATCATCTGGGACGTTCGTCGGCCTCGGCCCGAGGACGCCGCCTAGAGTGCCTCGATGCCCTGCGGATGCCTCATCGCTCTCGGCGCCCTCGTCTCGCCTCGATTCGGGCTGTTCCTGCTCTGGTTGTTCACCGACAAGATCCCCCGGGCGTTCGACGGAAGCTGGCTGTTGCCGATTCTCGGGTTCCTCCTGCTGCCGTGGACCACGTTGGCGTGGGCCATCTTCTGGTCTCCATTGGACGGAGTTGCGGGCTTCGGCTGGGCGTTCGTGATCCTCGGACTGGTCGCTGACATCTCCACCCACGTCGGCTCTGGTCAGGTCCGACGATCCGAGTCCTCGAGAAGCTGAGCCTTTGGGTGTGAAGCGCACTAGCCTTGCGGATCGCTGGCAGGCCTATCTGCGCAGCACGTCAGAACAGGAGCGACCGATCACTCCGGTCCTGTTGCTGACAATCTCCTCCATCATAATGATGCCGCTGCTCGACGGCTTCAGGTTCGGCCGGATCGTTCTGGTGATGCTGATCGGTGTCGCTGCGCTGATGGCGCTCACCCGGACCGGGGCGAGTCGGCGGATCCGGTTGGGCGCCTCGATCGCAGTCATCTCGGCGATCATCGCTACTAGCGGACCGGCCGCAACGGGCGGACCGCTCGCTCAGGGAACCAACCCCTGGCAGCAGATACTCGCACAGGTCATGTTCGTGCTGATGCTCGTGATCACCCCGACCGTCATGTTGTTGCGGCTCCTCCTCCGCCCCCGGATCACCCTCGACACGCTCGCCGGTGCCCTCACTGCGTACCTGCAGATCGGGCTCTTCTTTGCGGCGCTGTACCGACTGCTCAACCTGATCGACTCCGATTCGTTCTTCGGGCCCGGCGTCGAGACCTCAGAGCAGACGTACCAGTACTTCAGCTTCATCACGCTCACGACCGTCGGCTACGGCGACTACACGCCGGCCACGGAATTCGGCCAGACGCTGGCCAGTATCGAAGCGATCTTCGGACAGGTGTTCCTGGTCACTGTGGTGGCGCTCACCGTGTCGAACCTCGGACGCGAATTCCCCCACCGCCGCAGGTTGCACCCCGAGGAAGAGTCCGAAGAGTCCGAAGAGTCCGAAGAGTCCGAAGAGTCCGAAGAGTCCGAAGAGTCCGAAGAGTCCGAAGAGTCCGACGAGTCCGACGAGTCCGACGAGTCCGACGAGTCCGACGAGTCCGTGGCGCCCGGGTCCTGATCCGAACTCGTGCGCCTCGTTGCGTTCAAACGGACGAGTCGTGCAACAACTGATCTTGTACGCCCCGTCGTGTGCGACACCCCGGGGGAGGCCGACGACACTGGGCTTCTGACGTCGTCTCATCGGTCAGGGCACCTCCGCTGCGTTGGGCGCCAACATCGATCACCCGGCCGTCACCCAGGCTCATCCAGCCGCTGACACCGGACCGCTTCAGCAGTGCCGCCCCGTTCCGTTCGCCCGCCACCAGCGCCGCCTTGGCGAGGCACTCAGACCACCAGGCCTCTGCGGCGGCAACCACCACCGAAGTGACACCCGAACACGACGGCGCGCCGGTGCTCGGATCGATGAGGTGGTGCGACCACCCGCCGACGTCGGTCGGCCAGCGCCGAACCGCAGTGCTGCTCGCTGCGATCGCTCCCGAGGTGAGGCGCGCCGTGAAGGCATGTCCGACGCGATACGCATCGGCGACCGGCACCATCCAGCCGTGCTCCGGCGCCACCCCGGCGGTGCGGACGTCGCCACCGACGGAGATGCAGACGGATTGGAAGCCGTCGGCAACGAGCGTCTCAGCAACGAGATCCGCAGCCAACCCCTTCCCGATTCCACTGAGGTCGAGTCGGAGGCCCGGTGGTCGATGCACGATGCTCCGTGCCTCAGCCCGATCGAGTTCGATCTCCTCAGCTCCGACGACCGGGACGCCGGCACTCGGTGGACGGGACCGGCCGTCGAACAACTCGAAGGAACAGTCGTATCCGGCGGCCACGACGGCGTCGTGGACGGTGGGATCGAACCAACCGTCGGTGGCCCGCCACGCCGCAAGGGCGCAGGTGAGGATCAGTCCGAGGGTGTTCGACACCGGAACGGAGGGACGCGGATCCTCGTTGAGCCGGCTCAACTCGCTCGTCGGCCGGAACCGACTCCAGGACTGCTCGTAGTGCTCGAGCAGTGAACGAGTCCGGTCGCCGAGGTCCGCAGGGCCGGTAATGCCAGCGAGACGAGCGGTGTGTGCGGGCCCGCCGTGGGCGACCACGTGGACCTCCGTTCCGAGTGCGCGGATCCGTTCCGATCGCCACCCCGATGAACTGGCAGGCGAATCGCTCAACACGTCGACGGCCCACAACTCGGGACCTCAGGTGGCGGTGGGGGCGGCTCGGTGGTCACCGGGGGTTGCGGCCGTGGTGGCGGCGGGGGTGGCGCCAGGGGCGGCGACGTCGTTGCTGGCGGCTGCGTACTCGGCGGCGAGAAAGACGGCGGCGGCGAGAACGACGGCGGCGGCGAGAACGACGGCGGCGGCGAGAACGACGGCGGCGGCGAGAACGACGGCGGCGGCGCTGGCAGAGGCGATGACGGTGGCAGTGCCGGGGCCTGCGACGGTCCCGGCGCACCGGTGAGCGAACCGGGGATGGTGGTCGGAGAGATCGTCACCGGGACGGACGTCGTCTGATCGGGGACCCCCGAGCCGGAGCCGAGTGTCGGCGAGACACCCGAGGTGTCAACGTCCAGCGCCGATTCGGTCCTCGTGCCGTCGACGGTGGCATCGCCGTCGTCGGAGGGGACGGATGCCGCAACCGGTTCACCGATCCCCGTCGCTGCGACGTTCCCGGCGCTCTCGGCACCCGCTGCGAGCACGGCGATCAGCGAGACACACGAGGTCCCGCTCGCCACAGCAGCGAATGCCCGGCTGCGTGCGGCCGGATGCCGTCGGGTTCGACGGGAGCGCGGCATGGATGGCTGGACAGGCGAGCGCACAGTGGTTCATCGGCGCACCGGTGCGTGGAACTTGAACATGGCGACGCCACTCAGGTCTTGCGCCAGTAGATTCCGGTCCAATCCACTGCGACGATCGGTGAATCGATCCCGGCGGCCGCCCGGTAGTCACTCACCGCAGTGCGGCAGGGCTCCCACCCGCCGTAGTCGTCGACGATCACGAATCCGCCCGGGCTCACACGAGGTTCGAGCGCCAGGAGAGCATCCATCGTCGACTTGTAGAGGTCTCCGTCGAGCCGCAGAACCGCAATCTGCTCGATGGGGGAGCCGGGCAGGGTGTCGCTGAACCACCCCTCGAGGAACCGGACGCGATTGTCGAGCAGTCCGTATCGGGAGAAGTTCGAGCGCACCTCGTCAGCTGAGACCTTGAGCACCTCGACGTCGGACCAGTCGAGGTTGGCGTCACTCGGGTGGGCGTCAGCCGCAGGCGCAGGGAGCCCCTCGAAGGAGTCGGCCACCCAGACGTTGCGATCCTGGTCGTCGAGCACCTCGAGCACACCGCGCATGAGGATCGTCGCTCCCCCGCGCCACACTCCGGTCTCCACGAAGTCGCCGACGACACCGTCGAGCACGGTGTCGACACAGCACTCGACGACGTTGGCCAGCCGGGCGGTTCCGATCATCGTCTCGGCCGTCGGCGGCCAGTCCCGGCCCTCGGCTCGCGCCGCTGGATCACCTCGACGGACCAGGCGCCAACCTCGGTTGCGCAGAATCGACCGGAGTTCCTCGACGTCAGCGGGCCGTCCTGGGTCACCGGGCCAGTCGCCCAGATCGACGTCCCACCACTCCTGGTCGAGGAACAACTCGCGCGTCAGGCACTGCGAGAGCAGGCTCAGGTAGGACCGGGCGCCCGGATCGAGACGGTCGAGTGCCGACATGGCTCGGACGGTACCCTCCGATAGTGCCCGATCCCACCGACGACCTGGTGGTGGACCAGCGGATCCGGATCCCTGCAGCCGACCTGTCCGAGCGGTTCACCACCTCCGGGGGTCCGGGTGGGCAGCACGCCAACCGATCGAGCACCAAGGTCGAGTTGTCAGTCGACCTGACATCGTGTGGTGGCCTGAGCGCTGTTGAGCGTCAGCGCCTCATCGCCCGCCTCGGCCCACGGATCGTGGTGCACGCCGCTGAGGAACGATCGCAGACTCGGAATCGCTCCTTGGCACGACGGCGGCTCGCTGCGGTGCTCCGCAATGCGTTGGTGGTTCGGCGAAACCGGCGACCGACCACGCCGACGGCTGCTTCGGTGGATCGACGGATCAGTGCCAAGCGACGCCGGAGCGCAGTCAAGGACGGGCGGCGCCGGCCTGCGCCAGACGACTGAGGACCCGGTTCAGCCCCGCACGGCCTTGAGGAGCAGGTAGACGCCGAAGATCACTTCGACAGCAACGGCGATCTGGGTCTGGTGGCGGGTGATGAATCGGTGCAGCGATGCGAACCATCGGCTCGACGGTTCCGGGGCGATCACCCGGACGACGATCGGTGAGATGATCGGCGTGACGACGATGAGGAACAGGACGACCACGGCAACGGCCTGACCGTCGACGCCGACCGGAGCGGCGTTGATCTCCCGAAGGGCGGGGAGGTAGAGCAGGATCGTCGAGAAGTTCGACGACATCATCACGATGCCGAACACGAACGACGCCGGGAGTGACGTGAATCGGCTCGAGTGCTCCTCGTCGTCGGCCGACGGACTCCGATGACGGTCGGTGGTGAGCGCCCGAACCACCGTCTGGAGCGCCAGGATCAACAGGATGAAGCCGAGCGTTCCGTCGATCGCCCGTGTCACCGGATTGACCGCCGAGTCCGCTCCGGTTCCGTGATTGGTGACGAGCAGTCCGATCACGGTCAGCCCGACCAGGATGACGAGGGCCCCCCCGACGTAGCTCACCGCTCGAGCGAGCGCCCGCTTGGGTGCCGAGAGGATGAGCAACTCGACGACGAGCACCGTCGGACTGAACGCTGCCCCGAGAGCCAGCGGAACGACCCGGGCGATTAGTTCAGACACATCGTCTCACCGTCGCTGCGATCCGACTTCGACCGGTGTCACAGCGCTCACCGACGGTGAAAACCACCGGGTGACTCCCGTCTCGTTGCTCCAACTGGTGTCAGCAGCAGGATCATCGTCTGTCATCATGGCAGTCATGGCCGCCGAGCCCCTGCAACAGACGAACCGTCCCGACCTGAGCGTCGTCGGTGATACCGCCGCCCTTCCGGAGCCGGCGCACTTCTTCCCGTTCGCCTTCTCCGACCCCTTGGCGCTGCCGCTACGGGCCGCCGGGATCTGGCCGTTCTCCAGCGTCGTCACCGTCACGGCCCGGGACCTGCGGATCCGCTACGGACCGTGGTCGGTCCGCACGCCCCTCACCAACGTGGCGAGCGCCAAGGTCATCCCCGGACCCGGATGGCTCGACGTGATCGGGCCTCCCCGAGTGGCGCTGCGGGACGGGTCGGTCACGTTCGCCACGGCCCGGACTCGAGCGGTCCGCCTGCGCTTCCTCGATCCGGTACCCGGGGCGGTTCCGTTGTCGTTCGTCCGACACCCATCGGTGACCGTAACCGTCCGCGACCCCGAGGGACTCGTTGCGGTCCTCGACACACTCCTCCGCCCCGGCTGAGTCGGATCGGGCATCGGCGACGCGGCGTCCGTATTATCCCGGACGTGAGCGACTATTACCCGTACGCCGAGCGGTTCCCCCCGCTCCACGCCCTTCCCGAACACGGCCGCACCCACAGCGAGATCCTCGCCGAGCTCCGGGAAATGGCGGCCGAGGAGAACCGTCACTGGGAGAACGGCCACTGTTCCGGCTCCATGTACTGCGGCGATCACGACCACTACGCCTTCCTGACCGAGGCGTTCGGGATGTACGCCCACGCCAATGCGCTCCAGCGTGACATCGTCCCGAGTGCCACGCGGTTCGAGGGCGAGATCATCGCCATGACACTCGACATGCTCCACGGCGAGGCCGTCACCGAGACCACACCGGGCGGACTGGTCACGTCCGGTGGGAGTGGGAGCATCGCCCACGCCATGCTCGCCTACCGGGAACTCGCCCGGTCGACCCGTGGCGCTGGTCGGTTCAACGTCGTCAAGCCCGAGACCGCCCACCCTGCGTTCGACAAGGCGTGCCACCTCTTCGACCTCGAGCTACGACAGGCGCCGATCGATCCTGACACGACGCTCGTCGACGTCGGCGCCATGGCCGACCTCATCGACGACGACACCGTGGCCATCATCGGTTCGGCGTGCAACTACGGCTACGGCACCGTCGATCCCATGCCGGCGTTGTCGGACCTGGCGCTCGAACGCAACGTCGGCCTGCACGTCGACGGATGTCTGGGTGGCTTCATCCTCCCGTGGGGTCAGGAGCTCGGCTACCCCATTCCAACGTTCGACTTCCGCCTGCCGGGCGTCACATCGATCTCGGCCGACACCCACAAGTACGGCTATGCATTCAAGGGATCGTCGGTGGTGTTGTTCCGCAACGTCGCCATGCGCAACTCTCAGTACTTCTACCTGACCGACTGGACGGGTGGGAAGTACTGCTCGCCCAGCATGGATGGGTCCCGATCGGTGGGACTGCTCGCAGCGACGTGGGCGTCGCTCGTCACGATCGGACGCCAAGGCTACCTCGACTACGCCCGACGGATCTTCTCCACCGCCGACACCATGCAGGAAGCGGTGCGATCACACTCGGATCTGCGGATCCTGGGTGATCCGACGTTCTGTTTCTCATTCACCTCCGACGACTTCGACATCTACCTGGTCAACGACCGGATGCGACTGAACGGTTGGCGGTTCAACGGGCAGCAGTACCCGAATGCGATCCACATGGCTGTCACCAGACCGCAGACTCAGTCTGGTGTCGCCGAGCAGTTCGCCGTCGACCTCAACGAGGCCGTGGCCTGGGCTCGTGAGCACCGGAACGAACCAGCCGCAAGCAGTGCGGTCTACGGCGGTGTCGCCGGTGGGATGAACGACGAAGCCGATGACTTCATCAAGATGGTGATGGCCGACATGATGGACCAGCAACTGGGGGTACCCGAATGACCGGCGCCCGAGTCGTCGTGTTGGGTGGCGGAGGGGGAATCGGCAGCGTTGCCACACGGACGCTCGCCTCCACCGACGATGCCGACGAGGTGTTCGTCGCCGATCTGTCACTCGACGCAGCACAGGCCACCGTCGAGGCTGTGGCCGACGCACGCTTCACCGCCGTGAGTGTCGACGTCGACGACGACGATGCGCTCGCATCACTCCTCGACGGTGCCGCTCTCGTCGTGAACTGCGTCGGGCCGTTCTACCGGTTCGGAGCGCCGATCCTCTCCGCGGCAATCGACGCCGGGGTCGACTACGTCGATGTCTGCGACGACCTCGATGCCACACGGGCCCAGCTCGCGCTCTCCGATCGGGCCGCTGCTGCCGGAGTTCGGGCCCTGATCGGCATGGGCAACTCACCCGGGTTGGCCAACATCTTCGTCTGTCTGTGTGCCGAGTTGTTCCTCGACGAGGTGACCAGTGCCGAGATCATGCACATCCACGGCGGCGAGGCGGACGAGGGCCCAGCGGTCTTGAAGCATCGGATCCACGCCATGACCAGTGACGTACCGCTGTTCGTCGACGGCGAGTTCGTCGAGGTCCGACAACTCGAGGAGTCCGGCGCCGCCCACGTTCGCAACGTCGACTTCCATGGCGTGGGCACCTACCCCGTCTATCCCTACCCACACCCGGAGACGATCACGCTGCCAACGGTGTTTCCTGGGTTGCGCCGCGCCACCAACCTCGGTGTGGTGTTCCCGCTGTCGTACTTCGGGATGACCCAGGAACTCGTCGGAGCGGGCATGGCCGCCGAGGACACAGTCGAGGTCCCCACGCCCGACGGCCCCGTCCGCGTCACGCCGATCGACACCATGGTCGCGTTGCTCCGGGCCGAGCGGCCGCGCCTGTTGGCCGAGGCCGGCGTGACCGGACCTGCCGGCTGCCTCAAGGTCGTCGTGGGCGGCACCAAGGACGCCAAGGAGCACATCTACGAGTGCTCGCTGTTCTCCTCCACCGAGGGCGCCGGCGAGGGCACCGGGATCCCCGCCGGGCTGGGTGCGATCCTGTCGCTGCGGGGCCAACTGCGCGGAGATCCGGGCGTCCACCCGCCCGAAGCCATCGTGCCGGTCACACCGCTGCTTGACCTGGCCGCCGACGTGGTGTCGGGCGGCGGGCTGTCATCAGGCAACACCCTGCCCCTGCGCCTCGAACACGTCGGCCCCGACGGCAGCCGCGAGGAGATTCCGTTCTCGTTCGGCTCGAGTTCCTGAGCTGGGCAGCATCGACCCGGGGGATCACAAGGTGAGCACTGTCGATGCGAGCGACCACGACGTCGTGCTGGCGATCGACCTGGGCAGCGGCGGCCCCAAGACCGCATTCGTATCGCTGGGCGGGGACGTGCTCGACCACGTGCACACGCGGGTGGAGATGTCGACACTGCCCGACGACGGTGTGGTCGAGGACCCGAACGAGTGGTGGTCGGCGATCTGCGCCGGAACCAACGAGCTCGTCGCCCGGGGTTCGCTAGATCCCGATCAGATCGTCGCCGTCGCAGTGACCGGCCAGTGGGGCTCGACGGTTCCCGTCGACCGCCACGGCCAAGCGGTCGGTGACTGCATCATGTGGCTCGACCAGCGGGCCCGGGCGCTCGCCCGCGCCCAACTCGGGGGCAAACTCGCCGTGGACGGCTACCGACCGCGTCTCGGTATCGAGTTCGTCCGGCGCGCCGGCGGCGCTCCCAACCCCCAGGGCAACGATCCGCTCGGCCACCGGCTCTGGATCGAGCAGCGAGAGCCCGACAGGTACCGACGCACCGCAGCGTTCGTCGAGCCCATCGACTACGTGAACCTCCGATTCACCGGGAAGCTGCACGCCACACAGGCCACCATGCTGGCGTCGTGGCTGACCGACAACCGGATCCTCGATGCGACGTCCTATGACCCTCTGCTGGTCCGGTTCTCTGGGACCGATCCCGGACGACTCCCGCCGCTGCTGCCGATCCGGTCGATCGTCGGTCCCATCACCGAGGACGCCGCAGCCAGCACGGGCGTTCCGGCCGGGATCCCCGTGGTGACCGGTCTGCCTGATCTCCACACCGCAGCACTCGGATCCGGTGCCATCGACGATTACCACGGGCATCTCGCCATCTCCACCTCGGCGTGGGTCGGATGCCACACACCCGACAAGCGGACGTCGCTGCAGCACCAGATGGCCACGGTGCCCGCAGCGTTGCCCGATCGCTACATCCTGGCCAACAACCACGACTGCGGGGGAGTGAGTCTCGAGTGGCTCCGGGACCGCGTGATCGCCCCGGACGACCTGCTCGGCGCCGGGGACGCTCCGGCTCTGCGCCTCCTCGACGAACTCGCTGCGTCCGTGCCCCCGGGTGCGAACGGGGTCATGTTCGCCCCATGGCTGAAGGGTGGCCGTACACCTGTGTCGGACACGTCGATGCGGGCGTCGTTCCTGAACCTCGGCATCGACTCCGGCCGAGCCGAGATGGTGCGGGCGGTGCTCGAAGGGATCTCCCACCAACTCAGATGGATCCTCGAGTCGGCCGAGAAGGTGCTCAAGCATCCGATCCACGATCTCCGGGTGATCGGGGGCGGCGCTCAGTCGGACCTCTGGTGCCAGATCCAGTCCGATGTCCTCAACCGGCCCGTCCACCGGGTCACAGACCCTCTGCTGGTCAATGTGCGCGGCGCGGCGCTCTTCGCTGGAGTCGTCACCGGCCGGATCGACCAACGGTCGATCACCAGTCGAGCGACGATCGACCGGGTCTTCCGGCCGGATCCGGATGCAGCTGATCTCCTCGGGCAGCGACACGAGCAGTTCCTCGGGCTGGCCAAGTCCCAACAGGGCTTCCACCACGCACTGAACCGGGTTCGCCGATCGAGGTGAGCGGGTACCTGGACCCGCCCTCTGGCGCACCGCTGTCTGGACCACTACCTTGCACCTCCGGGGCGGACCTCGCCGGGGCTGGCGGGATCGATGAGAACCACACCGGGGTCAAGGTCGGGTGTGGTCGAAACCGATCTCTCACATCGGTGGTCCGCCACTGGAACACCACCCGATCACATGACCTCCCCAGGGATCCCAGTGACCGCCACGACCCGCACCACCATCCACGCCCGTGTCGTGACCGTCGTCGTGTTCACGGCGCTCCTCGGAGTGCTGTGGCCCGATGCGTCCGGTGCACAGGAGGGCACCTCCTCGTCCTCCACCCCGCCGACCACACCGACGACGACGACGAGCCCGACGACGTCCACCCCGGATCCCTCGAGCACCACCTCGAGCACGACCTCGAGCACCGTGCCCGACGCAGCAACCAGCACGACCGTCCCGACGACCACCGACTCCACCACGTCGACGACGTTGGTGCCGACGACCGCACCGCTCCCACCCACGATCGATGAACCAGCAGGCCCGGTGGCATGGTCGCTCGCCCCAAGGTTCTCGGTGCCCGTCGACGACTCGGTGGCGAGCGCCCAGGTGCTGCTCACCGAGGTCGTGGCCGCCATCACAACCCTCGAGGCCCGTCGAGTTGACCTCGATCAGAGGATGACCGATGCCGAGACGCGGCTCGACGATCTGCAGTACCGCATGACCGAGCTGAGCGACAAGCGCAAGGCCCGAGCCGTCGGAGCGTTCATCAACGGCGACGCCATCGTTGAATCCAAGATCCAGCTCGACGACGAGCGTGTGCGCATCATCACCTCGATCGAAGGGATCGAGAAGTCTGACGGTGATCGCCGAAAGGCGCTCGAGCGCCAGATCGACACGCTCTCACAGCGCCTGCGCGACGACACCGCCGCCCGACAGGCCACCGACCCGGAACTCGCCGAGTTGACCGCCGCCCGGCAGCTCCTGCAGGACAAGATCGCCAGCATCCTCGATACCACCGTCGATGTGCCCGTCGGCCCGACCGACATCGCGCTGACCGCTGCGGCAGCGCTGGGAAGGCGGCGATCAGCTTCGGCGCTCGCCGCCGCCGGCGACACCGCCGGTGCAGCTGCAGCCACCGAGGCCACCCAACGTGAGCTGCAGCGGTTGGCGGCGCTCGTCGCCCGTCCCACCCCGGGCGCCTACAACCGGGACGGCTCCCCCAAGAGCATCGGTCCCACGCCGCTGCTCGAAGCCGCCCCGCTCGCCGAACGCCTGCTCGCAGAGTGGTCACTGCTCGACGACCGGCGCATGACCGTGATGCTCTTCGCCCTGCAACAGGTTGGCAAGCCTTACGTCTGGGGCGGATCCGGACCGGACGTGTACGACTGCTCCGGTCTGGTCATGCGAGCCTGGGCGCTCGCCGGCGTGCGCCTCCAACACGGTTCAGCGAGCCAGGTGGCATCCGGACCACCGGTTGCCGTCGGCCAGATGATCGTTGGCGACCTGCTCGGCTACGGCCCCGGGAGCAACCGCCACGTGACCATGTACATCGGTGCTGACCGCGTGGTCGAGGCCAAGGGTTCTGCCTACGGGGTCATCGTCACGAACGCGCGCTACTCCGACATGGACGGCGCAGCACGGATGCCCTGAGCGTGCCGGAACTCACCTTCTACGCCGAAGACGAACCGTTCCCCGGGACCATCGGCCGGACGCTCCAGACGTCCACACCGGCGTGGCCCCGGCCAGCCCAAGCACCCGAAGGCGCTCCCAACGTCATCATGATCGTCCTCGACGACGTCGGTTTCGGTCAGCTCTCCGCCTACGGGGGGTTGTGCGACACTCCGAACCTGGACCGGCTCGCCGAACGCGGGCTTCGCTACGCCAACTTCCAGACCACCGCACTGTGCTCCCCGACCCGGGGCTGCCTGCTGAGCGGCCGGAACCACCACACGCTCGGGTTGTCAGCGGTCACCGACCTCTCCCTCGGTTTCCCCGCCCACAACGGGGTGATGGGATTCGAACACGGCTTCATCTCCGAGGCGCTCGTGGAGGCCGGTATCCGCACGTTCGCCGTCGGCAAGTGGCACCTCACTCCCCCCGGCGACGCCAGTCAGGCCGGACCGTTCCACCGGTGGCCACTCGGCCGGGGGTTCGAACGCTTCTACGGGTTCCTCGGAGGCGACACCGACCAGTTTCACCCGGACCTCGTCTACGACAACCACTGGGTGCCGCAACCGAAGCAACCTGCCGACGGCTACCACTTCAACGCCGACATCGCCGATCACGCCGTGCAGTTCCTCGCCGACCTGCACTCGGTCGACCCCGAGCGGCCATGGTTCCTGTACTTCGCCACCGGCGCCGGCCACGCTCCACACCAGGTCGAGGCCGAGTGGATCGAGCGGTACCGGGGTGTGTTCGACGGCGGATGGGACGAGTACCGCACGGTGGTGTTCGACCGGCAGCGCGAGCTCGGCCTGTTGCCCCCCGGAGCCGAACTCCCCGAACGTGACCCGGACGTCCCCGCCTGGGACTCGCTCAGTTCCGACGCGCGACGCATGTTCGCCCGACAGATGGAGACCTACGCCGGGTTCCTCAGCCAGACCGACTACCACATCGGTCGGGTACTCGAGTTCGTCGAGACGATCGACGAACTCGACGACACGGTCGTGATCGCGCTCTCCGACAACGGGGCGTCCGCCGAGGGCGGCGAGCACGGGACCCGCAACGAGAGCCTGTTCTTCAACTTCGCCCCGGAGACGCTCGAGGACAACCTTGCGGTCCACGACGCCTGGGGCAGCGAGGATACGTTCAACCACTACGCCTGGGGGTGGACCTGGGCCGGCGACACCCCGTTTCGACGCTGGAAGCGAGAGACCTACCGGGGTGGAATCACCGACCCGATGATCGTGTCGTGGCCGGCCGGAATCGCCGCTCGGGGCGAGGTCCGTCATCAGTACGTCCACGCCATCGACGTCGCAGCAACGATCCTCGACGTCGTGGGTGTTGCGCCGCCGGCACACATCCGTGGAGTCGCCCAGTCCAACATCCACGGCGTGAGCTTCCGTTCGACGTTCGACAGCGACGATGCCCCAGAGGTCCGCCGTACCCAGTTCTTCGAAATGATGGGCCACCGGAGCATCTATCGCGACGGCTGGAAGGCCACGTGCCCGTTCCCGGGTCCGAGCCTCGCCGAGGGGATCGAACGCGGCCACCCGTTCGGAACCGAGATCACCGAGGATCTCCTCGAACGCCTCGACGCCGAGGAGTGGGAGCTCTACGACCTGCGCTCGGATCCGACCGAGATCGACGACGTGGCCGGCGACCAACCCGAGCAGCTCGCCGAACTCCGTCGACTGTGGTGGTCCGAGGCCGAACGGTTCGGGGCACTCCCCATCGTCAGCGGGAGCCTGGCCCGACTCCTCACCAAGCGACCGCAGCCCGGCGGACATCGAGCGGTCAACGTCTTCTACCCCGGGACCGCCCCACTGCCGTTCGCTCTCTCCCCCAAGGTCAACAACCGCTCGCACCGCATCACGGCTGCAGTGGAGTTCACTCCCGGTGATGGCGGAGTGCTCGCCACGCACGGCAACCGACACGGCGGCTACGTCCTGTACGTCACCGATGACCGCCTGCACTACGTCTACAACTACATGGGGATCGCACGTTCGACAGCGGCGAGCACCTCGGTCATCCCGGCTGGGACATCCGAACTCGCCGCCGAGGTCGCTGCAGGCGACCGGAGCGGGCGAGGGCCGGGCCGTGGCGCACCCTTCGACGTGGTGCTGATCGCCGACGGCGAGGTGATCGGTGGGGTCCAGGTCCCGTTCACCGCCCCAGCACTGCTGTCGATGGTCGGTTTCAGCTGCGGTTATGCCGCTTACGACAGCGTGGACCCGACCGCCTACACCGCTCCGTTCCGCTACTCCGGGACGCTCCACCACGTGAGCGTCGACGTGTCGGGTGAGTTGCTCACCGATCCAGCGGCCGAGATGGTTCGGATCATGAGTCAGCAGTGAGCCGCTCGTCGACCCGGGTCAATCGTTGCGTGAGGCCAGATGCGCGCGCGGCCGGTCGATCGACTGCGACACGGATGGCCGCCTCGGTGGCGATGATCGTGACCTTCTGTCTGGCACGCGTGACAGCGGTGTAGAGCAACTCACGAGTGAGGATGCGCGACGGCGGTGGCGGGAGGGTGACGACCACGTGGTCGAACTCCGACCCCTGTGACTTGTGGATGCTCATGGCCCACTGGGTGGTGTAGTCACCGAGCCGGGCCGAGGGGACGCTGAGCGGATCGGGTTCTCGGGCGAACCACACGTCGTGGAACTCGCCGTCACGCTCCCGGACGGCGATGCCGATGTCACCGTTGAACACCCGGTTCAGGTAGTCGTTGCGCAGCACCATGACGGGCCGACCCGAGTACCAGGTGCTCTGGGCACCTCGCCGACGAACGAGGTGCTCCTCGATGCGCCGGTTCCACTCGTCGGCACCGCTGGGCCCCCGCCGGAGCGCACAGAGCACCTTGACGGCGGCCAGCCGGTCGAGGAGTCGGCCCACCGACTCGCGGCTGCGGTCGTCCTGCCGGACGAGGTCCCGGGCGGCGTCGACGAGGCTCTCGGCGTGCGTCTGCAGGTCGAGGTCCAACTCGGCCTGTCGATGCGGGCCATTGGGATCGCCCGGGTCGATCCACTCGATGCCGACCAGACCACTGCGGAGTCGTTCGATCACCAGGTCCGGGTCGCCCGTGCGGATCGACTGGGCCAGCTCGGCGATCTGCGACTCGCCCTCGACCCGGTGCATCGTCTGGAGTTCGACTGCGCTCTGGGCGAGCCGGTCGGGTGGGCCGGGCGCTGCGCCCTCGACCGGATCCCGACCGAGCAGGTCTCCGAGCACGCTGCCGGCCTCCACGCTGGCGAGTTGGTCGGGGTCACCGACCAGGACCAGTGACGCCGTCGGGGGGACTGCAGCCAACAGGTGGGCCATGAGGCCGAGCGAGACCATCGAGACCTCGTCGATCACCACCAGGTCGGCGGCGATCGGGTTGTCGGATCCGTGACGGAAGCCCCCGCCCCTCCCGCGACCCAGGAGCCGGTGGATGGTCGTCGCCTCGAGCGACTCGAGCACCTGGCGCTCGTCCGGGGACAGGTCATCGCCGAGCGCGTCGGCCGATCGCCTGATCGCCTCGGACATACGAGCAGCGGCCTTGCCCGTCGGGGCGGCCAGCCGGATGCGTTCACCGGTCGCCCCTGCGCCTCCGGACCTGATCCAGGCCGCCAGCATCGTCGACACCGTGGTGGTCTTGCCTGTTCCCGGTCCACCGGAGATCACTGCGAGCGCCGAGCGTGACGCCGCACGGGCCGCAGCCACCTGGAGGGGGTCCGGGTCGGCCCCGTGGCGGGCAGCAGCGGCACGGAACATCTCCTCGACGCCCTCGTCGTCGGGACCGAACGTGGCCCGTCGATCGATCGCGGCCCGCTCGGTCAGGTCGGCAGCGACGAAACACTCGAGGACCCAGTGCCGGTACAGATAGAGCAGCGACCCCTCGACCACCACGAGCGGTACCTGCGCAGACGAGCCTGCTCCAGCACCGGGTGAACCTGCGAGCGGCGATCCGGCGACCAGATCGGCCCAGGTCGACGGCTCCGGCCACTCCAGCAGATCGACCGGCGCCAGGTCGACCGACCCGCTCCCGGCGACAGCACCCTCAACAGTGCCGGCGCGACCATCGACGCCGGCACTGCGGCCACTGCCGGCACCGTCGTCGGAGCCGGTGCTGACATCGGACTCCTCCTCGGTTCCTGCTGCTGCCGCCTCGGGTGCCGCAACCAACGTCGGGACGATCTGCTCGACGATGCGGGCCAGGTCGACACAGACCGAGCCGTACTCCGGAGCGCGCCCCGCCAACGCCACGGCGAGCACCACCTCGGGGCGGTGCTCGCCGCCGAGGGACGCCATGAGGGCGGCTGTCCGGGCCTGTCCCGGGCGGAGCACGCCGGCGCTCACGAACGGCATCAGGGCCTCGGGGACGTCCGGGAAGTGGGCAGCGGCACTCACGTCGGCTCTCCGGCTCCACCTTGGTCCCCAGTTGCACCCTGGGCGAGCAGACGGTCGACGTCGTCGACGAGCCCGAGCGGGACGGACCATGTGATGACACCGCTGCGACCGGGTGCGGCGCCACGCGACGATCCCGGTTGCGACGCGACACCGAGGTCTTCTGGTGTGTCCTCTCCGACCATGCCGCGCACGAAGAGGTACCCCACCGGGCCGAGGTGCACCGCCGGGCGGTACAAGTCCCCCAGTCGCCAACGGAGGTACCGGTGGAGGACGACCGTGTAGAGGAGCGACTGCAGCGCGTAGTCCGTGTCGAGCATCGCCCGGCGGACCACCCGGGGGTCCGAGGGGCGATAGTCGATGAGTCGGTGTTCCTGGCCCGGAGTCGTCAGGTTGTTGGTCTTGTAGTCGACGATGCTGAAGCTCCACTCGCCGTCGGGTCGTTGGAATCGCAGGACCAGGTCGATCGCGCCGTTGAGCATGCCGTGGAGGTGGACCCGGGCCAACCGGTCGGC
Source organism: Actinomycetota bacterium (assembly GCA_016870275.1). Classification (GTDB taxonomy): domain Bacteria; phylum Actinomycetota; class Acidimicrobiia; order Acidimicrobiales; family Microtrichaceae; genus SXMI01. The sequence goes on from VGBZ01000016.1 coordinate 38,071, forward strand.
GAGCCGACCGCCCCAGTCCGCATACGGGGTGCCTGCCATGTGGCGGGCGACCGCCCGACCGATCTCGGCGGCCGGGAACGGCCGCTCTGGTGAGAGCGGCAGTTCGAAGCGGAGTTCGTCGATCCGATCGTTTCGCTGCAGGTCCAGCATCCGGCTCCTCCCGAACGGCCCACCGAGCGGGGTGTGGACCACGTCGACGAGCGCCCCGGCGAGTCGCTGGGCGGACTCCTCGTCGGCCAACCGGAAGGAGCCGTCGCGGCGGATCAGCTCGAGCAGGTGGTCGGCGAGCGGCTCGGCTGTGAAGTCGGCGTGCTCGAACACGCTGTGGACCATGAGCCCGAACTGCCGGCCGGCACCCAGGCCCTCGAACGGGCTCAAGGCGGTCCACGACGCGTCCGCCGACCCGTCTTCCAGCGGCCGGTTGTCGGTCGGCAGCAGGTCGTCGGGCGGCGACGGCAGAACGAGCAACTCGTCGTCGGCCCCGGAGTCCGATCCGGTCTCGTCCTCGGGGTCCGGGTGGTCACCGGGTGTGGCCCGGTCGGCGGGGTGGTCGGACCCACCGACCTCACGGTGGATGCTCGAGAACGACCACGACCGCTCGGTGCGGGGCAGGTTGCGACTCAGCCGGGCCGCAGGGCCGACGGCTTCGGGCGCTGCGGCTTCGACCGTCGGGTTGCGACGGGTCTCCCGCCGAGGGGACCCGACCTCGGTCACCGAGATCCACTCGGACCCGCCGCGCTCATCGACCTTGTCCTGAATCTGTTGAACCCAGCTGTCCGGGTCGCCGATGGCGACCTTGGTGTCGGCCGCAGCGGCCGGGTCATCGGCGAACAGCAGCCGGCTGAGCCCGCTCAGGTCGGTCCCGGAAACACTCCCGGACCACCACGCAACTACATGATGGGCGGCTCTGGTGAGCGCCACGTAGGTCATGCGGTGCTGATCGCCGCAGTTCTCTGCTCGCGTCAGGTCTGCCGGGTCGGGGATGACGGTCCCATCGGGCCGCTTGCGGTGCTTCGCTGCGAGTGCTCCGGGTGAGACGTCGAGCACCCGACACCCGGCACCTCCGCCGCCCGACCGGTCGTAGTACGAGTACGGCTTCCCGGCGGTGACTCGATTCCCGCCGGAGTACAGCGACGGCAGGAGGACGATCGGGAACTCGAGGCCCTTGGACTTGTGGATGGTCAGGATCCGCACTGCGGGCTGGTCGGACTCGACCCGCCGCTGCGACGCCTCGGCGGCGGGCTCGTCGTCGGGTGCTGCGCCACCCAGCGAGTCGAGCGCCGCAGCGGCACCGGCGGCGGACGTCCGGCCCCGATCGGCGTGGATGAGTTCGACGAGGTGCTCGAGATCGGTGAGGTTCCGCTCCCCGTCGGCCGAGGCCATCATCCGTCCGAGGAACCGGTCGGTCGAGCGGATCCGACCGGCGAGCGCCGGGAGTCCATCGTCGGCGAGCACCCCGGACCACTCGACGAGCTGGTGCTGGAACCGCACCATCTGCTTGACCGCCTCTGGTTCGTCCCGGGCGGCTGCGGCGAGCTGCTCCGCCGTCCAACCACCCCACCAGCCCAGGGCGGCCGCCGCTGCCCGTGACCGGTCCGAGGGCCGGTCGAGCGCTGCGAAGAGACACCGGAGTTGCTCGGCGGCGTCGCTGATGGCGACCGACTCCTGGAGCAGGAGCACCGAGGGCACCCCGAACTCTGCGAGCGCATCGGCAATCGGTCGGGCGTGGGACTTTGCGCTCACCAGCACTGCGATGTCCGCCGGGGTCACGGGCCGGACCTCGGTACCGCCGTCGCCGGTGGGCAGCTCGAGCTCTGCGCCGTGGAGGAGATCGAGCGTCACGGTCACCAGGTCGTCGGTGACCCGGTACCTCAACGAATCGGCGTTGCGCGCCCGATCGAGCGACCGATCGGTCACGATCCGCAGGTCGAGTCCTGCGGTCGGAGAGCCGTCGGCCCCGAGCAGTCGGCGATCGGCGAGCCGGGGCGCCGGCTCGATCGGGTCGACGACGATCTCGGGGTCACCCAGGGTGTGGCCGCTGCTCAGGGCGCTGAGGGCGCGAACGACCGAGTGGTCAGACCGCTGGTTGACAGCGAGTCGCCGGACCTGGACCCCGGGCGACCGGGTCGCCTCGAGGTAGGTGTAGACGTCGCCACCCCGGAAGGAGTAGATGGCCTGCTTGGGGTCGCCGACGACGACGAGCGTCCGACCGGACTCGGGACCGAACACCGAGTTGAAGATGCCCCACTGGTCGGCGTCGGTGTCCTGGAACTCGTCGATCAGCGCGACGCTGAACCGCTCACCGAGCGAGGCGACCACGTCGGGGTGTCGATCGAGTGCATCTCGTACCGACGTCACGAGCGTGTCGTAGGAGAGCTGACCCGAGACCTTGAGCAGCTCATCGACCTGGTCGCTGGCGTGCTGGACACGCTCGACGAGGCGCGGGGGCGTCCTGTCAGGGATGGAGGCCCGCAGGTCGCAGTCCGGGAGCTGGCGGTACTTCGTGACCAACTCCCGGAAGGACTTAGCCGAGACGTCAGCTTCCTGCAGGAGCGGGGCCGACGAGTCGAGTGCGTCGGCCACCAGGGCGTCGTTGCACGCCGCAGCGATGAGCGCCGACTCACCCTCGGTCGGGACGGCGTCGGGGTTGCCGGCGAAGCGCACCCCGAGCGCCGAGCGAGCCTGCGAGCAGAATCCGTGGATGGTGCTGATCGTGGCCGAGTCGAAGTCGAGCACGGCGCGCTGCAGGCGGTCGAGGTGGAGCGACCACTCCTCCGGACGCTCCGAGAGGACCTGCATGACCGGATCGGGATCGGGGCCCCGAGCGTCGGCCCGGCCGAGCGAGAGCGCCGTTAGATCGCGATGCACCTCGATCAGTCGGGAGCGGACCCGCTCCTGGAGCTCGGCGGTGGCGGCACGGGTGAATGTGACCACGAGGAGCTGATCGATCGGCACCCCGAGCTCGGCGACGTAGCGGACGGCCAGGCCCGCCAGGGCGTACGTCTTGCCGGTCCCGGCGCTGGCCTCGATCACCATGGTGGTCCCCCACGGCAGCTCGTCGGTCAGCAAGAACTGCGGACGGGAGGTGGTCACGATCCACCCCCTGAGCCGGGGAGGCCCCGGATCACCGCCTGCAGCGCACCCCAGCTCCGGTCGACCTCGTCGACGAACCGGCTCCCCGGGTCGCCGGCGGCGAGCAGGTCGTCGAAGTCGAGCACACCGAAGAGCAGTTGGTTGACCGGGAGCAGGCTCTCGCCCACGGTGAACGGGTTCGTGGCGGAGGGATTGCCCCACTTCTTGCTGGCATCCTGGCGTCGACGCTGATCATCGGAACCCCATGCGTATGCCGCCGACGTCTGGGGGAACCACAACAGTGGGAGACGCTGGCCCCGGATGTACTGCTCGAGGATGGAGCCCAGCGCTCCGACGGCTGCATCCCGACGCTCGCTCGCCGACGAGCCGATCACCGCCAGGGAGTGGGTCTCGCGCGACGCGCCCTTGGCGCCCCTGGTCACGAGGAGCGACCGCCACGACGTGTCCGGGTCCTCGACGGTCAGCACCAGCAGGTCGATCGCAGCGGCCAGCAACCGGGAGGGCCCGGGACGGACGAACTCGACCACCTCCCGGCCGGGAACTCCGTCCGGAGAAGGCGGCACGCAGTTCCTGATGACACCGACGAGCTGGCACCCGCCACCGGCAGCTCCGGGCACGGGCACCGCGACGTCGATCTGGACCGACGTGGAGGGCCTGGGCTGGTGGCCGGCAGCGAGGGCTGCTTCGGCCAGCGAGGCGACCTCCTCGGCGATGCGGTGCACCTCGGGCGCCGCCACTGCCGGCGGTGGCAGAGCGCCCTGCGCAGCGGTGAGCTCGACCACGCGCTGCACCAGATCCGGGGGACGGTCGACGTCGTCGTAGCGCAGCGCATCGAACGAACCAGCGGCCACTGCGGCGCCGAGGAGGGCGCGACCGAACAGCGCCTCGCCGAGCGCCTCCAACGCCAGGGGCAGCTCCGCAGCCGACGTCCCGGACGAACCCCCGGACCCCGGCAGGCTCACCGCCAGCCGGTCGCGCAGGAACCGCTCGGGCGGCGACTCGTAGAAGCGGTGCAGATCCTCGAGCTGGAGCGATCCGCCCAGCTCCCAGTCGAGTGGTGCGGCCACGAACGGGCCGTCGTCGGTCTCGCTGGGCTCGCCGTCCCGCCGGTTCCGGACGACCGCCGCAGCGCGCTGGGCCTGAACGTCGTAGCTGCGACGTGGCGACGCAGCCGGGTCGTCCGGGGAGGGCGTGCCCTCAGCGGGGAAGTTGACGGGGTCGTAGGGCTGACGGGAGTGGATCTGCACGAGTCGGTCTGGATCGACACCTGCTGCGGCGAGCGCCTCGAGAAGTTCGTCGAGGACCGCCGAACGCGGGACGTCGGCACCCGTGCGGATGTCGTGGGAGGTGAAGGACACGACCACTGCGTCGGTCGCCGTCGTGAGCGCAGCGAGCAGTTCGGCCCGGGCCTCACTGCGGACGTCCCGGTCACCGACGAGGGGTGATGTGAGGGCCAGATCGTCACCGGAGCGTCCACCGACCGGGAGTGCCCCCGCATCGAGCCCGAGCACGCACACGACGCGGTACGGCACACCTGCGAGCTGCGACGGCCGGGCGATGGCGATCGACCCGATGCCCAGGTCGGCACGCACCGTGGTCCGCTGAGCCGAGGATCCGATCAGGCGACGCACGTCGCCGAGGCTGATCTCGATCTCGGTCCGGGAACCGTCATCGGACCCTGAACCGGTCGGGCCGCCCGACGCCTCCTCGAGTCCACGCAGGAGCTCGTCCACCTTGAGTATCTGCCAGTCGGCGAACCGGTCGGCGGCGAGCAGCTGCTCGGCGCAGTCAGTCACCAGCGTGCGCCACTCCGACACGGGCAGGTTCCCGGCGGACGACAGCCGCTCGACCACCGCAGCGAGTGAGCACACCGCATCGATGACCCGTGTTGCCGCCTGGACCTGACCGTCGGACACGGTGGTGATGGCGGTGGTGCCCAGCGCCAGGTCGAACTCGTCGGCTGGGGCGGCTGCCGATCCCGGCACCACGGCCAACCGCAACGTCTCGCCGCTCGCCACGCCGGCAGCGAGCTGGCGGAGGCCCGCCGCCCAGGTGCCGAGGTCGAAGTCCTCGGGCAGGGCGGCGAGCCGGTGACGGTGTGCCCCGTCGAGTCCCCAGCGGACGCCGGCCTCGTCGACCCAGTTGCTCAACAACTCGCGCTCGTCGGGGCCCAGGTCGAACCGGTTGGACACGGCCTGCATGGAGAGGAGATCCAGGACCTCGCTGCGCTCCATACGTCCACCGACCAGATCGAGGAGTGCCATCAGGCCGTCGAGCACCGGGTTGGACTGCCGGGCCGTGCGATCGACGAGTGAGTACCGGAGGGTCGGGGTGAACGCCTCGTCACCGTCGGCCACCGGTGTCGGTGTCGGTGTCGGTGTCGGTGTCGGCGTCGGAGTCGACGTCGGCGTCGACGGGCCGTTCGCCGGTGGTCCCCACACCGAACCGATGAGCGGGGCGAACTCGTCGAGCTGATGGCAGACCACGGCGATGTCGGACTCGTCGATCCGGACCCGGGTCCCGTCCGCCCGATCCAGCCCGTGCTCCAACAGGTCGCAGATGACGTCCCGGAGCACCTCGACCTGCCGGGTGCGACCCGGAGCACCGTGCACCTGCAGCGAGCGGTCCGGCTCCACGCTGCCCGAGGAGACCCCGCGAGCAACACGACCGGACCGGATGCCGGAGCGGAGTGCATCGAGCACCGAACCCGACTGAATGACCGATCCCGACGTGACGAGCAGCGGTTCGACTCCGCCCGAGCCGAGCAGGAGCGCCGTCTCGAGCGGTCGGCGCCCCCACGAGACCAGCAGCGGTTGGTCGACCACCGGATCGAGCGGCTCGACTCCCGTCCACGCCAGCGCCGGGGCACCGGCGTCGGGAACGGCTCCGTCACCCGACCGGTCTCCTGCTCGGTCGGCGCCGGGGATCACCCTCGGGAACGACCAGGTGAGCGAGTCGGCGGGGGCGCGGAACGTCGTGGCCGCAGCGAGCCGGAGCGACGTCGCCGCCGACGGTGAGGGCACGAACGCCGTGATGTGGCACTGCTGGGCGAGGGCGGTGAGCACCGGACCGGTGTCGCCGCCCCAGATCGACTGGCCGAACACCGAGAGCCGGGACGGCAGGACCTCGTCGCCCGCACCGGCCACCCGGAGGTCGCCGGTGCGGACCGCAGCGAGGGCTGCAGCCAGACGTTGCGACGGCAGGAGGCTGACCCCGTGGCGTCGCTCGATCACAGCGTGCACCCGCCGGAACAGCTCGGGCTGCCACGCCTGATCGTTGGGGATGGAGCCATCCGACGGGCCGTCGTCGCTCCCGTCGATCCACGCCCGGACCATGCCCGACCGGTGCACGTCGTAGCCGTCGAACAGCGACGCAATGGACTGCGCCCGGGCTGCGAGCGAGGTGCCGTCGGTCGAGAACAGCCGAGCGTCGAGCCCGTTGGCTGGGCCCTGGAGTACCTCGAGCACCGACCACACCAGCCGGTCCTCCTGCCACGGGTCGTCCTCGACTGCAGCCGGTCCACCGGTCTCGCCCGGCTCCGCAGCGGCAGCAGCACGGAGGATCATCCACCGCAGCGTCCCCGGGAAGGGGAACTCAATGTTGGCGACCACACCGTCGTTCAGGCCTGTGGAGCCCAACTCGTGCGAGAGCCGCCGCTGCAGCCACCGCCGCACGCCGAGCGAGGGGACGACGACCCGGTCGGAGGCGAACACGTTGCCCAGCGGCTCCTCCAGCGGCGTGCGCAGCGCCTCGACCAGACCGGGCAGCAGGTCGAGAGGATGGTCGGCGATACGCACCTCGAGCACTGGCGGCACGCTAGATCACAGTGGTGACATCGACCCCGACGTACGAACGGACCCGCTGCGCCCCAGCGGGTGCGTGGTTCACGACTTCACTCGGCGTCGATCGGTTGCGGGTGGTCCGTGGCCGTTCCTGACGCTGGCCGATTCGCCTTGGATCGGCCCGACGAGAAGCCGATGCCGACGAGGAAGAGCCCGAAGGGCATGTAGGACGCAACGATCGGAGAGACGAGCGAGACCAGTCCGATCAGCAGGCAGTAGGCCGCAAAGATCGGGCCCCGCCAGCGGTCGACCGTCGTCCGCTGGACCCGAGCCTCGACGTGCAGCATCTCGGGCTTGCGTTCGAGGTGCCAGCCAATGGCGGTGCTGAAGCAGCTGATGGCCGCCATGACGCCCCAGTAGAACAGGAACACTCCCGAATCGGACCGGGCGTCCAACTCGGTCTCGCCCACGAGCGCTGCAGGCCACGGCAGCAGAACCATCAGAGCGAGCCAGCCGACGTTCAGCCAGAACAGCAGCGGGTCGAAGCCCCGGGCTCCGTTGAGAACCCGGTTGTGAACCGCCCACAGCATGGCCATGACTGCGAAGGTCATGAGGAACGCCACCACCTGGTTCTGATGTTGCTCGATCAGTCCCCAGATCGACTGCCCGGGTGCCAGATCGGTGAGACCCACGAGCGGGAGAACGAGGACCGTGATCGCAATGGCCACGGTGGCGTCGGTGAAGCCGACGAGTCGCTCGAAGTTCCGACCGGCGAGGAAGTCGGAGACTGCCGGTTCGTGGCGCTGCTTGCGGCTGGCCATCATCACGATGGTACCGGTGCAACACGCCCGATCAGCGGGAGTGTCGGGCCCGGTCGAGGTCCCGGTACGATTCACCCGTCGTGACCGAAGGGGTTCGAATCGCATGAGCGACTGGACAGGCCGACCGGTGCTCGTCACCGGCGGCGAAGGATTCATCGGCAGCCACCTCGTGGACCGGCTCGTGGCCGAGGGCGCCGAGGTCTCCGCTCTCGTCTACTACAACTCCTTCGGCCGCTGGGGCTGGCTCGACTCGGCGTCATCCGACGTGCGTGACGCCGTTCGGATCATCCCAGGGGACGTGCGTGATGCACGCCGGGTGAACGAGGCGGTGCAGGGCAGGGAGGTGGTGTTCCACCTTGCGGCCCTGATCGGGATCCCCTACAGCTACCACGCTGCTGAGAGCTACGTGCAGACCAACGTCACCGGCACGTTCCACGTCGCTGAGGCGTGTCGTGAGTCCGGCGCTCGCATGGTGCACACCTCCACCTCAGAGGTGTACGGGACAGCGATCACTGCCCCGATCGACGAGTCGCATCCGCTGCAACCGCAGTCGCCGTACTCGGCGTCCAAGATCGGTGCCGACATGATGGCGCTGAGTTTCGCTCACGCCCACGAGGTCCCCGTGACGGTGGTGCGCCCGTTCAACACCTACGGTCCGCGCCAGTCGACCCGGGCGGTCATCCCGACGATCCTCACGCAACTCCTCTCGGGGGCGGAGTCGCTGCACCTCGGTGCGATCAGCCCCACACGGGACTTCAACTACGTCACCGACACCGTCGCAGGTTTTCTGGCGCTCGCCGACTGTGACGAGGCGGTCGGTCGAGCCACGAACGTCGGTTCGGGCCGGGAGGTGTCGATCGGCGATCTCGTGGCGATCCTCAGCGACATCACCGGAACATCGATCGAGGTCATCACCGACGAGGACCGACTCCGACCCGCTGGCTCCGAGGTCGAACGACTCCTCTGCGACCACTCCCTCGCAACGAAGATCAGTGGGTGGACGCCCCAGGTCTCCTTGGAGGAGGGCCTCACCCGCACCGCCGAGTGGATCGGTGAGCACCTCGACGAGATCCGGAGAGACGGATTCGCAATGTGAGCGCTGCCGGGCCGCCTCACCCGCTGGTGAGGGTCGACCACCGCTCTGCGCCGAGCAGGCGGCGATAGAGCCGCAGGTACTCCTCGACGGTCCGGTCCATGGTGAAGCGCTCCTCGGCTCGCTCCCTACCGGCCACACCCCGCCGTCGTGCTCTGTCCGGATCGGCAACGAGTTCCTCGACGGCGGTGGCGAACGCCGCCGGATCCTCCGGCGGCACGATCCAGCCGGTGACACCGTCGACGACCGCTTCGTCGACCGATCCGACACGGGTCGCCACCACCGGAAGGCCAGCGAGCATCGCCTCGACGATCGTCACCGGAAAGCCCTCGATCCGGGACGGCAGCACGAAGCCGTCGAAGGCCCACATGAGGTCGGCGACGCGCACGTCCCACGGGATCGACCGGAACTCAACCCGCTCATCGAGTCCGAGGCGCTTGCGCAACTCGAGCAACGCCGTCCGTTCATCACCTTCGCCGGCGACGACGAACGTCGTCGGCGGGCTGACCTGAGCCGCAGCTTCGAGCAGGACGTCCACACCCTTGACCGGGTCGAGCCGGGCGACGCACAGGAGCGTCGTGGCGTCGGGGCGGGTGACCGGCTCCTGACCGACCGGACCGACACCGTGGTAGAGCGTGGCGATCGAACCCGGCGCCAGCCCGGAGGAGTCCTCGATCACCCGGGCGGTGCGCTCCCCCACCGCCACGTGGGCGGCCACCCGTCGGCCGGTCAACCGCTTCAGGCGACCCGAGGTGGACGACCACACGGCGAGCGGCGAGTTCTCCACCACCACGATCGGGAGGCCCGGGATGGTGGACGCAGCAGCGATCGCCCACTGACACGAAGACGCCGTTGACAGGTTGAACTGCACGACGTCCGGTCGGAGCCGTCGGAACGCCCGCCGGTGGGCGAACATCCGACCGATGTCCTGGCGGTTGCGCACCGCCTCGAGCACGACGCCGTCGGTCTCCGGCCGGAACCCGCAGAGCCAGTTGACGACCTCGGCGTCGACCCCGACGACGGTCACCCGGAGAACGGTCGGCAATGTGGCGAGGACCCGGGACAGGTTGACCTCGGCGCCGCCCCGGTGCGTGGCGTCGGTGTAGACGACGAGGTGCAGGGCGCTCACCCGTCCGACAGGAAGCGTGACCTGAGCTCGACCCAGTCGTCGTTGGCGCGGTCGTAATCGTCGGGTCGACCGATGTCAAGCCAGTAGCCGGCGAACGGGTGCACACGGGGTGGTGTTCCGCCGGCCAGCAGATCGAGGACCAGCTCGTCGAAACCGAGCGCCCCACCGGCCCGATAGCGGCGCAGTGTCTCTCTGCTCACGGCGTAGATGCCCATCGACACCGAGAAGTGCTCGACCGGTTTCTCCCGGAACGCACCAATGTGCCCGTCGACGACCTCGAGGACTCCGAAGTCGATCAGCACCGTTCGGTCGTAGGTCGCAACGGTGAGTGGATCACCCGACGCGGCGTGGCCATCGAGCACGGACCGGAAGTCCAGATCGGTCAGGACGTCACCGTTCATGACGAGGAAGTGCTCGGGCAGCTCGTCGAGATTGGCCACGACCGGTCCCATGGTCCCGAGCGGTTCGTCCTCGGTCCAGTAGCGAACATCGAGGCCCCACTGGCTGCCGTCGCCGCAGTACGCACGGATGAGCTGGCCCAGATGGCCGATGGCAATGGTGACAGTGTCGAACCCGTGCGATCGGAGTTGCCGCAGGACGATTTCGATGATGGCGAACTCGTCGCCGATGGGCACCAGCGGCTTGGGGAACGCCGTCGTGTAGGGACGGAGCCGGACCCCCCGGCCGCCGGCCAGTATCACTGCGTGCACCGGTCCACCCTACCGGTCACCGTCGGACGGACCTTCTGATCGGTCGCCGGACTGGTCGGAGGCGATCGACGGGAGGACCGTCGCTGCGAGACGCTCGGCGTCCATCAGCGGAACCCGTCCCACGCTCCTCATCAGGCGGGTCGGGTCACCGATGACCGCCGGGATTCCGGGTCGGTCGAGCGACACGATCTGGGCCTCGATCCCGAGCCGGTCGGCGAGGGCGTCGACGATCCGACCGTAGGCCAGGCCCACCCCGGAGCAGACGTTCACCACTTCCGGGGGATCGGGGACTGCGGACAGGTCGACGAGCGCTTCGGCAGCGTCGGCCAGACGGACGAAGTCGCGCACGGTCTCTGGCCACCACACCTCGATCCGCCCGCCACCCGGGGGGAGCTCCATCAGGTCGGTGAGCCACTGGGCGAGTGGCGAACTGGGCGGGACCGACGCTGCGGCCAGGTTGAACACCCGGGCCACCACTGCGGTCAGGCCGGCGTCGGCGGCAGCTCGCACCACCCGGGTGCCGGCGAGCTTGGTCTCGGCGTACGCACCGGTGGGACGGCACGGATGGTCCTCGTCGACCGGTGCCGTGGTGCCGGGATCACCGAGTTCCGACGCCGATCCCACGTGCACCAGCCGCACGCCCCGCCCGTGGAGCACCTCGCACAGCCACGTGGGAAACGCCACGTTGGCGTCGTGCAGCTCGTCGTCGGTCCCGGCGATCCGCCCGCAGGCGTTGACGACCGCTCCGGCACCGCTGTCGTCGATCAGGTCGACGAGCGCAGCTGCTGCTGTGCGGTCTCGTCGGGCGAGAACCGGGTCGAGTGGCGGGTCGACCACCACGACCTCGCCGGCGGCGGCCGCCGAAGCGGCGACGGCAGTGCCGACCCAGCCTCCTCCGAGCACCACCAGCGCCGACACGGCCGCCAGTCTGGCACCGCTGCCTGCGGACGCAGTGCGATCGTCGTCCGGTCGAACGCAGCGGAGCGGCCGTTGCGGAGGGAACTCAGCGGAGCGGCACGGGGCAGGCAGTTGCCGTGCGCAGCCGGACGCGGAGCGCAATCGCCAGCACGACGACGCCAGCGACGGCGAGCACCGGCTGGATCGGGGCGAAGAACTCCATGGCCCCGGTCGCTCCGAGCGCCAGCAGGACGAACTTGTTGCAGACGGGACAACCGACGGCGAAGTATGCGAGCAACCCGCCGACACCACCGAGTCGAACGCTCCGGTCGGCCTCGGCACCGGTCTCGGCACCGGTCTCGGCACCGTTCTCGGCACCGTTCTCGCCCCGGGCGCCGTTGCGCACGTAGGTCGCAGCGAGCAGACCAGCGAGGACGCCGGTGGCGACCAGCACCGGCCACGACCACCACGTGACCTCGACCGGGCGGTCGAACAGCGGGTTGGGGATCACGTCGGTCGGGACCCCGACCACCAGGACGGTCACGACCGCAACGGCCGCAGCGACCACCCGACGACGGGTCGACCACGAACGCAGCTCACCGACGATCGTCCGCCGAGGCTCGGCGATCGACGGACCGGGATCGGTCAGCTCTGGTGAACGCACCCGGTCATGCTACCGATCACACCGGGATCGAGTCCGGAGCACCGGCTCACCCCAGGTGACGGAGCACCGGCTCACCCCAGGTACCGCAGCACCGATCGAGCGGCGTGCAGGCCGCACAGCCCGTGCACCCCCGGACCAGGTGGTGTCGAACCGCTGCAGATCCACAGATCGGTTCCGGGCACCCGATACGGGTCGGCGGCGAACGTCGGCCGGAACAGGATCTGGTGCAACTCGGTGGCGCCCCCGTCGATCGACCCGTCGACATCGTTGTCGTTGTACGCCGCCAGATCCGCCGGCCGGGTCACGTGGCGGTCCAACACGAGGTCACGCCAGCCGGGGGCGAACCGCTCGATCTGATCCTCGATGTGTGCCGTCATGTCGACGGTGCACCCACGGGGCACGTGACAGTACGACCACAGGGTGTGCCGGCCGGCCGGGGCGCGGGTGTCGTCGACGATGGACTGTTGGGCGACCAGGACGAACGGTCGCTCGGGAAGGCGCCCTCGACGCACGGCGCCTTCTGCTGCTGCGACCTCCTGCCAGATCCCACCGAGATGGACCGTTGCGGCACGACGAGCGTCGGGATTGGTCCACGGAACCGGCCCATCGAGGGCGTGGTCGACCTTGAATACGGCGTTCCCCCTCCGGAAGCGGCGCCAACGGCGACGGACGGCGGCCGGCACGGTGTCACCAGCGATGCGTTCGACCTGCCAGGGAGTCGTGTCGAAGAGCGTCACGCGACACGGCGGCAGGTCCGCGAGCGACTTCACCCGCCGGCCGCACTCGACGCTCCCTCCGAGTTGCTCAAGCCGCTCGACCAGTGCCCGAGTGATCGCCGCCGACCCGCCCCGGGCCGCCGGCCAGCCGCCGACGTGGCCCGCTGCAGCGAGTCCGACCCCGACGCTCGCCGACAGCGGCCAGCGCAGATCGCTGCTGGCGTGAGCTGCGATCCCGGCGAACAGGGCTCCGGATCGGGGCGTGCCCAGCCAGCGAGCCACCGTGGTGGCCGGCGGCAGCGAACGCAGACCCACCGTCGACACCGACACCGGGTGACGCAGGCTGCGTGCGAACGGCCCGAGGACGTTGCGCTCGATCTCCGACCAGCGGTCCACCACGGGACCGACGAGTCGCTCCCACCGAGGGGCGCTGTTGATGCGAGCGGTGTCGGCGATGCTGCGGACCAGCACGCCAGCTGAGCCGTCGTCGAGGGGGTGAGCGAGTTGCACCTCCGGTTCACACCACTCGACCTCCACGTCGTGGTCAGCGAGGAACGAGCCGGAGGCGGCCATCGGGTGGATGGCGGAGCAGACGTCGTGGTGGAACCCCGGGAGGGTCAGCTCGGCGGTGCGGGCTCCGCCGCCGGGCAGGTCCGACGCCTCGAAGACCACGACGGAGACCCCGGCGGTGGCCAGAACGATGGCCGCTGCGAGCCCGTTGGGGCCCGATCCGACCACGACTGCGTCAACCTCATGAGATCCCACGCCACCAGCTTCCACCAACCACCCCCCTCTTCACCCACCCCCCCCCCACCCCGAAC
>VGBZ01000017.1 GCA_016870275.1 Actinomycetota bacterium
TCCCCACCGACACCGTCCCCACCGACACCGTCCCCACCGCCACCGTCCCGACCGACACCGTCCCGACCGACACCGTCCCCACCGACACCGTCCCGACCGACACCGTCCCGACAGCTGCGGTACTCGGTGTCACCGCCGGGCGATCGGCTCCACCGGCCCGCCTCGCTCTGACCGGCTCGACGGTCGGCGTACGGATCGGACCCAGTGCCGTGCTCGTGGGGCTCGGGGCCGTGCTCGCCCTCGGGGCGCGCCGCATCCGACGCCGAGCCGAACTTCCGTGACCCTGCGCCGACTCGTGCCACGCTCCGCAACAGTGACAGCCGTGGTCGTGCTGCTCACCGTGACCGCACCAGCGGCGACGGCGGCGGGAGCCACAGGCGCCTGCGCAGGCTCGAACGGCGTGACCGTCGTGGTCGATTCCCGACCACTCGGTGGCGGGATCACGATCCGGTGCGCCGAGGGTTCACCGAGCACGGGGATCGACGCCCTGCGACGAGCCGGGTTCACCGTCCGAGGAACGGTCCGCTTTCCCGGATTCGTGTGCCGGATCGACGACGCCCCCGGTTCTGATCCCTGCCTCGACACCGCACCGGCCGACGCCTTTTGGTCCTACTGGCATGCGTCACGGGGCGGATCGTGGACCTACAGCGACACCGGTGCCGCTGAGCGGACACCGCCCTCGGGCAGCGTCGAGGGCTGGGTGTTCTCCGACGGGAGCGGACAACCACCCGGGATCGCACCGCCAGCACGGCCGACACCGACCACCACTGTGGCACCGCCCCCGGCCGCCGTGGCGGGAGCTACGACCGTCGCTCCGCCGACGACCCGGCCTCAACCGGCACCCGGACCGGTTCCCCCGACGGTGCTCGCAGTTCCCTCGGGCAGTGAGGTCTCCCGACCGGCGACCGAACCGGCACCGGTGCCGGACACCACCGGTGCCGGCCAGGGCGCCGCTGCGCCTGTGGTTGGAGCCACCGATGCCGGCGAGATCCAGATCGATCCCTCTGACGTCGGGACGGTCGACCCCGGAGCTGCAACGTCGAACGGGACCGACGACGAGCGGACGGACCTGCTCGCTGCAGCAACGCCGGATGGACCCGACTCCGGTTCACCCATCGCCACCGTGTTCGGAGCGGTGATCGTGGCGGCTGTGGCCACAACAGCGTTCATCACCTACCGCCGACGACGAGCGTCGACGGAACCCCGATGACCGATCGCAGCATCCACCCTGCGGCGTGGTGGGCGTGGGCGGCGGGGCTCGCCGTGGCTGCGTCGAGGACCACCAATCCGCTACTGCTCGGGCTGATCATCGCTGTGGCGACCACCGTCGTGGTGGCGTGCCGCACCGACGCACCGTGGGCTCGGGCATTCCGGGGGTACCTGATCTTCGGAGCGGTGATCGTGGTGATCCGCATGATCGCCTACGTGGTGGTCGGAAGCCGAATGGGAACGACCGTGCTCGTTCGGCTCCCCGAGGCACGCCTCGGTGACTGGGCCGCCGGGATCCGCATCGGCGGGGCCGTGACGCTCGAGGGCCTCTACGCCGCAGCGAGCGATGGGCTGAGACTGGCGACCATGCTCATCTGCCTCGGAGCTGCGAACTCACTGGCTGACGCCAAACGGCTGCTGCGGTGTGTCCCCACCTCCCTCTACGAGATCGGCACCGCTGTGGTCGTCACGCTGAGCATCGCTCCGCAACTCGCCGAGAGCGTCGCCAGGGTGCGTCGAGCCCGGGCCCTGAGAGCCGGACGGACAAGCGGCCGCCGAGCCGTTCGGGCCATCGCCGTACCGGTTCTAGCCGATGCACTCGACCGGTCGCTGGCGTTGGCGGCATCGATGGACGTCCGTGGCTACGGTCGCACGACCGGTGTGAGCACCGGGGCCCATCGAGTGACCGGAGCCCTCGTCGTCATCGGGCTGATCGGCGTGACGATCGGGACCTACGGGTCGCTCGACGGAACGACCCCGCCGGCACTCGGGCTGCCGATGCTCCTCGGTGGCACCGTCGTTGCTGCCGCCGGACTGCTCTCGGCCCGCGGCCGTGTCCGGCCGACCACCTACCAGCCGGACCGCTGGGACGCCCGGGCGTGGACGGTCAGTCTCGGTGGGCTCTGCGTAGCGACCGCAACGATCGTTGCGGGACGCGTCGATCCGGACCGACTCGTGCCGCCGTTCGACCCGCTGACGTGGCCCTCGCTCCCCCTGCTCGCCGCCGCCGGCGTCGCCGTCGGCCTGGCGCCACTGATGGTGGCTCAACAACTACCCGTCGTCCTCCGTCAGCCCGGCCGAGAGGACGGTGCTGCGAGCAGGTCACCGGCCGAGATCCGAACGGCCCTTCGATGATCCACCTCGACGAGGTGAGCGTCACCTTTCCCGACGCTGTTGAACCGACGCTCGCACGGGTGCAGTTGCGCATCGAGGAGGGCACCATCTGCCTGGTGACCGGCCCGACCGGATCCGGCAAGTCCACCCTGCTGCAATCGATCGTCGGCCTGGTCCCGCGTTCCACCGGGGGGCACCTCGCCGGTCGGGTCACCGTCGCCGGTCGCGATACGGCCCACCACCCGCCCCGAGACCTCGCCGACCTCGTCGGCTACGTCGGCCAGGACCCGGTCGCCGGGTTCGTGACCGACTCCGTCGAAGCGGAACTCGCCTACGGGCCCGAGCAGTTATCACTCCCGGCGACGGTCATGCGGGTCCGGGTCGAGGAGACCCTCGATCTGCTCGGCCTGGCAGATGTTCGCCACCGTCCGCTGCTCGATCTCTCCGGCGGCCAGCAGCAGCGAGTCGCCATCGCCGCTGCGCTGACGACGAGGCCCCGGGTGCTCGTGCTCGACGAGCCGACGTCATCGCTCGACCCGACGGGCGCCGAGGAGGTCCTCGCTGCGCTGTCGCGTCTGGTGCACGACCTCGGCATCACCGTCATCATCGCCGAACACCGGCTCGAGCGGGTGTTGCAGTTCGCCGATCAGCTCGTGGTGGTCGAGCGTTCCATGGTGCGCTCGGGCGAGCCGGCCCGGATCGTCGCCGACAGTCCTGTCGCTCCGCCGGTGGTGGAACTCGGCCGCCGCCTCGGCTGGTGGCCGATTCCTCTGTCGGTTCGTGACGCCCGCCGATTCGCCGCCGATTACCGAACCGCTGGAGCGCAGCCCCCCGATCCTCCCGACATCAATGGTCCCGCCGCAGCAGAGATCACCGGTCTCAGCGTTCAGCACGGAAGCGTGCGGGCGGTCGACCGAGTCGACCTCGTGCTGCACCGAGGCGTGGTCACTGCGCTGGTCGGCCGCAACGGTTCGGGCAAGAGCTCGCTGTTGTGGGCGATCCAGGGGACCGGGACCCGCACTGGCGGGTCGACCGTCGTGGGAGGTCTCGAGACCGGATCGGCTGACGCGGCATCTCGCCGGGCCGCCGTGGCGCTGGTGCCCCAGACGCCAGGTGATCTGCTCTACCTCGACACCGTGGCCGACGAGTGTGATCAGGCCGATGCCGAGTCCGGCGCACCGCCGGGCACGTGCTGTGAGATCCTCTCGGATCTGCTCGTCGCCCCGGGGTCGGTCGGTATCGACGGCGCCACGCACCCACGCGACCTCTCCGAGGGTCAGCGGCTGGCGGTCGTGCTGGCGATCCAGCTCACCGCATCGCCGCCGGTGATCCTGCTCGACGAACCCACCCGCGGCCTCGACTACGACGCAAAGCGGGCGTTGAGCGCCGTCCTCCGTCAACGAGCCGACGCCGGAGCGGCCATCGTGGTAGCCACCCACGACGTGGAGTTCGCCGCCACGACCTGTGACCGGACGGTCCTGCTGGCGCAGGGTGAGATCGTCGCTGACGGACCGACTGCGGACCTGCTCTGCCCCTCGCCGACGTTCGCACCGCAGGTGTCGCGCATCATGGCCCCGGAACCGTGGCTGGACGTCGACGCGCTAATCGCCGCAGTCCAGCCCGCTCGGCAGTGTGCCGATGCCCGAACGGAGCGACCGTGACGTTTCCGGTCCGGGCTGCCGCTGACCCGACGACCCTGCGTCGGCCGGTACTGATCGGCGCACGGGGCGGGATGGTGCTCACGCTCGTGTCGTTCGTCGGGCTCGCCGCCTTTGCCTGGCCCCTGCTGTTGCGGGTCGAGGCGGGTGGTGCCGGCCACACGAGCGACGCCCCGTTCGTGTTCATGGTGATCCTTCCCCTTCTGTTGGCGGTGCTGCTCGCTGAGTTCGCTGACGGTGGAATCGATGCCCGCACCCTCGCGGTTCTCGCCGTGCTCGCGAGCGTGGGTGCGGCGCTCCGTCCGCTCGGAGCCGGCACGGCCGGTATCGAGACGGTCTTCTTCCTGCTCGTCGTCGGGGGCCGCGCCGTTGGACCCGGCTTCGGATTCCTGCTCGGTACCACCACGCTGTTCGCCTCGGCGCTGCTGACGGGCGGAGTCGGCTCGTGGCTTCCGTTCCAGATGCTCGCTGCAGGGTGGGTCGGCCTGGGAGCAGGCCTGCTGCCGAGAGCACGAGGGCGTCGAGAACTCGGTCTGATCGTCGCCTACGGGATCGTGGCGTCCTACGCGTACGGCCTGCTCATGAACCTGTGGTTCTGGCCGTTCGCTCT
The DNA here is from genome assembly GCA_016870275.1 of Actinomycetota bacterium. Lineage (GTDB taxonomy): Bacteria > Actinomycetota > Acidimicrobiia > Acidimicrobiales > Microtrichaceae > SXMI01. The sequence continues at coordinate 4,591 of VGBZ01000017.1, forward strand.
GACGACCGATTCGGAACTCGTCTACACGGCTGGGGCACCGCTCTCGGACAACCTGCGACGCTTCGGCGTGTACGTGCTGGTCACGTCGCTCGGCTGGGACACCGGTCGGGCGATCACGACGACCGTCCTGCTCGTCCTGGCGGGACCAGCGGTGCTCGCCGTCGTGCGCCGTGCGGTCCGTCGGGCATCGTTCGGTGCGCCGGTCGGGTTCAGCCCGCCGTCCCCCTGACGATGGCCTCGCCGCTCGGCGAGTACGTCGCCGACCGGAGGCGCCGCCGTCGACGACAGCGGATCTCCACGACGGCGTCAGCCCCGAGGTCGGCGGCTCGGTCCCGGAGGAGTGACTCGAGTTCCCGGCGTCTGTCCGCATCGGACATCCACCGTTGCTCGACGATCCGCACTCCAACCCGCCCCGGAACCCGGTGCGCGCCCGCATCCGGACCTTCGATCAGCTCGACCTGTCCCATCCGGATTTGCCCCATCCGTTGATTCAGGCCCCCCCACCGGACCTCGTCGTTCGCCGGCGCCGAGCTTCGACAATTCGACCTCACCAGCAAGCTGCGTTCAACCGATGCGCCTGACCCCGGCCACGAGGACCCGCTGGCCGACGACCGCCGGGAGCCGGGCGATGAGCTCGAAGAGCCGGGCGTCGGCACCGATCAGGATCCGGCGGCGGTCCCGCTCGACGGCCGAGACGATCCTGTGGGCCGCCCGCTCAGGCGAGGTCCGAGCAGCTCGTTCGAAGTTTCGGATCATCTCCTCACGGTCTCCGGTGACTGACGCAGCTCCACGAGAGGTGCGGGCGCTCCGGGCGATGTTGGTGCGGATCCCCCCGGGGTGCACGGTCGTGCACGACACCCCGCTCCCTCCGGCCTCGAGTTCGACCCGGAGCGAGTCGGTGAACCCCCGGACGGCGAACTTGGCGGCGCAGTACGCCGATTGCGTCGGGATTCCAATCAGTCCGAACACGCTCGAGATGTTCACGATGTGTCCGGAACGAGCATCGATCATGTGCGGCAGAAACGCCTGCGTGCCATGCACGACACCCCAGAAGTTGATCTCGACGAGCCAGCGGGCGTCGGCCGGGTCCATCTCCTCGACGGTCGCAGTGAGCGCCACGCCGGCGTTGTTGACGACCAGGTCGACTGCACCGTGCGCGTCGATCACATCTGACGCCCAGGAGAACACGGCGTCGCGATCGGCCACGTCGACCGCTGCCGTCGTGATCTTGACCCCGCGCCCCTCGCAACGAACGGCGGTGGTGGCGAGTCCGTCGGCGTCGACGTCACAGAGCGCCAGATGCACTCCCCGACGGGCCAGCGTCTCCGCCAGTGCCCGGCCGATACCCGATCCGGCGCCCGTCACTGCGGCCACCTGCCCTCGGTGGACTTTCACGATGCCCTCCCTGAACCTTGATGTCCACTGACTACCCGGCTCACTGCGCTCCCGTGTTGACCGTGACCGTCTCCGATCGGCGCACGATCTCCGGGTCTGCCGCTCGGACACGGCGCCCTCCCACGGGACGGGCTCCGGAGAAGCGAAGCCCCTCACCGAGGCCGTCGTGACGCATGGCCCGACGGTCGCGTACGTAACTCTGGTACACCCTCCAGGGGAACCGGTCGCCCTGTCGTGGGAGACGACCCTCGGAGCGGAGGACGTAGCCGGATCTGAGTCCCATGATCGAGTCATGCGACGGGGCCACACCATCGGCGACCGGGGTGCACGTCGCTGCACCGGACGACCGCAGGTGGTTCACCAAGCGACACACGTAACAAGCGGTCAGGTCCGACTTGAGGGTCCAACTGGCGTTGGTGTAGCCGACTGCCATCGAGAAGTTGGGCACCCGCTCGAGCATCATCCCCTTGTAGGCCATGCGCTGGGAGACATCGACCGCCTCACCATCGACGGTGAGCTCGATCCCGCCGATGAACAACAGGTCGAGTCCGGTGGCAGTGACCACCGTGTCGGCGGGCAGCTCGCGACCCGAGCGAAGACGGATTCCGTCGGGGGTGAACGTCTCGACAAGATCGGTGACGACCTCGACGGTGCCATTGCGGATTCCCGTAAAGAGATCGCCGTCGGTCACGACGCAGAGACGCTGATCCCACGGGTCGTACCGGGGTGAGAAGTGGGTGTCGACGTCGTAGCCGGCGGGGAGAAGCCGTTCGACGCCACGTCGGAGGATCCGTCGGGTGACATCCGGTCGGCGCCGACTGAACTCGTAGGAACCCTGCGCGGTGAGTGTGTAGAGCCAGCGTAGGACAGGACCTTCCCATCGCTTCGGCAGCAGGCGTCGCAGGCGCCTCGTGAGCGGGTTCACTCTGGGGAGCGCAGCCACGTACGTCGGCGAGCGTTGGAGCATGGCGACCCGAGCACCCTGCTCGGCGAGTGCCGGAACCAGAGTGATCGCCGTGGCGCCACTCCCGATCACGACGACCCGTTGACCGCTGACGTCGAGGTCCTCCGGCCAGAACTGAGGATGGACGAGCGTGCCCCGGTAGTCGGCGGTTCCGGGGAAGTCGGGCTGATACCCGCGGTCGTAGCGGTAGTAACCGGTGCACGACGAGATCCAGTCACAGGTCACGACCACCGGTTCCACTGTCCCGTCAGCAAGCGTGTGTTCGGCTCGCACCGTCCACCGACCGACCTCCGAGTCGAACGAGGCCGACACCACCCGGTGGCCGTAGCGGATGTGGCGGTCGACCCCGTACTCAGCTGCGGTCTGCCGCAGGTACTCGAGGATCACGGGACCTTCGGCGATCGACTCGGGCTGTGACCAGGGCCGGAACGGGTACCCCAAGGTGAACATGTCCGAATCGGAGCGGATCCCGGGATATCGGAACAGGTCCCAGGTGCCGCCGAGGTCGTTGCGGGACTCGAACAACGCAAAGGTCGCCCAGGACGATTCCATCCTCAGGCGACACGCCGCTCCGATTCCCGACAGTCCCGCTCCGATGATCAGCACATCGACGTGCTCGGCATGCTCCGCAGCGGGTGAATCCACCGTCACGATCCAGACCCGGCCAGGAGTGGACGCAGGCGGCCCGCCTCCCCGAAGAGCTCGTCCCCCCAGGTCTCGACCAACTCGTCGGTGTCGTAGTCATCGGGGTGGAAGCCGACCCGGTCGTAGGCGCAGAGCTGATCCCACACCTCACGGCGGAACATCGGGGTGCGGCGGAAGTGGCGCCAGCTCCGCCGTAAACGGCCGGGCCGGTAGGTGGCCCTGTCGCCCAGCAGTGACAGCAGGGTGAGGAAGGACATCGACACGATCAGTCCGCCCCGTAGGAGCTTCATCGTCCAGATCCGGAGCCGCTCGGAGCCGCCGGCAACTCGGTACACGTCGAAGGCCACCGCCTTGTGTTCGGACTCCTCGAGCGCATGCCACGTGAAGACGTCGCTGACGATCGGGCCGGGGAGCCGTCGGGCCCCGTCGTCGGTGAGCGCCAACTCTGCGAGCGTGGCAGTGAAGTGCTCCATGGCTGCCGTTGCCGCGAGGTTGCCGATGGGCGGAACGATCTTCTCCCTCGTCGTGAGCGCCCATCGGGTCAGACGCTCGTAGCGCCTGGTCGGGTAGCCGAGTTGGTGGAGTCGATCGTTGAGGACCCGGTGCTCCCGGCCGTGGACCGACTCCTGGCCGATGAAGCCGGTCACCTGCCGCCGCAGGGTCGGCTCGGTGACGAGGTCCCGGTGGTGACGGACCGAACGCACGAAGTACTCCTCGCCTTCGGGGAAGACCGACGAGAGCGTGGCGAAGAAGTGGCTGAGGATCAGGTCGCCGTCGGCGGCGAAGTGCTTGGGGAGGTCGGCGAGTGTCTCCTCGAAGGCGACTCGGCGGGTGGGCACGTCGCGGTCCGGACTCGTTGCATCCACCGTGCGGGAGGCGGCGGGGTCGGAACCTGTGACAGTGGTGACAAGGGCCATGCTGGACACGATAAAGAATTTGAGTGATTTGCTCAAGTACTGAAATCTGTTAAACTCGTCACATGGCGATCGGCACCGAACCCGAGAGCGAACCAGCAGGCGAACCACCGTCCGACTCCACCGACGGCGCCGCCCGTGCATCCAAGGGTGAACTGACCCGGCGAGCAGTCCTCGATGCCGCGATCGCCAGATTCGGTCGAGACGGGTTCAGGAGCACCTCGGTCGCCGATGTCGCCCGAGACGCCGGCGTGGGCGGCACAGTCCCGTACGCGTACTTCTCCAGCAAGGAGGCGCTGTTCCTCGCCGCCCTCGACCACGACGCTGCAGCGGTGATGGAGCAAGGCCTCGGGCAGCTCGCCTCGGCGGAACGCCCGGCGAAGTGGCGCGAGCACCTCTTCCTCACCCTCATCGACGCACTCGACCATCACCCCCTCGCCCGCCGCGTTCTCGCCGGACTCGAGCCCGAGGTGACCGACCGTGTCCAGGACATCCCCGCAATGCTCGAGCTGCGCAAGGCAGTCGTCGAGCAGCTTCGCGCCGATCAGTCCTCAGGACTGGTGCGAACCGACATCGACGCCGAAGCTGTCGGGAACGGTGCGGTCACGATCATCCTCACGGTCCTCATGTCGGTGCTGCAATTCGGACGCTCCGGGGTGGACCAACACGGCGCCGACGTCATGGCCGTCTTCGCCGCAGCGCTCGACCCACAGTCACCAGAGGAACGCCATCCGGAATAGCACGCGGAGCCAAACGGTTCTTGGGCCCATGAGCAACCTGCGAGTCGGCGTCCAACTCCAGCCCCAGGCCACCACCGTCGAACGGCTGCTCGACGGTGCCGTCACCGCCGAGCAGATCGGCGTGGACTCCGTCTGGTTCTGGGACCACTTCTACCCGCTCTACGGCGACCCGGACGCAGCGCACTTCGAGGCGTACACGCTGCTCGCTGCCGCTGCGGCCCGCACCGAGCGCGTCCAACTCGGTGCGCTCGTCACCTGCAACTCGTACCGAAACCCGAACCTCCTCGCCGACATGTCGCGCACCATTGACCACATCAGCGGTGGACGGTTCACACTCGGCATCGGGTCCGGGTGGTTCGAACGTGACTACGACGAGTACGGCTACGAGTTCGGCACGGCCCGCGGGCGACTCGCCGACCTCGAGCGCGATCTGCCGATCATCCGGGCCCGGCTCGGCGCCCTGGAACCCGGCCCCATCGGTCCCCTCCCCGTGCTCATCGGTGGTTCCGGCCGCAAGGTCACCCTGCGTCTGGTCGCTGAACACGCCGACGGATGGAACGCCTTTGGTCCGCCTGAGAGTTTCGACGAGCTGAACACCGTCCTCGACGAGTGGTGCGATCGAGTCGGCCGGGATCCAGCAGCGATCGAGCGCACCGTCGCGATCGAGCCCACCGACGAGCGGTGGGAGGAGTACGTGGCTGCCGGCGCCGACCACCTCATCGTCATGACCGGCGACCCGTTCGACCTCGACGCCGCCGCCCGGCTCGTCGACGCCACCCGAACCTGAGGCCGGCGGGGAGACGACCGACCCCGACGGCACTTGGTTTCGCCATTGCCTGGGTTTCTCACCGGTGACTGACTACATCCATTGTTTCGGGACCGATGAGGAACAACGACTCTGGGAGCAGGCCGAGATCCTCTCCGAGGAAGTATTTGAACACCTTCCACTCATCGAGAAGGGTCGAGGGCTCGAGCTCGGTTGTGGGGTCGGCGCCGAACTCGCTCAGATCCAGCGGCGTTGTACCCAGGTGAAACTGCTCGGTGTCGAACTCTCACCCACCCACACCGCTGCGGCGCAGCGGCGGGTCGGCGACTTCGCCCGGCTGATCCAAACAGACGCCACCCGGTTGCCGATGCCCGACCGCTCCGTGGATCAGGCGATCACCATCTGGGTGCTCGAGCGCGTCCCCGATGCAGCCGCCGTCGTCGCAGACGCGCTTCGCGTGCTGCGTCCGGGCGGCACGCTCGTGTGCACCGAAGTCGTCAACGACACCTTTGCGTTCCGTCCAGAGATGACGGCCGTCAGCGAGTGGTGGAAACGCTTCAACCAGGTGCAGTCCGATGGCGGAGGTGATCCGTTTGTGGGTCGGCGAATCGCCGAGATTGCTCGAGACGCCGGTGCTGAGGTCCTCGACGTCCGCGACGTCGCCGTGGTCGCCTCACCGGCTGAACCGCAGCGTCGCACGGTACTGATCGACTACGTCGCCGATCTGCTCACATCCGGCGCCCGCACAATGATCGCCGCCGGCGCTGTCGATCGGTCCGAACTCGGTGCCCTCGAGGAGGATCTCGATTGGGTCCGGAGCGATCCGACGATCGAGTGGGAGTACCACGCCATGCAGATAGTGGCTCGTCCCGGCAGTCAGTGACCCCGGTGGTCGGAGCGGTTGCGGGTCAGCCGGTGCAGCGAGATCCCGGTCGGCCGGAGCTGACCACGGATCCACGCCACGTCGCCAGCGCCGGCCGGTGAGGAGTAGTCCGCCACGAGCAGCGACCCGTCCGGGTCCTCGACCACCGCCGTGAAGGCGCAGTCGCCGCGGGACGGCAGGTCGAGGACCCACTCGAGCGACGGCCCGTCCGGGTGGATCCGGTAGAGGGCGCTCCGCTTGCGTGTGAGCGACCACACCGCCTGGTCGGTGCGTATGGCGAGCAGCCCGGGCAGCCAGCCGGGCGACAGGTCGTAGGCACCGCCGTACGCCACCTGGCGGCGGGCGAACAGGTACGGCTCGCCGCCCCACAGCACCAGGTTCGGCGAGTCCGGCTTGCGGCGGATCGGCGTCACGGCGAGCGCCTCGACGTCGGTGCCGACCAGCAGGTCGCCTCCCCGCCGCGACGGCCCCTCGTTGCGGGTGACCCCGACGATTCGACCATCAGCGAGCTCGACCAGTTCGCACTCGGTCCCGCCGTGGTGGATCGTCACCGGGTCCGACCAGGTCGTCAGATCATCGCTCCAACGCACCTCGACGCTCGGGTCCGCCGGACGAGGGCTGTACATCCGTTCCGCACCCCGGTAGCCGAGCATGGCCCAGCGCCCCCGCAGGCGGCGGACCCGCCACGGCACGGCGTCGGGGCCGACCACCAGCTCCGGATCGCTCCACGTAGACGGTCCGGCTTCGGTTGCACCGGCGGCCCCGTCGGTGGTGGCCTGGAACACGCCGCTGGGCTGGAACCGTTTGGGATCGGTGCCGAGTCGCATGAACCAGAGGTGGAGTCGTTCGCCATCGACCAGCCACCGCGGCTCGCGCAGGTCGGCTCCCAGATGGATCGTGTGCTCATGACGCCACGGCCCGTCGACGCCGGGGGCCGAGGTCACCTCGAGGCGGGCCTCGCCGGATGCGAAGTGACTGGGCGCGGTGCGCCACACCAGCCAGAGGCGGTCACGGAACCGGACCAGGTCCAGGTTGTTGTTGGCGGGCAAGCACGCCACGCCGGCGGCGGCCGGGCCCGGCACGAGCGCTCCCATGGGCTCCAAGATCACCACGGCCGCAAGTCTTGCGAACGAACCGCCACGACGCACGTCCGACGACGGAGCACGAGCGCCGACATCGGCAACCGGTGGGGACGGAGAGGTTCGCCCTCGGTACGGTGCCCGGGTGGCACCCCCGACCGGCCCGTCGTTCGCAGCGCGCCATGCCGGGGCGATCATGTTGATCGGGGCGCTCTTCTGGGCCGGTGGTGGACTGATCGCCCGGGCAGCACCCCTCAGCGGTCCGACGCTCGCCTTCTGGCGGTGCCTGCTCGCAGCGGCGACCTACCAGGCCATCCTGGCGTTTCGGGGTCGCCCACCCTCGTGGGCGCATCTGCGCTCCGGAGCACTCGGCGGAGTCGGATTCGGGTTGTCAGTCGTGTTCCTGTTCGTGGCGTTGAAGACCACGACGCTGGTGTCGGCCACCGTGATCGGCAGCATCCAGCCGCTCCTGCTCGCTGCCATCACCCACCGATACTCCCAACAGCTCAGTCGATTGCTCTGGATCTCGAGCGCCGCTGCAGTGGGTGGCACGGTGCTCGTCGTGGTCGGATCATCGACCCGCTCAGGCGACTGGAGCGTGACCGGCGACCTCATTGCGCTCCTCGCAGTCGGAACCAACATCGTCTACGTCCTCAGCACGAAGCGAGCCCGGTCGACCATGGAGCCGCTCGAGTTCCAGGCGGCGATGTTGTGGGTCGCCACGCTCACGGTGCTCCCAATCGCTGCGGTGTTGTCGATCGGTGGGACACCGTTCGTCCCGACGCTCGACGGTTGGCAGGCCATCGTGGCGCTCATCGCCGTTGGGGGAACCGGTCACCTGCTGTTCACGCACGCACAGGGGCACCTGTCGGTCGCCGCTGCCTCGGCCATCGCCATGACCGAGGTGCTTGCCGTCGCCATCGGCGCAGCAGTCCTGTTCGATCAGCCGGTCGGTCCGGTTCAGATCCTGGGCATGGCGGTCGTCGGGATCGCCGTCGGGGTGTGGCTCGCCAAGGACCCGGGTGAACCCGGGGAGCGCGCCACGGCGCTCGAGTCGACCGGCACCTGAGTCGGTTCCCGACGATCAACCGGATCGATCGATCCGCGCCGCAAGTTCTCTTGGACGAGCGAACGGATCGGGGAGAAGATGAGAGGCGACGTACGAACCGGATGGAGCCACGACATGAGCGATCTGCGCATCAACATCGGAATCAACGACGAGGACCGGGCGGCCATCGCCGACCAACTCGCCCACTTGCTCGCCGACACCTACACGCTCTACCTCCGCACGCACCAGTACCACTGGAACGTGACCGGACCCATGTTCCAGACCCTGCACCTCATGTTCGAGGCCCAGTACAACGAGCTGTGGCTGGCGGTCGACCTGATCGCCGAGCGCATCCGGGCGCTCGGGTTCCCGGCACCCGGCAGCTACCGAGAGTTCGCCGACCTGACCACCATCGACGAGGAGTCGGACCGACCCGACGCCACCGAGATGATCCGGCGTCTGGTGGTCGGCCACGAGACCGTGGCCCGCACCGCCCGCGGGGCCTTCGACGTTGTCGAGTCGGCCCGGGACGAGCCCACCGCCGACCTGCTCACCCAGCGCCTCCAGGTCCACGAGAAGGAGGCCTGGATGCTCCGGAGCCTGCTCGCCTGAGCAGGCTCACTTCTCGGCGATGCGCTCCAGCAGCTGCAGCATCTTCTCGTCGTTGGACAGCTCTTCCGCCGGCTTGTCCTTGCGGTTACGCATGACGTTGATGGGCACGACGACGGCGAAGTAGATGGCGGCCGCGGTGATCACGAACGTGAGCAGCGCCGTCAGGAACTTACCGTAGAAGACCTGGCCCGACCCGACGGTGAGCACGAGCGCGTCGAAGTTCGGCTCACCGAAGATGGCACCGATCAAGGCCATGAGCACGTCGTTGGTGAATGACGTGACGACCGCACCGAACGCGGCGCCGACCACGACGCCGACCGCCAGATCGACGACGCTGCCCTGGCTGATGAACTCCTTGAATCCCTTGAGCATGATGCACCTCCATTGATCTTTACCTGTCCCAGTCTGGCTCATGACGGTCCAGCCGCGGCGGAAGCCCGCCAGCCGCCCTCCGGCACCGGATCGGCAGAGGCCCGGTAACCTCCGGTCCGCATGCTGCATGGTCTGGCCGTTGGGTTCGGCGTGGTGTTCGTCGCCGAACTGGGCGACAAGAGCCAGTTGCTCGCCATGACGCTGGCCGCCCGCTACCGGCCACTCCCGGTCCTGGCCGGCATCGCCGTGGCCACCCTGGTCCTGCAAGGCCTGGCGGTGACGGTCGGGACGCTCATCGGCGACCGCCTCCCGACCCGGCCGATCCAGTTCGTCGCCGGGCCTGGCGTTCCTCGGGTTCGCGATCTGGACGATCCGGGACGACGACGAGGAGCCCGACGGAGAGGAACCAGAGAACCCTGCCGACGGTGATGCCACGGACTCGTCACCGCCGACGATCCATCGGCCGACCGCGGGGCGAAGCGCTCAGGACTGCTGACCGCCGGCACGGCGTTTTTCGTCTCGGAGTTCGGCGACAAGACCATGCTCGCAACCGTCACGCTGGCCACCGAGGGCGGGGTGCTCGGGACCTGGCTCGGCGCCAGCGCCGGGATGGTGCTCGCCGACGCCCTGGCGGTCGCCGTGGGGGAGGTGGCGGGCGCCCGGCTCTCTCGCCGGGTGGTTCGGATCGTCGCTGCCGTCACCTTCGCCCTGTTCGGCATCGGGATGATCATGGCGGCAGCCCTGAGCAACTGATCCGTCCGCCCCACGTCGAAGATCAGGCGGTGCGCTCCAGACGCTGCGACCCGCTCGCGGCGGTGAACCGGATCAGCACGTCGGTCTCCGACGTGGGCTGTCGGATGGTCCGGGGCGACCGGGCCTCGACGGTGACCCCGCCCGGGGTTAACTCCGCCAGCACGTAGCCGTGCCGGTCCGACTCGAACCAGCGCAGGTGGTTCGAGTTCGACAGGTTCAGGAGCGGGACCGTGTACTCGTCGGACGGGATCCCGTTCTCGTCGGCGTTGCTCGACGTGATCGACCCGGTCCCGAACTCGAGCACCCGGGGCGTGGAGCCGATCAGGTCCACGTCGGAGCTGACCTCGGCGGCGGAGAAGACGTGGGAGTCGCCGGAGAGCAGGACGGTGTCGCGGGTGTCGGCGGCGTCGAGCGCATCCAGGATGAAGTTCCGCTCGGCGATGTAGCCGTCCCACTGGGTGGTGTTGAGGTACACGCCGGACCCTCGGGGCTGCCCGGGGAACCGTCCGACGGAACGCCACGGCCAGAACATGAGCTGGCTGCCCACGACCTTCCACTGGGCGCTCGACGTCGTCAGTCCGTCGACCAGCCAGTCGCGCTGGTCGATGCCGAGCATGGTGCGGGACGGATCGAGCATCCCCGGCTCGTCGGTGGTGGACGTGCCGAGCGGCGTGGCGTCGGGCAGCGTCGGCGACCGGAACGACCGCTGGTCGGTGACGAACACCTCGGCCAGGTCACCCCAGCGCAGCGACCGGTCGATCCGGCCGGGTAGGCGCCGCCGGACCGGGAGGTGCTCGTCGAAGGCCGCCATGGCGCCTGCGGTCTGCGGGTCTCCGGGCTGGGCGAGACCGTCGTGGTTGTCGAAGATGTGCACGACCGGGTAGGCCGCGTGCATGGCCTGCAGGTCGGGGTCGGAGCGGTACATCCGGTACTTGGACCGGAACTGCTCCAGCGTGACCGCCAGCTGGATCGGGTCGTCCCGACCGGGGATGTTCACCCGGTCGGCGTAACCGGTCTCGTAGACGTAGTCACCCAGGCTCAGGACCAGGTCGACGTCGGTCTCCGGGTCGTCGGCCAGCGACGCCAGGTCGGCGTGGGCCGTGTAGTAGCCGTGGGTGAACCGCTGGCAGCTGAACGCCGCGACCCGGAACCTGTCGCCGCCGGCGGCCGGGGTGGTCTTGGTCCGTCCGGTGGGACTGGTCGTGGCGTCGTGATGGAAGCGGTACCAGTAGGTCGTTGCGGGTTCCAGACCGGTGACGTCCACGGTGATGCAGTGATCACGCAGGCCGGTGGCCAGTGCCGTCCCGGACCACACGACGTTGGCGAACGACGGCGTGGTGGCGACCTCGACCGTCACGGGCACGCCGGTGCCCCTGTCCCGCTCGGGGTGCACCCGGGTCCACAACAGCACCGAGGTCGGGGTCGGGTCGCCCGAGCTGACCCCCGATGGGTACAGGCCGACGCCCTCGAAGGCCAGGCCCGACTGCGGCGGATAGCTGGGCGACGGCGGGGTGCAGCCAGCCAGCAGGAGACCACCGGCGCCGGCGGCCGATGCCGTCAGGAACGTACGTCGATCCACCGCCCGCCTCCCGTGCTCGCCCGGCGCACCGCTCTGGAGCACCACGACCGACTTACCGAGCGCCCACGCCGCCGACCAGCGACGGCGGTGAACTCGTGGTGAACGATCCGCCTCAGCCGGCCTGGCCTAGCAGGGCTTCCACGCGGGTGATCTCGGCCTGCTGGACGTCGATGATCTGCTGGGCGAGCTCCTTGGCCTCGGGGGAGTCGCCGCCGTCGAGCTCCTGCTGAGCCATCTCGATGGCACCGTCGTGGTGCAGGATTATCAGCTCCAGGTAGAGGCGGTCGAACTCGGCGTCCCGGGCGGCCCGCAGCTTCTCGAAGTCGCTCTCGGAGATCATCCCGGACATCATCATACCGCCCGCCATCTCCATGTTCTCGGCCATACTGGCCTCGGGATCGGGCACCTCGGCACCCCACGCGGTGAGCCACTCGGTCATCAGCTCGATCTCGGGTCCCTGTGCAGCGACGATCTCCGTGGCGAGCGCCTGCACCTCGGGGTTGGAGGTGTTGGTGGCGGCCAGCTCCGACATCTCCACCGCCTGGGCGTGGTGCGGGATCATGCCCTGGGCGAAGGCGACGTCGATGCTGTTGTGCACCCCGCCGGCCTGGTCACCCGACCCTCCTGCCGCAGCGGTGGGCGAGGGAGCGGAGGTCGCCGGGGCCGTGGTCGACGACGCCGAGTCGTCGCCCCCGCAGGCGGTGGCGCCGAACAGGAGCGCCAGCGCAGCAGCGGCGGCGGGGAGCAGGAGTCGTGCGGGACGGTGATCGGACATGAACCTCCGATGTGTGGTTAGAACCCAGCTGGTATCGGTTCCCCAACCCTAATTTACAGCGATGTTGACGAAGGTCGTGGCTGGTCCGGTTCACACCGGCGAGGACACGACCAGGACGGCGGTCAGGGCCACGACGACCAGGAACCCGACGGCCTCGACGGTCAGCGACGTCCGCAACCGGCGGACGACGGCCACCGACGCCGAGTCGGCCTCGAACTCCGGGACCAGGTAGCGGCGGTTCCACCATCCGGTCGACGCGATGGCCGCCACGACGACGAGCTTAACGCCGAGCACCCGACCGAACGTGGTCGACACGAGCGCCTCGACCGAGCCGAGGATCAGACCGGCCTGCACGACCCCCGTCACCGTCACCGCCAGCAGCGCCCACCCGGCGATCGTCGAGAACCGGAGCACCGACCCGGCCAGCAGGTCGCCCGGTCGGACCCGGCTGCGCTGCCAGAGCGTCCAGCACAACAGCGCCGCGCCCGTGGCCCACACCGCCGCCGCAGCCAGGTGGATGACGTCGGACGAGGCCACCAGCCAGCGGGGTTCGGTCACGGCCGTGTGACCGGTGAACGTCTCGGAGGCGAGCAGCGCTGCGGCACCCAGCCACGCGATCGGTGAGGGGACGACCCGGACCTGGTCGTCCCGGTTGCGGCGTCGCCGGACGATCCGCTGGGCGACCGCCACGCCGCCGCCACCGTCGGTGTCGGCCGGGATCGGCTCGATGGTCAGGCCGGGAGACCCCTGCACCGCCGTGGCACCGGTGACCGGATCCGGCTCGGAGGGCGGCGCCGGTGCCCGGAACCGCTCGACGTGCCCGGCGACGAACAGGGCGACACCGGCGGCCCCGAGGAGGCGCAACAGCGTGGCGATGCCGAACCCTCCAGATAGGGCGTCGGTCCACGCCGACGGGTCCAGCAGGGACGACCACGAGCCACCGGCACCCACGACGACCTCGGCCGAGGCGGCCGCCACGGCGAGGACACCCACGGCCACCGCCGGACCGCGGACCAGACGAACGATCCGGGAGCTCTCGGACCGGGCCCCTCGGTAGACCGAAGCCAGATACACCACGCCACCCACCGCCCCGAGCAGCGCCAGGTACAGCAGACCTCGGAGCACGTCCGCGACGCGCTCCTCGGTGGCACCAGCCACGTCCCCGATCGGTTCGTCCTCGAACGGCTGCTCCCCGACCGGCTCGATGTCGGCGACGGGCTCGACCCCCTGCTCGGTCCCGGAGTCCGTCGGAGCTGCGACGTCGGGAGCCACGAGCGAGCTCGTCGGCACGGGTGCCGTGGTCACCGGCACCGTGCTCGGTGACGCCGGCGCGAGCGACCCGGCGGCGTCGCTCGCCATGGCCACCGTGAAGGTGATCCTGCCGTTCATGGAGTGCGAGTCACCGGCGCGCACACCCCACCGCACCCGGTACCGCCCGGCGTCGGCAGGTTCGGCGAGTCGCAGCACCACGACGGTCCCCCCGTCGAGCGACTCGACCGACTCGACCGGCACCGTGCCGTCCGGCCCCTCGACGACGAAGCGCTCGTCGACCGGCTCCGAGGCCTTGGTGAAGGTGAACCGGATCTCCTGCACCGGGGAGGTGACGGTGGAGAGGTTCTCGGGGTCGGTCGAGCTCAGCTCGGCGTGCGCTCCTGCGGAACCAGCCCACAGGGCCGACGACAACGAACCGAGCAGCAGGGCCACCAGCACCGCCGGCGGACGGACCCATCGGCGGGAGCGGCGTCTTCCGCCGACTGGGCCGAAGGACCACCACGCGGCAGGGCTCAGGGCGAAAGGCGACGTCACCACGACCCGCGTGAGGCTATCCCACTCACGACACGGGCTCCGGGCTGGCCCCTCAGCCGCCGTTGCCGGCGGGGACGTAGTCCCTGCAGGGTTGGCCACGGAGCGTGTCGCACCCCGGCGACGGCGTCACGGTCGGCGTGGCCGGGACCGTCGGCAGCACCAGCCGGGACGGCACGTCCGGGCCGTGCAGGACCGAGACCGTGGTGGAGCCGTCGTCGATGGTGTCGAACTCCCACAGGGGCACGTCGCCTCCCGGCGCCAGGACCGTCACCCGCAGACGCGAACCCGCCCGGACCCAGGTCACCAGCGGGTTGATCGGCACCCGGACGTCGACGAACTCACCCGGGACGAGCAGCATCTGGTCCTCGCGCAGGTGGGTGTGCACCGGGTAGGTCTCGGTGGTCGCCGCACCGTCGAGCGCTCGGTGCGAAGCCCGCAACCAGCCCGAGGTCAGGTAACTCTCGCGACCGTCGGGGCGGACCTCGCTGAGCGTCACCTGCAGGTCCGTGTCCTCCGCCGACGCTGACAGGCGCAGGTCCAGGCTGCCGCCGCCAGCGACGAGCAGGTCCTCGGCGAGCGGCTCGGACACGTAGCCGAGACCCTTGCCGTCGGCGACCGGTTGCCAGTCGTACGGCTCGTCGGCGGAGTAGGCCACCCCGCCGCTGCCTACGTTGCGCCTCGGCCGGGCCGCCGGGTCGGCGACGTAGTCGGCCTCACCCTCGACGACTGCGTCCACTGTCGCAGCGTCGACGAGCGCTCCGTCCGCTGACAGCGTCCACGTCGACGGCTCGGTGCCTGGCGGTGGCCACTCGTCGTAGTCGAGCTCAGCGGTCGCCTGCAGAGATCTCGGGCCGAGGGGGCCGGCGCCGACCTCCATGAGGAGCCGGATCCGTGGATCCGCCTCGAACGTCGAACGCGCCGCCTCGAGGTCGCCGGTGCCGGCGAAGCGGGTCTGCTCGAGTGGCGCAGCCGCTGCCGAGCCGATCGAGCCGTACAACCCCCCGGCCAACGCCAGCACCGTCGGTGGGATCTCCGGCACCTCGTCAGCGACGAACAGATCGAGGAACTCCAACCACCTCGGCAGCACCTCGGGTCCGAGTGCGTCGTTGTGGTTGCCGTTGTACATCGTCACCCAGACGCTGGGGTTGTCGCCGAGCGCCTCGACGAGGTTCACCCAGTGGCCACCCAACTGATCGTCCTGGAAGGCGCCCACGAGGAACACCGGCACCTCGATTCGCTTCGCCCAGTCGAGCGGCGTGCGGCGCTCGTAGAGCGTCGGGTTGCGGAACGGTTCCTGGTCGACCAGTTCCAGCACGTCGCGTGTCTGGAGCCGAAGCCCTTGGTTGCGTTCACACGTGGTGTCGCCCTGTTCGATCAGCAGCCCGGCCCACTTCTGGCCCGCCTCCGGCGCCGGTCGGGCGTCCTGTTGCCGTTCGGTCAACCAGCTCTTGGCGAAACCATTGTTGAAGATTCCGCCCGGGAACCCCACGCCGTCGTAGAGGTCGGCGAGCACCGACATCGGTGCGATCGCCGCGAGACTCGGGGGTCGGGTTCCAGCAACGAACAGCTGACTGATCCCCGAGTACGAGATGCCGACCATTCCGACCTTGTTCCCCTTGACCCACGGCTGTGCGGCCACGATCTCGACGGCGTCGTAGCCGTCGTACACGGTCGGTAGGCCGAACAGGTCGAAGTCCCCTCCGGAGCAACCCGTTCCCCGGATCTGCAAGCTGACCGTGGCGTAGCCGAGCACCGGTGTGACGACCGAACCCACAGCCGTCGCTCCTCCGGGCGCCAGCGGGTCGGGAGCACCGCCGGTGAACGACGCCAACAGATCACCTGGTGCGGCGACTTCGTATCCCGAGTACTCGATCACCGTGGGGAACGGCCCGTCACCGATCTCCGCCCCGGGCGGCAATCGCAACGTGGCGGCGAGCGTGACCCCATCACGCATCTCGATGTAGTTGAGACCCTCCACCATGGTCTGGGAGTCGTAGAACGACTGAGGCGGCGTGTCGGACTCGTCGAGCACCCGGAACTCGGCGGTGCGAACGTTCTCCTCACCCGAACTCGACACCACCCGGTAGCCGCTACCGGGGGTGAGCTCCCGGAAGATGAAGGACCCCTTGGCGTCGGCAGTTCCGTTCGCCACCTCCACGCCCTCGGCGTCCTCGAGCACGATCGGCGTTCCCGGCGCAGCAGCGACGACGGTCGCCTGTCCGATCCCTCCGTAGGCCGTGAACGGTGCGTTGGCCGTCGATGGCGGCTGCGCCCACTCGGTCCCAGAGTCGTCGGTGCATGCCGAGGCGATCAGTGCCACCCCGAGCGAGACTGCAACGACGACTCTGAGGACGCGGACGTGCTGGTTCCCCCCGGAGCGCATCGGCGGAACCTAGCCCGATCGCCGGCTCCGGTGGGAAGCGGGCGAGGCGGACCCGGGTTTCCTCGACTTGGAACCGTTCGGCCGGGAACCGTTCGGCCGGGAACCGTTCGGCCGGGAACCGTTCGGCCGGGAACCGTTCGGCCGGGAACCGTTCGGCCGGGCCTTCTTGGGGCGGGTCCCTGGGCGTTGCCCGTTGCGGGCGCTGCGTTTCCGCGCACCGTCAGGCCGTCCGGTACCAGAGCGGCCAGCGGTTGAGGACACGTCGCCGGGTGGTCGAGAGGAGACAGCGGCGCTGGGCTCGGGAGCAGCCAGGCGAACAGCGCCACTCACGTCCCGGCGATCCACGAGGTGGACCTCGATCTCCCTCGGCGCCGGTGAACGACGGAGGCGGCCAGAGCGAACTGCCGTGGGCTCCACCAGGCTCACGACCGCACCGGAGGCTCCGGCACGACCGGTGCGACCGGATCGGTGCACGTAGGTCTCCTCGTCCTCGGGTGCGTCGTAGTGGACGACGAGCGCCAGGTCGTCGACGTGGATCCCGCGTGCTGCCACATCCGTCGCCACGAGCGCCTGGATACGGCCATCGTGGAGCGCATCGAGTGCCTTGGTGCGCTGCGCCTGACTGCGGCCACCATGGATCGGTTGTGCCGCCACGCCGAGCTTGTCGAGTTGACGGGCCACGCGATCGACGCGGTGCCGGGTCCGACAGAAGACGATCGACGGCCCAGCGGCGTCGACGAGCTCGGCGGTGAGACGGGTGCGATCGAGCGGATCGACGGCGACTGCGAGGTGGGTGGCACCACTCCCCGACTCCTCCGTCGACGCAATGCGAACGATCTGCGGGGAACGTTGGTGATCCTCGATCAGGGCCGCCACCGGCCCTCCGAGCGTGGCGGAGAACAGCGATGTCTGCCGCTGCCTCGGGGTCATCACGAGCAGTCGCCGGATCGCCGGCATGAACCCGACGTCCGACATCCGGTCCGCTTCGTCGATCACGACGATCTCGACTGCATCGAGGCGCAGATCGCCCCGTTCGACGAGGTCCTCGAGGCGACCCGGGCAGCCCACGACGACGTCGACACCCCGGCGCAACCGCTTGATCTGCGGGCCGATGGCCACCCCGCCGAAAACGGCGGTCACCGATGGCCCGTCGCTCCCGGCGAGGGGGGCGAGTACGTCGGCGATCTGCGTCGCCAACTCACGGGTCGGTGTGAGGACGAGCGCTGCCGGACGCCGTGGCTCCCCCACCCCAGATCGCTGGAGGAGGGGCAGTCCGAACGCAAGCGTCTTTCCCGACCCCGTGGGCGCCTCGGCGGCGACGTCGTGTCCGGACAGCAGGCCGGGAATCGCTGCTTCCTGAATCGGTGTGGGCACGATGATGTTGTGCGATTTGAGTTGCCCGGCCACGTCGGCGGACACGCCGAGTTCGGCGAAGGTGGTCATGGTCGTACTCCGATCACCCGCATCGTTGCGGGCTGCACTCCTCGATGAACGCTGGGGCTCGAGCAGCAGCAGGTCACGGAGGACCAGAACCGGAGGCGGTCGGGGGGTGCCACGCAGTCTGCGGACCGAGACGACCGGCCCAGAGGTCGACCAGTCACGTCCGCCCGGTCACCCGACCGGGCGCCAAGATCGTAGCACCCATCCCCCCACGGCGACATACGGGTCGAGCACGGGGTACGTGTCGCGCGCCAGAGCCGCGGATCGGGGGTAAAGGCCCCGCTACCCCCGGATGACGGGTACCGGACTGTCCACCTGGACCGTTCCGTCGGCGTGCGCCTCGACCCGGATCGGCCCGTGTGGAGAGGGCACCACGGCCCGGGCCCACTCCAGGTCGCCCAGTGCGGGAGCGACCCGGACCGCGGCGTACCCCGGCTCGGCCGGTGTGATCCCGAGCGTGTGGACGATCAGGTCGCGGGTCGGCGTCGAGGACCAGCCGTGACAACGGGTGCCGCCCTGCCAGCACTCGGGCCAGGTCGTCTCGCCGGCGTCCAGGAACACGGACCAGTCCTGGCACAGCCCGGCGACCAGGTCGGCGCGACCGGCGCGGGCCAGACCATCGTGCACCACGTACCGGAAGAACGGCTGGGCCTCCACCATCTGCTCCTCCACGTCCCAGTCGGGGTGGGGGTAGCCGTTCACCAGGTGGATGAAACCGTCGCCGGCACCATCGGCGGTGAGCGGGTCCATGACCCACGAGTGCCGGACCAACCGGCCACGGTCCACCAACCGCTCGACGACTGCGGCGATGCGGCCGGCGGGCACGATCCCGGCGGCGAGCGCCGCCGCACCCGGGTGCTGCGCAGCGGCCCGGCGCACCTCGCCGTCCACCACGTGGTCGACGTAGAGCGACCGTGACGGATCCCAGAACCGGTCGAAGGAGGCCGCCACCTCGGCACGACGTTCAGTCGCCCACTCGACCGTCCCGGCATCACCGAGCCATGCGGCGAGGTCGGCGACGTCCTCCAGCGCCCGGGCCCACAGCGCGTTCAGCGTGGACGAGCAACCCTGCGAATACACGCTCGACCAGTCGAGCAGCACCCAGCCACTCACGTCGGACAGGAGCCCGTCGGAACCCTGGTACGCCTCGAACCACCGCAGCGCCCGAACGGCCACCGGCAGGAGTTCGGCGACCAGGTCACGGTCGCCGGTGTAGCGGTACAGGTGGTGCACCGAGCGGATCCAGTGCAGCGACCAGTCGGGCACGAACGTGCGGTCGTCGAGCGCGAAGTCCGACGCTGCGGCCATGACGAGCATCCCGTCGTCCCGTGTCTGGGCCGCCAGCTCGGGGTGCCACCGCGGCATGGACCAGTCGGGGTTGGCGACCAGGTCGACCATCTGGTGCACGACGGAGTCGCCCGTCCACGCCCGCTGCTCACGAGTCGGGCAGTCCACGTAGGCGTCCAGGGCACACAGGTCGACGGTCCGCAGCCCGACCCTCCAGATCTCCTCGAGCAAAGGGTCGGAGCACTCGAAGGTCGCTCCCTCGGGCCGGGGCCGGTGCCGGTCCGCGATCGCCACCCGCAACGACACCTCACCCGTGTCGCCCGCCGGGCGCCGGAGCGACACGTGCAGGTGCTGGGCGCCGATCACGTCGAGCGACTCGAACGCCTCGTCTCCCCCACCGGCGCACACGTAGCGCAGCCCGGTGTGCTGTCCGAGCGACACGAGCGCCCCGGCGTCGTCCACGTGTTCGCTGCCGGCGAGGTCGACGACCGTGCCGGCGGGTGCGTCGAGCTCCAGACGGACGGTGCCGGCGGCGATGCGGCCCAGGTCGTAGGACCGGAGTTCGGCGGGGCCGTCGGCCGCGGTCCCCGCCGTGTCCCGGACGGCGTCCCCGGACCCGGCGGCGACACCGGCAGCGCCAGCGGCACCGGCAGCACCGGCGACACCGGCCGCCGACTGGTCGGCCACCACCTGCAGCACCGGGTCGTCGAGTACGCCGGCGCCTCGGAGCACCGCCGATCGGACCAACCTGCCGTGGTGGATCTCACCACCGGGGAACGCGACCCGCACCGGCGGTCGCAGCACCCCGAACGGTTCGCTCGGCGGGTGCGGATCGGCGTGCGCGCCCGTGTGGACCGGCGTCAGCTCGGCGGCGCGTCGCCACTCGCCGTCATCGAAGTCGGCCAGCCGCCAGCCGTCCGGGTGGCGGCGGGCGTCGAAGGACTCGAGCGGCAGGCAGGCGACGTCGCCGGGCACCGGCACGGGGCTCCACGCGTCGCCCGGCGCGGCCCGCCAGGAGCGGTCGGAGACGATCCACTCGTCGCCGACCAGCGACTCGAGGATGACCGCACCCCCACCCAACGTGTACGAGGGCGGTACGGGCGTCCACCACGACGTCGCCTGCCCGAAGTGACGGGCGAGCACCGCCAGCACGTTGCGACCCGGACGCAGGTGCGCCGCCAGGTCGACCACGTCGTAGTGGGCGCGACGCGGGTCGGAGCGCACGGGCCCGCGGGCGACCTCGACGCCGTTGACCCACAACACGTGCCGCCCGTCGCTCCACAACCGGCACGGCACCGACTCGGGCACCTCGCCCAACTCGACGGCCCGACGCAACAGCACCACCCGGTCGACGGGTTCGGCGAGCACCGGTCGAGTGGCGGTCTCGGTGGCGATCGGGGGCCGACCGTCCCAGATCCAACGGGCCCGCCACCTGGTGGTGAAGGGCGGCGGATGTTGGAGTCGCACCGCCGGACTGTAGGCCGCTGGCGTTTCGGTCACTCGACGCCGCCACACCCCGACGTCACTCGACGCCGGTGTCCCCTGCGAGCAGTTGCTGGAACCAGCGGTAGGAATCCTTCGGTGTGCGCCGGTGGTCGTCGTCGTAGTCGACGTGGATCAGCCCGAACCGGGCGTCGCGCCCGAGCACCCACTCGATGTTGTCGGCGTACGACCACTGGAAGAACCCGTCGACGGGCAGGCCCTCCTGCACGGCGGTGCGCACCGCCTCCAGGTGCGTGCGGGCGTACCAGATGCGCAGGTCGTCGCGCACTCGGCCGTCGACGAGCCGGTCGTTCATGCCGAACCCGGACTCGGTGATCACGATCCGCTTGCAGGTCGGGTGCGTCGAGTAGCGGCGGAGCAGCTCCAGCAGGCCGTCGGGTTCGACAGGGATCCCGACCGACGACCGGACGTTCGCCTCGGCGGTGCGCAGGCTCGGTACGGGCAGCCCGCCAACCAGCGGCACACGCCGCATGGGGAACGGCCCGTAGTACTGAAGGCCCATGAAGTCGTAGTCGAACGCTGCCGCCTCCAGGTCGCCGTCGCGGACGTAGCGGCGCAGCGGCTTCAGGAAAACGCTGTCCTCGAACGGGTAGCCCCGGCCGGCCGCCGGATCCAGGAACGCGTCGACCAGCAGCGCCTCCAGACGACGCTGGGCGCGCCGCAGCGACCCGGTTGCGTCGAACGGGGCGCAGAGGGTGAACACGTTGGTCGTCCCGATGTGGGCGTCGGGACCCAGCACGTTGCGCATCCGTCGACCCGCCTCGGCGCACGCCAGGTTCATGTGGTGCAGCGACGACAGCGCCTGCATCGGGTGCGGACCGGGTCGGGTGTGGATCCCGGCGGCGATGTGGCCGACGACCGACAGCGGCTCGTTGAACACCATCCAGTTGCGGACCCGGTCGCCGTAACGTTCGGCCACCGCAGCGGCGAAGGCCGCGAAATCCTCGACGATCCCCCGGCGGGTCCACCCGCCCTCCCGCTGCAGCGCCGAGGGCAGGTCCCAGTGGTGAACGGTCAGCCACGGTTCCACGCCCCGTTCAAGACAGCCGTCGATCAGCCGGTCGTAGTAGTCGCCGCCGGCGGCGTTCCACGGACCGCGCCCGTCGCCGTACACACGCGGCCAGCTGACCGAGAACCGGTTGGCGTCGACACCCAGGCCCGCGATCAGGTCCAGGTCCTCGTCCAGCCGGTGGTAGGCGTCGATCGCCGTGTCGCCCACACGGCCGCCACGGACCCGGCCGTCGCGGCCGGCGTCGTCCCAGACCGACGGCCGCTTGCCGTCCTCGTCCCAGGCACCCTCCACCTGGAACGCCGCCGAGGCCACACCCCAAGTGAAGTCGGATCCGAAGTCCCCTCGGCTCAGCACGTGCACCTCCACCTCGACGGTCAGGCGGACGCTACGGGCGCCCTGCGACGGCCCGCAACTGGCGGGCGGCGGGAGGATGAGCGACGGGACCCTGGTCCCTTCCAGCGGGACGCACGAAAACGATGTGTCCGCCGTGACCACCACGGGCCGCGAGGGCGGATCGACCACCGCGCCGAGCCGCTGGGCGCTCGGCCATGAGGGCGACGGTTCCGAGGAGCCCCCGCCCTGTTGTCGGTGGGGTTCCGGAACCAACTCCTCGACCACCTCGCCCCCGTCGCGGTCCTGGCCGCGATGCGCCGTCTCGACGGCGCGGTCGAGGACTTTGCCTGGAGGTTCGCCAACCACACCGCCTGCGCCGCGTTGGGTGTCGACGGTGACGCGCTCATCCACTCCACCCTCCGCCGGACTGCGGACGGTGTCGACGTGCGCAGCGACACCGACGCCGCGCTCGCCGCCTTCCGCCGGGTCAGCGAGATCCTGGCCGTCGGCCGGAAGGTCGAGCCCGGTCGGCACCTCGGCGACCTCGAGCTGCCGGGGCCGTTCATGTCCCGCTGGGAGCGGGCGCTCCAGGCGGCGATCGACGGTGGCGAGCGGGTCGTCTTCGACCACACCGCTCCGGGCGACATCGCCCGCCACGTGGAGCTGGCGGTCGCACCGGTGACGACCGGATCCCTGCCCGACGGGACGGTCACCACCATCCGGGACGTCACCGACCACGTCCGCCGCGAACAGACCCTGGTGTCGCTCGCGCGCCGCGACCCGCTGACCGGGCTGGACAACCGTTCCGAGGTCACCCACGAACTCGAACGTGCGCTCGCCGCGGCGGGCCGGACGGGTCGGCCCGTGGCGCTGCTGTCGGTCGATCTCGACAGCTTCAAGTTCATCAACGACTCCTTCGGTCACCACGTCGGCGACGAACTGCTCCAGGCCGCCGCCGACCGACTCCGCACCGTCGTGCGCGGCGGCGACCTGCTGAGCCGGACGGGCGGCGACGAGTTCGTCGTCGTCTGCCGCGACCTGCGCCGGGCCGACGACGCGCTCCGGAGTGCGTGGCGGATCGTCGAGGCGTTCCGGGCGCCGTTCCCGATCCGGGACGCCGAGGTCGTCACCACCGCCAGTGTCGGCGTGGCGGTCTCGAGCGGCAACGACACCGTCGACGAGGTCGTCGAGCAGGCCGACGCCGCCGTCTACGCCGCCAAGGCCGCCGGACGCGACACGGTCGCCACCTTCGACTCGGTGCTGCAGTCCGAGGTCGACCGGCGCCATCAGATCGAGGTCGACCTCCGGGCTGCGGTCGCAGGCGGCGGCGTGGGACCGAGTACCGGGCAGACGGCCGACCAGCTCGAGTTGTGGTTCCAGCCGGCGTACCGACTGGCGACCGGCGAGATCACGGGCGCCGAGGCGCTGCTCCGCTGGCGCCACCCGAGCGGCGGCGTGTGGGAGGCCGGAGCGTTCGTCGACGTCGCCGAGGACGCCGGCCTGCTCGCCGACCAGAGCGCACGGATCCTCGACCTGGCCTGCGCCAGCGCCGCCGACTGGCCCGCCACTCCCTCCGGCGACCGGGTCTCGGTCCGGGTCAACCTGTCGCCCCGCCAACTCGCCGACCACGGACTCCTCCACCGGGTCGACGACGCGCTGCGCTCCTCGGGTCTCGACCCCGGCCTGCTGTGCGTCGAGGTGGCCGAGACCTCGTTGTCCCGCACCAGCCGGGCGGTCGGGCCGAACCTGGACGGACTCGCCGAGCGCGGTGTGTCGCCGGCGTTCGACAACTTCGGGTCCGGGTACGCGTCGCTCACCCAGCTCCAGGACTTCCCCGTCGACGTCGTGAAGTTGGACCGTTCGTGCACGACGGCGGTGGTCCGCAGCGAGCGGGCCCGCAATGTTTCAGCCGGGACGAACGCCGCGGCCGAACGCCGGGGGTCGGGGGCGATCGCCGACGGCGTCGAGACCGAGCGGCAGGCGGCGGTCCTGGCCCGCCTCGGCTACCGGTTCGCCCAGGGATTCGCCTCCTCCCCCGCCGTCCCCGGCCCCGACCTGGCCAACCTCATCCGCCACCCACCGATACAGGGGTCGCGTGCGGGGTACGTCTCGCGCGCTGGAGCCGCAGAGCCGGGGCGGACCGGCGCCGAGGTCTCAGCCGCCGTTGGCGAGCGGCGTGTAGGGGCGACACTGCTGGCCTGCCGACGGGCACGACGGCAGGCCAGCGATCGGACGCACACCGGTCGCCACCGGGAACGTGATGCTCGACGGCGTCGCCGGGCCGAACCCGATCGAGTTCGTCGGCGGCGCCGCACTGTCTCCCGACACGAAGCGCCAGGCGGTCCGATCGCCGCCAGCCGGTCCGACGACGACCCGGATCCGGCTCCCGGCCCGGAACGCGTGCGCCGCCGGCAGGATCGGGACACGCACCCGGTTGAACCCCGGGGCCAGAGGCTCCTGGGTCCGGTAGTCGACGATCGGTCGGACAGCATCCCCACCGAGCAGGCCCCGGAACGAACTCCGCTGCACCGCCGTGGTCACGAACTGCTCCTGGCCGTCGGGACGGACCTCGCTCACGCTGACCTGCAGATCGGTGACCGACGCTGTCGACGACACCCACAGGTCCGCCGCCAGCGGACCGGCGAGCACCGTGTCCGCCTCGAGGGGAGCGCTGGTGAATCCCAGACCGGCGCCATCTGGCACCTGTGACCACCCTCCGCCGCTCGAGGCCGGCCGGAGCGACGGGTCCGACACGTAGCTCGCCGACCCCGCATCGGCGCCCGGCCCGCCCAACGTCCCGCCCGGCCCGAGGTACAGCGTCGTCGGCACGGCACCGGCCGGCGGGAACGAGGACGAGGTGAATCCCCACCGGGTGCCGTCGCCGTCGCTCCGCTCCAGCCCGTAGGTGTAGCGGGGCCGTTCCTCGAAGCGGCGGCGGGCCTCGGCGTACGGGACGCCCAGCAGCGCCGGCACGTCGACCGACACCGGCCGGCCGAAGATCAGCGGCGCGGCCAGGTAGAGCGGGAACTTGAGCTCGGGCGTGCGACGGGCCACGTAGATGTCGAGGAACTCGAAGAGCTCGTCGATCGTGTCGGGGCTGACCGAGTCGTTGTGCTCCCCGCTGCTCAGCGTCACCCAGGCCCGGGGGTTGGCGCCGGTCAGCAGTCCGGCGTCGGCGGCGACGGCCGAGCTGGTCTGCTCGTCCTGGAACTGCAGCAGTGCGAACGTCGGGACGTCGACCCAGGCCAGCGCGGCGGCCAGGTCGCGCCGGTCGTACTCCTCGGCGTTGGTCGACAACGACCGGTAGATGGCCGACCCGTTGCGGGTCTGGAGCCGGAGGCGCTGGTTCTCCCGGCAGTACGGATCGGTGGCGACCAACGCGTTCGCCCACTCCTGGGCGCCCGCCGACGGGGCCGGTTGCGTCTGCCGCTGGCGATCGGCGAGCCACGAGTCGGCGAAGCCCACGTTGAACACCCCGCCCGGCCAGCCGACGTCCCACAGCCGACCGAGGAACGACAGGGGTGCGATCGCCGCCAAGGACGGAGGGCGGGTCGCCGCCGTGGCGATCTGCGAGAACCCGGAGAACGAGATGCCGAGCATCCCGGGTCGGCCGTGCAGCACCCAGGGCTGGCGCGCGACCGTCTCGACGACGTCGTAGCCGTCGTAGCGACTGGGCAGGTCGAACAGGTCGGCCTCACCGCCCGAGCAGCCGATGCCCCGGAGCTGGACCGACACGGTGGCGTACCCGGCGAGCCGGGAGACGACCCCACCGAGCAGCGTCTCGCCGCCCGGCACGAGTGGATCGTTCGGTAGCGACGGGTCGAGCAGCCGGGCGATCTTGTCCGCCACCGGATCGGTGGGGGCGGCCACGGCGTAGCCCGAGTACTCGATCAGGGTCGGGAACGGTCCGTCGGCCAGCGTGTTACCGACCGGCGGGCGGACGGTCACGGCGAGCAGCGTGCCGTCACGCATGGGGACGTAGTTGAGTCCGTCCCGCAGGCTGGACGCCCGGTAGAACGCGTCGCTCGGGTGGTCGTCGACGGACAGCACGGTCACGTCACGCCGCTCGTCGCCCACGACGACGGCGACGCGTTCGCGCTGGGCGAGCTCCCGGAACACGGCGCTGCCGAACGCATCGGCCGTCACGGTGACCGCCGCAGCACCGGTCCGCTCCAGTCGCAACTCGGCGCCCACCGGCGCGCCGGTGACGTACACCTGCTCGATGCCGGCGCGGACCGACACCGGGTGCGGGGGGTGTGGTGACGACCGACGGCATCGTCGTGCAGGCCACGGCGAGCACGAGCACCCCGGCCACCAGCGCCACCGAGCACCGGGTCGACCGCCCGATCCGCCCCGTTCCGTTCGCCCGCATGGGCCGAGGGTACGGCACGCCCCGCGGACCGACGAACCGACGGAATCGAACCGATCGCATCGAACCGATCACATCGAGCGCGCCGCACCCATCCGTGCGCCGACCGATGCGGCCCGGCCCTACGCTGCGCCCGTGCACTCCGTACCGGGCGAACTGCGGTTCACCGGACCCGGGTGCACGAACGTGGACGCGGCCCCGGGGCACCCGGCTCGCCGACGACGAGCGGTGCGTGGTGGTGACCGGCGAGCCGGTCGAGCCACCGGGGCGACTCGCCGGAAGGCTCCTCGAAGCGACGGAGCGTGATGACTGGTGGAGCCGATCCGAGGTCGAGCGGACCGTGCTGGACACGCTGTCGGACGCGCTCGGCCACTGCACGGTCCTGATCGCCGACCGCGACAGGACGATGGTCGTCACGGACCACGACGGCACGGCCCCGCTGTTCGCCGCGTCCGCATCGCCCGACGACGCCCCGACCGCCCTGGCGACGACCTCGCTGGGTGCAGCCCGGCTCGGCGGCGGACTCGGCGAGCTCGACCGGGTCTCGGCCGAGGAGTTCGTCGGGACCTCACGGATCACGTCCCCGTTCACCCTGACCGACGGTGTCGTCCGGCTGTGGCCCGGTCAGGTGATCCGTTGGGACCGCTCCCGTCGGGATGCCTCCACCTACTGGGGGCTGCCCCGAACCGTCGATGCGGGACGGGACGACCTCCCGGAGCTGGCGGCTGCGGTCCGCGGGGCACTCGAGCACGCAGCCGGCCGGGTGGCCGCCCACCACCGCCGGGCACACGTGCTCCTGAGCGGTGGCGACGACTCCCGGATCGTCTCCGCGGCGCTGCACGGGGCGGGGGTCGACCTGACCGGTTCGTTGTTCCGTGACGTCGCCAACCGGGAACAGGTGCTCGCCACGATCGCCGCTCGCGCCGCACACGTGGACCTGCGTCCGAGCGACCGGCCGACCGACCACGCCGCCTGCTCGCTGCGGTGGCTCGTCGAACACGCCGACCCCGAGCTGGACCCGTCCCAGGCGCACAGCGTCGGGCTGCTCCCGGAGTGGGACGACCCGAACGACCCGACGGTGGCATCGCTCCGGGAGCTCGGCAACCGGGTGCCTCTGGTCCGCCGACTCGTCGAGTGGAGGGACCACGGCCACGCCGGTCCCCCGCCCACCTCGCACCCGTCGGCCACGACGCTCCGGGCCGTCCGGGTCGCATGGGCGCTCACGCCACCGGACTGACGGTCGGCCCGACAGGCGAGTCGGTCCGACGAACCGACTGGGTCAGAACGGCAGCAGGTCCCCCT
Organism: Actinomycetota bacterium; assembly: GCA_016870275.1. Lineage (GTDB taxonomy): Bacteria > Actinomycetota > Acidimicrobiia > Acidimicrobiales > Microtrichaceae > SXMI01. Next base: position 32,551 of record VGBZ01000017.1, read on the forward strand.
GCAGCGAGCGGAGCTCGTCGAACATGGCCCGGCAGGCGGCTTCGTCGGCGGGCGAGTTCGGGTCCTCGCGTAGCGCCCGGAACGCCAGCTCCGGGTCACCCTGCACGGCGGCGTCGACGATCAGGTCCATCAGCTCCACCTGGGTCCCGATCCAGCCGGCGAGCGGTTCGCCGAGCGGCGGCATCTCGTCGGGGTGGATCCCGTCGCCGTCGACGGTCGCGCCGACCTCGACGATCGCCCCGTCGGCCACGTCCGGCAGGTACCCGCGGTTGGGCACGTTGACCGCCATGATCCGTGTCGGCGTGTCGGTCCACATGGCGGCGATGATCGGCACGACCTCCTCGTCGCTGTGGCCGACGGCCTGCAGCGGGAGCGGCACCTTGGTGGTGGCCGCCCACGCCGCAGCGCGCTCGGCCACGGTCGAGATGGGCTCGTGGAAGTCCAGCGGGGTCGGCATCCACTCGGCGACGTCCATGGCGAACGGCACGTACTCACCGATGTGGCTGTCGACCGAGCACGGGACCAGCCCGTGGTCGCGGACCATCCTCGCCACGAGCGGCGAGTAGTTGAACTCGACGAGCCCGGCACCGACCAGCGTCCGGTCCAGGACCTTGGCGAGCTTCTGGGTGCGCGGCGAGTAGTCGTGAAGTCGGCCGGCGAAGTACGACCGGATGCGCGGCAGCAGGTCCTCGCCGGTGCGCGTGTTGCGGAACTCCGTAAAGAACGTGAAGTGGTTGATGCCCGACGCCTTCGCCTCGACGTCACCGCGCCGGACCCGGATCCGGCGGCACAGCCGGTTCACGCCCATGGGCATCTCGTGGCACATGCCGACGTTGCGGACGCTGGCGGCCCGGTTGATCGCCAGCGTCACCCGGCTCATCGGGTTCGACAGGTTGATGAAGAACGCGTCCGGGCAGTACCGCTCCACCGATCGGCAGATCCCGAGCGTGTTGTGGATGCTGCGCAGCGAGTGGAACACCGCACCGGGACCGCCGTTCTCGCCGTTGATCTGGGTGGACCCGTGCGCCCGCGGGACCTCGTAGTCCTGCCGCCAGCTTGGGAACCGCCGGAACTCAGCGCTCGAGATGACGAAGTCGGCACCTTCGAGCGCCCCGCCGGGTTCGCTGGACCGGTCGACCATGATCGGCGTGCCGGCGGCGGCGTTCAGCTTGACGGCGAACCGGTAGGCCCGGTCGAGCCGTTCGGCGTCCAGGTCGTGCAGCACCAGACGGGCGCCCCGCAGGCGCTGGGTGTGCACCACGTCGTTGACCATCGCCGGCCCGAAGGACATGCCCCCGGCGCCGACCAACGTGATCTTCGGAACTCGCTCCATCACCCGCAATCTACGGGTCGCGCGCAGGGTACGTCTCGCGCGCTGGAGCCGCAGAACGCCACTGCGGGCTCAGCTCAGGGTGAACGCCGCCTCACGGGCATCTGCGTTGTTGAAGAGGCTGTTGTTGGTCACCCGCACGTAGCAGGTCGTGTTCTTCTCGACCCCGGCCGGTGCGACGTCGGCAGTGGCGAAGCAGCCCCAGTCCAGATCACCCGAGGGCTCACGACCCCGGAAGATCTGCACCACCGTCGAGCCGCTGCCCGTGGCGGTGGCGTTCGGGTTCAGCGACGACAGGGGCGCACAGTCCTGCCCCGGGCTGAACGACGGGTTGCTCGTGACCTTCCGACAGATGTCGACGTACATGAGCTTGCCCGGGGTCTGGCCGCTCCAGGTGAACACGACGGGCTTCTCGCAGCCGCCGGTCACCCCCATCACCGGATTCTCGGCCAGGACCGCATCACCCGGCGGCACCGTCGACGGAAGCGGCGGCAACGGGAACGTCGGGCACGGAATGGTCGTCGTGGTGGTCGTGCTCGTGGTGGTCGTCGTCGTCACGGGTGGAGGCGGTGGCATCACGCACGACGCAGCGACGACCACGACGGTGGCGAGCACGACGAACGCAGCGGTCCGGTGACGGTTGATGTGCGACATGGCTTCCTCCTCCACTTCGACGGGACCCACCCCGTGGGCACCGCTCCAGCTGTTGTACCGACCACGAACGACGTCAGCGTGACCGTCCGGCCAACCCCGGGTGAGCGCTCGGGCCGGCCGGGACCCCGGCGACCGCCTCATCAGCGGCCTCGTCGACGAGCGTCAGGCCGTGGGTCGTCTTCTCCCAGTGGCTCGGCGCCGTCACCAGTTGCACGGCCGCCCGGAGCGCCGCGATCGACATGAGCACCCAGTAGAGCGGCGACAGCACGGCGGCGGCGAGCAGGTCGGGACGTCGGACGACGCGGGCGGTCACGACCGACACGTAGACGACCGACAGGTTGCCGATCACCCACACTGCTGCGGCCAGGTAGTACGCCCACCCCGGGTACATCGCCTGGACGAACGCCGCCCGAGTGGTGATCCACACCAGGGCGAGCCCCCAGAACCAGAGGTTCATGACGGCGAGCAGCGGCGTGCAGCCGACGAACATCACGAAGTGGAACACGCCCCGCCAGCCCAGGCCGTGCACGAGCGACCGGGGGTGGCGCCAGGCCACCTGGAACGTCTGCAGGTAGCCCTTGTACCAACGGCTCCGCTGCTTGACCCAGTTGAGGACGTCGGTGTTGGGCTCCTCCATGGTCACCGAGTCCAGGATCCCGATCCGCCATCCGCGCCGCTGCAGCCGGATCCCCAGGTCGCAGTCCTCCGTGACGTTCCACGGGTCCCACCCGCCGACCTCGTCGATCGCCCAGCGTCGGAAGTGGTTGCTCGTCCCCCCCAACGGGACCGTGGCGTCGGCCAGGACCAGACCGGGCAGGTACAGGTGGAACCAGGTGGCGTACTCGGTGGTGAACCAGCGGGTGAGCAGGTTGCGGTGTCCGCCGTAGAAGAAGAGGCGGGCCTGCAGGCACACGACCTCGTCGCCGGCGCGACGGAACGCCACGGCCGCCCGCCGGAGCTGCAACGGTTCCGGGTGGTCCTCGGCGTCGTAGATCGTCACCAGGTCGCCGTGGGCGAATCGCAACCCGAAGTCGAGCGCCCTCGGCTTCGTGCGCGGCTCACCGGGCGGTACGAGCAGCACCCGCACGGGCAGGTCGGCGTCGATGGCGCGGGCGGCGTCGATGGTGTCGTCGTCGTCCGCCTCCAGGAGCAACACCACGTCCAGCCGGTCCCGGGGGTACTCGAGACGTTCGAGGGCCTCGAGCAGTCCGGGCAGGATCTCGGGCTCGCCGTAGGCGGGGATGAGCACGGAGTAGACGGGGAGCTCCTCGTCGGGAACGGCCCGCGCCTCGGCGTCCGAGACGTGCATCGCCGGATCGTGTCGCAGCGCCCGTCGGACCAGGGAGATCCGGTGCCAGACGGTCACGGTGTAGAGGACCGACGCGAGCGTGGTGAACGTGACGGCGACCGCGACCGGAGCAAGGGCGGTCAGGCCGACGAGCACCACGGCCGCGACCACCCAGCGCCACGGACGTGACCGGGTGACGATGGGGCGGGCCGTTGCGCCCGGGTTCCGCTGTTCGACCTCGGCGAGCGCGAGCGCCAGCTGCCATTCCGGGTCGTCGACCTCGTCGACCCTCACCCGCCCGGCTCCCGTGGTGGCGGCAGCGACGCAGCCTGCTCGGTTGCGGCCGACACGACGCGCCGACCGAAGGTGACGATGAAGCTGCGCAGGGCGATCTCACGTTCGCTCAGGTCGCTGCCGGCACGACCCTGCACGAACTCGTCCGCGCTGAACGCGAACTGGTCGGCGACGTCCTCGGTGACCTCGGGTGCGACCAGCCGCGCACTGTCGACCTCGTTGAGCAGCAGCACGACCCGCTCGTAGCGGATCCGGTCGCCCTGTCGAACGGCCCAGATCCAGTAGAGGGTCGTCCACTTCAACCCGTTCGCAGGGTCCTGCCAGCGCAGAACGGTTCCGGTGACGCCGCTGCCCAGGTCGACGCGCCGGACGTCCTGCATGCCGTAGCCGTGGAACTGGTAGCAGGCCTCCAGGCCGAAGTCGCTGAACGACTGCAGGTTGGAGGTGTTGATGACGTCGGCCAGCACCGGCACGTCGCTGCGCAGGTCGGTCGTGCCGAACCCCCGGTAGCTGAAGCGGACCCAGGTCGAGTCCTCACCGAAGAACCGCTTGCCGTTCGCGAAGGTTGCGACGGGTTCGGCCCGGAAGCCGTCCAGGTCCGCACCGGATCGGGCGAAGCCGGCCAGTCGGGGCGTACCGACCGACGAGGCGATCGGGTCGTAGCGGGTGAGTCCGTGGTCGAACACACCGGCGAGCAGCGCCACGGGGAGCAGGACGAGCAGGGTCCGCCGGACGGTCGGCACGGCCCGCAGGACGGTGGCGGTCCGGCTCGGCCCGGTGCGCTGCGGCAGCTGCAGTCCGAACCGGTGGGCGGCGAGCACCATCAGCAGCACGCCGACGTTGAAGGACACGAGCCCGACGCCCGGATGGAGCACATCGATGGACGCGGTCTCGCCTGCGAACCGTCCCACGAAGATGATCAGCAGGATCCGGAGGATGTTGAGCACCACCATCAGGACCGACCCGGCCGCCAGCCAGGCGGCCTTGCGCCACCGGCTGCCACGCAGGACGAGTGAGACGGCCCCGGCGAGCAGCAGGAACCCGACGAGCCCGTTCGCACCCGAGCAGGCCGAGGCGATCTGCACCCGGAACCCCTGCTCACCGTGCGGGATGATGAACGAGGTGTCGTCGCCCTGGACCGCCTCGGCCAGCGGCACCACCGACAGGATGATCCGCACCGCCCCGGCGGTCAGGTCGCTCAGGTGGTCGAGCAGCGACTGGACGGCCCAGCGGGACGGCATGGGCCACGCCAGGAACAGGAACGCCACGGCGACCTTGGTCCGCCACAGCATCCGCACGCCGAACAGCAGCGTCACCACCCCGGCCACGAAGAACGGCATGGTGAGCAGGTCGATCCGCCACAGCCAGTAGACGACCGACAGGCGCGGTGGCAGCAGGACCAACGCGACCAGGGCGACGACGATCAGCGGGACCCCGACGATCCGGTCGACCATGCGGTCGTGGATCTCGGGTTCCCCGGCCACGGGTCGGGACAGCACGTAGCCCAACCCGATGCTGATCAGGGGAACCAGGCCCAGGTACGCGAGCGGGGTGTCGACGGTGATGCCGCGGAGCAGTGACCACAACGACGTGTGGTAGGCGACGACGACGATCGCCAGCCCGGCCGCGGTGCGCAGTCCGACGCTGCGCACGTCACGGTCGGACCATCCACGGGTCGGGGTGCGCAGCGAGGCGGTGGGGGCGGTCACGGGGTTCCTCCGGGCACGGGCCCACCGCCGACCCCGGCGGACCGGCGGCGACGGACGAGCAGGGCGAGCGCGGCGCCGACGACCACCACCGCCGAGATCGGCAGCAGGGCGGTGAGCGGGCTCTCGGACACGACGGGCGGCGGGAGCGGGACGGTGGTGGTGGGCGTGCCCGGGGCGACGATGCCGAGCGACGCCAGCTGCGTCGGCGCTCCCTGCGCACCGACGCAGCTCTGGACGACCGGCTGTCCGCCCACGGTCCGGGTGAACGACACGGAGTCGAACTGCACGACGATGCTGCCCCCGGCGGGCGACGAGACGGTGAACGTCCCGGCCAGGAAGTCGTCGCCGCCGTCCGGGATCGGCACCACCGCACCGGCGGCGAGCGGGAGCGGATTCGAGGTCTCGAGCTGCAGGGGCGGCGCTCCGGTTCCGACCGCCGACAACCGGACGGTCTGGGCCAGGTCGTCCCGGAGTGCCTCGCCGAGCAGGTTGGGCGGCCCGAGCAGGCCCACGAGGACGGGCAGGTTGGTGCCGGTGGGCACGCCGGTGAGCGTGGAGACACCGACCACCGCAATCACGGGCACGGACCCGGGCTGGTTCGTCACCGAGCACGCCAGCTGGAGGGTCACCGTGCGGGACTGGACCTGGACGGACGGCGGCACGGTGGTGGTGGTCGTCGTCGACGGAACCGTCGTGGGCGACGTGGCGGGCGGCACCGTCGTCGGCGGCGTGGTCGTGGGCACGGGTGGCGGCGTGGTCGTCGGCGGTGTGACCGGGTCGGGCGGCGGCACCACCAGGTCGAGCTGGGTGAACGACTCGCCGAGCACCTCGGTGGCGGCGCCGTCCTCGAAACCGACCCCCGCCAGCGACTCACCCTCCGAGAACCCGGCGTCCTCCTGGACCCCCAGCACCTCGGCAGCGGCGGCGGCGGACCCGCTATCCGGCGTGGAGGGCGGCGTCACGGCGTCGCCGGGTGCGGTGGTCGTGGTGGACGGGGCCGTGGTCGTCGTGGTCGTCGCCCGGGCCGCCCGCTCCTCGGCGGGTGACCCGCCGCCGAGCCGCGTCACGGCGACGACGGCCACGAGCGCGACCAGCGGGCCCAGGACGAGCCAGAGCGTCCGCTGTCGGAGGACCGGGGGGACGCGCATCAGTCGAGGAACCCCTCGTCGGGCGTCGGCCGTGGTTCGCCGCGCGGGTTCAGCACCCGGTACAGGGCGTACCGGCCCGAGGTGTCGTCGTCGCCGCCCCAGGTCCGCACGCGCTCGAAGCCGGCGTCCTGGTCGGTGAGCAGCCCGGGATGTGCGGCGACGACCGCATCGCCGGTGGATGCCGGGACCCTCAACAGCACGTAACGGACGCCGAAGGTGGCCGGGTCCGACACGACCGCCTCGAAGTCCCGGTCCGATGGGATGATGAACACCGACGGTTCGGCCGACGCCGACACGACGGCGAACGTGGACGACGCGTCGGTCAGGATCGACCCGGCGGTGGCGTCCGGGACGTCGTCCAGGTCGGCGGCGACCGCGGCGGCCCGGCCCAGGACGGACCTCGACGCCTCGATCCGCTCACCGGTGGCGCCAGCCACGATCGCGTCCACGGTCGAGCGGTCGTCGGCCGACCCGAGGTCGCTGTCCAGCACCACCGTCCACGACAGCGCCAGCCCCGGCACGAGCGACAGCACGGCGAGCACCCGCAGCATCCGTGACCCCCCGATCGCACCGCCCGAAACGGCGAGCAGCGCTGCGAGCAGCGCCGACAGCACCACCGCGCCGACGACGTAGCGGAACCACGGGAACGTGTCGCCCCGTCCGGCGAGCAGGAGCTGCAGGACCAGCGGCGATCCGACGATCGCTGCGGCGACGCTCGCCCGACGGGCCGTGCGCCCACCCAGCCAGAGCGCCACCAGCAGCATCGGGACGAGCAGCGGCGCGGCCACCACGAGCTGGCGCAGGTAGAACCCGACCCGTCCGGGCACGCTGGTGTCCCCGATGATCGACTCGATCGCCCCGGCGCCGTCCCGCACGAGCGCCGCGTTGCCGTAGTCGGAGGTCAGCTGCGCCAGCGGCTCCCCGACGATCACGTACGACACGAGCGACCAACCGAGCACACAGGCGGTGACCGGGAACGCCAGGATCGACAGGTCCAGCACCACGGCCCGGAGCCGGCGCCAGGTCGCCGAACGAGACGGCCCGACGGTCCCGCGGGTCCATCCGTCGTCCGCCGGCCGCCGTTGGGCCGACACGACGACCACGAACGCCGCAGCGGCCAGGATCGATGCCGCGGTCTCGTACCGGGTCAGGTAGGCCGCACCCAGCGCCGCTCCGCCCAACACGAGACCGCCGAGGTCGTCGCGCTCGGCCCACCGGGCGAGCGACCGCACGGCCAGCACGAGCAGGACCATCCAGCACGCCTCGCTCATCCCGTTCGCCCCGTACAACAGGACCAGCGGACTGGCCAGGGTGAGGGCCGCCACCGACCACCGGGCCCAGCGGGGGCTGCCCGAGGTGCGGGCCCAGTCGACGACCTGGGCGAGCAGCAGACCGGTGCAGATCGCCGAGACGGTCGTGGCTGCGATCGACGCCGCGGTGAGCTCCGGCACCCAGGACCGGAGCGCCACGAACGGCACCTGGAACAGGGTCGGGAACGGACCCCAGATGAACCCGATGGATTCGGGGTGCGGGTCACGGCCCGCCACGACGGCGAGGGCCCCCTGCACGCGGGAGATCGCATCTGCCGGGATGACGCCGCCGCGTGCGGCCGCCACCCAGCCGAGCACCATCAGCACGGCGGTGGTCAGCCCGCCGACCACGACCGTCTCGACGTGACGTGTGGACCGCTGCCCCGAGGCCCGGCGGCGGAGTTCGGCGACACGGACCCGGACCAGGTGGTCGGCCTCCAACACCGCCGGGTGCGACTCGTCGGCGACGACGACGTCGTCGACCGAGATCCGCGGGATGGGCACGCCACCGGCGGCGGCCAGCGTGCGGGCCGCCGCCACGGACCGACCGGCGATCACGTCGGCCCGGTCCTCGGCGTCACGCAGGTCCTCGACGAGCGAGTCCAACCGGTCCCACCGGCGCTCCAGCTCGTCGGCACCGGTCCGGAGGGTCGCAGCCAGTAGCGGCGTTGTTGCGACCGCGGCCGTCCCGGCCGGATGGTCGTCCGGATGGACGGCAACCGGGTCGAGCAGCTCCCGCTCGTCGATCGACACCGCGTTCACCCGTCACCCGACCCGGCGGCGCCCGCCGGGTCGAGCCGGTCGGCGAGCGCCCGGACCTCAGCGAGCGCGGTCCGCAGTTCGGAGCGGACGGCTCGCTGCAGGGCGGTCAGCTCGGCCATGGTGGCCTGCAGTTCGGCCCGGTGGTGCTCGATCAGCGCCACCGTCTCGGCAGCCAGGCGGGCGAGCTCCTCGGCGTCCACGACCCGGACCTCCGAGGGCGGATCGGAGACCGGCTGGACGGCCGTCGGGGCCCCGTCGGCCGACCACGGCGCCGTCCCGGCCGGTGGGGTGGTCTGTCCGCTCATCAGCCTGGTGTCCTCGCACGATCGCCGTCGGTGCTCACCTGCCGCACCGGCATGCCGCACGGTACGGAGGCTCTCTGAATGGAAGCTGGCCGACACGTTGCCGTTGGCTGAACGTGTCGGTGCGGCCCGTGGGTCGATCCCCCAGGGCAGCGCCGGTCCGGGGCCCATCACCGGCCCGGAACGGCACCGGGGGTGCGGCCGCAGCCGCACCCCCGGAATGTCCTGCCGCTCGTCGGTGAGCAGCTCGGTCGTTCCCGCCGATCAGGGCGCCGGGAAGATCTTGCAGACGCCGTTCGACCGCTCGGCCGCCGGCACCCGGATGAACCCGGTCAGCGTGTAGCGGTTGCCCAGCTCCACGAAGTTCGAGTTGCCCGTGTAGTCGTTGGTCGTGTGGTTGGCCGAGTTCTTGCAGAGGAACTCGGTGTACTCCCGCACCGCACCCGGCTTGCCACCCGAGGCGACGGAGGCGTCCGGCGTGTAGACCGCCGGCGAACCGGCCACGGTCGCACCCCACACGTCGTCCGACCCTGCGGCCGACGGCGTGGCGTCGACCTTCTTGGTCACGTGGAAGATGAACCGGGTGAACGGGTAGGTGTTGTTGCTGATGGTCGTGGAGCCCGGAGCGATGCCGTTGACCGTCCACTGCTGGGCGGAACCCCGCAGGTACGGGAATGCCCGGAAGCTGGCCCAGCTCATCCACCACACCGCGTTGTTGATGTTGTTGATGGTGGTCGTCGATGCCTCCACCGGCTTCGAGTCGTTCTCGAAGGGGAAGAACGCCGCAGCCGGACCGGCTCCGTCGGTGTCCACCTTCTTGACGCAGGTCCCGGCGTTCGGGTCGAAGCCGATGAAGCCCCGGAACGTGGCCTGCGTACCCGAGGCGGAGTTCATGCCGATGGGCTCGATCACCTGTCCGGCGTCGGCCGGATTGCCGGTGATCTGGTCCCAGGTGGTGATGGAGCAGTTGTAGATGCCCTGGATCTGCGCCAGCGTCAGGTTGCCCGGCGACCGGGTGCCGTAGGTGACGACGGACAGGCCGTCCTTGCCGATGGCCCAGAAGTTGGCCGTGGACTCACCCGAGGAGCCTGGGCCACGGGACGAGCGGGCCATGTCGAGCTCACCGGCGATGAGCTGCTTGACACCGGTGGACGATCCCGTCGGGAACAGCTGGGAGTTCACGTCGTGGTCCCAGTTGCCCTTGATGTCGGTCTGCGGGTTGGTGGTCGAGCCGTCGAAGCCGACGCACTTCCGCGTGTTGCCGGCCGGGGTGGTCGGGAACCCGTTGATCGTCTCGCAGCCCTTGGCCTGGTTGTAGACGACGTCGAATTCCTGGTTCACCCGGTAGGTGGTGTCGGACCCGCCCGAGACCAGCAGGTCCGGGAGGTCGTCGTAGCCGGACGGCTCCGGCGCCAGGGCGCCGGCGGAGCCGATGCTCGTGAGGAGGGTCGCTCCGGCGATGGCGCCGGCGACCAGGGACTTGAACTTCATGGTGTCTCCCTCGAGGTGAGTGGTGGGTTGGACTTGCTGGGTTGGGGAAGGGTCCGGCCGACCGTCGGGGTCGACCGGACCCCGGGGGGATCAGGCCAGCGCCTGCTGACGGCGCATGAACACGAAGCCGCCGATCAGCACGAGCGCGCCGACCACCGGCAGGAGGATGGCCACGGGGGCCTCGGGGATCACGCCGCCGGACTCGACGATCGTGAAGGGGATGTCGGCGGCCTGGTTGTTGTTGAACAGGCTGTCGTTGGTGACCCGCACGTAGCAGGTCGTGAACTTCTGGATGCCCGCCGGGGCGACGTCGGCGTCCGCGAAGCAGCCCCAGGGCTGGTCACCCGAGGGGTCCGGGCCACGGAAGACCGTGTACGCCGTGGTGCCGCTCCCGGTCGGGGTGGCGAACGGGTTGATGCTCGACAGCGGGGCGCAGTCCTGGCCCGGGTTGAACGTGGGGTCGGTCGACAGCTTCTTGCAGATGTCGACGTAGATCAGCTTGTTGGGGGCCTGGCCGGACCAGTTGACCGTGACGGGCGCCTCGGTCTGGCCGGGGGCGAAGGCCACCGGGTTCGGGTTGACCGTACCGGTCGGACCCTGGGCGCCGGCCGGTGCGGCCACCGACAGGCTCAGGAGGAGCACCCCGGCGACAGCCGCAGCACCCAGCACTCGCTTCATCATGTTCAACAGCCTTTCGTCAGGGACGGCCCTCGCCGCCAGGGGCGACAATGCGGGACCCGGAACGGGCTGGCAATGGCTCCGCGGCAGTGTTCCGCCGGTGTTCGTGACCAGTTCATCTGCCGCTCCGCTGATCGTCTGCTGGGGGCGATCCGGACACCTCCGGTTCGCTTCGGTCGACCCGCCCGGCGCAGTCCCGAGGCCGTACCGGGGCCGTACCGCGAGGCCACATCCGGCCACCGCGCGGGGTCGAGCCGACTCAGTACGTGACCGGGAGGAACGAGTTCAGGTTGAACAGGACCAGCACGACGCCGATGGCGACGACCGGTCCGCCGATCACGACGGCCACGCCCAGGCTGTAGCGCCGCCGCAGGTCCCGGGCGGCGAACGCCCCGGCGACGGCCACCATCGCCCCCGCCAGCAACAGGACGGCACCGGACGCCGGACGCTCGTCGAAGGAACCCACGTCCTCGGAGTCCGACACCGGCACCCGTGCGTCCTCGGGCACCTCGGGCTGCGGCCCGGATGCGGACGCCGTGACCACGACGCGCTCGCTCGAGAACGGACCGCCGGCGCTGGTCACCAGGGTCAGCCGCGTCGGCCCGTCGGCCACCATGACCTCGGTCTCGCTGCCGTCCACCTTGGTCACCTCGGTCACCTTGTACACGTAGACGCGGTCGTCCCGGGTCCGGACGAAGATCCGGTTCCCGCCGACCAGCTGGTCGATCTGGCCGAACGGATAGCTCCACAGCGTCGAGTGACCCAGGATCACGGTGTTGCCCTGTCCGGGCGGGGCGCTCCCCTCCCGCCAGCCGGGTCCGCCCCGCAGCTGCACCGGTTCCGCACCGCGGGTCACGACCTGGTCCATCCCCAGGATCGGGATCTGCAGGAGCAGCGCCGCCTCACCGACGGCCACCTCGGTGGCCGGCTCCCGGTACTCGTCCCGGAGGTGCTGCTGACGGACGCTCGCCGACTCGGGCAGCAGGAACACGATGAGCAGTGCCAGGGCGAGCAGACCTCCCAGCACGGCCAGCACGACCACCCGTCCGCTTCGACCCCCGCCCGACGACCCGGCGGAGTCGGCGTCGTCGCCGGCCTCGGGATCGGTCGGCAGGGGATCGGTCGGCACGGGATCGGTCGGCACGGCGTCGCCCGGCGGGGCGTCGGGGTCCGGCCCGTACGACGGCACGTCGAAGCCGTCCGGATCGTAGGCGGACGGCCATCCGGGAGCGTCGGGCGCTGCTGTGTCCTGCACGCTCACCCGAAGCCGCTCCTGCGTTCGTAGAGCTTCCAGACGACCATGGCGAACAGCGCTCCCAGCCCCAGGGTCACGGCCCGGTCGAGCGGCGGCAGTGTCTGGCCGGGAATGGGCAGGGGCATCCGCCGGGACACCGCCGTGCCCGTCGCTCCGGTGGATGAACCTGCGGCACCCGACGAGGCAGCGGCATCGACCGCTCCACCCACCGCCGCCCCGGCGTCGAGCTGTTCACCGGCGACCTCGGCGGCCAGTTCGTCGAATCCGGCCGGGATGTCGGACGACCCCGTGTCGAACCCCGGATCGCTGAAGCCGGCGTCGAACCCGGCGTCGAAACCGGAGCCCGACCCCGCGTCCGTCGGGACGGGCGGCTCGGGGGTCGCCGGTCCGGTGCAGAGCTTCACCGGCGATCCGGTGAGCACGCCGCTCGGCACCCACGGGGTGCCGTCGTCGCTCGTCGAGACGGTCCCCTTGGCCGACGCGCAGTTCGACTCGACGATCCGGTCCGCGGCGGCCAACGCCTCGCTGACCATCGCCGGGGTCAGTCGGCCGTCTCCCAGTTCGGCGGCCCGGACCTGACCCGCGGTGACCTGCAGGCGGATGAACGAGGCCGCCGCGTTGGCCTCGTCCGCGGTCAGTCCACTCGCCGGGACGTAGGCACGGTTCACCCAGGCGATCGGGTACGCGCCCTTCGCCGGGTTGGTCGCCGCCGCCAGCGGCTTCCCGCCGTCCAGCGCCACGGCCGCACTGATGCTGTCCGGGGTCGGTGACAACCACTCGCCGGCCGCGTTGCGGACCTGGGCCCGGAACAGGGGCACCCGCTCGGACGGCGGCTTGGCTGCGTTCAGCGCCACCGCCTCGGCGGCGGCACCGGTCGCAGCTGCGGCGATCGTGCCGCCGAGTGCGACCTCGCTGCCGGCCGGGTCCAACCCGCCGAAGATCGTCGAGACGACGTTGTCCATCCCCTGCCGGGACGGGGTCAGGAACCCGGGCCACAACTCGCTGGGGACGTCCTCCGGGTCGCTGCCGGGTGTCGCTGCGAGCGCCGCCCGACGCTGCGCCCCGGCGGTGATCGCCACGTAGGCGTCCAGGTACTGGTTGAACGCGTCGCCGTCGCTGCGCACCAGCGGTCGGGCGCCTCGGATGGGCGGCACCAGCCGGTAGCCGTCGGGGAGGACCGGCCCCATGTCCCGGACGAAAGAGCCCGAGTTCCAGACGTTGTTGCCCACGTAGAACGTCTCGACGAGCGACTCGCCGCCCAGCCGCAGGTCCGCCGTCAGCAGGATCCGGTCGGCCTGGGTGCACTCGACCAGCGGCTCACCGGTCTGCTCGTCGACCTCGTCGCACCGGGTCGGGAACAGGCCGATCTCCGGCACGAACCCGAACACCTCCAGACCGACCGCCTGCACCGGCGCCGAGACGACCCCGCGGCCCGACTGCTGCAGCGCCGCCCGCTGGGCGTCGGTCAGGTCGACCCCCGAGACGATCAGGTCCACCTCACCGTCCACGAACGACGCGCGGGCGTCCTGGGTGCCCGAGACGATGTACTCGATCGAACTCCGGCGCTTCGCCGTGTCGAGCTGCTGGATGTTCGCCAGCGCTGCGGGCACGACCTCAGCGGTGATGCGGGCGTTCAGCACCACCGGATCGGTGGTGGTACCGCCGGACTGCGCGGGCGCGACGACCGGCATGAACACCCATGCGACCGCCACCGCCGCTGCGGCCAGTCGGAGCACCAGACCACGGCGGGTCATCGCCGCGACACCGCCGCCCGACCGCCCTTGGCGGCGAACAGTCCGGCTGCGACCAGGGCCGCTCCCATCAGGAACGTGAACAGCACGTCGCTGTTCTCGGGTCCGGCGCTGCCGGTCGCCCCGACAGCCGTCCCGCTGGGGCTCGCCGCGCCGAATCCGGCGGCGAACTCCTCGGCCAGTGCGGCCTCCTCGGCGCTCGCGGCGCTCGCACCCTCCACGGCACCCTCGGCGACGGCGCCGGCCTCACCGGCCACGGCGGTCTCACCGGCCACGGCGGTCTCACCGGCCACGGCGACCTCGGCGCCGGCGGCTCCGGCTG
>VGBZ01000018.1 GCA_016870275.1 Actinomycetota bacterium
TATAACGGTCCTAAGGTAGCGAAATTCCTTGTCGGGTAAGTTCCGACCTGCACGAATGGCGTAACGACTTCCCAACTGTCTCAACCACTGACCCAGCGAAATTGAAGTACGAGTAAAGATGCTCGTTAGCTGCAGAAGGACGGAAAGACCCCGTGGACCTTTACTACAACTTGATGTTGGGTTTTGTCATACGTTGTGTAGGATAGGTGGGAGACTTGGAAGCGTCAGCGCCAGCTGGTGTGGAGTCATCCTTGAAATACCACCCTGCGTATTGCGAGGCTCTAACCCAGGTCCGTTGACCGGACCGGGAACAGCGTCAGGCGGGTAGTTTGACTGGGGCGGTCGCCTCCTAAAGAGTAACGGAGGCGCCCAAAGGTTCCCTCAGCCTGGTTGGCAATCAGGCGTCGAGTGCAATGGCATAAGGGAGCTTGACTGCGAGACTGACACGTCGAGCAGGAGCGAAAGCTGGGCATAGTGATCCGGCGGTTGCGTGTGGAAGCGCCGTCGCTCAACGGATAAAAGGTACCCCGGGGATAACAGGCTAATCTTCCCCAAGAGTCCATATCGACGGGAAGGTTTGGCACCTCGATGTCGGCTCATCGCATCCTGGGGCTGAAGCAGGTCCCAAGGGTTGGGCTGTTCGCCCATTAAAGCGGTACGCGAGCTGGGTTTAGAACGTCGTGAGACAGTTCGGTCCCTATCCTCTGCAGCCGAAGGTGGATTGAGGAAAGCTATCCCTAGTACGAGAGGACCGGGATGGACGTAGCTCTCGTGTGCCAGTTGTCCTGCCAAGGGCACGGCTGGTTGGCGACCTACGGACGGGATAACCGCTGAAAGCATCTAAGCGGGAAACCCTTTTCAAGATGATTCCACCCACAGGGTCAACCTGGTAAGGCCTGTGGTAGACGACCACGTTGATAGGCCGGAAGTGTAAGCGCAGCAATGCGTTCAGCTGACCGGTACTAATCGGCCGAGGGCTTGGGATTCACCCTCATCGAAGTTCGTGCTCGCTATGAAGTCCTCGGGGCCGTTCGGCCGTGCGAGTTGACAACAGATTTCGGTGGCCAGAGCGGAGGGGTCACACCCGTTCCCATCTCGAACACGGAAGTTAAGCCCTCCAGCGCCGATGGTACTTGGGACGAGAGTCCCTGGGAGAGTAGGACGCCGCCGGATTTCTCCGACGTGGGAGGGGCTCCGGCCCCTCCCACGTCTGCTTTCTGGCCCCTGATGTGGCCGCACGGATTGCGCCAGGCCAATCGCCGCCGTTACGGCACAGTGGAGCACCATGAACTCAGGAGAGGACCGAGAGGACGACGAGAGGTCGAGTGGCGCCGACCGGTCGCACGGTTCGGAGTCGGGGAGACCCCGGCGGTCGCCTCGGGCGAGCGGAACGGGGCGCACGGACAGCAGTGGCTCGTCGAGCCGGCCCCCGGCGGGTCGTTCCGGCAGTGGCGCAACCTCTCGTGGCGGCGGCGGCGGTGATCGCCGCAACGACCGTGTTGATCGCCGCCCGGCGGGTCGTTCCGGCAGTGGGGCAACCTCTCGTGGCGGCGGCGGCGGTGGTGGCCGCAACGACCGTGTTGATCGCCGCCCGGCGGGTCGTTCCGGCAGTGGGGCAACCTCTCGTGGCGGCGGCGGTGGTGATCGCCGCCCGGCGGGTCGTTCCGGCAGTGGGGCAACCTCTCGTGGCGGCGGCGGTGGTGATCGCCGCCCGGCGGGTCGTTCCGGCAGTGGCGCAACCTCCCGTGGCGGCGGCGGCGGCGGTGATCGCCGCAACGACCGCAGCGATCGCCGCCCGGCGGGTCGTTCCGGCAGTGGGGCAACCTCTCGTGGCGGCGGCGGTGATCGCCGCAACGACCGCAGCGATCGCCGCCCGGCGGGTCGTTCCGGCAGTGGGGCAACCTCTCGTGGCGGCGGCGGTGATCGCCGCAATGACCGCAGCGATCGCTCGTCGTCTCGTGGCGGCGCCGCTCAGCGACGGCCCGGTCGCCCGGACTGGCCGGAGCGGCGTCCTCCAGACCCGAATCGACCCCCGGCTCGGCCACCCCGGCCGACTGAGATCTGGATCGACGAGGGTCGAACCGGCTCTGCGGATTCAGCGACCCCGTCCCCCCACCGTCACCAGCGTCCCGTGAACGTGGACATCCCCGAACTCACCAACCTGGTGGGAGCGAAGGCCGCCGAACGACTCGAGCAGGAACTCGGGCGGGCGGCCCGCGACTTCGCCGACGAGCGCTACGGAGACGCCCGGCGCAGGGCCAAGAAGGTGCTCGCTGAGGTTCCCGATCTCCCGGAGGCCCGCGAGCTCCTCGGGCTGTGCCAGTACCGGCTCGGTCGCTGGTCCGACGCAGCAAAGGAGCTCGAACGCTTCACCAGCGAGACCGGTTCACTCGAGCAGGCACCGGTCCTCGCCGACTGCTACCGGGCCCTCGGTCGTCACGATCGGGTGGACGAGATCTGGAGAGACCTCGCTGCCGGCGAGGAGTCACCTGAAGTCCGCACTGAGGGCCGGATCGTTGCGGCTGGATCGCTGGCTGATCGCAGCGAGCTCGCCTCTGCTGTTCGTCTGCTCGGCGACGGATTTCGCTGGCCTCGAGCACCCCGCGAGTACCACTTCCGGCGGGCCTACGCACTCGCAGATCTCTACGAGCGGGCCGCCGAGGTACCTCGAGCCCGCACCTGGTTCCTCCGGATCGCCGCCGCCGACTCGACCTACCTCGATGTGGTCGAGCGGATCGACGCACTCGGCTGAGTGGCGCCCGGCCCCGAGGTGAGCGACCTCAGGTAGCCGACGCCGCAGCGATGCTCGCAATGGTCGCATCGAGTGTGGCGTTGAACTCGTCGTCGGACTGCTGGGCGGTCAGCCCCTCGGTCAGTGCACGGCTGAAGCTGGCAATCACACCGTGGTTCTCGGCGAGGAGTCGATTGGACTCCTCCCGGCTGTACCCGCCGGAGAGCGCCACGACCCGCAGCACCCTGTCGTCCGCCACGAAATCCGCGTAGAAGTCGGCGACGGAGGGAAGTGTGAGCTTCAACATGATCGGGGCATCGGCGCTCACATCGGCGAGGTGGTCGGCGATCGAGGAGCGGAGCAGTTCCTCCGCCTCTGCCTTGTCGGGAGCGTTGATGTCGACCTCGGGTTCGATGATCGGCACGAGGCCAGCGGCGATGATCTTCTGGGCGACCTCGAACTGCTGGTCGACGACGGCTGCGACACCAGCGGCGTTCGCTCCCTTGATGACCGATCGCATCTTCGTCCCGAACACCCCGGCTTCGACCGCCCGACCGAGCAGGTCATCGAGCCCGTCGTTGGGCTTCATCACCTGAGCGTCGTCCGCCTCGTCGGCGAGACCCTTGTCGACCTTCAGGAACGGAACCACGCCCTTCTCGGCCCAGAGGTACGTCGAGGTGGGAACGCCGTTGATGTCGCGGTCCATCGTCTGCTCGAAGAGGATGGCCCCGACGACCCGCTCGCCGTTGAACGCCGGGCTCGTGATGATCCGTGAACGCATCTGATGGATGAGGTCGAACATCTCGGCGTCGCCGTTGTATTCGGTCTCCTCGATGCCGTACAGGCGAAGCGCCTTGGGGGTGCTACCGCCGCTCTGGTCGAGCGCAGCGATGAAGCCGTGCCCCTCCCGGATCTTGTCCGACTGCGCAGCGGTCTCAGGCGTTGGATCAGCCATGTCATCTCCTCGAGTCGTCTCTGACGAGGAGCATGGTCGCACACCCCGGGACCAGCAATCATCTTCGGGCCCGAGTGTGGGACGATGATCCGGTGCCGGACTGGGTGGTCGATCTCGACGGGGTCGTCTGGTTGGGCGCCGAGCCGGTTCCCGGGGCCGCCGAATCACTCTCCGGGCGTCTCGCACTGGGCGAACGAGTGGTGTTCTGTACGAACAACTCCTCCGAACGGGGTCAGGACAAGGCCGCTGCACTCGTGTCCCACGGCCTGCCGAAGGGCGTCGAGGTCGTCACGTCCGCGGACGCCGTGGCCCGCCTCGTCGAGCCGTCCTGGAACGTGTTGTGCCTCGGCGGTCCGGGCCTGCGGGAGGCACTCCAGTCCGTCGGGGCATCAGTGGTCGACTCCGCCGAGGCGGACACCGGTTCCTTCGACGCCGTCGTGGTCGGACTCGACCGTCAGTTGGACTACCACCGGATCGACAACGCTGCTCGTGCGGTGCGGAACGGGGCGCGATTGTTCGCCTCGAACACCGATTCGACCTTCCCCGACACCACGGGGCTGCGCCCTGGTTGCGGGGCGATCGTCGCCGCGGTGGCGACTGCATCCGGATCGTCGCCGATCGTCGCCGGGAAGCCAGAGGAGCCGATGGCGGACCTGTTGCGGGAACGCCTTCCCCGTGGCGGTGTCGTCGTCGGTGACCGGGCCGACACCGACGGTCGACTCGCTGAGCGACTGGGTTGGCCCTTCGTATTGGTCCTGAGCGGAGTCACCCGGCGCTCCGATCTCCCAGTCGACGTGCCCACGGCGTGCATCGCCGAGGACCTTCCCGCAGCGGTTCGTACGCTCGACAGCTGGTACCCGGGCTCCGTCTGAGGCTCGCGGCGGTCCGTCGTTAGGCTCGGCCGGTGCGGCGTCGCCTTGATCTCGAGCTGGTACGGCGGGGTCTGGCGTCCTCACAAACCTCAGCACAGGAGCTCATCGCCAGGGGTGCAGTCACCGTATCGGGAGCCACGGCGGACAAGCCTGCGCGGCTGGTGGACCCCGGTGAGCCGGTCCTCGTCGTGGGGGAGCCACCCCGCTTCGTCTCACGTGGAGGCCTCAAGCTCGCGGCAGCGCTCGACCGGATCGATCTCCCCCTCGAGGGATCGGAGGTGCTCGACGCCGGTGCCTCGACTGGCGGATTCACCGACTGCCTCATCCAGCGTGGTGTCGCCCTCGTGGTGGCAGTCGACGTCGGTCACGGCCAGTTGCACGAGCGCCTGCGTGTCGACGAGCGGGTCGTGGTGCTCGAGCGGACGAACATCCGTGATCTCCCCCCGTTCGGGCTTCCGACCGATGACGGCGGTGTCGATGGGGTGGTGGCGGACCTGTCGTTCATCTCGTTGCTGACCGTGCTCCCGGCCCTGCACAGCCAGCTCCGAACGCCGGGTTGGATGGTGGTGTTGGTCAAGCCGCAGTTCGAGGCGGGTCGAGCGGTCGTCGACCGGGCAGCCGGCGTGGTCCGGGATCCATCGGTCTGGTCCGAGGTGCTCGGACGTGTCTCGGATGCGCTCACGGCCGCTGGAGGGTCCATCATGGACATCGTGGAATCCCCCGTGAGAGGCGCAGCCGGCAACGTCGAGTTCCTGATCGCAGCTCGATTCACCCACCACCACTCCGCTCCCGGGTCGGCTGCAGCGGGGACCGTCAGCGAGCTGATTGACGAAGCGGTCGAGTCGGCGACGACTCGGTGGATCGACCGGGGCGAGCCGTGAGTTCCTTCTCGCTGTTCCTCCGTCCGAACGGAGCGGACGACGTGGGCCGTCTCGTCGCCGACTGGCTCGTCGACCGTGGCCACGAGGTCCGGCTGCTGGCGGATTCGGCTGCGGCGATCGATCGCGGGAGTCTCGCCTCGACCTCGACGGAGTTCGTTCGTGGCGCAGATCTGATGGTGAGTCTCGGTGGCGACGGAACGATGTTGCGTGCCGCAGCCCTGGCCTCGGTCGAGGACGTTCCGGTCCTCGGGGTCAACCTCGGTGATCTCGGGTACCTCACAGCTGTCGAGCCCGACGGGGCCATCGTGGCGC
Organism: Actinomycetota bacterium; assembly: GCA_016870275.1. Taxonomy (GTDB): domain Bacteria; phylum Actinomycetota; class Acidimicrobiia; order Acidimicrobiales; family Microtrichaceae; genus SXMI01. The sequence goes on from VGBZ01000018.1 coordinate 5,752, forward strand.
TCAAGCGCTTCCTCGCCGGTTCCTACGAGATCGAGGAGCGGATGCGACTGTCCGTGGAGGTGTCCGGCCAAACGGGGCTGCCGAGCGCCCTCAACGAGATCGTGATCGAGAAGGCCGGTACGGGTCAGACGGTACGTCTCGATGTCAGCCTCGACGGAGAGATCTTCACGTCGTACGTGGCCGACGGTCTGATTCTCGCCACGCCGACGGGCTCGACGGCCTACTCGTTCTCGAGTCGGGGTCCCATCCTGGATCCGGAACTCCGGGCGATCGTCACGACGCCGGTCGCCGCCCACATGCTCTTCGACCGCTCCATGGTGCTGAGCGCCGACTGTCAGGTCAGCGCCGTGGTCGCCGGAGACCGCGGCGCCCAGGTCAGCATCGACGGCAGCGCCGTGTGTGAGATCGCGCCCGGAGGCTCACTCACGTGTCGTGGCGCCGATCGGGCCACCCGTCTGGTGACGTTCGCCAACCGCAACTTCCATCAGGTGCTCCGATCCAAACTGGCCCTCGAGGACCGCTGATCCCCACCGAACGGCCGACCGGCCCCGATCGAGCCGGGGTCGTCCTCTACGCTTCGCTCACGATGTTGGTCGAGCTCGCTGTCAGGGACCTGGGCGTGATCGAGTCGGCCCGAATCACCCTCCCTGAAGGAGCCACGGCTCTGACCGGCGAGACCGGAGCGGGCAAGACGATGCTCGTGGAGGCGATCTCACTGCTCTGCGGCGCACGGGCCGACCCGCAGTGTGTCCGACCCGGATCCGATGAGTCGGTTGTCGAGGCGCTCTTCGTCGTCCGAGCCGGGGGGGCGTCGGCCGACGAGGAACTCGTGTTGCGTCGGGTCGTGCCCGTCGACGGCCGGTCCCGGGCCTACATCAACGACTCGCTCGTCCCAGCTGGTCGACTCGCCGAGGTGGCCCTCGACCTCGTGGAGATCCACGGGCAGCACTCCCAGCAGGGCCTCCTGTCCGCCGGGGCACAGCGTGCGGTACTGGATCGTTACGCCAGGATCGACACCACCGGACTGGACCTCGCTCAGTCCGACGTCCGCCGTCTGCGTCGTGAGGTGGACGACCTCGGGGGCGACGCGGAGGTCCGGCGCCGTGAGCTCGAACTGCTCCGCCACGAGGTCGCCGAGATCGAGGCCGCCGGCGTCGTCGAGGGTGAGGACCAGCGTCTCGAGGAGGAAGAGGACCTTCTCGACGGTGCAGTGGAGCACCGGGCTGCGGCCGATCGCACCCTGGCATCACTCTCCGACGATGCGGGAATCCTCGACCAACTCGCGCGCGCTGAGGTCGATCTCGGATCTCGGAGCCCGTTGGCCTCGACCGCCGAGCGTCTCACGCAGCTCAGAATCGAACTCGATGAGGTCTCAGCGGATCTCCGGCGGCAGGCCGAGGCGATCGAGGTCGATGATGTACGCCTCGACGCAGTCCGGCTCCGACGTGCGCAGCTCTCCGGCCTGCGGCGCCGCTACGGAAGCGACGAAGCGGCGATCATCGACCACGCACGCCGGTGCCACGAGCGCATCGTGGAAATCGAAGCTGCCACCGCTCGTGCCTCGGTGGTCTCTGCTGAGTTGCAGTCGGCCTCCGATCGACTCGATGCCGAGGCCCACGCAGTGGGGTCGCGCCGCCGGGCTGCGGCCGACACCCTCGCCGAGGAGTTGGCTGAGCAGCTCCAACGACTGGCGCTCCCGTCGGCCCAGGTCGTCATCGCCGTGTCGGACGACAGTGCGCTGCCCGGAGCCGGTTCGCACGTCGAGGTGCGCATCGCCACCAATCCCGGAATGGACCCCGCACCCCTGGCGAAGGTGGCCTCCGGGGGAGAGCTGAGCCGAGTCATGCTCGCCCTGCGCCTGATCGGCTCGGGTGGCCCACCGACCATGATCTTCGACGAGGTTGACGCCGGGATCGGCGGTGCGGCGGCCAACGCCGTGGCCGATGCTCTGCGGGCCGTGGCAGAGGATCACCAGGTGCTCCTGGTGACACACCTGGCGCAGATCGCTGCGGTGGCTGACGAGCACATCCTCGTGGTCAAGAACGCAGATGACCATCGGACCACGACCGAGGTGCACCCTCTCGATCAGGATCAACGGATCGTCGAGATCGCTCGGATGCTCTCGGGCGACTCCGACTCCTCCGTGGCCCGCCAGCACGCCGAGGAACTTCTCGTCGGTCGACTGACCTCGCCTCGGGACAGCTCCCGGTGACGGGGATCTTCCGACGGCGTCGGGACGCTGACCTCGAGGTTGCACACGGCCCGGGTGCGAGTGGAGTGGCGCGGCTCGGCCGGCGTACCAAGGAGCTCGTGGCGGTCCTGTTGCCCGGGGAGATCGCCGTCATCGATCACGAGGATCTCGACCGTCTCGCAGCCGAGGCGCTCGTGCGTTGCGAACCGGCTGCAGTCCTGAACGCAGCATGCTCCTCGACGGGCCACTATCCGAACGAGGGTCCGCTGGTGCTGCTCGCTGCGGGCATTCCGCTCGTCGACGACCTCGGCAGCGACCTGTTCTCGAAGATCAGCGACGGAGACACACTCCTCGTTGAGGGCGGCCGGGTGGCCGTTGCCGACCGTCCGGAGGTGACGATCGCCGAGGGCGTCCGCCAGAGCACCGCTGCGGTTCGAGCCGTTCACCTTCAAAGCCGCTCGAACATGCGTGGCGCCCTGAACGACTTCGTCGAGAACACCGTTGAGTACATCGGCGAGAACCGGGACATCCTCGATGACGAACTCGATGTTCCCGACCTCGGGCTCGACTGGCACGGGCGCCAGGTTCTGCTCGTGGTCCGAGGGAACGACTATCGCGACGACCTCGGACTGCTGCGACAGACCGGCTACGTCCGGGAGGTCCGTCCCGTCCTGCTCGCCGTCGACGGCGGGGCAGACGCCCTCCTCGAGATGGGGATGCGCCCGGAGGTCATCGTCGGCGACATGGATTCCGTGTCCGACGAGGCGCTCCGATGCGGAGCTCGCCTCGTGGTCCACGGTTACCGTGACGGCGGTGCACCCGGGGCGCTCCGGCTCGAGCGGCTGGGACTCGACCACGAGGTGTTCACGGCGTCCGGTACCAGTGAGGACATCGCCATGCTGCTCGCCTACGGGCTCGGGGCCGACCTGATCGTGGCCGTGGGGACCCACTCGTCCATGGTCGACTTCCTCGACAAGGGCCGCGCCGGGATGGCGTCGACCATGCTGACCCGGATGAAGGTTGGTCCCGTGCTCGTCGACGCCAAGGGCGTGAGTCGGCTCTACCAGGGCCGGGTCCGCAAGCGTGACCTCCTCGTTCTGGTGCTCTCGGCACTGTTCGCAATGGCTGTGGTCGTGGCGATCAGCGAGCCGATTCGGCTCCTGATCCGTGCCAACTGGGTGCTCCTCACGGGGGTGCTCACGGGTGCGCTCGCCGGGTGGTCCCCGTGATCAACTTCCGATTCCACCTGATCAGCCTGGTCGCAGTGTTCCTGGCCCTCGGAGTCGGCGTCGCTGCCGGTGCTTCATTTGTGGATCGCGCCACCGTCGAGTCCCTCCAGGGTCGGGTCGAGGACCTCGATGGCGCCTTTCGGGAGCGCGGCGTCGAACTCGGCCTCACCCAGGAGCAACTCGCCGAATCCGATCGCTCTGCAGCTGCGCTCGCCGGTGAGAGAAGTTTCGCCCTCGAGGGGCAGCTGATCGGCCAGCCGGTGGTCCTGGTCGTCAGTGACGGCGTACCGGCGGAACTGCTGTCGGCGCTGCGAACGTCATTGGCCTCCGCCGGGGTCGACGACCCGGTTCTCGTGCGCTTGCTCCCGGCCATCGACCTCAACGATTCCGCCACGCTCGACCGGTTGGTGGCGTCGATCCCCCTGCGCAGCGATCAACCGGATCCGCCGGCCCTGCGCACTGCGCTGGTCGAGTTGCTCGCGCTGGCGCTGGCGGAGCTGTCGGGGCCGCCTCCGGAGGTTCCTGTCCCCGTCGATGATCCCGCCACCCCAGCCACCACCAGCGAGTTCTCCGAACTCGACAGCCTGCGGGCGGTCGATCGGTCGTCGGCGCTGTCGGTCCTCGGCCGTCTCGAGGAGCTCGGACTGATCTCTGTTGAAGCCGCTTCTGGAATCACCTCCGAGGCGTTCAACGGCGACAGCGGTGTGCGCTACGTCGAGGTGATCTCCAGCACCGACGACGTCGACTCCGAGCTGGTGATGGTTCCCCTGGCAGAAGCCATGGCTGCAGCGGCACCGGCGACGCTGACCGTGGCGGAGGCGAGCGGGACCCGACCGGTCGGCGGGATCGTCACGACGACGACCTCTCCGGGTGTGGCGGTGAGCGAGCCGCTGACGCAGCTCCGGTCCTCTCCGAGCGTCGAGCGTCTCTCCACCGTCGATGGCGTCGACGACCCCTTCGGCCGGATCGCCGTTGTGTACTCCGTGGCCTTGCAGCGTCGGGTCGGCGGCGTCGGTGCGTTCGGCACCGGACCCGGGAGCGTCGGTCCGTTCCCGAGCGTCCCGGCGAGTTGAGCGCGATCGGCGAGGCCGGCGAGGCCCCGCTCGACGTGGTCGGGGATCCGCTCGCTGGCGCCGGTGACCGGAACCGGGCAGCGGCCCGCATGGGCGCCGTGACCCTCCTCAGCCGGGGGAGCGGGTTCGTGCGGGTCCTGGTGGTCGCCGCGGTGCTGGGAGCGACCTACCTCGGGAACACCTACCAGTCGGCGAACTCCGTCCCGACTGTCCTCTTCGAACTCGTCGTCGCCGGTGCGCTCCAGGCCGTGCTCGTTCCGGTGCTCATCAGCGAGTCCGATCGACGACGCCAGGACGAGGCGGCCTCTGCGGTGCTCGGTGCCACGACCGCCGCTCTCGCAGCGCTCGGTGTGCTCGCCATGGTCGCAGCGCCTCTGGTGGCCCGGGTGTTGTTCGCCGCAGTCGACGATCCGGTCATCCGGGATCAACAGATCCACCTCGGGACGGTCCTGCTCTGGTGTTTTCTGCCGCAGATCGTCTTCTACGGAATCAGCCTGGTCGGCACCAGCACGCTGCACGCCAGGGGCCGGTTCTCACTTCCGGCGTTCGCTCCGTTCGTGAACAACGTCGTGGTCATCGGGGTCTACCTGTTGTTTGCGTGGCAACGTGGCGGGGCGGCACCGTCGCTCGATCTGACCTCTGGCGAGGTCCTGCTGCTCGGGATCGGGACGACGCTCGGCGTGGTGGCGTTCTGCGCCCTGCCGATGTTCGGGGCGAGACGGATCGGCGTGGACCTCCGCTGGCGATGGCAACCCCGGCACCCCGCAGTGCGACGGGTGGTTCGCGACGGTTCGTGGGCCGGCGCCTTCATGGCCTCGAGTCAGGTCGTCCTCCTCGGAGTCCTCGTCCTCGCCAACAGCGTGGAGGGTGGGGTCATCGTGCAGCAGCTCGCCTACGTGTGCTTCCTGCTCCCGATCTCGATCCTCGTGATCCCGGTGATCACGACGGCGTTTCCCAAACTCTCCGGCGATGCCGCTCGAGGGGATTGGAGCGAGTACCGCCGTGAGGTGGTCCGTACCAGTCGAATCGTGCTCGCAGCGTCGGTGTTGTCTGCAGTGGTCCTCGCTCTCCTGCGGCATCCCCTCGCCCAGGTGGTCAGTCTCGGCAACGCCTCGGTGGCGACCGATCAGGTGGCGGTTGCGATCGCCGGTTTCGCCGTCGGCCTGCCGGGGTTCGCCGCAGTGTTGTTGCTGACCCGGGCGAGCTACGCCCGACGCGAGACGCGAAGTCCGGCGCTCGTCGCCGGAGCAGTTGCGGTCGTCGCTCTGGTGGCCATGGCCGTCACGGCGTCGCAGGCTCCCACCGACGTGCGCATCGGCGCCATCGGCGTCGCCCACGGCGCCGCATGGACACTCGGGGCGCTCGTCCTCGCAACGGCCCTGCTGGCGGACCTGAGACGGCAACGCAAGGCGGTGACGTGAGCGTCATCGGGGGCGCAGTGGCTCAGGTGCTGGGCCCCGCCGACGGAGGGATCAGGTCGCACGTCCGTGCGTTGGTTCCCCGACTCGAACATCTCGGAGTTCCTGCCCCGGTGTTCGCTCCGATGGAGCTCGGCGACCCCGTGTGCGACGTCGAGCCGGTGCCGGTCCCCGGTTCCGGCGCGTCAATGGGTTGGTGGAGTGCACGTCGCAGCCTCGACGCTGCGCTCGATCGTTGTGAGCGGGGACCGGTGGTGCTGCTGCACGCCCACGGCCTCAAGGCGGCGTTCCTCTGTGAACGCTTACGCTCGGGCCAGCCGCTCGTGGTGAGCGTCCACAACGTGGTGTTGCCCGGTCCCGGGGGCACACGGCGACGGCTGGCGGAACGGGCGGCCGCATCGACTTGGAGGAGAGCCGATCGGCTCGTCGTCCCATCCGCAGCGGTCCTCGAGGATCTGCCTTCGGCGCTGCACCACAACGCCCGGGTCGTGGCGCCGGTGGTCGAGATCGCCCCTCCGGTTCGGTCCGCCCACGAGGTGCGGAGGAGTCTCGGGGTGCCCGATGGGGCACCCCTCGCAGTCTGCGTCGCCCGCCTCCACCCCCAAAAGCGACTCGATGTGCTCGCTGCGGCCTGGCGGACGGTGCAACGTCGTGCGCCCGGGGCGTGGTTGGTGGTGGCCGGCGATGGTCCCGAACGAGCTGCGGTGGAGGCCTGGTTCGCCGGGATGACCGGCGTCGTGCTCGCCGGAGCGATCGCTGCGGTTTCTGATGTTCTCGCTGCTGCGGACGTGTCGGTGATCAGTTCGGACTGGGAAGCGGTTCCGCTGGTGCTGATCGAGTCGCTGGGAGTCGGTACACCGGTGGTGTGCACCGATGTCGGCGTGGCTCGAGAGCTGCTCGCCGACGGCCGGAGTGGACGGGTGGTGGACACTGGCGACCCCGAAGCTCTGGCCGAGGCCATCGGATCGATGCTCGCAGTTTCGTCATCGGTGGGTGGTGAGCCCCGGACCGGTGGCGCCCCGATCTATCCGGTCGGGTTCGAGCCGGACCAACTCGTCCGCCGACTCGTCGATGTCTATCAGGAGCTGCTGTGAGGATCTGGGCGGCGGCGATCGTCCTCGCTGCGACGGTGATCGGAGCGTCCTCGCCCGCAACCGCTGATGACCCATCCGGCCGGGTGCTCGTGGTCTCGATCCCCGCAACGACGTGGAGGACGTACGTCGACGGCCCGGCGCCGCAGATCCGGAGGTTCGCTGCGAGCGCCGCAGTGGCGTCGCTCGGCGTTCGCACGGCGGATCCACTCGACACGGCAGCAGCGGCCTACCTGAGCATCGGTGCCGGTCGTCGAGCCGGTGTCGGCGGAGCGACAGATGCCGGCGTGGCGGTGCAGTCACCGGACGGCTCGATCATCTCGACGAACTTCACGGCGCAGACGACGCTCAATGATGCCAGTCGCTTCGGTGCCGTCGTGGGTTCCCTCGGCGGGGCGATCCGATCGGCCGGCCGGGACACAGCGGTGATCGGTGACTCTGGGACGATCGGATCAACAGCGGGTCGCTCGGCGGCGCTCGCCACTGCGGATCGTTCCGGGGTGACTGCATCGGGGCAGGTCGATGGGCTGCTCGTCGAGGATCCCGGGGCTCCAGGAGGTGCCCGACTCGATGTCGACCGAGTGGTGACGGCGACGTCGGAGTCGCTGCGGCGCTCGGCGCTCGTCGTCGTCGAGCTCTCCGACGTGGAACGGGCGATCACCGCTGATGCCGACGATCTCGCACCAGCCGTGGCGGCCACCGACACGGCGTTCGGCCGATTGGTGTCGCTGGTCGATCCCTCCGTGGACACGGTCATCGTGGTGTCACCGACGACGCCGGGGGAGGATCGATCCCTCGGCGTGTTCGCCCTGCAGCGACCCGATTCCTCGGGGGGCCTCGCTCGTTCGGCCACGACCCGACGAGACGGCTACGTCACGATCGAGGACATCGGCTCGACCGTGCTCGCCGCACTCGAGCTTCCGGTGCCTGAGGAGATGGGCGACACGCCGGTCAGCGTGACCTCTGCGCCCGGCGGTGACGAAGGTGGGGCCGTGCGTCTCGAGTCCCTCGTCGACGCCGCCAGCGCCGCCGCTGAACGGGACCGCACCGTGGGTCCCCTCGGGGTGGCGCTGGCCCTCCTCGCTGTGGCGTCGGGTGCAGCAGGCGTACTGGTGCTCGTTCGGCGGCGCACCGCCGGCCCATGGCTGCGGTGGCTCGCCGCAACGACGGTGGCAGTCCCCGGCATGGCCTTCCTCACCGGAGTCTGGCCGGGCGCCGAGGCGGGACCGGCAGTGGTGGTGGCGGTCACGCTGGTCGCTGCTGCAGCAACAGGATGCACCTCGGTGGCGCTCAGTGAGCGCCGCAATCCGTCATCGGCAGTGCTGCTCCCAGCCGGTGTCACGGTAGCGATTCTCCTGATCGACATCGCAGCGGGAGGATCGCTCCAGATCGACACGCCGCTCGGCTACTCCGCGACCGTCGGCGGACGCTTCAGCGGATTCGGCAACCAGGCGTCCGGCTACCTGTCGGCGTCGACGCTCGTGGCGCTGTGCGGACTGTGGGCACTCGCCGAGCGAAGGGGCGTCCAGCGGAGGATCCGGTTGGCCGCTGCGGGCGCTCTGATCGGGGTCGTTGCGGTGGTGACGGCGCTCCCCACGCTCGGAGCGGACGTCGGCGGGACCCTGGCCATCGCTGCGGGCGGTGCGGTGGCCGTCGTGGTGCTCGCCACCCCGGGGGTGTCCCCGACACGCCTCGTCGCCGTGGTCACTGCCACCGTGGTGGCAGTGGTGGTGATCCTCGCCGGCCTCGGCGTGTGGGACTCGACCCGTCCCGTCGGATCGCGGACACATCTCGGACGGTTCACCACCAGCGTCCTCGAGGGTGAGGCGGGACGAGTGGTGGCCCGTCGCTGGGACGCTGCTGCTGAGGTGTTCTGGTCCACCCCGTGGACGCTCGCCGTGCCGGCACTGCTGGTGGCGCTGGCGTCACTGGCGTGGCGCCGCCACGGTCGCGCGTGGGCTGTGGTTCGGACCCACCCGGAGTTGGCAGCTCTCGGGTCCTCGACCGCGGTTGCCGGAGCCGTCGGCTGGTTGGTCAACGACTCCGGGGTTGCGGTGGCGGCCTGCGTGATCGCCGTCGCAGTCCCTGCTGTGGCCGCCGTGGCCACGGCGCCGTCGTCTCTGGCGCCGTCCGCCGAGTCGACGGGTGAACGGGCCGACCGGGTGGCGGTCCCGTGATCGCCGCGATCGGTGGGATGCTCGCCGGACTGGTGCTCGGCGGCCTGCTCTGGACGTTGCTCGAGCCGTCCCTTCATTGCGACGCCCTCATCCGGGAGAACTATCGGGGCCGCTCGGTCGTGACCGCTTCGGGCGTGCTGATCCCGCTCACGATGGTCGTGGCGGCGGGGTTGCTGCGGTTCCTCCAGCAGGCGGCGTCGTGGCAACCGGGCTGGGATCAACTCGTCGGGCCATCGGTCACCGCAGCCCTGGGCTTTGCGCTCTTCGGACTGATCGATGATGTCGCCGGGGTGGGGGAGTCCGGGGGATTCACCCACCATGTCCGCAGCCTCGCTGAGGGTCGCCTCACCACCGGCATGCTCAAGCTCATCGGTGGGGCTGCTGTGGCGTTGTTGACCTCGGCGGCACTGGCGCTCAGTGACGGCGGCGTGGTCGGGATGCTCCGGGACGCCGCCGTGGTGGCCCTTGCGGCGAACGCCTTCAACCTGCTCGACCGTCGGCCGGGTCGATCCACCAAGGCCGGTCTGTTGGTCTTCGCCGGACTCCTCGTGTGGTCCCGATCACCGTCGCTCACCGGACCCGGCGTGGGACTCGGAGCCGCCGTGGCCCTCCTGCCGGCTGAGATGCGGGAGCGGGTCATGCTGGGCGATGCCGGGGCCAACGCACTCGGTGCGATCCTCGGTCTGTCGGCGCTTGCGGCGTTCCCTCCCGCCGGCGCTCGGTGGGTCCTGTTCGCAGTCCTGCTCGCTTTCAACATCGGGAGCGAGTTCGTCTCCTACTCCAAGGTCATCGATGCGTTCGGGCCACTCCGTTTTCTCGACGGACTCGGCCGCAGTGGTGAGGAGGCCGCATGAACGCTCGCCCCGGGGTTCCCGATCCGTCGGAGGGCGCGCGCTAGGGTCGATCGAGCCGACAGGGGAGCGTGAGTGACCAAGCACATCTTCGTCACCGGCGGGGTTGCATCGAGCCTCGGGAAGGGCCTCACCGCTTCGTCGCTCGGCCGGCTCCTGAAGGCCCGTGGGCTCCGGGTCACCATGCAGAAGCTCGACCCGTACATCAACGTCGATCCCGGGACCATGAACCCGTTCGAACACGGAGAGGTGTTCGTGACCGAGGACGGCGGGGAGACCGATCTCGATCTGGGTCACTACGAACGATTCACAGACGAGGCGCTGACACGCGACTCCAACGCCACCACCGGGTCCATCTACCAGTCGGTGCTCGCCGCAGAGCGCCGAGGGGAGTACCTCGGCCGGACGGTGCAGGTGATCCCCCACATCACCGATGAGATCAAGCGCCGTGTGTCACGACTCGCCGTTGAAGGAGTCGACGTCGTGATCACCGAGATCGGGGGCACGGTCGGCGACATCGAGATCCTCCCCTTCCTCGAGGCCATTCGGCAGCTCCGGCTCGATGTCGGCCGTGACAACGTCTGTTACGTCCACGTCACTCTGGTGCCGTTCATCGGTCCCTCGGGGGAGCAGAAGACCAAGCCGACTCAGCACTCGGTGACCGAGTTACGCTCGAGAGGCATCCAACCGGATGCGATCGTCTGCCGTTCCGAGGGCGCCATCAGCGGCGAGTTGAAGCGCAAGATCAGTCGGCTCTGTGACGTGCCCGCTGAGGCCGTCGTGAACGCTGCGGATGCTGAGAGTCTCTACGACATTCCCCTGGTCCTCCACCGCGAAGGACTCGACGAGGTCGTCTGCCGCATCCTCCGACTCGCGGAACTCCCCAGCTTCGGGCCGGTGGACCTCAGCGACTGGACCGCCTTGGTCGAGCGGGTCCGCACCGCCGACTTCGGCGTTCGGATCGGGATCATCGGGAAATACGTCGCGCTTCCCGACGCCTACCTCTCGGTGGTCGAGGCACTGCGCCACGCCGGGTTCGCCCACGGCGCAGCAGTCGAGCTCGACTGGATCGAAGCGGAGTCGTTGGTGGAGGGGGCTGTTGAATCCCGTCTGCGTGGGCTCGACGGGATCGTCATTCCCGGAGGGTTCGGCGAGCGTGGCGTCGAGGGCAAGGTGGCCGCTGCAGCCCACGCCCGGACAGCGCAGTTGCCATGTCTCGGGCTCTGTCTCGGGATGCAGGTGATGACGATCGAGTACGCCAGGAACGTTCTCGGTCTCGATGGGGCCAACTCGACTGAGTTCGATCCGCAGACACCACATCCCGTGATCGATCTGATGGACACCCAACGCGACGTCACCGAACTCGGGGGGACCATGCGTCTCGGGGCGTACATCGCCCAGCTCGCCGAAAGTTCGCTGGTGGCTCGGGCCTACGGGACAACAGTCGTCTCCGAACGTCACCGGCACCGCTACGAGTTCAACCCGTCCTACCGCATCCGCTTCGACGGCTCCGATCTCCACTGTTCGGGTACCTCCCCGGACGGGCGTCTCGTGGAGTTCATCGAGCTCACCGACCATCCGTTCTGGGTCGGGACCCAGGCCCACCCGGAGTTCAAGAGCCGGCCCACCCGTCCGGCTCCGCTGTTCGACGCGTTCGTGGGTGCGGCTCGGCACCGAGCCGAGGGGCGACACCCGCAACTCCTCGATCTGTCCGGAGCAACGGCCACCGAGCAGGCCGGATCCGGACGTTCTTCGATCTCGTCGTGAACCTTCGGGACTCCACCGGCGGGTTCAGCGCCCTCGGCGAGGAAGTCGTGCTGAGCGGGCCCGTGGTGTCGGTGGTCGAGGGGTCGTTCCGGGCCCCCGACGGCACCGTGTTCGAGCGGCAGATCGTCCGTCACCCGGGAGCGGTCGCCGTGGCGGCTGTCGACGACGACGGCCTCGTGACGCTGGTCCGCCAGTATCGGGCTCCGTTCGACGAGTTGATGATCGAGTTGCCGGCCGGGAAGTGCGACGTGGCCGGGGAACCGATCGTGGTGACTGCAGAACGTGAACTCGCCGAGGAGGTCGGTCTGGCTGCGGACCGTCTCGAACTGCTCGTGAGCTTCCACAACTCGGTCGGCTTCTGCGACGAGCAGTGCCACGTCTTCCTCGCCAGCGGTCTGCACCCGGTACCGGACGCCCGGGATGGCCTCGAGGAGCAGCATCTCGAGGTGCTCCACCTGCCGCTGGGCGATGCGCTCGATCTGATCCGGGACGGATCGATCACCGACGCCAAGACCGTGATCGGTCTCTGGGCCATCGAGCGGCGGTTGGCTGCCGACGCCGTGACGTGACCGAGGTGGTGGACCACGGTCTCCCACCGTCGGCCGAGGCCTTCCTCACCCATCTCGCAGTCGAACGGGGCCGGGCGCCCTTGACGCTGGCGGCGTACCGCCGGGACCTGATCCGCTGGACTGAGTTCGTGGCGTCGCAGGATTCGAGCATCGAACGCATCGATCCGGTGGTCGTCGATGCGTTCGCCGTCGAGTTGCGGGAGGCGGGCCTCGCCGCTTCGACACAGGCGCGTGTCCTGTCGACCGTTCGCGGGCTGTACCGGTTCCTGCTCGTCGAGGAGATCATCGACATCGATCCCACCGTCGACCTCGAACCCCCACGGCGGCCCGCTGCGCTCCCCAGGGCCCTGCCGGTCACCGACGTGCTGTCCCTGCTGGGCTGCGTGGGTTCGCCGGCACCTGATGGACTCGGCGAGCGTGACGTGGCGCTACGCCTCCGTGACGCCGCACTGCTCGAGTTGCTCTACGGGACTGGTGTTCGCGTCTCCGAGGCGTGCGGCGTGGATCTCTCCGATCTCGACGTCGATGCTGGAGTCGTTCGCGTTCTGGGCAAGCGTCGCCGTGAGCGGATCGTCCCGGTGATCGAGGAGGTGTGGCGGCCACTGGCGACCTACCTCGACCAAGGGCGTCCGGAGCTCATGCGCCCGGGCCGGGGGGCACGTCAGGCGACTGCGGCGGTCTTCCTCGGCCAGCGAGGAGGCCGGATGTCGCGGCAGGCGGTCTGGGAGGTGCTTCGACGGAGAGGTGCCGAAGCCGGACTCGATCCGCTGCGCCTCAGTCCTCACGTGCTCCGGCACTCCTGCGCCACACACCTCCTCGACGGCGGCGCCGATCTGCGGGTCGTCCAGGAGCTTCTCGGGCATGCATCGATCAGCACGACTCAGCTCTACACCCACGTGGCCAACGAGCGGCTGGTTGGTGCCTATCGGGCGGCCCATCCGAGGGCGGGGGCCACGCTCTGTCGATGATGGGGTCCGTGTGCTGTGCTGGGTGGATGCGTCCAGCGGTGTACTCGTCCCGGAATCCGGTGACGATGTGAGGCTCCAACCGTGGCATCGGTTCGGTCGACTGGTGGCGACCCGACGTTCCAGTCGTCCCTCCGATGCCGACCTCCAGTGGGCGTCGAGGTACCTCTCAGCAGCAGAGGAGACGTTGTTGTCGACCATGACCGGAGACGATCAGGCCCACGTGATCCGGGTGGCCCGTCGGGTCGATGCGTCGGTGGCCGTCAGCGATCCGCTGCTCGGCCCGGAACGCCGGTGGATGATCGCTGCAGCGCTCATGCACGACGTCGGAAAGGCCGAGGCACCACTCGGACCCCTGGGACGCTCGGCAGTCACCGTCATCGTGTGGCTCGGGGGTGGTCGGGTCGCACGCCGTTACGTCGATCGGTCCGGTCGGCTCGGTCGGGCAGCCCGGTACGCCACCTACCCGGAACTCGGAGCGTCGCTGCTGACCCAAGCCGGTAGTGACGCCCGCGTGGCTGCGTGGTCCCGGGAGCACCACCTTCCGATGAGCAGCTGGAGCATCCCGCCGCCAGCGGGAGAAGTCCTCTCCCGTGCCGACGATCTGGGCTGAGCGCGCTCGTTGGGATCCTCAGCGTCGGGGGAGCAGTCCGATGTGGCGCTCGGCCCGCTCGAGCACCTCGGCTGCGACGCTCTCTGCCTTGTCGGCTCCCGTACGAAGCGCAACGGCGACCGCTGCGGGGTCGGATCGAAATTCGGCGAGTTGCGACTGGATCGGGCGGAGCAGCTCGACGACGGCCTCGCCGGCATCGCTCTTCAACGGTCCGTACATGGTGTACTCCGCAGCGACAGATTCGGGAGCCCGGTTGGTGGCGGCGCCGAGGATGGAGAGCAGGTTGCTGACACCGGGTTGCGCGTCCGGGTCGTAGCGGACCTCGCCGAGGGAATCGGTCACCGCCCGCTTGAACTTCTTGACTACGGATTCCGGTGGGTCGTCGAGTCCGACGATTCCGGCGTCGGTGGAGGACGACTTCGACATCTTGCGGTCCGGTTCCTGGAGGTCCATCACCCGAGCTCCGGCGGTGGGAACGGCTGCCTGGGGAATGACGAACGTCTCGCCGTAGCGGGAGTTGAATCGCTCGGCAACGTCCCTGGTGAGTTCGATGTGTTGGCGTTGGTCCTCGCCGACCGGCACCGAGTCGGTGTCGTAGAGCAGGATGTCGGCCGCTTGGAGAGCGGGGTAGGTGAACAGGCCCGCTGAGACCGAGTCCTGGCCGAGCGACTTCTCCTTGAACTGCGTCATCCGACGCAACTCGCCGAAGCCGGTCGTGCACTGGAGGATCCACCCGAGCGACGTGTGCTGGGGCACGTGGCTCTGGACGAACAGCGTGCAGCGGGCCGGGTCCAGTCCGCAGGCGAGCAGGGTAGTGGCGAGTTCGAGCGTCTGTGAGCCGACCGCACCCGGAGCGGCTGGGACCGTGAGGGCGTGCAGGTCGACGACGCAGTAGAAGCTGTCGGCTTGATCCTGCTCGTGCACCCAGTTGCGGACGGCGCCGAGCAGGTTGCCCAGGTGGAGGGAACCGGTGGGCTGAATCCCAGAGAACACGCGGGGCACGGGGGTGACCCTACCGGGGTGACCGGGCCGCTCCGGGCGTCGATTCGATCCGAATCACATGGATGTGACTTGAGGTGCCAGCGGCTACGGTAATCGGGTGGCCTACGAGGTGTCGACCGAGGTGTTCGAGGGTCCGTTCGACCTGTTGCTCCACCTGATCCTGCGCGACCAGCTCGAGATCCACGATGTGTCGCTCGCCTCCATCGTGGATGCGTACCTCAGTGAACTCGCTCGTCTCGAGTCGCTCGACCTGGAGGTCGCCACCGAGTTCCTCCTGATCGCCGCCACCCTCGTGGAGCTCAAGGCACGTCGCCTGCTCCCCGACGACCGTGACGTCGACCTCGATGAGGACCTGTCACTCTGGGAGGAGCGTGACCTCCTCCTGGCGCGTCTGCTCGAGTGCAAGACGTTCAAGGACGCAGCAGTGGCTCTGGCCCGCAGACAGGCAGCAGCCACTCGATCCGTACCACGCCGGTGTGGACCCGAGGAGCGGTACCTCGATCTGGCACCGGACCTGTTGGCCGGCGTCACGCCCGGGGACATCCATGCGGCCTACCGCCGGGCCGTGACCCCTCGCCCGGAGCCCGTGATCGACCTGTTCCACGTCGCTCCGATCAGAGCCAGCGTGGTCGACGCCGTCGCCGAGCTCTGTGTCGAGCTCACGGGAGCCGGCCGGCAGTCGTTCCGTGAGCTGACCGGTGCGCTCATCGAACGCCTCGAGGTGGTCGTCCGGTTCCTGGCACTGCTCGAATTGTTCAAGCAGGGTCTTGTGGATCTCCATCAGGCAGTGACGTTCGGTGACATCGAGATCGAGTGGATCGGGAGTGACGATGCCGGTGCAGGCGCAGCAGCGGGCGTGCTCAGCTTCATCGACGAGTACGACGCCGCCGACCCGATCGTCTCAGCCCAGCTGTGAGTGTTGAACCGGCGCCTGACGCCTCCCGGTCGCCGGCCCAGCGGGACGAGGCGAGAAGGGCGCTCGAGGCGGTGCTGATGGTGGTCGAGTCGCCCGTTGAATCCACGCTGCTCGCCCAGCTCATCGAACTGCCAGCAGAGTTCGTCGAGGGACTGCTCGTCGAACTCGCCGACTCCTACACCGCCGAGCGTCGGGGTTTCGAGCTGGTTCGGGTTGCTGGCGGCTGGCGGCTCCAGAGCCACCCGGACTGCGCCCCGTGGGTCGAGCGATTCGTCCTCAGCGGCCAGAGCAGCCGTCTCTCCGCCGCAGCCCTCGAGACGCTGTCGATCGTGGCATACAAGCAACCGATCTCACGAGGGCAGATCGCAGCCATCCGGGGCGTCAACGTCGACGGAGTGGTCCGCACGCTCGAACACCGTGGCTACATCGCCGAGGTCGGCCGGGACGACGGGCCCGGTCTGGCAATCATGTACGGCACGACCAAGGAGTTCCTCGAGCGGCTCGGAATCAACGACCTCTCCGACCTCCCATCGCTCGGAGACTTCATTCCCGGCGCCGAGGTCGTCGAGGCCCTCGAACACGGGTTGCGCCCCGTGGACCCGACCGACCCGAGCGACTCGACCGATTCAACCGGGGCGACCGAGGCGACCGATCTCACCGGCGAGGTCGCCGCTGAGCGGGCTCCGGACACCTCCGGCGAGCCGTATCGGAGTGAGTGAGCCCGACCCGCCCGAACGGCTCCAGAAGGTCCTCGCTCGGGCCGGCCTGGGCAGCCGGAGAACCTGTGAGGACCTCATCGTCGCCGGACGAGTCCGGGTGGACGGGAAGGTGGCGACGCTCGGTGACCGTGTCGCAGCCGACGCCGCGAGCGTCGAGGTCGATGGCGTACCGATCGCCATCGATCCGACGCTGGTCCACTACCTGCTCAACAAGCCGCCCGGGGTGGTCACCACGGCGTCGGACACCCACGGACGGCCCACGGTGTTGGGGCTCGTGCCCGCCGAACCGCTCGTTCATCCCGTCGGTCGCCTCGACCTCGACACGGAGGGCTTGCTCCTGTTGACCAACGACGGTGCGCTGACCCATCGCCTGACCCACCCGAGCTTCGCTGTCGACAAGGAGTACCTCGCAGAGGTGAGCGGATCGCCCAGCCGTGGCGCCGTGCGATCCCTCCGTGAGGGCATCGAGCTCGACGACGGCCTCACGGCCCCTGCGACGGTGGCGCTCGTCGAGCGCAATGTCCTGCGAATCGTGATCCACGAGGGCCGCAACCGACAGGTTCGGAGGATGTGCGCCGCAGTCGGCCACCCGGTGGTTCGTCTGGTTCGTACGAGGATCGGCCCGATCCGCGACGCCGATCTCCGACCCGGAGTGTGGCGTGAGTTGACCCAGACCGAACTCCGGGCGCTGGAACAGGCAGCGACGGGCTCCGGCGCCGCTGCGGGACTCCACCCCGGCCCGAACGACCCCTGACCGCAAAGGGATCTCGATTCCATCGGTGAGGTTCTAGGATCCGCCAACGTGTCTGCGTCCGTACTGGGTCTCCGAGGTGCCACCACCGTCGACGTCGATGAGCAGACGCACATCGTCGATCGGGTCCAGCACCTCCTCGGAGCGATGCTCGAGCGCAACGACATCCACCACGATGATCTGATCTCGATCATCTTCACGGCCACCGACGACATCCACAGCTGCTTTCCTGCGCTCGGTGCACGGGAGATGGGCCTCGGTGACGTGCCGTTGCTGTGTGCCCGTGAGCTCGACGTGATCGACGGCACACCGCAGTGCATTCGGGTGCTGATCCACTTCAATTCACTCAAGAGCCGGGCTGAGGTTCGTCATGTGTACCTCGAGGGTGCCTCGAATCTTCGCGACGACCTTCCGCAGTGACCATGGCGGCCGGAACACAACGGCGAGCAGCGGTGGTCGGCGCGGGCGTGATCGGGGGCTCGGTGGGTCTGGCGCTCCGGCGAGCCGGTTGGCACGTCAGCATCTGGGACCAGGAAGCAGCCGTCGCCACAGCTGCGGTCGAACGCGGGGCCGCTGACCGCACCGGTGAGGATCCCGATGCGGAAGTGACGTTCCTCGCCGTCCCCGTGGGGGCTGTCATCGAGGTGGCCCGAGCGGCACTCGCCCACGGCGGTGTCGTGACCGACGTCGGCAGCGTCAAGGCACCACTGGTCGACGCCATCAACTCGCCCCGCTTCGTCGGTGGACATCCGATGGCGGGCTCCGAGGCCACCGGGCTCGACGGTGCCAGAGCCGACCTGTTCGACGGAGCGGTCTGGGTGCTCACACCGGGCGAGTCGACCGACCCTGCGGCGCTCGCCCTGGTCCACGGGGTCGTTCGCTCCTTCGGTTCAGACGTCGTGAGCCTGGCGCCGGCGGACCACGATCAGGTCGTGGCGTTGGTCTCACACGTTCCCCACCTGACTGCTGCGAGCCTGATGACCCTGGCGGCAGCCCGAGCGACTGACGATGCTGCCGTGCTCCGACTCGCCGCTGGGGGCTTCCGCGACATGACCCGGATTGCTGCGGGCGAACCCGGTATCTGGTTGGACATCTGCGAGGACAACCGAAATGCCATCGTTGGGGTCCTCGACGATCTCCTGGCCACGCTCGGTGAGGTTCGCGATCTGGTGGTTCGTAGGGATCGCGCAGGTCTGCAACTCCGACTCGGAGATGCGCAGACTGCTCGACGGGGCCTGCCGTCCGGTGCGGTGATGCCGCTCGATCTCGCCGAGGTCAGGGTGGCGGTGCCGGACCGACCCGGAGAGCTCGCTGCGGTCACCACGATGGCCACTGATCTCTCGATCAACGTCGTCGACATTGAGGTCGCACACGCCGCCGGGCTCTCGCGTGGCCTGCTCATCATGGTGGTTGCCGTCGAGCGAGCCGAGGAATTCGCCGATGCCCTCACCAGGAGTGGTCGAGCTGCATCGGTGCACCCGTTGTGAGCGCCGGGATGGTTCGCCTGGGCTTGATCCCGCCGGGCCGACCACTCGACGCCACGGTCCGACCCCCGGGATCGAAGAGCGAGACGAACCGAGCACTGGTGTGTGCTGCCCTCGCCGCCGGTCGGTCGACGCTCTCCGATGTCCTCCTCGCGGATGACACCATGGCCATGGTCGACTGTCTCTCGGGACTCGGTGTGCCGATCCGGGTCGAGGAGTCGTCAGCCGATACCACTGACGGCTTCCCCGCTGTGGACAACGGACGCATCGTGGTGGACGGCGTCGACGGCCGGGTCCTCCCGACCAGCGAAGCCATCGATGCCCGCCTCTCGGGGACGACGGCGCGGTTCATCGCTCCCGTCGCTTCACTCGCAGCACGCACTGTCCGACTCACCGGTGCTCCCGGTCTCGTGGCCCGGCCGATTTCCGATCTGATCGCTGCACTCCGCAGCCTCGGAGTGCGTGTGGTTGAGACCGGTCGACCCGGACACCTTCCGCTGCAGATCAGCTCCTCGGACCGCTCGGGCATCGCCATCACCGGGGGAGCCATCACCTTGCGGGGAGATGTGTCGAGTCAGTTCCTGTCCGGCCTGTTGCTCGCCGGGCCGTGCATGTCCGAGGGGCTGCGGGTCGACCTCAGCACCGAACTGGTCTCAGAGCCCTACGTGGCTCTCACGATCGATGTGATGCGTCGTTTCGGGGCCGAGGTCGAGGGTGGGTCCGCCGACGGGTTCACGGTGGCCCCGACGGGATACCGATCCGCAGAACTGAGCATCGAGGCGGATGCCTCGGCGGCCTCGTACCTGATGGCGGCACCGCTGTTCGCCGGGGGACGGATCCGGGTCAACGGGATCGGCACCGAAACCAGACAGGGCGATGCAGTCTTTGCGGATCTGCTGGCCTCCATGGGCGCTCAGGTGACCCAGGGAGCGGGTTGGACCGAGGTCGCCGCCGCCCGGACCCTCCGGGCGATCGATGTTGACCTCCGTGACGCATCGGACCTGGCCCAGTCGATCGCCGTGGTGGCGTCGATCGCCGATGGAACGTCGAGGGTTCGGGGAATCGGATTCATCCGGGCCAAGGAGACCGATCGGATCGCTGCAACGGTCACCGAGCTCCGTCGAGTTGGGATCTCCGCTGAGGAGACCGACGACGGTTTCACGGTGGAGGGCGGAAGACCTCACGGTGCGGTGGTGCGTACCTACGGTGACCACCGGATGGCCATGAGCTTCGCTCTGCTCGGATTGCGTTCCACCGGTGTGGTGATCGAGGATCCCCAGTGCGTAGAGAAGACCTTTCCAGGATACTTCGGCGTGCTCGCTGGGCTCTCCGGTGACACGGCGGCGCAGCTAGATCCCTAGGATGACCGCCGGTGCCTGATCAGATCGAACGGAATCACATTCGAGACCTGCAGATCATTGCGATCGACGGACCCGCAGGTTCAGGGAAGTCGACCATCGCCAGGGCCCTCGCCCGACGGCTCGATCTCGAGTACCTCGACACCGGGGCGATGTACCGAGCCGTGGCATTCGCTGCGATCCGTAGCGGCATCGATATCGACGAAGCAGATCGAGTCGCCGAACTCTCGCGTCACCTCGTTCTCGAGGTGAGCGACAACGGAGTGTTCGTCGATGGCGTGGACGCCACTTCAGCGATCCGCAACCAGGAGGTCACCCGGGCGGTCACGGAGGTGGCGACCAACCCCGGCGTACGCGAGGAACTCCGCAAACGGCAACGGGACTGGGCGATCGAACGTGGCGGGGGAGTCATCGAGGGGCGTGACATCGGCAGCGTGGTGTTCCCCGACGCCCCGCTCAAGGTGTATCTGACCGCATCCCCAGAGGAGCGTGCGCGTCGTCGAGCGCTCGAACTCGCTGAGTTGGAGTACGACCAGGTCGCCCAGGACATGGCTCGTCGTGACGAACGCGACAGCAACCGTAGCGACAGTCCGCTCGTGGCACCTGACGACGCGTATCTCTGCGACACCACCGACCGCCCCGTTGATGAGGTGGTGGAGAATCTCGCCCGACGATTCACCAGCCGCACGCCGGGAGGATGAACCCCAAGCGCGAGAGCGTCCGACCGATCTCGCCAGCTGGCCGCACCCTGTACGGCTTCTTCCGGTTCATCGGCGTACTGCTGTGCCGCCTCCTCTGGCGGATGAAGGTGGAGGGTGGCGAGCGCTTGCCCTCGGGGGGTCCGTACGTGGTGGCACCAATCCATCGTTCGTACGTCGACTTCATCGTGGTGGGAGTCGCCGTGCCACGGGTGTGTCGATACATGGTCAAGGGGACCGTCTGGAGATCCCCGCTCGCCGGGCGACTCGCCGAGTTCATGGGATCCTTCCCGCTCAACCGGAACGAGACCGATCGAACCTCGCTGCGGCTGGCGGTCGAGGCCCTCGGGCTCGGCGATCCACTCGTGGTGTTCCCGGAGGGTCGACGCAAGGACGGACCGGTGGTCGAGGATCTCTTCGATGGGCCCGTCTGGGTGGCGAGCCGGGCCCGATGCCCGATCGTCCCGGTCGCTCTGATCGACACCGACGTGGCTATGCCGATCGAACGGCCCCGTCCGGGATTCGCCAGAGTCCGTGTGGTGATCGGTGAACCCATCTACCCCGACGGCGCCGCCTCGGGGCGCATCTCCCGATCTGCGGTGACAGCCGGGACCGCTGAACTCCGACAGTCCCTCCAGGACCTCTACGACAGTCGTCTCCGCTGAGGTTCAGCGCAGCGCCGCGAGAGCGTCACTCGCCGGAACGTCTCGATCGCCAGTTGTTGCGCCTCTAGTAGGAGGCCCCCCGAGTCCGAAAGATGCGAACCTGTCGACCGCAGCGATCAGGTCTCGAAGGTTACGGGGAGGAGGGAAGTACTCGTCCTCGTCCACGACCCTGAGCGTCTCGGTTCCGTTCGTGGGGTTCAGGGCTGCGATCACCTCGGCGACGAGTTCCTCGGGTGCGGAGGCCCCGGCGGTGACTCCGATGGTCCCCATGAGGTCTGCGCTTCCGTCGGCTCTGCGGGGAAGATCATCTACGGAGTTGACTCGCAGGACCGTGGCGCAGCCGGACTCCCGAGCGAGTCGCTCGAGCGCAAGCGTGTTCGACGAGTTTGCCGATCCGATCACCACGATGGCGTCACAGCGTGGTGCGAGTTCGACCATGGCCGCTTGGCGGTTGGTGGTCGCAAAGCAGAGATCCGAGCGCCCGGGTGTCCAGATCTCCGGGAAGCGGGCATGCGCCGCCTCGGCCACCGCAGCCCAATCCCGGTGCGACAACGTGGTCTGGGCCAGCAGTGCCACGTGTTCGCCCAGGTCCGGGAGCGCCTCGACGTCGGCGACGTGTTCGACCCGATGGATGGCCTCCGGCGCGACCGCCATGGTCCCGACGGCCTCCTCGTGGCCGTCATGGCCGATGTAGACGATCGTGTAGCCCTTCTCGGCCCGACTCCGGACCTCGTGGTGCACCTTGGTCACGAGCGGACAGACGGCGTCGACGACGAAGCTCCCGCGTCGGCGGGCAGCGTCGACGACGGCTGGGGCCGTTCCGTGAGCGGACAACATGATGGGCCGGCCCTCGGGCACGTCGTCGATGTCATCGACGAACACGACGCCGAGGGCCTCGAACCGATCGACCACGACTCGATTGTGGACGATCTCGTGGTAACAGAAGACCGGACCCTCGAAGGATCGGACCATCCATGTGAGCGCCTTGATCGCCATCTCGACTCCGGCGCAGAAGCCCCTTGGTTCGGCCAGGATCACCCGTTCGACGGTTCCGGAGGATTCGCTCACGCTGTCAGGTTACGACGGGGCCAGCGCTCGTCGTGTTCCCTCAGGGCGCATGGTCGTAGCGGGCGACGTCGTCGAAGCTCGCAAGCACGGCGTCGCCGAGGCCCACGGGCTCCGGATCGAGGCCGGAGCGGTAGCGCATCTCGGCGGTCACGAAGTGCTGCACTTCTTCCCAGACCTCGGGAGAGTCCCGGAAAGGAGGTACGGCGCAGCCGTCGTTGCCGAGCGTGAGGAGTTGTGGCGGGATCGGGAGACCCGTGGCCAGCGCCAGTTGGACCACGCCGCCCTCCCCGATCTCGCAGATGTCGGTGAACGCATTGTTGTGTCCGGCACCGTTGAGTTCGACGATCCGCTTCTGACCGGGGGTGAAGTCGTACCCGGTCCGAACGCCGTCGATCCTGGCGATGCCATCCTGGAGTCCGGCGATCCAGGTGATTGCCTTGCCCGCAGGGAGAACCGTTGATCCGTTCAGCAGGCTCAGGGGGAACACACCGCTCGCCATGGGGATCGCACTGTCCACGTCACTGCGGCCGAGCAACCGAATCGATGTTCCTCCTCCTGCGGAGTGGCCGAACGGATAGACCGCGGAGCCGTCCACCGTTCCTGACAGCACCGAGAGCGGATCCATCCCGGCGGAACGCACCGCGTCGATCGCCAGACCGGCGACCACGGTGTCGGACTTCGGTGCGGCCGGAGGTGATCCGAGGACACCGCTGAGACCTCGTTCCAGATAGTCGGGTGAGGCCACCACGAAGCCCCACGACGCCAGGTGGACAGTCAGCTCGGTCGACTGCAGGCGGTAGCTGGCGGCTCCGTGGGAGAACAGCGACAGGGGAAACGGTCCGGCCGCTGCCGGGACGTCGCGATGGGCATCGGTGAGGTACGGAGGGTTCACCTCGGGCGGAATGAGGGCGTCGAACGCCGGCGGAACGAAGTCCCTGATGAAGTAGGACTCCGCCGGGGTGGACCCGATACCCGCAACATCAGCCGGGTACCAGACCTCGACGTCACGGTCCCCGAGCGACAGCGTCGTCACGCCGACCGGGTACGGCCCCGGTCCGACGTAGGCGGCCTCGGCCGCCCTGGGCGCCGCGTTCGGATCAGCGCCACCCGCCGGGGGCGGTGGCATGACGCAGGCACCCGCCAGAACGGCAACCACGCCGAGCATCACGGCGAGTCGGGATGGCATGAGTCGATGCTGCGTTCCGATGGTCATGGGTCCCCCCGGTTGTCGAACTCCCTCATGGTGTCACGGTCGAGCGCCTCGGACCACGTCGCCCGGCCAGGGGTGCGGGTAGGTTCTCAAGGTGTCGAATGCAGTTGTGGTGGCCGTGGCGCCGGGTTCCCCGGCTGAGCGAGCGGGCGTACTCATCGGCGATGAGTTGATCTCCATCTCGGGTCGACCCATACGCGACGTGATCGAGTACCGGGTGCTCGGCGACGAGCCGCACGTCGACCTGAAGGTGGTCCGCAACGGACTCGACGTCACGATCGAGGTGCTCAAGGACGCCGGCATACCACTCGGTCTCGAGGTCGATTCACCAGTCTTCGATGGGGTGCGCACGTGCGACAACCATTGTGAGTTCTGCTTCATCCACCAGTTGCCCCGGGGGATGCGGCGCAGCCTCTATCTGAAGGACGACGACTATCGACTGTCGTTCCTCTACGGCAACTTCACGACCTTGACGAGGTTCACCGAGGCCGATCTCGAACGGGTCCTCATGGAGGGTCTGGCGCCGTTGTACGTGTCGATCCATGCGACCGATCCTCAGGTCCGCGCCGATCTCCTCCGCAATCGTCGGGGGGCCACGAGCCTGCGGTGGTTGCGGGCCCTGCTCGACGCCGGAGTCGAGGTCCACGGCCAGGTGGTCGTCTGTCCCGGTGTCAACGACGCTGCGGTGTTGGCCGACACGCTCTGCGGAGTGCTCGACGAGTACCCCGAACTTGCGAGCCTCGCCGTCGTGCCACTCGGTGTTTCGGACCACAACACCGAACTACGGATGCGGCCACACACCCAGCAGGAGGCCGATGCGGTGATCGAGATCGTCGAACAGGCCCAGGAGGTCTTCACCGCCATCCTCGGCCGACCGCTCGTGGCGGCGGCCGACGAGTACTACCTACTGGCCGGCCGGACGTTCCCGCCCGCCGAGGCCTACGGTGAGTTCGCCATGCACGAGGATGGAATCGGTATGGCACGAGCGTTCGAACTCGAGTTCTCCGGCCGATCCGGAACGGTGCTCGGAACTCAACCCGGCTTCTTCGCCTCGGTCGACGGTGCACCGGCCGTGGGGTACCGGGCGCCCAGAGGTGAGCCCGGGGCCCTGGTGGACTCGACAGCGCGGGGCGATTCGGCTCCGTCCGAGTCCGACACCGCGGGACCGTCTGCAGCTCGGATCGCCATTCTCACCGGCTGTCTGGGAGCGGAGGTCCTCGCACCGCTCGTGGAGTCGCTCGGACGCGACGACGTGCGGGTGGTGCCGGTACCGAACCGATTCTTCGGCGGCAACATCGGGGTGACCGGGCTCATGGTGGGTGCCGATGTGGCTGAGGTGCTCCGCTCTGCACCCCACGGCGACCGCTACCTCCTGCCTGATGTGTGCCTCTCGGGTGGACGTTTCCTCGACGGAGTGGAGCCCGCTGACCTACCGCGACAGGTCGAGATCGTCGCCACTGACGGACGTTCGCTGCGTGTGGCTCTCGGAGCGGCGCCGTGAGCGCCGCACTCCCGGCCGTAGTGATCGCCGGGCGGCCGAACGTCGGGAAGTCGTCGTTGTTGAACCGGATTGTCGGTGAGCGCGTCGCCATCGTCGAGGAACGACCGGGAGTCACGCGGGATCGAGTGGAGGTCGAGGCCGATTGGACCGGTCACCGGTTCCGCCTGATCGACACCGGTGGTTGGCTCACCGCCGGGACCGACCTCGACGTGAAGGTGTCGGCACAGTCGGTCGTCGCAATCGACGAGGCCGACGTCGTGCTCCTCGTGGTGGACGCCACGATTGGCATCACCGAGGAGGACGCTGCCGTGGCGGACCTCGTTCGTCGCCGTGGCGTCCCGGTTCTCGTGGTGGCGAACAAGGTCGACGACGCCGTGCACGAACCAGCGATCTGGGAACTGCTCAGGCTCGGGATGGGCGATCCGATCCCGGTGTCGGCCCAACATGGACGCGGAACCGGAGATCTGCTCGACCGCGTGGTCGAGCTTCTCCCGGACACGAGTGCATCCGAGATGGCCGATCGTGACCCAGCCGCCGATCCCGAGTCGGATCGCGATGCGGGGACCGTCGACGAACACGACGAGCCCGATCGGACCGTCGCCGTGGCGCTCGTTGGTCGACCCAACGTGGGGAAGTCGACGCTGTTCAACCGCCTGATCGGGGAGGAGCGATCGGTCGTCCACGACATGCCCGGCACCACCCGCGACTCCGTCGACACGATCGTCGAGACTCCGTCGGGTCCGATTCGTTTCGTCGACACCGCAGGCATGCGACGCAAAGCCCGCATCGACGAGGACACCGAGTACTTCTCGATGGTGCGGGCACTCCGATCCATCGACACCGCCGACGTGGCGCTGCTCGTGATCGACTCGACCGAGGGAGTCACTCATCAGGATCAACGGCTCGCTGAGCGAATCGATGCCGCCGGCTGCCCGATCGTGGTGCTGTTGAACAAGTGGGACCTGCTCGACGGCGAGCGCCGTGAGGAAGTGTTGTACCAACTCGGCCAGAAGCTCCACTTCCTCGGAGACGCCCCGGTCCTGCGGATCTCGGCGTTGACCGGTCGGGGGGTCCACCGCCTGCTTCCGGCCCTCGGGGTGACCCTCGAGCAGTACCACACGCGCATCCCCACCCGGCAGGTCGTCGACGTTCTC
The DNA here is from genome assembly GCA_016870275.1 of Actinomycetota bacterium. Taxonomy (GTDB): domain Bacteria; phylum Actinomycetota; class Acidimicrobiia; order Acidimicrobiales; family Microtrichaceae; genus SXMI01. The sequence goes on from VGBZ01000018.1 coordinate 32,222, forward strand.
CGGGCGGCACAACAGGCGCACCCGGCACCGCACGGAGCCCGGGTGCTCTACGCCACCCAGGGAGCGACGGATCCACCGACCTTCACGCTCTTCTCCAACAAGGAACTACCTCAGTCGTACCTGCGGTATCTCGAACGAAGCCTCAGGGAGGCCTTCGACCTCGGTTCGGTGCCGGTCAAACTACGGGTGCGACGCCGAAACTCCTGATCGGGCCTAGTGTCCCTGACGGATCCGCAACCGGCCCCGCATGAAGCCGATGGCAAACCGATTTCAATCGAGCACAGATGCAGGAGGACACCATGGCGCACGGCGACTCGTCGAGTTCCCCGATCACCACCCCACGAAAGTCTGACGGTCGTCGGTTGAGGACCGTTGGTCTCGCTCTGATGGCTCTCGGGGCCGTTTGCGGATTCGCCGTCGTCGGCTGCGGCAGCGATGATGCAGCCAAGGTAACGACGACCGTCCCAACGGGAGGCGGCGGAACGGAGGTGTCCCCGGTGCTGGCAGAGATCGAGTCGCGTGGAAAGCCCACGGTCGAAGCTACCGACGAGGTGCAGGAACTCGTCGTCACCGACGATGTGGAGGGCACGGGGGCCGAGGTGAAACCTGGCGACACGGTGACCGCTCACTACGTCGGCGTTCAGGCGTCGGATGGAGTCGAATTCGACTCGTCATGGAGCGATGGTGAACCGAGGCAGTTGCCGCTCGATCGGGTGATCGAGGGCTGGGGGACCGGATTGGTCGGCATGAAGGAAGGTGGCCGACGAACTCTGGTCATCCCAGCGGCACAGGCCTACGGCGACAGGCCGCCTCCGGGAGCGGGAATTGCACCGGGAGCAACGCTGGTGTTCACCGTCGATCTGGTCTCGGTCGACTGAGGGCAGCCAGCGTGGAACCAGCCGAACGGATTCGCAGGGCGGTCGATCGAGCGGTCGCTGGCAACCGGGAGGCTGGCAGCGCCAAGCTCGAGGCGCAGCACAAGCTGCACGTACGTGAGCGGATCGCAGTGCTGTGTGATCCGGGTTCGTTCGTCGAGGATCAGCTGCTTGCGAACGCCCCGTACGCAGTCGGCATGGCGGCTGATCTTCCGGCTGACGGGGTGATCACCGGTGTCGGCAACGTCGATGGTCGGCCGGTGTGTGTGGTGGCCAACGATCCGACGGTGAAGGCGGGCTCATGGGGTGCCCGGACCGTGGAGAAGATCGTCAGGTTGACCGAGACCGCCCTGCGTGACGACCTGCCTGTCGTGTGGCTCATCGACTCGGCCGGGGCCCGGATCACCGACCAGGTCGATCTGTTTCCCGGGCGGCGCGGCGCGGGCCGGATCTTCTTCAACCAGGTCAAGTTGTCGGGTCGCGTTCCTCAGGTGTGCTGTCTGTTCGGTCCGTCAGCGGCTGGCGGGGCCTACATCCCGAGCTTCTGCGACATCGTCGTCATGGTCGAGGGCAACGCCTCGATGTACCTCGGCTCGCCACGCATGGCGGAGATGGTGGTGGGGGAGCAGGTCACGCTCGAGGAGATGGGTGGGGCCCGAATGCATGCCACGGTGTCGGGGTGCGGAGACAACCTCGCCGTCGACGACGAGGATGCTCTGGCGCAGGCACGGGCCTACCTCACGTATCTGCCGAGCCGTTGGAACGACCCCCTTCCGACGTACACACCAGTTCCACCGGGGCGCGATCTGCACAGCGGCGTGGTTCCGGCAGAAGAGTCCCAGGGCTACGACATCCACGACGTGATCGACGGGATCGTGGACGCAGAGTCATTCTTTGAGATCAAGCCGCTCTTCGCTCCCGAGTTGGTGGTCGGGTTGGCGCTGCTCGAGGGTCGGCCAGTCGGCATCGTGGCGAACAATCCATTGCACAAGGGCGGAGTTCTCTTCGGTGACTCAGCCGACAAGGCCGCTCGGTTCATCTGGCTCTGCGACGCCTTCGGGGTGCCGCTGATCTTCCTCGCCGACGTGCCCGGGTTCATGATCGGAAGCCAGGTGGAGCGGCAGGGCATCATTCGCCACGGGGCGAAGATGATCACCGCAGTGTCAGAGGCCACCGTCGCCAAGGTGTCGGTGATCCTCCGCAAGGCCTACGGGGCCGGGCTCTACGCCATGTCGGGGCCGGCATTCGATCCCATTGCGACGCTCGCCCTACCAACGGCGAAGATTGCGGTCATGGGACCGGAGGCCGCGGTCAATGCGGTGTTCGCCAACAAGATCGCAGCGATCGATGACGCCGACGAGCGTGATGCGTTCGTCGCCGAACAGCGGCGAATCTACGAGGAGGACGTCGACCTGCTGCGCCTGGCCTCAGAGCTCGTCGTCGATGCCGTTGTAGAGTTCGAGGACCTCCGCGATCAGATCGCTGTGCGCATTGAGCGATCGATGGACCGAGATCGTCACTTCTCTCGTCGGCGCCATGGCGTCCCGCCAGTCTGATGAGCCGGCGTTGCTGCGAGGAGTTGTTGCGTGCCGTGGTGTGAATCCTGTAACCGGTTCTACACCCCGTCGACACTCACCTCCGAGGGCGACTGCCCATCCGGGCACCAAGTGTCCGTTCCGCCCCAGGGACTGTCCCAGGCCCTCACCGATGACACGCCCGCCGGGTCCGAGCCGACTCCGTTGCGTGTGCCATGGCACTTCTGGCTGCTCGTTGCCGCCCTCGTCATCTATCTCGGATGGCGCCTTGTGCAGGGGGTTGTCTGGTTGATCAACTAGCGCTCGTGGCGTCCTTCAGGGCCGCTGAGTGCCGCGGCTAACGTCTCTTTCACGGGCTGTGGCGCAGTTTGGTTAGCGCGCTTGACTGGGGGTCAAGAGGTCGGGAGTTCAAATCTCCCCAGCCCGACGGTACGAAGCCCCTGCATCTGCAGGGGCTTCGCCGCTTTTCGGCCGAGGTTTCGCCCGCAGCACACGTTCCGAGCGCGCTGAGGGCGGCACCACGGTCCGGCGACCGAGTCGGGTCGGATCCGTCCACCGGGACGCAGGAGGGCGGAGGCTGCTACGGTCGGGCGCGTGATCGTGGCTGTGTTCGTCCGCCGGCTGAAGCCCGGGTTCTCGTATGCGGACTTCGAGGAGGCGTGGTGCGCCGAGGAGGGGTTCGGCGTGCCGGCACGGGTGATCAGCGCGACGAGCCTCGCCGACCCGCGTGACGTGCTGACCGTCGGCTTCGTGCAGATCGACCCGGATCAGCTGGCTGCGGGGAGCGATGCCGTGGCCGATCAGGAGGCGAAGCGCCATTCGAGGATCGACGACGTGATCGAGTCGACCGAGCTGCGGGCGTTCTACGAGGTCGAGGGCGAGTTCGACTTCTCCTCGACGCCTCGCCAGGTCGACCCCGGCTCGATCGACAGCCTCTTCAGCGCGCTGTAGTCAGGGCCCGTCGCCGGAGCGCAGTCGTCAACGCCCGGTCGCCAACGCGCCGTCGGCAGGCAGCGGCGCATGCAGAGCAGCGGGAAGAAGTCGTTGTGCGAGGGCGGGACGTCGGGGTCGTACTCCCAGCACTTGCGCTCGTAGAACCGTCGAGCTCGGTGTTGTGCCTCGACGACCCGCAGGCGCATGACGGTCGCTCCGTCGGCCGCAGCGTGGTCGGTCGCCCAGCGGAGGAACGCGTTGGCGACTCCGCTGCCCCAGAACCCAGGTGGGACGTAGAGCAGCTCGAGCCAGGTGCCTCGAACCGCTTCGGTGGGGTCCGGTCCGATCTTCGCCACGCCGGCAGCAGCGCCGTCGACGTAGCCCAGAGCGAACCTGGCGTCTGGATCGTTGATCGCCGCCAGCCAGTCGTAGGCCGCTCGTTCGGCGGCGACGGGTTCGAGCCGGACGGGATCGACGAGGCCGTCGTAGCCAGCGCGCCACGAGCGCAGGTACACGTCGCCGATGACGGGGGCATGGTCAGCGTTCGGGTACACGACCTCGATCGCTGGACCTTCTGCGGAACGCTCTGGCATCCGTTGACCTTGCCACCGGCAGAGCGTTCAGCCGACACGGATTCCGCCGTGGCGGCGTCCGCGGGGTGACTCCCGCGCGCTGATACACGTCAGAGTCGGACGTCGGGGCCTCGCGTGTGGTGATCGGCGAGGGTGGCAGCCCCTTGTCGATTCTGGAGGTTCGTGATGGCTGTCGAGTTCGTTGGAGGTCCGGAGCAGGCCGAATTCATGGCGCGGGTCCGGGGCGTGGAACCGGGCCAGGTGCTGTTGGTGCCGGTCGATGTCGGCAAGTCCGAAGCCATGGCGATGGTCACCGATCTCCGCGGTGAGATCGTGACGCCGCCGTTCAAGTTCGCGCTCACGGTCTCCGGCGTCGCCGCGTTGCGGGCACGAACGTCGGCCGCCGTCGAGGAGCGTGCCGCAGTGCTGTGTCGGGTTGGGGTCGAGACCGCTGGTCACTATCACCGCACGTTGGTGACGTCGCTGGTGGGCGGCTCGGTCGAGGTGATCGAGTTGAACCCCGCAGCGGTGAAACACGCCCGCGCGCAGCAGCTGCGGTCCCGGCAGAAGACCGACGAACGCGACCTCGCCGCAATGGCAGATCTGATGGCCCGCGGTGCTGGGCGGCCGCCGCAGTCTCGAGCGGAGGTCCTCGCAGCGCAGCTCGCGTGGGTCGGGCATCGGCGCCGCAAGGTCGAGATCTATCGACGGATGCGCCAGCAGATCCACGCCCAGATCGATCTCGTGTTCCCCGGCCTGTCGAGCTGCTTCTCGTCGCTGTTCGAGACCCGAGCCGGGCGTCTGATCCTCTCCGAGCTGTGCTGTCCTGACCGGGTCGTGCGTCTGGGACCGACACGCCTCGAGCGGTTCGCTGCAAACCGTGGTGCGCGCATGACCCGCGACAAGGCCAACCAGGTCGTCGACGCCGCCCGGGACTCGTTGGCGCTCCCGACGCCTGAACGGGCGGTCCTGGCAGAGATCCTCGCAGCAGACGTCGCACTGTTCGAACGGGTCGAGGCCGACATGGTCCGAGCCGAAGCCGAGCTCGCACGGCTGCTGCCCGACACGCCCGCCGCGGTCCTCACCTCGCTGCCCGGCGTGTCGACGATCCGGGCGTCCGCCTACGGCGCAGCGCTCGGTGATCCCCACCGGTTCCGCAACGCGGATGCCGCGTACGCGTTCGCTGGGCTGTCCCCGGCGAGCTACGACTCCGCCGGCAAGGTCCGCCCCGGGCTCGGGATCACCAAGGCCCGGTCGATCAACCTGCGCGCTGCGATCCTCGAGCTCGGTCTCGGACTCGGCCAGTCCGAAGAGAGCTTCATCAACTACCGCGCCCAGCTGATCGCCAGAGGCAAGCCACGCCAGGTCGCCGCGGTCGCGGTCGCGCACCGGGCACACCGCTTGGCGTTCGCGATGCTGCGCGACGGCCAACCCTTCGACCCGACACAGAGTGCGGACCGGTCCGTCATGACGACGAGGTCGTCACCTACGACGTAACCGGCCCGCGCCTCCACCATCGCCGATCTACCTCACTGAACTCAACACCCCGACGAGCAGCCGGGGCCACGGTCGGGAGGGGACCCGGACCGACGTCGAGCGCGCTTGGACAGCCCTCATCGGGCATGTCGCCCTAAGCATGACGCCGGGTCCCCACCCCCACTCGCGAGCACGAACACACGCGCCTGAACCGGCCGGCCGTGCCGACCGAGTTCGCGAACATCAGCCAGCGCCGCCAGGACCACCCGACCCCAGCCCCACCGCCCTCCGCTGGAACACGACCCGCGACCACGGGACAGGAGATCGCGCCCGAATCTCACATCAGGGCTTGCTACACGCGCTGATACAAGGCACAGGGTGTTCGGAGGGGTGACGGGTTCGTCCGCTGGGGCGATGGTGGGACCTTCACCGATCAGGAGGTTCGAGCATGGCTGTGGAGTTCGTTGGTGGCCCGGAGCAGGCCGAGTTCATGGCCCGTGTCCGGGGCTTGGACCCGGGCCAGGTGTTGTTGGTGCCGGTCGATGTCGGCAAGTCCGAAGCGATGGCGATGGTGACCGATCTGCGGGGTGAGGTCGTGATGTCGCCGTTCAAGTTCGCGTTGACCGCGTCCGGAGCGAAGGTGCTCAGCGACCGGACCGTGAGCGCGTCTGTGTCACGGTCGGCGGCGTTGTGTCGGGTCGGGGTCGAGACCGCGGGTCACTATCACCGTCCGCTCGTCGAGCATCTCGTCGCTGACCACGTCGAGGTTGTCGAGTTGAATTCCGCCGCGGTCAAAGCTGCGAGGGGTCAGCAGCTGCGGGCCCGCCAGAAGACCGACGAACGAGACCTCGCTGCGATCGCGGATTTGTTGATCCGTGGCGCAGGCCGGCCGCCGCAGCAGCGCAGCGCGGCGCTGCTGGAGCAGGCGGCGTGGGTGGGTCACCGGCGCCGCAAGGTCGACATGGGTCGCCGGCTCCGCCAGCAGATCCACGCGCAGCTCGATCTGGTGTTCCCGGGTCTCGGCGCGTGTTTCGGCGACATCTTCGCCACGAGGTCCGGGCGGATGATCCTCACCGAGTTCTGCAACCCCGAGCGCGTTGTCCGACTCGGCCCGAATCGCCTCGCCGGTTGCGCCCGGACTCGCGGGATCCGCATGACGGTCGCCAAGTCCGAACTGATCGTTGCGTGCGCGCGCGACGCGTTGACACCCCAGAGCAGCCAACGCGACCTCGTCGAGCAGCACCTCGCAGCGGACCTGTCCATGTTCCTGACCGTCGAAGGCGAGGTCCTGCGCTGCGAACGCGAACTCGCCGCGTTGATCGCATCGACTCCCGCCAGAGTGCTGACATCGCTGCCCGGGTTCGGTGTCGTGCGCGCTTCCGCCTATGGCGCCGCGATCGGGGACCACACCCGGTTCACCGACGCAGACTCCGCCTACGCGTTTGCTGGGCTGTCACCGGCGAGCTACGAATCAGCCGGGCGCGCCCGCCCCGGGCTCGGCATCACGAAGTCCGGGTCCGTCACGTTGCACCAGGCGATCCTCGAGCTCGGCAAAGGCATGGGCATGCACCAGCCCGACTTCGCCGACTATCGGGCCCGGCTCATCAGCCGCGGGAAACCCCGCCCGATCGCCGCGGTCGCCGTTGCACACCGCGCGCACCGCGTCGCGTTCGCGTTGATGCGCGACGGCGTCGCGTTCGACCCCGCGCACCCGATCCCCACGAGTGCGGGCCGGCCCGTCACGACGTCACAACCGACGCCGGAAACGACGTGACCGACCCGCAGCTGCCACCTTCGCCCATCACCTCATCGAACTCAACCGGCAACGAGGCACACCGCTGAACACAGGTCGCGGACGGGTCCCGGACCGACGTCGAGCGCGCTAGGACAGGCCCCCGACTTCCGGGGGTCATGTCGACCTAAGCAAGACGCCGGGACCCACCCCCACAGCGAGCCCGAACACACGCGCCTGGACCAGCCGCCCCCGGGCAGCCGAGTCCGCGGACATCAGCCAGCGCCGCACGGAACCCCCGACCACCACACCCAGCCCGCCGAGCACCCCGAACCCCGGGCTCCGCCCGAGGACAACCCCACGCGCATTTCCTCCAGGAACGAACCCTTGACACGCGCTGATGCCGTCGCGGGTCGGGAAGCAGGACGTTCAGGACGCCCGGAGGCGGCGGAGCGTGGCCCGGATCTCCTCGATGAGGGTCTCGCGATCGGGGTTGTCGAGCACCGTGGTGTGGCCGTTCATGGTGAACGTGACCGTGGGCGTGCCCGGATCGATACAGAGCATGACCACGTCCGGCGGCGCGGGCACATGGGCCGCCGGGGGCCCGGACGGGGTCGTCGACGCGCCCGACGGTACGGTGAGCGCGTAACCACGGGCACGCTCGACCGCCTCCTCGACGAGGACCTGACCACCGACCCGGTCACCGCCGGTGGGCTCACGAACCACCGACCGATGACCCTGATCGCCCTCGATGCCCTGGGCGCCGACGACCGGCGGCTCGAGCAGTTCTCGAAGGGCTACGCCTCGCGGCTCGCACCCCGACGCCCACCGACCGGCACGGCCGTCACCGTCTCCACGTTGGGCAGCGCGCTGGGCACGGGCGAGCGCTTCGGCGACCTGGTGGCGTACTTCGGCAAGGAGGTGGACAGCGCCGGGGTCGACGCCACCCTCGGACGCCACCTCGGCATCCTGCTCGACGGTGTCGGGGGTGCGGCGTTCCACGGCCTCATCCGGCTGGGCTACGCACTCGAACACGGCCGGGATCGCGACGTGGCCGCCGGGCTGGCCTACCTGGCCGACTCGGCGCAGTTCGTCCAGGTGCCCCCGGTCACCGGTGGCGGCGGGCTCGGCGCAGCCGGACTGCTCGCCGCCCTGCGCGACCACCCGCGACTGCGCGACCGCACCTTCGGGGCCACGGGCTTCGCCCACTGCTTCGCCGAGGTGGCGGCCGACCCGGACTTCGTCGAGTTGGCCGCCAGGGTGGAGGTGGACGAGCACTCGCTCGCCGAGCTGGCCCGGCTCACCCACCAGCTGTACCGGGCGACCGGCGACTTCTTCGAGCTCCACACCATGACCGGCACTCACGCCGCCCGCCTCGTGCTCGCCCGGACCCCGACGTCCGAGCGGGCGGGATCGCTGGTCGCGGCGCTGGTCCGCGCCGTCGGAGCGGCCTACGTGGTGATCGGCACGCTCGCGGTCGACACGGTCGACGACGGCGCGTCGCCGCCACGCGGCTGGCCCGAGATCTCCGAGGCGCTGGTTGCCTCCGACGACCCGCACGTCATCAAGCTGGGGTACACGTGCCGCCAGGAGGAGCAGGCATGGAGTGACTCCGGCTATCGGGCGACTGCCGCCGCGGTCGCCGGACTCACCGCTTGAGCCACACGGGTGAGTCGGGCCGGGAGGTCTACTCGCCGTGGATCTGCTGGGCGAGGTGGTTCCCGAGTCCGACCTGGTCGATGGGCGTGAGCTGGCTCCCGAGCCAGTCGGCGTGCGACTCCTCGCCCACAGGCAATCGTCGAGCGTTCCATCGGGCTCGATGCCTGCGGTCGTGAGGCTGGACGAGCTCCGACGGTAGGCTGAATCCGTGGGAGCGCATCGAGCGATCGTCGAATCGAAGCGGGACGAGATCAACGATCTCGTGCGCCAGCACCGTGGTCGGACTGCCTCATTGTTCGGCTCTGTCGCGAGGGGTGACGACACTCCTGAGAGCGACATCGACTTCCTGGTCGAGTTCGAGCCGGGCAGTTCCCTGTTCGACCTCATGGATCTGCAGGAAGCGCTTGAGCAGCTACTGGGCGTCTCCGTCGACGTCGTGTCCGTCGGCGGACTCAAGGAGCGCGACGACCACATCCGTCGCGAAGCTGTGCCGATTTGAGCCGTTCCGACGAGCTGCGGGTCGCCGACGTCCTCGAGGCAGCTGCGCAGCTGGCTGCGCTGGTTGCGGAGGGCCGTGAGGTGTTCGACAGCGACTCGACTCGTCAGCGTGCCGCCGAACGGTTGCTCGAGATCATCGGTGAGGCTTCGAACGCCATGTCGAACGAGTTCAAGGGCGAGCACCCTGACGTGGCGTGGCGGCACGTGGTGAACCTGCGGCACCTCTTGGCGCACCACTACCACCGTGTCGACATGGACCAGATCTGGACGATCGCCACGATCGATGTACCGGCGATGGCCGAGCAGCTCGCAGACGCTCTCGAGTAGCAGGCCTCATTGCGCACCGATCCGCTCGAATCGAGATACATCGATGTATGGAGAATGTATGCAGGACTCTGACGATCGGCCGGATCTCCCACTACCGCCCGGAAGTGAGATCCCCGGAAACAAGGGGATCGCGGGACCGGGGGCCACCAGCCGGACCCGCCGAAACGGCCGGATCTCGACTGGGGATCGAGGTCGGGAGTTCGAATCTCCCCAGCCCGACTCGATCAGGTGGGAATTGAGATTCAACGGTGGTGTCTCTCGCTGGCGCTGGTAGGTTCCGGTCGTGTCCGGAAGCGTGCTCCGGGTGAGCCCGGACCCTCGCAGCCCCAGCGCACCTAGTGCGGTTGCGCTGCGTCTGGCTGTCGTCCTGCTGGGCTTCGCTGTGATCGTGTGGCAGATCATGGTGGCCACGGGCACGGTGACCCGATTGGTTTTCACCGCCCTGGATGTTCCCAGCCTGATCCTGATCAGTGTGGTCTTCGCCGCCAGCGTGCTCGTGGCGCTGGCCGCCCCTCCTGACACCAGGCGTGCGTGGATGATCCTCGCAGTGGTGACTCTGAGCGGGGTTGTCGGCGACGTTGTGCACTCGATGCTCTGCGCACTCGGGTCCGATCCAGTTGTCTCGGTCGCCGACATCGTTTACCTCGCCGGCTATCCGTTTCTCTTGTTCGCCCTGTGGTGGGTGGCGAGATGCCGAGGCGGTCGGGCTGGCGTTCAGGCGATGTTCGACGGACTTCTCCTGGCTGCGGGTCTGTCCATGTTGGTGTGGGAACTCCTGAGATCGACACTCGAACCCACCACCTCAGCTCTCACCTGGGACACCGGCGTCCTGTTGGCCTATCCGCTCCTCGACCTCGCGCTTCTCGGCGCTGCAGTCGGTGTCGTTCTCTCCTCGCGTCATCTCAGTGCCGTGGTCGTCTGGATCAGTTGCTACCTACTCGCCACGATCGTGGGGGACGTGATCTTCCTGAGAGAAGCGCTGCTGAACGTCGACGGCGCGCCATGGTCGAGCCTCGTCTACACCGTGGCGTTCATCTGCCTCGGGATGGCTGCCACCTCCAGATCGGCGATGACACTGGCGGAACCGTCTGCCGACCCCAGCGAGATCGGCCGAGTCCGCTTCATCCTGCTCGGAGCGTCCCTAGCGGCTCCAGCCATCACTGCGGCCATCATCTTGTGGGTGGGGAACGCCGTCGCCGTCCCCGTGCTCCTGATTTCGACCGCTGCGATTGCGTTCCTCGTCTCCTGGAGGGTGGCGGATGCGGTGCGCAGTGAGCGAGCGACCCGCCGCACGATCGAACGGGCGCATCATGCTCTGTGGGAACAGTCACGACAGGACGCTCTCACCGGTCTCGGGAATCGATCCGCCCTCCTCGGGGATGTCGAGGGGTACGACGCCTCCGTTGGTGTCCTCTTCGTCGACCTCGATCGCTTCAAGCAGGTCAACGACACCTCAGGTCACGCAGCCGGCGACGACGTCCTCTGCGAGGTGACGCGCCGGATGCGGAACACAACCCACTCGAACGAGTCGGTCTATCGACTCAGCGGGGACGAGTTCGTGGTGATCCACCGCTTTCCACTCGCCGGAATCGATCTGGGGTCGAACGTTCGAGGCGAGCCAACGGTCGGCGCCGCTCCGATCGTCGACCACGCTCAGACCATCTTGAAACGAGCGGCCCACTTCGTGGAGGTCCTCTCTCGTCCATACTTCCCGAAAGGGATGGAGTGGCACCTGACTGCGAGTATCGGTTGTGCTGTCTCGAAGTGCAACGGCAGCGTTCCTGAATCTCCCGATGACCTGCTGCAGCGGGCCGACATTGCGATGTACCACGCCAAGCGTGATCGGCCGGGGGCCATCAGGGTGTTCGACGACGCCATGCAGCGGGATCTCGATGATGAACATGACATGGAGATCAGCCTGCGGCGAGCAGTGGACGAATCTGCCTACGCGCCAGCGGTTCAACCGATCGTCAATCTCCACGACGGCTCGATTGTCGGATTCGAGGCTCTCGCCCGCTGGCGCCGTCCCAGCGGCGAAGTGGTTCCCGCCAGCGCCTTCATCGATACGGCCGAACGAGCGGGTCTGCTTCCGCAGATTCAGGCTCAGGTGATGGACAAAGCACTCGAGTTCCTTCGCGATTGGCAACACAGCAATCCTGATCGACGGGTCGCCTATCTCACGTTGAATGCCTCTGCGACAGAGATCGTCGAAACCAACTTCATCGAGCGACTGCTCGAGCGGCTCAGCCGGGTCGGTGTCCGACCGGATTCCATCGTGGTGGAGTTGACCGAAGGTGCCCTCGTGGCTGCCCCGGATGTCGTCTCAGACCGCTTGAACCATCTCCGTCGACTTGGATTCCGAGTCGCTCTCGACGACTTCGGAACTGGATACTCGTCATTGTCTCACCTGCTCGACTTCTCGGTTGACGTGGTGAAGATCGATCGGACCTTCGTCGCCGAACTCAACCCGGCACTCGGCTCCACTAGCGTGGTCTCTGCGACGTACCAACTTGCCGAGACGCTCGGTCTGGAAGTGATCGCCGAGGGAGTCGAGACCGCAGAGCAAATCGAGCTCCTCGTCGAGATCGGGGTCATGCGAGCGCAGGGATTCGGGCTGACCCGACCCCTGCTCGTCGCCGACGCCATGGAACTCCCGATCCGCCTTGATCTCCCTCGCCGAGTTCAGGCGCCCTCGCCCTGATCCGGAGCGGTCGGCACCACAGGACCGGCCCGCAGTGCGTGCCGAGTGAAGAACTCCCACATCTGCTCATTGGCGCTGATCGATCGTGTGGTCTTCCCGATGACTGGTTCGAGGGTGGCAGAGACCTCGCTGCCCGGCCAGGAGTGACCGCCTCCTTCGATCACGTAGGACACGACCTCGCCGTCCGCTGGGCAGCGGTAGGTCCGTCGGAGCACATCGACGGCTTGACGCCCGTCACTGGGCGACCCAACGCATCCGTTGCGGGCGGCCCATGCAGCCACAGCGGCCGGAACACCGGTGCCATCGAGATCGGCAACATAACCCGGCGGCAAGGAGGGCGTTCCGCCCTGAAGAGCAGCGCCGAGATCGCCGACTCCACCGTTGAACAACAAGATCGCATCGTCGGTTCCGTGGAAGTTCAGTATCGGTACACGGCGGGACGGCCGACAGTCCGCCGGGTCGGCGATTCCGGCCACGGTGGCGATCGCTGCGATCCGGTCGCTCAACGCACACGCAAGTGCCGAACTCAGGAGCGCTCCGTTGGAGAGTCCGGTGGCGAAGATGCGGTTCACGTCGATGCAGTTCGAAGCGCTGATCTCTTCGACCAGCGCTTCGACGAATCGCAGGTCTGCGTTGTCTGATCCGGTTCCGATACCCCATGCGACTGGATCTCCAGTCCCGTTCGGCGTGGCGAGGGCGAACCCCTCCTGCCGGGCGAGGTCTTCGAGCCCTGACATCTCCGAGTGGAACTCTGCTCCTTCCGCCAGGCCGTGGAAGTCGAGCAGCAGTGGCGGGGGAGTGACCCGAGTCGGCTGCTCCGGGGGCGTCCAGAGATACCAGCGTTCAGTTCCGTCGACCGTGATCACGCGTCGACCGGCGCCGGCATCGCCTGCAGTGCTGCCACATCCACTCGACGGCGCTGCGGGAGCGGTGGATGCTGCTGCCTGCGGACCATTGTCGGGCAGTTCGTTCCCCGGTCCGCTGGTGGCCGGTGCGCTGGTGGCCGGTTCGCTGGTGTCCGGTGCGCTGGTGCTGGTCCCGCCGCACGCGGCGAGCAGGGCCACGGCTCCGACGAGCATCGCTCCCACGGCCACGGAGCGGGTCAGCGGCTTCGTTCGATCTGCTGCACTTCGACGGTGCACGACCCCCTCCTCTGGGGGAACAGCCCGATGGCTGGACCTCGAGCATCGTGCCACACTCTTGTTCAGATCGAGGCGGCGGAGGAACTGATGGGAACGAAGCAATCCAGCGGGGTGGTGGTGACGAGTGCATCCGGGCTGAGCCGTCGCGACCTGCTCATGGCGCTCGGCTTCGGCGCCGGGGCGGCTGTCGTCGTTGGAGGTTGTGTCGTGCCCGCACCCGGCCCGACTCCACCGTCCCCGCCACCCGGAACGCCCGAGACAGGGCTGTTCCCCGACGGTGTTGCCGCGGGTGATCCGCTGCCCGGAGCGTCGACGATCTGGACCAGGGTGCTGGCCG
>VGBZ01000019.1 GCA_016870275.1 Actinomycetota bacterium
ACCGCCACCCGGGGCCATGCCACCGCCACCCGGGGCCTTGCCACCGCCACCCGGGGCCATGCCACCGCCACCCGGGGCCATGCCACCGCCACCCGGGGCCATGCCACCGCCACCCGGGGCCATGCCACCCGGAGGCTTCATTCCCTCTCCAGCGGCGTACCCAGTTCCGTCCGGCCAACCCGGTGGCAGCAACGGTCTGGCCATCGGTGGTCTGGTGTGCGGGATCATCGGGTTGCTGACCTTCTGGATCTGTGGACTCGGAGGTCTGCTCGGTGTGGTCGCCGTGATCCTCTCGGCCATCGGACTCAACTCCGCCAAGAAGCGCAGCGATGGATCCGGCCGCGGCATGGCCATCGGTGGGCTCATCACCGGCGGCCTCGCCATCTTGGCGAGCATCGCCTTCGTCGTATTCTTCTTCGTGATCGCCGACTCCACGACGAGCGAACTCGAGAACCTCGACTCCAATGACTTCTTTCCCGAGTTGAACAGCGACCCGGCCGACGGCGTGTGCGACAGTGACCGATTCATTCAGGACCCGGACTGCTGAGGTCGACGTTCAACGTCGACGACCGGAGTCGGGCTCGACCCGCAGGCGCTCTGCGTCGACGGCGACGAGATCCGATCCGCTCACCGAGAGCAGGTCGCGAAGGCCGTTGTTGTCCCATCGCTGATCGGGTGCACCCGAGATGAACCACGACGACCCGTTGTCGGCCAGGATCATCCCGTGGACCTTGAGCGCCTCGGCGATCACCCGGGCCTGCGGATGCATCCAGGATGTGTCGTAGTCAGGACGTAGTCGGAACCAGGCTCCCATCGGTGGTCGATTCGGATCGGGCGAGCTCGATGCGAAGTGGCGTGCCGGCCACAGGTAGCTGCGCTGGGTCCGGGGGGCAGTGAACCGAACTGCGTGGTTGATCCGTCCGGAGACCACTTCGTCGTAACGGACGAGCCCCGGGAGGATCGGCAGGCCGGCGGCATCCGCCGAGGTCCACCCTGCACGCCGCAGAGCGTTCGACCTGAGGTTCCACACCGCTCCAGATCCGGCGTCCCAGGCACCGTTCGGAAGCGGTGTGGCGTCGTAGACCTCGTACAGCGTGCAGTCGGAGTCGTCCACAACGATGACGTGATGGTCAGAACCATGCTCCCGAGGTGCCCCCGGAGGAATCGGGTACGGGCCGGGGTCGCTCTCGTCGGGGTAGTAGAAGCTGATCGGGACGCGCTGTTGGCCGGCGCCGACCCGGGTGAAGGGAATGCCGATCGGTCCTCCGTCCCACGTGCCCGAACCGAAGTCCGCCTTCAGCCCGGCACCAGCGCCGATCGCCGAACGCCAGACCCCGGACTGCGGGTGTTCGGGGAGCGAGGAGACATCGGCGTACCAGTAGCTGTCTGCAGGGAACATCGAACATGGACCAACTCCCGGTCTCGGAGGCGAGCCGCCCGGAGCGCCGGGCACGCACGCCCCGATCGACAGGGCCACCCCCAGCCCCACCACAGCAGCCAACCGACGACCCCGCCGTCGAGACGGTTTCACTGCGAGGTCGGTGGATTGGCGATGTCCCAGTCGGCGCCGTCCGGCATGCTGCACGTTCGGTCCCCTCGGTCGTTCGGCTCCTCGTGGAGCACCACCGAATTCATCGACCGTCCCCTCGGAAACCCTGAGCGCCTCGGATCCGGTGAGGTTCCAACTGCCCTGATCGTGCTGGTCAGGTGCCGACAGTCGGAGTCAGCGGTCCCGCCCGCCGACCACGGACACATCCGGTCCACACACCGGCGCCGTAGGCGACATCCTCGGTGACGGCGAGCGGGACGTCGCGGACCGGCAGCGGTGCGCCTCGGTTCCACCATCTGACCGCAACGGCGGCGGCGAACAAGCGCGCCGCCGGTCGACGGGTGGGGCGCAGCGCCAGGGCGAGGAGCACCAGGGGCCACCAGACCCGGATCGACGCCCGGGCGAATGATGCGCCAGCTGCGACGTGACCCTCGAGCCCGATGCGCACGGCGGGCAGTGGTGGCACTCCGGACAGGCGTCGCACGAGCGGCAACGCCGTCCCGGTGGCCACAAGCACCGCTGCGAACGGGTGACCGGCGAGGGCGGCCGCCACCACGGCCAGGCTCGACCACGAGGACCGCCAGGGAGGCACGGACCCCGGGTGCCGCTCGTCGAGCGCTTCGGCCGAAGTGCCGTAGGCGAAACGCTGGGCCACCCACGACCGGAGGTCCTCCCGGGGCGAGTGGTGACACTCCACCTGCGGCTCGTAGCGCACCACGCCACCGGCTGCGGTCAGGCGCCAGACCAGATCGACGTCCTCCCCGACTCGCATCGTTGCGTCGAACCCGTCGGCGGCCGCGTCCCGGCGCACCATCAGGAGCGCTGCAGGCACGTGGCCGATCCTCCGGCCGGGACCGACGGGCCCGGGATCGGCTCCCAGGTCGAGCGGACCGTTGCGCTGCTCGTAGTCACCGATCCAACCGGGAACGGCGGCGGACCGGACCCGGCCAGCCACGGCCACCACCTGCGCATCGGCGAGGTGTGCGGAGAGGCCGGCGATCCAACCCGGGGTGACCGTGACGTCGGAATCGACGAACACGACGATCGGGTGGGATGCCGCCTCCAACCCCAGGTTGCGGGCGCCTCCCGGCCCGTGCGGTGTCTCAGCCCGCAGACAACGAGCGCCGTGGGCCTCGGCGACCCTCCGGTGCGCCTGGCCGTCGGTGGATCCGTCGTCGACGACGATGATCTCATCCGGTTCGTCACCACTCCGTCGCACCGAGTCGAGCAGTTCGGCGAGCGCAGCGGCTCGGTCACGAACCGGGACGACCATGGTCACTCCTCGACGATGGCCACGCAGCGCAGGGTCGGGATCGGGGTGCAGGACACCGCTCGATGTGAGCCGTTCGAGCAGTGCCACCTCACCCGGTGTCGTTGGCTCGCACGGTTCCTCCGGACTCACGAGCCGATCGACCCACGCCGCACCGGCGTCACTGAGGCGGAACAGCCGTCCGGGAACGCCGCCGAGGACGACCCGCCCGCCGTCGAAGCGCCGTGCGGCGTGGTCGAGTCGGTAGCGCACCGCTCAGACGGCAGTCATGCCGCCGTCGACCGCGAGCACTGCGCCGGTCACGCCGGAAGCAGCGGGGTCGCACAGCCAGGCGACGGCGGCAGCGACCTCGTCGGCTTCGATGAGCCGGCCGACGGGGTGATGCGCAGCGAACTCACCGGGCGAGTCCAGGTCGTAGACCGCAGCCGATGCCGCCAGGATGTCCGTATCGGTGGACCCTGGCGCAACGGCGTTCACGGTGACCCCGCTGTCGGCGAGATCCGCCGCCAGGCTGCGCACGAGCCCCACCACGGCGTGCTTGGCGGCGCTGTAGGCACCGAGGTGCAGCAGCCCCCGACTCGACCCGGCCGACGCCAGGGCGACGAAGCGTCCGCAACGGGGTGTGGGCTGGGCCAACAGCGCCGGGACAGTGGCCCGGATCAGGTGGTAGACGCCTCGGACGTTGACGTCCATGACGACGTCCCAGACCCGCTCAGGCATCTCCCAGAGCGGAACGCCACCCCAGACCACACCGGCACCGGCGACCACGATGTCGAGTCGGTCCAACTCGGCGACGATCCTCTCCAGCGATTCGCTGTCACGGACGTCGCAGACCACCCCCTCGGCGCCAGGTCCGCAGTCGGCGACCACCTGTTCGAGTTGCGCCATGGTCGCCAGTGGGTAGTCGAGCAGGTCATCGCTGCCACAGGCATCGGAGTTGCAGGCGTCGAGGACCACCACCCGGTGTCCTGTCGCCGACAGCCGCCGACAGACCGCAGCCCCGATGCCTCGGGCACCACCGGTGACGAGAGCGACGGGGGCACTCACCGCTGTGCCCCGACGCCGGATGCAGACGGATCGACGTCGACGCCCGACACCGTCAGGTTCGCACGCCACGAACGCACGGCGTTGGACAGGTCCTCGACCAGTGCAGCGACGATCCGCTCCCCCTCTTCCGCCGACGCACCACGAGGATCACCGAGGACGCCGTTCGGACTCACCGCTGCGAGTCCGTCCCGCACCACGACGTCCCGGACATCGCGCCATCGCACGGTCGAACCGGCCTCGATCCGGTCGAGGCGAACTGCTTCGGGGTCGAGGTACAGCAGCACCGACGTCTCGGTGTGTCCGGCGTGAGAGTCTCCACCGGCTACCTGCGGATGCCACACCAACACGGGGCGCCCCTCGTCTGCGAGCAGCGCCGCCGCCGTTGCGGTCGCCTCGACATTCCCTCCGTGGCCGTTGACGATGACCATCCCGTAGAACGGTTGCGGCAGATCCGACCCCAACGGAGGCAAGGCCGAGCGAGCCAACTCCACGAGCACGTCGACCAACGCCGTCGAACCGATCGACAGCGTCCCGGGGAACGACTGGTGCTCCCCCGAGGCACCGATCCCGATCGGTGGTGAGACGAGCGCCTCGGGGAGATGCTCAGCGACCGACGCGGCGAGCGCCACGGCGATCCGGGTATCGGTGTCGAACGGGAGATGGGGTCCGTGTTGTTCGCAACTCCCGAGGGGGACCAACAGCAACCGCCCGGCCGTCACCTCGGTCCAGGTCATCCCGGCGAGCGCACTCACGCCGGATCCGGCTCGTCGAGGTAGCCCCAGCTGCGGAGTTGCTCGAGGATCATCCCCGCAGCCTCCGGTGGATCGAGCGCAACGGTGCGCGGCGGCGTCCGCTCGACGAGCGCCCCGGTGAGTTCGACAACTCGGTCGAGCGGCGTTCCAGTCGGCGCCGAGGCCACCCGAGTCGGCGGCGAGAACGCGCGCGTCGGGAGCGTCCGGACCGAGAGGGGGACGTCGGTGGCCACCACCTCCACGGGGACGGCGTCGGCGAGCACCGAACGCAACGGAGCTCGTCGGAGTTCCGCCACGCTGCCCTCCACCGACATCACTGCGGGCGCATCGACCACCGCCACCTCCCGGCGACCTCCGTCGAGCCGGCGCACGACCCGCAACGAGCCGGGGCCCTCCGTGTGGACCTCGACGAGCCCCAACGCCTGGGCAGCGCCGAGGTGATGAGCAATGAACGCCGGCACCGACCCCGACCCCCGATCACTCGAGTAGTCACCGCAGACGACCACATCGGCACCCACGTCGGCGAGCGTTGCTGCGAGCAGCCGGCCCACCGTCGAGGAGTCGACCCCACGCGGTGCGTCGATGCGGACGGCAGCGTCGATGCCGACAGCGGCGAGTTCGACGAGCAGCGGCTCGGCCCGGGGCGGGCCGACGCTGATGAGGAGCGTCCGTGCCGACCATGACTCAGCGAGTCGACGGACCACTTCCACCGCGGCACGATCAGCAGCGGAACATCCGACCTCCCGACCGGGATCGACCGAACCGGTGAGCG
The DNA here is from genome assembly GCA_016870275.1 of Actinomycetota bacterium. GTDB lineage: Bacteria > Actinomycetota > Acidimicrobiia > Acidimicrobiales > Microtrichaceae > SXMI01. The sequence continues at coordinate 5,391 of VGBZ01000019.1, forward strand.
GATCGACCAGCGGGCGGATTTCGACGAGCTTGACGCACGCAGCGATCAGCACGGCGTTCAGCTCCGGTGGAACACGACCCCGTGCCCGCCCTCGGGGTAGGTCCAGGTGATCGCACCTTCCTCGTTGCACACGAGGTAACAGGTGCCGCACTCGAAGCACTGCTCGTAGTTGAACAGGATCCCGCCGGCAGCGGTCGGAACGAACAGGTTGGCCGGACACGCCGTGATGCAACCCCGCGTCGTGCAGTCCCGGCACACGGTGTCATCGACGGTGATGTGCGCCCGATCTGAGTCGACCCGGAACTCGACAGTGCTCATCCGGCGCTCGAAGCTGATCTCGGGGTACGACGACGCAGTCATGACTCCTCCAGCATCGCTCATCCGAACGTGCGCAGCGCACGCAGGCCCTCACGGAACAGGTCACGCAACCGAACCCCGTGGCGACGGAGACGCTGCCGGACGATGCGGCGCATGCCCGGCTTGGGCGTGGGGTTCGTCACAGTGAACACGTCCTCCACGACACCACAGGCCACTGCAGGCAGCACCCGCTGGGCGAGATCGCTCATGACGAGGTGCGGGGCGTCACGGAGTCGGCGGTGATCGGACAGGACGAAGCTCGACTCGAGACTCGATCGGTAGCCGGCCAGACCCGCAGCGGATGCATCACCGCGTCGAGCGGCGAGCGCTGCGGTGCGGCCGGCCAGGGCACCGGAGCCGATGGCGAAGTTGACACCCTCCAACCAGATCCCGGCGGCCAGACACATGGCGGCCGCATCGCCGGCGACCAGGATCCCGTCACCGACGAGCTCGGGCATCATGTCGTAGCCGGCCTCGGGAATCACGTGAGCCGAGTACTCAACGACCTCGCCCCCCTCGATCAACGGCGCGATCGCCGGGTGGGCCTTGAGCAGCCGGAGGATCTCCTCGGGACGGGTGCCACCGGCGGCGAGTGCTGGAAGCGACAGGACGAGCCCGACCGCCACAGTGGAACGGTTGGTGTAGACGAACCCGCCGCCGGGAACGTCACCGGTGCATCCGAGGATCTCGATGTCCACGCCCTCGTCACCGCGGACGGCGAACCGCTCGTCGATCACGTGGCGCGGCAGGGCGATGGTCTCCTTCACGCCGACGGTGAAGTTGGACGGATCGTCGTGGGGGTACATCCCGGCCTCCTTGGCCAGGAACGAGTTCACGCCGTCACAGGCCACGACCACCGAGGCCCGCAGGTCACCGTTCGGGCGGTCGGTGCGAACGCCCACCACCTGCCCGGCCTCACGGATCAGACCGGTCGCCGTCGTCGAGCACACCAGTTCGGCACCGGCGTCCACCGCCACGCCGGCGAGCCAGCTGTCGAACTCGGGTCGGTAGGCGGTCGCTCCGTTGTGCGGAGCCTCGCCCCATCCGGGGTTGCGGAAGTCGACGGTGAGCGCCTGGTCCCCGGAGATCAGCATGGTGCTCCGCCGGGTCACCCACCGCTCGACTGGCGCCTGTTCCCACCACGCCGGAACGAGCGTGTCGAGGATGCGTCCGTAGACGACGCCGCCGTACATGTTCTTGGACCCTGGCGACGGACCTCGCTCGAGGAGGCAGACCGACCGACCGGCCCGCGCCACCTCGATCGCAGCTGCAGACCCCGCCGGGCCAGCGCCCACGACAACCACGTCGAAGTCGGTTCCGCTCACGCCGTCGCTCCGGTCGAGTCAGCCGGTGCCGGTTCATCGAGGAGCCGGGCGAGTTCGGCGATGGTCTCGTTGGCGTCGGCCACGATCGCCACGTCGGCCATGGACATCATCGGACAGTGCGGCTCGGTGTTGATGCTGATGATGTGGTCCGGATCGCCCAGGCCGGCGGTGTGCTGCACGGCGCCGGAGATCCCGAAGGCCAGGTACAGCGCCGGATCGACGACCACACCGGTCGTCCCGATCTGACGTTCGTGGGCGAGCCACCCCCGGTCGGTGACCACACGGGTCGCCCCCATGGCCGCTCCGATCCGACCCGCCACCGCAGCGAGTTGTTCGAATCGCCCCGGGCCGTCGAGGCCGGCTCCTCCTCCGACCAACCTGGGCGCCTCCACGAGGTCCATGGTGGAGAGGTCCGGGGCGAGCACCTCGACGGTCACGGCGTCACGTGCTCCGCCGGTTCGGATCTCGAGATCGACCGGTTGTGGTCCCGTCCCGTGCTCGTGCGACTCAGCGGTCACCGCCACCGGCTGGACCGTCCACACCACCGGCCCCTCGACGGGAACATCGACCATCACCGACCCGCCCCAGGCGGAGACGGTCAGGACCCCGTCATCATGTTCGACGACCCCGGCGACGAGCGGTCGGCCGAGTTCCGCCGCCAAGCGGGGAGCGAGATCGCGGCCATCCGGTGACCCAGGGAGGATCACCGCATCGAACCGCTCGACGAACTCGGCGAGCGGCGCCGCCCACCGCCCCGGCGAGAACCCGGAGGTCTCCCAGACCCACAGGTCAGATGCCGAGGCACCGAGGTGCGCCGCCGCCTCGTCGGTGCCGTCACCGACGAGCAACGCCGCGCCACCGGCTGCGGCCACGGCCCGCAGCGATCCGGACGGCAGGACTCCACTCCGGACGCAGACGATGGCGAGGGCGTCGGGCATCGGGACTCAGCGACCGACCAGCACGGCGCTGGCCGCCATGATCCCGGCGCCGACCCGCTCACCGTCGATCACTGCGGCGTGGGCCCGTCGGGGAGCGACGGCGTCGCCGACCCGGTGCACGGCGTAGCCAGCCGCCTGCAGCTCTCCGAAGAGGGCGTCGGCCGGGGTCGAGGGGACTGCGAGAACCACCCAGTCCACCCGGCGCTCCTGTTCGGTGCCGGTCGGGTGGTGCTGAAACGTCACCGAGTGGTCCCCTGCGGACATGGGGACCAACTCGGTGGTCTGCTCGATCCCCTTGGCCTCAGCTCGAATCCACCAGTTCTCCAGATCCAGTGTGATCCCGAGGTCCTGACCGACGACCATGCCCGGGGTGACGACCTCGACCTGGCACCCGCGATCCGCGAGCAACTCGGCAACCGACGTGGCGTGGTGGAACCCGAGTTCATCGAGCACCAGCACCGAACCGTTCGGCTGCACGGACCCCTCCAGGACGTCGCGCACGTCGACGATCCACTCGGCATCGTCCGGCGCCCACCACGGTCGGGCCGGGACCGATCCGGTGGCCACGACCACGGTGTCAGGATCCCGACGTCGGACCTCGGCGAGGTCCACGTCGACACCACACTCGATCTCCACGCCGAGCCGGCCACACTCCTGCAACTGGTTGCGCACCAGATCGCCGAACTCGGCCCGGTTGGGAACGGTGGCGGCCAGTCGCACCTGCCCGCCGGCGTGTTCGGACCGCTCGAGCACCGTGACATGGTGACCGTTTCGGGCTGCAGCGATGGCCGTCTGGAGACCGGCGGGTCCGGCGCCGACGACGAGGACCCGTCGGCCCACACTCACCGGTCGGGCCTGTCCGACACCGAGTGACTCCCGTCCAGCGGCGGGGTTCTCGATGCACCCCAACCAGCGATTGAGACCCATCCGCCCGACGCACTCCTGGTTGCAGGACAGGCACAGGCGGGTGTCATCGGTGTGACCGGCACGGGCCTTGGCGACGAACTCAGGGTCAGCGATCTGACCTCGCACGACCCCGACCAGGTCGCACTGGCCCTCGGTGAGCGCCCGCTCCACCTGGAGCGGATCCTTGAAGCGCCCCACCCCCACGACCGGCAGGTCGACGGCCTCACGGATGGCCGAGGGGATGAACATGGAGTAGCCCGGCGGGATGTGCATCGACGCCTCGATCATGAACAGCGACGCCGTGGCCACACCGATCGAGGTGTTGATGTAGTCGACCGATCCTGTGGCCTCGACCATGCGGGCCACTTCCACGGCCTCGTCGATCGTGGTGCCACCTTCGATGAGCTCGTCGCCGCAGAGGCGCACGCCGAGCGCCAGGTCGGGCCCGATCACCCTCCTGACCTCAGCGACGATCTCGAGCAGGATCCGAGCCCGATTGGCGAGGCTCCCGCCGTAGTCGTCGTGGCGGCGGTTGGTCGCCGGAGAGAGGAAGCCGCGCACGATGGAACTGTGGGAGCACTGCAGTTCGACGCCGTCGAACCCACCTTCGGCGCAGTGCTCGGCGACGAGCCCGTACGACGCCACGATCTCGGCGATCTCAGAGGTGGTCACGGCCTTGGGGACCTCTCGGAAGAGCGGATCGGCCACCGGCGACGGCGCCCACACCGGCAACCTCGAGTACATCGAGCTCGCCTGCCCACCGTTGTGGTTGATCTGGGCGAGAATCGGAACACGGTGACGATGCACCGCCTCGGTGATCCGCCGGTAGCCGGGGATCACCTCGGGGTGGAATCCGTGGATGAGCTTCTCGTACGGCCAGTCGGTCGGGTGGGTCGAGTGCTCCTCGGTGATGATCAGTCCTGCTCCACCCGCAGCCCGGGCGGCGTAGTAGGCCGCATGCTGCTCGGTGGGAAGACCGTTCTCGGCGTAGTTGGTGAGGTGCGCCGAGAAGACGATCCGATTCCTGACGGTCAGCGGCCCGAGTTGGAGCGGCGACCAGATCAACGGATCAGCCATGTGCGCAGGCTACCCACGAAGTACATCGCGCAACGATCCCGACACACGGTGGACCTGGGGACGGCGGCGCCAAGGGACGGCGGCGCCAAGGGACGGCGGCGCCAAGGGACTGCAGCGGGCGCAGGTGGGCTCGGCTCAGGCTCGGCTCAGGCTCGACGGCGGCCACGCAGCACGGCCGTGGCCACGCCGGCGACGGTCGAGACCGCAGCCGCAGCTCCTCCGGCGACGGCCGCGAGGCGACCCCAGAGGAACTGTCCCGGTCCGCCGTCGGGGAGGCCGATCACCCGACGCTGCGCATCGACGAGGACGTCGCCGACGGGTTCGAGTCCGAAACCCACGAGACGCCCGTTGCGAACGTGGCCGAACAGTCCGCCCGGCATGGCCACTGCCACATCCTCGTGGGAACGAAATGCCGAGTCGGCTGACTTGGCGAGCTCAACGGCCTGGGAGATGGTCCGCTCGAGCAGTTCCTTGGTGGTGTTCAACATGGTCGCCTCCGGAAGCCGGCCGAGACGCCCGCTCGCCCCGCCAGCCTCTTCATGCTACCTGCTCACGCCACCCATCGGAAGGCCCCGGCCGGGTCGATCAACCCGAGAACGTGCCGGCGACACGGCGGCCCTCGAGGACTGCTTCGTGGACGGTCCTCGGCGCCACGGCGTCGCCGACCCAACGCCCGTCGGCGGCCACACCGAGGTCACCCGAAGCGCTCGCCGCCGGGAGCCTGTGACCGGCATCGACGACGGCGACCACGTCGAGTTCGTAGCGACGAGCGGTGAACCGGTCCTCGAGCGTCGCCGTCGTGGGGGCCACCGAGCGCAGCACACTTCGCCGGTGCATGGTCACCCCGGAGCGAGCGAGTCGGCCGTTGGCGTCGCCGAGGTCTCCCGAGCGGGCGAGTTCGTTGCCGACGATGAAGTCCAAGGTGGCGAGGTGGACGTTCCGTCCCGCTGCGGCGAGGAGTTCGGCGACGCCGACGCCGATCGGTCCGCCGATCGGATCCCAGACGAGCACGTCACCGTCGGGGATCTGATCGCCGGAGAGCACGCTGCGTGCGGGGACGAACTCCGCTCCATCGAGCAGGTCCACCCCGGGGTCGCCGTCGGTCCCGCCAACCGCGACGACCACCGGGCCATTGGCGCTCAGCGCTGCTGCGTCGGAGGTATCCACGTCGGAGCTGGTCTCGGCACGCACACCGAGGCGGAGCAGCTCGCGTTCGTACCAACGGGCGAGATCGGCGAAACGCTCACGGCCCGGGAGCGCGGCCACGGTCCAGAGGAGGCCGCCGAGGTGATCGCCACGCTCGAGGACGGTGACGGGACGACCGAGCCCAGCCGCCACCCGGGCCGCCTCGAGTCCGGCGGGCCCACCTCCGACGACGGTCACGGCTGTTCCGCTGCGGCTCGGCGAGGTGTTCGCAGCAACGTCGAGTGCACTCAGCAACGGCTCGTCGGCCTCGTGGCCGGTGGCCGGGTCGACCGTGCAGCTCACGATCGGGTTCCTGTTGTCGCGCACGGCGCACTGCTGGTTGCACAGCACACACGGCCGAATCCGTTCGGGCGTCCCGACGGCGAGCTTGGCCACCAGGTCGGCGTCGGCGAGTTGCGCTCGCGTCATCTCGACCAGATCAGCGACGTCGTCGTCGATCGCCCACGCTGCCTGGTCAACGTCGACGATCGACCCCTGGGCGCAAATAGCGACCCTCCCGTCCGTGGCGGCCACGACGGCTCGTCGAACCGAACGGGTCAGCTCCAGGTTGAATCCCGGGTCGGTGTGGCCGTCGGGTCGGGTCGCCCCAGCGGAGTAGATGGAGCCGCGCACGACGGTGAGGAGGTCGACACGTGACGGACCGGAGACGAGCGCTGCGGCGAGATCCGGGGCCTGCTCGGGGGTGATGCCCGCCCACGGGGCGAGTTCGTCGCACGACAACCGAAGGGCGAGCACGGCGTCGGATCCGATCGCCGCCCGGACTGCAGCGAGCACCTCGACGAGGAACCTGCTCCGATCCGCCCCCCACTCGTCGTCGCGGGTGTTGGTGAGGCCCGAGAGGAACTGCCGGGCCAACGAGTACTGACCGGCGTTGACCTCCACGCCGTCGCAGTCGGACCCGACCGCCAGCGAAGCAGCAGAGGCGAAGCCCGCCACCACCGCCTCGATGTCGCCCGCCTCCATCACCTTGGGGATCTCCCGGGTGTTGACCTCGGGCACCGGGGACGGTGCCCACAGCTCACGCTGGCTCCAGTGCGACGTGCCCTGCCCGCCGCTGTGGCCGATCGCCGCCAACACCACAGCCCCGGCGTCGTGACAGACCCTGGACACCTCCGTCCAACCGGGTCCGCACTCTGTGGCGAGCGGAGCCCGCTCGAGCGGCCAGTCCGACGGGTGGACCGAGGCCTCCTCGGTGATGATCAACCCCGTGCCGCCCTCGGCCCGGCGGCGGTAGTAGGCGACGTGACGTTCGGAGATGCTGCGCCCACGGCCGAGGTTGGTCTCGTGTGGTCCGAGGACGATCCGGTTGCGCACCGATCGACTGGCCAGGTCGAACGACTCGAGCAGTGGGGACACGCCGCTCATGCTGCCCCGTGGTGAACGGCCCGCCCCAACCCGGAGACCGTGGTTCGGCCGACGTCGACGACGTCGCCTCTCAGCAGAGCGAAGCTGCGACGGCCTGGGTGCAGGAGGGTCAGCTCACGCCCCGGAACGCCTGGTGGGGCGCAACGTCACCGGCGACGGCACCGACACCCCGGGCCTCGAGTGGTCGACTCGTGCCCGAGGGACAACGGAATCCGTGCCGAGCGCAGCGAGCAACGGCTCGGCATGGCCGAGAACGCACTCGGGGTCCGGGTCGGTCAGGTCGAATCCGACGAAGAACTTCGACGCCATGCACCCTCCCTGGCAGGCGTCGTAGCTGCCGCAGCTCACGCACGCCCCTTCGCTGTCGGGCTCCCGGAGCGATGTGAACAGCTCCGACTCGCGCCACACGCTGGTGAACCCGCCGTCGTTACGGACGTTGCCGGCGAGGAACTCGTCGTGGATCACGAAGGGACAGGCGTAGACATCACCGACCGGGTCGATGAGGCAGACCACCCGGCCGGCACCGCAGAGGTTGAGCCCCGGGAGTGGCTCGCCCAGTGCGGACAGGTGGAAGAACGAGTCGCCGGTGAGCACGGCGGGACGTTCCAGGAGCCAGTGGTAGAGCTGGCGCTGTTGTTCCTGGGTCGGGTGGAGATCGTGCCAGGTGTCGGCGCCCCGGCCGGAGGGACGGAGACGGGTGACCCGGAGCTGGGCGCCGTACTGCGCTGCGATGTCGGCGAACGCATCGAGTTGGTCGACGTTCTGGCGGGTCACCACGACGCTGATCTTGAACGGACCGAAGTCAGCGTCGGCGAGATGATCCATGGCCTGACGAGCTGCTGCGAAGGATCCCCGACCTCGCAGCGCATCGTTGACTCCGGAGGTGGCACCGTCGATGGAGATCTGGACGTCGAGGTAGTCCATCCCGGCGAGGCGTCGAGCCGCAGCAGCGTCGATGAACGTTCCGTTGGTCGAGAACTTCACCCCCACGTGGTGGGACACGGCATGGTCGACGATGTCGAAGAAGTCGCTTCGCATCATCGGCTCGCCGCCGCCGAGGTTCACGTAGAACACCTGCAGGCGCTGGAGTTCGTCGATGACGGCGAAGCACTCCTCCGTGCTCAACTCCGCCGGATCACGTCGCCCGGAACTCGACAGGCAGTGGGCGCAACTCAGGTTGCACGCATACGTCAGCTCCCAGGTCAGGCAGATGGGGGCGTCGAGGCCGAGGCGGAACTCCTCGACGAGCGGTCGGGTGGCCGCCGGCGGTTGGGAGACGACCTCAGGTCGCACAGAGCACCTCTGAGTCCGACAGCGTGGCCAAGGCCGTCAGGAACGAGGCGTGGCGCCCGGAGTCGACGCCGGCGGAGTCGAGCACCTCACCAACGGTGCGTTCCCCGTCGAGCGCCTCGACCACGGCGAGCAGGTCGACGTGCTTGATGAACGACAACCGGCGGTTGCCGAAGTGGTAGGCGAGCGCTCCGAAGCGCTCCGGCCGGAGGGCCACGTCGGGGTGGAGGACCAGGCGGTCCGCAAGGGTCACTGGCACCGGGTCCATACTGTGTCGTCCTGAGGGTTGTTGCAGCCGAGACCGGGATCAGTAGACCCCGCACATCCCATCGATCGAGACCTCCTCGACCAGGAGCTCCTCGACCAGGTGCTCCTCGACCACGGGTTCCTCGACCACGGGATCTGCGTGAGGAGACTCCTCACCGGTTGCAGCAGCCTGGTTGCTCGTCTGGATGGATGCGTTCGACACGGAGGGCCTCCTCGGACACGTTCGCCTGTGCGACAGGATCGTAGCCCCGACCGTCACGAACGGTGTGGGCACGGAGTCGCTCGGCTACCCCGACTGGCCCCGGTGGTGTAGAACCGCGTCGCAGCGCTTCGAGTAGCGGGGTGCACCTGAGAACCGCAGGGGGGGTCTGATGCCAACCAAAACCAACGCCGCTGTGTTGTGGGGGCCGCAACAGGACTGGAAGGTCGAGCAGATCACCATCGACGATCCGGGCCCCGGTGAGATCCGTGTCCGGACCGCAGTGGCTGGAATGTGCCACTCGGACGAGCACGTGGTGCAGGGCGACATGATGATTCCCCACTTCCCGTTCGTCGGCGGCCACGAAGGTGCCGGTGAGGTCGTGGCGGTCGGACCCGGGGTCCGCTCCGTTGAGCTCGGAGATCACGTCGCCATGTCGTTCATCCCGTCGTGCGGACGCTGCAAGTGGTGTTCGACAGGTCGCCAGAACCTCTGCGACGAGGGCGCCAAGTTGTTCGACACCCACATGATGACCCGGGGACTCGGTGACCACTCGCACACGATCGGCGATGTCGACGTCGCCCGGTTCGCCCAGCTCGGGACCTTCTCCGAGGAGCTCCTCCTGAGCGAGAACTCCGTGGTCCGCATCGAGAAGGACCTCCCCTTCGACGTGGCGGCTCTCGTGTCGTGCGGCGTGGCGACCGGGTGGGGTTCGGCGGTGCACCGGGCAGAGGTGCAGCCCGGCGACAACGTGGCCGTCATCGGGATCGGCGGTGTTGGGATCAATGCCGTTCAGGGCGCACGGATGGCCGGTGCCAAGCGGGTCATTGCGATCGATCCGGTGGAGTTCAAGCGGGAGAAGGCCATGGAGCTCGGCGCCACCCACACCTACTCCTCCATCGAGGAAGCCCTGCTCGCCGTGCCGGACCTCACGTGGGGAGACATGTGCGACTCGGTGATCCTCGTCCCCGGCGTCGTCACCGGCGACATGATCGAACCCTCGCTCAACCTGGTGTCCAAGGGCGGGACGCTGGTCGTGACCGCCATCGGGAACATGCTCGAGTCCAACGTCACGATGAACCTGTTCATGCTGTCGATGATGAACAAGGAGGTGAAGGGCACCGTGTTCGGCTCGGGCAATCCTCGGGCCGACATCCCCGCCCTGCTCTCCATGTACCGCGAGGGCGAACTGAAGCTCGACGAGCTCATCACCAACCGATACACCCTCTCCGAGGTCAACCAGGGCTACCAGGACATGCGCGACGGGGTGAACATCCGCGGCGTCATCGAGTTCTGAGCCGGAGCGACGAGCGGCGGTGGTCAACTTCGGCTCGGACCTGATCGACCGACTCCGTCATCGGGTCGTCGGCCGGGACGCTGCGCTCGAGGTGGTGGTCGCCGCACTCGCCGCCGGACGCCACCTACTCGTCGAGGGGCCCCCAGGCACCGGCAAGTCGACGATCCTGCGGGCGATCGCCGAGGAGACCGGCACCGGGTTCGAGTTCGTCGAGGGCAACGCCGAACTGACGCCGGCCCGCCTCGTCGGGAACTTCGACCCGGCCGCAGTCCTGAACGATGGCTACGTGCCCGAGGTCTTCACCGACGGCCCGCTGTTGCGGGCACTGCGGTCAGGTTCGCTGCTGTACATCGAGGAGATCAACCGGATCCCCGAGGAGACGTTGAACGTGCTCATCACCGTCATGAGCGAGGGCGAGGTCCACGTCCCCCGGCTGGGTTCGGTGCAGGCGGCACCGGGGTTCCGTCTGGTGGCGGCCATGAACCCGTTCGACGCCGTGGGCACCGCCAGAATCGCCGGAGCCGTGTACGACCGATGCTGCCGACTCGCCGTGGACTACCAGGGGGCTGAAGACGAGGCGACGATCGTCGCTGCGGCGGCGCCCGAGGCGACCGAGCGGTTGGGGGAGGACGGTCTCCGCCGAGTGGTGGCACTGGTGCGCTCAACCCGGAACCACCCTGACGTCCGGACCGGCTCCTCGGTCCGGGGGGCGGTCGACATGACGCTCGTGGCCCAGGAGCTCGCACCACTGCGAGGTTGTGACCCAGCCGACGACCGGGTCACGCTCGATGCGGCGTTGGTCGCCCTCTCCGGACGCATCCGGGTCCGGGAGGGGTCGGGTCGCCGGCCGGAGGACGTCGTTGCGGAACTGTGGGAACTGCAACGTCGGAACGCCGACTCCAGCGGTTCCGATGCCGCTGCGGATCGCCAGGGAAAAGGCTGACCCCGCCCCGGAGCGGGGTGTCCGACCAAGAGGTCCTCGAGGGCGGTGCCGCCCGCGACGCAATCAACGAGGCCGGTCGTCGAACCACTGCACGCCGTCACCTCGAGCAACGTGAGCATTTCGAGGAGATCTCACCAGAGCTCGGCGTCCTCGACGAGTCGGCATTCGATGATCTGCTCGAACGGCAACCCGACGATGCACTCGCCCTGCTCGCCGACCTGACCGGTGCCACCGACGAACGGCTCCGCCACCTCGCTCGACGGCTCGCCGGGCGTGTGATGGTCGATGTGGCCCGGACCGGCGGCGCACTGCGGCCCGGGCTGGGCCGCCTGGGATCGTCACCGATCGACTGGGCCGAGGGCGACATCGATGTGGACCGGTCGCTCGACGCCCTCACCACCTGGCGACGGGGCGGACCACCCGATCGGGACGGCCTGCACGTCGTTCACTGGCACCGGCCGGCAACGTCGGTGTGCCTGCTCGTGGATCGCTCCGGGTCGATGGGCGGCGACCGGCTCGCCACGGCCGCCGTGGCGGCCTCGTCGGTGCTGTACCGCGTTCCCGATGCGTGTTCGGTGGTGGCCTTCGCCGAGCAGTCGGTCGCCGTGGTGTCCCAACAGGAGTACCGGTCACCCGACGACGTGGTCGTGGATCTGCTCCGGTTGCGTGGATTCGGGGTCACCAACCTCGATCTGGCCCTGCGTACCGCCGGAGCGCAGCTCGACCGAGCTCCTGCCGGACGGCGGATCACCGTCCTCCTCTCGGACTGTCGGGCGACCACCGGAGTGGATCCGACCGGGGCCGCGTTACGACTCGACGAGCTCGTCGTCATTGCACCCGCTGGTGACAGTGCCGATGCCGAGAGCTTCGCCGAGTCCGTCGGCGCTCGCTGGGCCACGGTCGACGGGCCGATGTCGGTCCCCGACGCCTTCGCCGACGTGCTCGGCCGCTGAGTTCCGCCACCCCACCGGACCCCCTGCTTTGTGGTGCGAGCGACATGCATATGCATGTCGCTCGCACCACAAAGCAGGGAACGGGGACGGGGCGGGGCGGGGCGGGGTCAGGGGTCGGGGACCCGATCGGCGACGTGGTCGAGCGCCTCGGGGTTGGCGAGCGCACCGGTGTTGCGGACCACCCTCCCGTTGACCCGGTCCGAAACGGCGAGCTCGGCGAGCTTGTTGGACCGGGTCCGGGGCAGGTCGTCGACCTGCACGACGACGGCGGGGACGTGACGTGGTGTGCAGCCGGTCCGGACCTGCGCTCGGATCTCCGCCACCAGTTCGTCGTCCAGCGCGACCCCGTCGACGAGCCGCACCAGGAGGACGATCCGGACGTCGTCACCGACCTCCTGGCCGAACACGAGCGACTCCAGCACGCTGTCGACCCGCTCGACCTGGCGGTAGATCTCGGCCGTACCGATCCGAACGCCCCCGGGGTTGAGGGTCGTGTCGGACCGACCGTGGATCACGAATCCACCGTGAGACGTCCGGGCGGCGAAGTCCCCGTGGGTCCACACGTCACGGAAGGCGTCGAAGTAGGCGGCCCGGTACCTGGGACCGGGCACGATCCCGGGAGCGTCGGGATCCTCGTCACCCCAGAACCGCAGCGGGGTCGACGGGAAGGCTGCGGTGCACACGAGCTCGCCGCGCTCCCCGACCGGTGCCGGGACTCCCTCCGGGGTCCAGACCTCGACGGCCATGCCGAGCGCCGGCGCCTGGATCTCACCCGCCCAAACCGGCCGGGTCGGGTCACCGGCGGCGAAGCACCCGCACAGGTCGGTGCCGCCCGAGATCGACGCCAGGTGGAGACCGTCGCCTCCCGCTGCGGGAGCGACCGCATCAGCGACCCACTCGAAGCCCTCGGGCGACAGCGGTGACCCGGTGGAGGCCAGGGTCCGGAGCCGAGACAGGTCCACCGAGTCCGCCGGTCGCAACCCACTCGATCGCACTACGTCCAGATACTTGGCGGACACGCCGAGGAACTCCAGTCGCTCCCGGTCGGCCAGCTCCCACAGTGCCTCGGGTCCGGGGTGGAAGGGGTTGCCCTCGAACAGCACGGCGGCAACCCCCGAGGCGGGCACCGAGACCAGCCAGTTCCACATCATCCAGCCGCAGGTCGTGAAGTAGCAGGCACGGTCACCGGGACGGAGGTCGAGGTGAAGCTGGTGCTCCTTCGCGTGCTGCAGCAGCACCCCACCGGTCCGGTGCACGATGCACTTGGGCACACCGGTCGTACCGGAGCTGTAGAGGACGTACCACGGGTGGTCGAACGGGAGCTGCTCGAACCGCAGCGGATCGTCCGGTGCGGCGTCGAGCCACGCACCGTACGGAAGCGTCCCGGCGACGGGACCGGCCGGTTCGGCGGGGTCGCCGGCGACACCGTCACCGAGGAACCCGACGACCACCGTCGTCGTCCCGGGCAGGGCGCCGGCCACCTGCGCCAGCTCGGCGCGCCGGTCGAACGCCCGGCCGCCGTAGTGGTAGCCGTCGGCGGCGACGAGCACCCGCGGTCGCACCTGGCCGAACCGGTCGAGCACGCCATCCACTCCAAAGTCAGGCGACGTCGAGGTGAACACCGCACCGATCGACGCCGCTGCGAGCATCACCACGACCGTCTCGGTGACGTTGGGCATCCACGCCGCCACGACGTCGCCCGGACCGACACCCGAGAGGCGCAGCGCCGCCGCGCAGCGCCGGACCAGCTCGGTGGCCTCGTGGCGGGTGACCTCCCGCCGGCCGCCCAGCTCGTCGACCGAGACGAGCAGCACCGTGTCGTCCGCGGCGCCTCCCAGGATCTGCTCGGCGACGTTCAGCCGCACCTCGGGGAACCACCGGCACCCTGCGATGCTCGACCCGCTGACACCGGTGATCCCCGGGACGAGGACCGGACCCGGGCTGGGCACCCGGGGCAGCAACTCCATGGCGAGCAGGCACCAGAACGCAGTCGGCTCGGCGACCGACCACTCGTGCAGGGCAGCGGAGTCCGGGAGCGGCTGACCGAACTCCCGCTCGGCGAGCCGGCGGAACCGTTCCATCGCCGACGCAGCCACGCGGTGGGGCGGCGGCGTCCACAACGGTGACTCGGAGTGCTCCGGGAGGAGGTGCACGCTCAGGCTCTAGCACACCTGCAACGACCCGCACGGTGGGATCTACGATCGCAAGGTGCCGGTCCGACGACTCAACCACGCCGTCCTCTACGTGCGCGACGCCCACCGGTCGGCGGCGTTCTACAGCGAGGCGCTGGGAATGGAGGTCCTCACCGACCTGGGCCGCGCAGTGTTCCTCACGCTGCCCGCCGGCGACGCCCATCACGACCTCGGGCTCTTCGAAGTCGGCGGCGACGGGCCGGCGGCGGGATCGGGACCGGGCCTCTACCACCTGGCTTGGGAGGTCGAGCGGTTCGAGGACCTGGTGGACCGCCGAACCCGGCTCCTCGACCTCGGTGCGCTCACCGGGGAGTCGGACCACGGAGCGACGCTCAGTCTCTACGCCGTCGATCCCGACGGGATCGAGTTCGAGGTCTGCTGGCAGCTCCCCGAGGAGGCGTGGGCCGGTGTCGAGAACCAGGCCGTGACCCGTCGGCTCGACTGGGCGGCTGCCGCCGACCGCTGGGCGGACCACCCCGGCTGAGGCACCCGACGAACACGGTCGCTCGGCGACCTCGGGTCGGCCGCACCGGTTCGACATCCTCCGGACGGACGGGTCAGCGGGCGAGGATGTCCGGGCCGGCGTCGCGCCGACGGGGTGCGACGAGTCGGGCGGCGAGCAGTGTCGTGAGGGGCACCGACGCCACCAGGCCGATCGAGCCCACGAGCGTGCGGACCAGTTCGGTGGCGACCACCTCAGACGTGAGCACCCGGGATAGCGGGCGGTCGTACTCGATGAACAACACTAGGAGCGGCAGCGACGCACCGGCGTAGGCGAGCGCCAAGGTGTTGACCGTCGATGCGATGTGGTCCCGGCCGATACGGGAACCGGCCCGATAGAGAGCAGCGAACCCCATGGTCGGATCGGCCCGACGCAGCTCCGCCACTGCCGACGCCTGCGTGACGGTCATGTCGTCGAGCGCTCCGAGGGCACCGAGGATGATCCCGGCGAGCAGGAGCCCGCCGAACTCGAGGTCTCCGCCGAAGGCGCGGATGTACTGCGCCTCCTCGGACAGTCCCGACAACACGGTGAGCTCGGTGAAGACCCACGACAGCACGCCGACCAGGACCAGCGACGCCAGGGTGCCGAGCAGCGCCACGGTCGTGAGCGGCGAGAAGCCATGGGCGAGGTAGAGGGCGAGGTACGCCACGAGTGACGCCGCAGCGATGGCCACGGGGACCGGCGGTTCGCCCCCGACGAGCGCCGGCAGCACGAACACCACGATCACCCCGATGCTGGCGACGAGCCCGGCCAGCGCAGCGAAACCGCGGAGTCCACCCTGAACGACGACCAGGACGGCGAAGGCGATCGCCAGTGCCACGAGCGGCCACCGCCGTTCCCGCTCGAAGGACTGTGCGTACTGGTACTCGGGGAGAGCGTCCTCGAGGTACGGGACCACGAGTTGGTCACCGACCTCCACCTCGGGATACGGGGCCCAGTCGAACAGTTCGACGGTTCGTTCCTCGCCGGCATCGGGTCCTTGTTCGAGGAGGAAGGTGACGGTCAGGCACACCGCTGGTTCGGACGACGACCCAGCGACGGGCGACGTCGTCTTCGTGGCCCCGCCGCTCTCGCCCGACGACCCTGGGTCGACGGTGGACGGTGCTGTTCCCGGGCAGTCGAAGGGATCAACGGCGGTGACCGTGGCGTCGAAGTAACCGTCGGCCACCCCGAGCGAACCGGGATCGGCGCGGCGATCGCTGTGAGGCCACCAGAACGCCACCCCGACGAGGGTAACGACGAACAACCCGGCGCCGATCAGGTTCAAGCGGCGCCGGAGCGACTGGTCGAAGCTCGACGAGAGGTCTCGCAGGTCGTGGGAGTGGCCGGCGGATGCCGCGGCGACGTGCTCGTGGCGATGAGCTGGGTGGCCGTCGTCGGGATCCGGATCAGTTCCGGTTCGGCGCTCCGACCACCCCGGTTCGGGGTCGTCCTCCATCACCGGTCATTGTGGGCTCATGACTGGTCGCTGGGGACGGATCCCCCGACTCGGTCGGTTCGGGACCGTCGGAATGGCTGAGTTCCCGACCGGCGAGGGCCACGTCGTGGGTCCAAGTCAGGAACCGTTCCACGTACTCGACGGTCTGCACCGCTCGGACGCTCGGGAAGATCTCAAATGCGTGCTGGGCACCGTGGAGCTCGACGTAGACGACCGGGTTGGTCGACGCCCGTGACAACTCACTGGCGAAGCGTCGCGCTCCCCCGACCGGAACGAGCACGTCGGAGTCTCCGTGCAGGAGCATCATCGGCGGCGCATCACCGTGGATCCGGTCGATCGGTGAGTAGGACGCCCAGCCCTCCGGATCCTGCTCGGGATGGCTCCCCATCACCACCTGCTCGATGAACCGCAGGAACGTGTCGACCTGATCCTGTCCTCGATCGAACAGGTCGTAGACGCCGTAGAACGGCACAGCGGCCTGCACCGAGGTGTCGGCGTCGGCGAACCCCGGCTGGAACTCGGGGTCGTTCTCCGTCAGCGCCATGAGCGCACACAGGTGACCTCCGGCCGACCCTCCGGTGACGGCAATGAACTCCGGGTCGACCCCGAACTCGTCGGCGTGCTCGCGGACCCACGCCAACGCTGCCTTGCAGTCGACGAGGTGGGACGGGAACTTGGCATTGGGACTGAGCCGGTACTGGATGTTGAACCCGACCCAGCCGAGCGACGCCAGATGGTTCAACAGCGGGACACCCTGTTCGTCCTTGGATCCGACCACCCATGCGCCGCCGTGGATCTGGATGATCGCCGGGCGTCGCTGGCCCGACGACGGCGGATCGAGCGGCTCGTAGACATCCAGCTTCAGGCGATGTCCGTCGACCTCCCGGTAGACGAGCCCACGGACCTTCCTCCGCCGCTTGCGTCCGTTGAGCACGGGCAGCACTGCACCCCTCCGGTCGCATGGCGGTCGGGCGTCGAGGAACGATGCCGGCACCACGCCGCTGAGGGCGCCGCGGAGTTGCTCGCCTGCACGGGCACCGTCGAGCACCTCACGCAGGAGGATCCCCGCCGCCGCTCCGGTGAGCCCCACACCCACAGCATCAGCGACCCCCAGCCGTCTCCGGCGACCGAACAGATCGGCCACGGTCCTGATCCCCCACCACCCGAGCCACACCGGCGCCGCCTCCGTGGCCAGCCACGAAGCGAAGAACGATGGGACCGTCAGGAGTCGATTGCGATGGACCGGGTAGCGGGCGTTGAGTGCGACGACGATCCGCACGAGTCCCTGACGAAGTAGGGGTGACACCACCGAGGACCCTAGTTCCGGTTCACGGGCACGGTGCCGGTCGGATGCGGCAGACTGCGCACGTGCGGGTCGCTGGGCCCGAGCAAGGGAGCCACTCACGACGGGTGCAGTGGCCGATCGACTCCAGTAGCGGAGCAGCAGCATGGAACGACTGTCGGGAATGGACGCCACCTTCCTCTACCTCGAGACTCCGGCAGGTCACATGCACGTGGCCATGGTCGGCATCTTCGATGCGAACACCATGCCCGGCGGCTACTCGTTCCAGCGGATCAAGGACACCATCCGCGAGCGACTCCCGCTGGTGCCGCCGTTCAGACGGCGACTCGTGCGGGTGCCGTTCGATCTGCACCACCCCGTATGGATCGAGGACCCGCACTTCAACCTCGACTACCACGTCCGACGAATCGGCTGTCCCTCGCCGGGAGGCCGGCGTGAACTCGCCGAGGTCGCCGGACAGATCGTGTCGATACCGCTCGATCGGAACCGTCCGTTGTGGGAGATGTGGATCGTCGAAGGCCTCAAACAGAATCGGATCGGGTTCGTCTGCAAGGTCCACCACGCTGCGATCGACGGAGCCGCCGGCGCCGAGATCATGACCGAGCTGTTCGATCTGTCACCCGAGGGTCGGGACCTCGCACACGAGCCGGTCCTTCCCGATCACGTGCCGAGCGACCTCGAACTCGTCTCGTATGCAGCAGCGTCCAAGCTCCGTCTCGCCAGCGATGCGTTCGGACTGCTCGGCCGGACGGCCCGCTCGATCGCCCGGCTGCTCGGCAACATCCGGAATCCAGCCATGGGCCATGGCGCAGTGCCGCTGACCGCCCCCCACACCCCGTTCAACCAGGCGATCGGACCGCATCGGACCGTGGCGTTCGCCCGGGTTCCGCTCGACACGGTCAAGCAGGTCAAGACCGCTCTCGACGTGAAGGTCAACGACGTCGTGCTGGCGATATGCACCGGTACGCTCCGCCGCTACCTCCAACGCCACGATGCACTCCCTGACAGCCCGCTCGTGGCGGTCGTCCCCGTGTCGGTGCGGACCGACGCCGAGACCGGTGCCGGCGGCAACAAGGTCTCGGCCATGTTCACGGCGCTCCCAGTCAACCTTGACGACGTTGCCGAGCGGGTCGACGCCATCATTGCGAGCACGCAGGGCGCCAAGGAGGATCACAACGCCATCGGAGCCACCATGTTGACCGAGTGGGCCGAGTGGGCCGCCCCCCGGACCTTCGGCCGGGCCGCCCGCCTCTACTCCTCCATGGGCCTCGCCAGTCAGCACCGTCCGATCCACAACCTGGTGATCTCGAACGTCCCCGGACCTCCGTTCCCGCTCTACTTCGCCGGTGCAGAGATGGTCGCCACCTATCCGATGGGCCCGATCATGGACGGAGCCGGACTCAACATCACGGTCCTCAGCTACCGCGACCACGTCGACATCGGCTTCCTCGCAGATGAGGAGCTCGTCGCTGACATATGGGACCTCGCCGCCGACGTCGAACCGGCATTCGGTGAAATCGTCGAGCTCGCCGGGAGAATCGACCCGACCCTCACCAAGCGACCGGCGCCGGTCACGCCGACCTCGACCCGAGCTCGCGCCGAAGCCGGGCCTGCGCCGGCCTGAGGTCGGTTACCGCTGACCATGATCGAGGTCGTCGCCCGCACCCCGACCGCCGAGGAGTACCGGTCTATTCGTGAGGCTGTTGGATGGAAGGTCCCTCGCCCCGACGACTGCGACAGGGCCCTTGGTTCCACCATCGATGCTGCGGTCGCCGAGCGTGGTGGCGAGGCCGTCGGCATGGGGCGAACCGTCGGAGACGGGGTCTTCTACTCGTTCGTCGTGGATCTTGTCGTCCGCCCTGAACACCAGGGTCTTGGATTGGGAAGTCGGCTGCTCGCCGTTCTCGTACAGGCAGCTGCGCTGCGCTCGACCACCGGCCTGCTCCAACTTGTTGCCGAGGGCCATCTGGGGCGGTTCTACGAACGGAACGGGTTCTCCCGGGACAGCTTCGGTCTCTACTCCATGCGCCTGAGGCCGGCCTTCGCTGGCTGAACGCCTTCCGAGACAGATGCTGGCGCGAGCACTGGACCCTCGTCATGTTCGTAAGCGGAGGTTGCTTCTGACGAATCCCTTGGCACCTTGGGACCCGTGGCGTATCCGACTGTGCCTGAGTCGCGCGGGGCGCTTTTGCGGAAGCGCCCCCACCACACTCGCTGACGCCGTGGGTGCTGGATCCCACATTCGGTGACCGAAGCGCTTCCGCCGAAGCGCCAACATGGTCGTGTGTCGCAGGGTGAGCGTCGCCACCGACATCACGAGAACGACCGTCGGCGCAGTGATGCCGTTCCAGTCACCGACGCGGAGATGGGCCGCCACTGCGATCAGGAAGTAGATCACCGCCCCTGACGCCGCAGCGATCCTTCATCGTCTGCGGCGACTAGGGACAGACCCAGTGAGGTCGGTTCCCGCTGGCGCGGGGCCGGTACGGACACAGTCGGGCGCGCCGAGCACAGGTGCTCTAGTTTTCCGGTGTGCCGTACAACATTGCCGACCTGTTCGAACACACCGTCGACTCCGTGCCGGACCGGCTCTGCGTGATCGACGGCGACCGCCGCTTCACCTTCGCCGAGCTCGACGCCCGGGCCAACCAGTTCGGGCACTACCTCGACTCCGCTGGGGTGACCGCTGGCGACCACGTGGGGATCTACGGGTTCAACTCCGAGCAGTGGGTCACTGCGATGCTGGGATCACTCAAGGTCCGAGCGGTCCCGATCAACATCAACTACCGCTACGTCGAGAGCGAACTTGCTCACATCATCAACAACGCCGGACTGGTGGCGTGCGTATTCGACCAGACTTTCGCAGACCGGTTGTCGCATGTCGCTGGAGAGTCGCCGGACCTCCGAGTCTTCGTGCACATCGAGGACGACAGCGGTGCGGATGCCTCCGGGCTCCTCGGATCGGTCCCCTTCGAGCAGGCCGTGGCCAGCGGCTCGCCTGATCGCACCTTCCCGGCCCGCTCCGGCGACGACCACTACGTCATCTACACGGGCGGCACGACCGGCCTGCCCAAGGGGGTCGTGTGGCGCAGCGAGGACATCTACTTCGCACTCGGTCAGGGCATCGACGCGCTCACCGGCGAGAAGGTCGCCTCTGAGTTCACCAAGGCGGAACAGGCCGCTGCGTCCGAAGCGGGCATGGTCTTCTGCGTCATCCCGCCCCTCATGCACGGCGCTGCGCAGATCGCGACGATGAGCCAGTGGTTCATCGGGACGACCATCGTGCTGCTCCCGAAGTTCGAACCCGACGCTGTCTGGGACCTAGTCGACGAACACGGCATCAACGCCATGCTCATCACCGGCGACGCCATCGGTCGGCCGCTCATCGAGGCGCTCGAAGCCGAGCCCGACCGGTGGGACGCGTCGAGCTTCATCGTGTTGTCCTCGAGTGCGGCGCTGTTCAGCCAGTCGGTCAAGGACCGGTTCCTGGAGCGGTTCCCCAACCTGATCATCACCGACTCGATCGGCTCGACCGAAGGCGGCTTCAACGGGATCACCTACGCGGCCAAGGGCCAGGCGATCGAAGGGGGTGGACCCACCGTGGACCCCGGACCCGACGTGGTCGTCCTCGACGACGACCTGCAGCCGATCGAGCCCGGCGACGACCGCATCGGACGGCTCGCCCGCTCCGGGAACATCCCGATCGGCTACCACAACGACCCGATCAAGACCGCCGAGACGTTCGTCGAGGTTGACGGTCGTCGGTACGCCGTCGCCGGCGACTTCGCCCGGTGGACCGAGGACAGCCGCTTGGTGATGCTCGGCCGCGGCACGGTGAGCATCAACTCCGGCGGCGAGAAGATCTTCCCCGAGGAGGTCGAACAGGCCCTCAAGTCGCACCCGGCCGTATTCGACTGCATCGTCGTCGGGGTGCCGGACGAGCGCTGGGGTCAGCGCGTCGCTGCAGTGGTCCACTTCCGGGACGGTCACGACGCCACCGTCGAGGAACTCGCCGACCACGCCCGGTCCCACGTCGCCGGATACAAGGTCCCCCGTGAGCTCCACCGGGTCGAGGCGATCCAGCGGTCGCCGTCGGGCAAACCGGACTACCCGTGGGCCAAGCAGGTCGCGGAGTCCGGCGACCACCTCGTCACCAACTGAGTGTTCCGTGGCCGATCCTCAACCCGCTGACGCCACAACCTGACGCGCCCACCGGTAGTCGGCCTTGCCAGTCGGTGAGCGCTCGATCACCTCGACCACGACGAGCGCCTTGGGCAGCTTGTAGCCCGCAAGGTGTTCCCGGGCGTGCTCGGTGAGCTCCTCGAGGTCGACCCGCTCCCCGGAGACCGGTTGCACCACGACGGTCACCTGCTCCCCCCACCGCTCGTGCGGCACACCGACCACGACGCAGTCGTACACGGCGGCGTGCGACTTGAGGACCCCTTCGACCTCCTCGGGAAAGACCTTCTCGCCGCCGGAGTTGATACTGATCGACCCACGGCCGAGCAGGACGATCGAGCCGTCCTCAGCCACGCGGGCCATGTCGCCGTTGAGTGCGTAGCGGCGACCGTCCACCTCGACGAACGTCTCAGCGGTCTTGGCCGGATCGTTGCGGTAGCCGAGGGGCAGGTGTCCCGAGTGCGCCACCCGCCCGATGCGATCGTCGCCGGGCTCGATGGGTCGCAGGTCGTCGTCGAGGACCGCCGTGCCGGAGACGACCTGATCGAATTGCGCGGTCCCTGCACCTCGGGTCCCGGGCTCGAGCCGGCTACTGCCCTGGATCCCCGTCTCGGACGACCCGAACCCGTCGGTGAACACCACGCCGGGGAGAATCACCTGGAGTCGTTCACGCACCGAACTCGACAACGGTGCACCTCCATTGGAGAAGGCGAACAACGACGACGTGTCGTACGGGCCGGTGCGCTCCCACTCGTCGCACAGCGGTCGGGCCATGGCGTCGCCCACGACCGTCGTCGTCGACACCTGCTCCTCGGCGATGGTGCGCCACACGGTCGCAGGGTCGAAGGGACCCCGGTGCAGCACGACCCGTGCTCCGGCGAAGAGCCACATGAACGAGACCCACTGGGCGGCAGCGTGGATCAACGGTGCGAGTGCATAGAACGTGAAATCGAAGTCGACGATGCGGTCGAGCATCTCGGCGGGCGACGTGACCGGGCCGGAGAGCCGCATCGGATCGCCGCCACCCAGGCAACCGAAGAACGCATCGCCCATGCGCCACTCGACTCCCTTCGGCCTGCCCGTCGTCCCGCCGGTGTAGATGATGTACCGGTCCTCATCTCCACGACCGGCGATCTCGGGTCGGTGATCCGGAGCCACCCGAGTGGCATCGTCGAACCACCGCACCTCGACGGCCCCCTCGGGCAGGAGAACCTCGGTGCTGTTGCCGACGACGAGCACGGATCGCAGGTCCGGCAGATCGTCGGCGATCGCCACGACCCGCTCGAGGAGGTGTGCGTCCACCACGCCGACGACTGCAGCCGAGTCGGTGTAGAGGTACGCCAGTTCCTCAGCGGTGTACCGGTAGTTGACGTTGACCGGGACCGCCCGGATCTTCCAGGCCGCAATGAGCGTCTCGAGGTACTCCGAGGAGTTGCCGAGGTGGCACGCCACGGTGTCGCCGGGTCCGACTCCGAGCGACAGCAACACGTGCGCCAGTCGATTCGCCCGGCGTTCGAGTTCACCGTAGGTGAGTCGACGATCGCCGACGACGAGCGCCTGCCGATCCGCCGCCACATCGGCCACCGCCTCCCAGATATCGGCGAAGTTGTAGGTGCTCAGGCCCGGTGCAGACATGCGGGGAACTTATCCGAGGGCCAGCCGGACACTCCCGGGGCCGAGAGAACAGAACGGGCCCCGGGGTGAGAACACACCCGGGGCCCGGAGAGGATCGCAACGCCAGCGATGGGGCGGGCGGACGTTGCAGTCCCAGACGAGACTGTGGCTCAGCATCCTCCGGGAGTCTCCACTGGACCGCCAGGAGTTCACATTCCTGTTGCCAATCGAGCGCCCACCACCGCGCAGATGTTCAGTCCAACGATCGGCGCAGGAGTGGTTCGAATGACCTCAGGACGGGACGTTGACGAGTCGCAACGCCAGCGCCGCCACGACGTGCGGCGCCACCGCCGGCCGGGTGAGGCTGTACGAGAGGACCGTGTCGACGACGAGGCGACTGAGGTCGGTGCGTTCGCCATCGGTCCCGTTCACACCGATCGCCCGGAGCGCAGCCTGCACCGCCAGATCGAGCGGAACATCGACGTGGATCCCGGGCCCGGATTCGAACACCGCCCGCTGACGCTCGAGTCCGAGCGCACCCCACACGATCGGGTCGATCCTGGCCAGGCGAGCGATCTCGCAGAGGTAGTCGGTGAGCGCCAGTTCGATGTCCTGGTCGAGCCGCCGCTCCACGGCCGCGCGCAACTCCTTCATGTAGCGGTGAACCGAGACTGCGGCCACCTCGTTGGAACTGCGGAACCGATCGGCGACCATACGGACGCTCGTTTCGGAGGCAGCAGCGACATCGGTCAGGCTGACCTGGTTGGCGGGTCGGTCGAACAGGGGGGCCGCAGCGGCCGCCACGTGCCGCCGCCACTCGAGCAGTTCCGGATCGACTTCGTCGGGCCGACTCAACGAACGCATCGACGCCTCGAGCTCGTCGATACCAAGCCGAGCGTGGTCGGGCTTCAGCACCGCGCTGAAGAACGCCACCATGGCGTCGGCTGCTAGATCGGGGCGGATCGACTCCGGATCGATCATGTACTGGTGGAGCAACCGCTCGACGGTCGCTGTTGCGATCCGGGCCACTTCCAGGCTGGTGAACGGCTCGACGAAGCGCAGCTGCTGCGAGACGCACACCGCGTCTATCAGCGCCGTGAACGACCCGAGATACTCACGCCACACGCCGTCACGGAGCCGTGCGGCAATGCGGTCGCCATCTGCGCTCGACCCAGTGGCGGCGAGCGTTCGCATCAATCGCCTCTCGAAGACAGCCGACTCGGGGCGGACGAGTTCGTCCCAGTCGCCCTGAGCAGCGAGGCGCACGAGCTCCGAGGCATCCAAGCCGATGGAATCGGAGCCGAGCATCTCAGTGAGCACCCGCAGTGGCTCGAGGTCACGCTCCTCGACCAACGAGTCGATCATGGCCCAGGCGAGTCCCTCCTGACTGCCGAAGTGGTAGCTGACCGTCGACGGCGAGATGCCGATCTCCTCGGCGATGTCCCGCACGGACACCCCAGCGACCAACTGCACGACGCCCCGACGGTCGACGAGCCTCCATGCCGCCTCGATGATCGCTCTCCGGGCGCTCTCCCTCGATCTCGACATCGGTGACCCTTCCGTGTCGGCCAACCGGCCCTGCGGCCGACCGAACTCCCCGAAGTCAGGATGGCACAGCGAGCCGTCGACCCGGAAGCGTGGACCGTCTCACCCCAGTGCGCTGGATCACACCGACTGCGTCAGTCATGGAGTCGGTGTTGGCGCACCCACCGTCCTCGTGGCGCTGGAAGGTCGGGGTGACCCAGTTCGGCGCCGTGGTTCGGCCGTCGACACCGACCACCAACGGATCGGACCAGCGAACACTCACCGACGGAGCGTCACAACGGGCGAACACCTCTGACCAGACGAGACAGCCCGCCAGCTCGGAGCCACCCGGAACGAGCAGTCGCCGTATCTCCACACCCGGCCCTGCGGGCGTGCGGCGGTCCGAACCGAGCTCGACGATCGAACCGGTCCACGCAGTGGCGTCGCCGGTCACTCCGGCGAGCGCAATACGCAAACGGTACGGAACACCCGGCCGCCATTGGAAGTCACGTGTGTTGGGGTTCTGCGTCGAGGACGGGAGCGTCGAGAGGGTTCCCTCGAGTTCCCGGCCGGTGTCGTCGTAGCCGCCCCAGTTCACCGCCGTCGACCCGGGGTGGCGAGCGAACCACTGCAGGCCGAGGTGGGCTCCACCTCGATGGTGTCCCGTCCGGTCGGTGAAGTCCGCCTGCAGTGCCCAGAAGTACAGCGAGTCGACCTGCGGTGGTTCGAGCACCTCGAGGGTCACCTCGGCCGAGGCGAACCGGCCGTCGATCTCCCACCGGAGGTGGAACGATGACGCACCGTTGGCCGATGGCGGGAGACCCGAGGTGCGTTCACCGGCTCGCAGGAGACGCTCGAACCATCGGGCCACCCCACCAGCGTGGACCATGCCGGTCCCCGGGTCGAACTGCAGCAGATCCCGAGTGGCCGCGTAGAGTCCCAACCCGTGGGTATGCCGACCGATCTCCCGATCATCGACACGATGATCGGGTTCCCGAGCACCGATCGTCGCGAGATCTACCGGTTCATGGCCGACGACCTGCGCGACAGCGAATCAGGCACCTTCAAGATGCCGGCGCAGTACATGTTCAACGACGTACCCGCCGAGATCGAAGACGGTGTCGATCCCGTTGCCGTGACCCTCTACACGATGGACCGCTTCGGGATCGACCGGGGTCTGGTGAACGTGGGCAACGAGACACGGGAGGATCCGCGACGAGCGGTGCGGCAGCATCCGGGCCGGTTCCTCGCTGCGCTCGAGGTGGATCCCCGCCGCGGCGTCGATGAGATCCGGCGGATCCGCCGCTTCCACGAGGAGTTCGGACTCGTGGCGCTCTCGACGTTCCCGTCCGGCTACCGCACTGCCATCAACGAGGCCCCCTACTACCCGATCTACGCCACCGCCGTGGAACTCGGGCTGCCGATCTTCATCACCGTCGGCGTCCCCGGCCCGCGGCTACCGCTGGCACCCCAGAAGGTCGAGTATCTCGACGAGATCTGCTGGTTCTTCCCCGAGCTGACCGTGGTCATGCGCCACGGTGCAGAGCCCTGGGAGGAACTCGCGGTCAAGCTGATGCTCAAGTGGCCCAACCTGCACTACTCCACCTCGGCGTTCGCTCCGAAGCACTACCCCAAGGCCATCATCGACTACGCCAACACCCGAGGCGGCGACAAGATCCTGTACGCCGGGTACTTCCCCGCCGGACTCACCTACGACCGCATCATGGACGAACTCCCGAACGTGCCGCTGCGGGATGAGGTCTGGCCGAAGTTCCTCCGCCACAACGCCGCTCGGGTCCTCGGACTCGAGTCGATCTGACTCCAGCTGCGCCTCAGGCCTCGTCCGGGCCTGCGCCGAAGAGGAACCGGGCGGCCCCGGAGAGTTTCTCCACGAGTCGCTCCGGCGGCTCGATGCCCGTGATCCAACTCACCAGCGAGGCCAGCCAGACGTCGGTCAGGAGATCGATCGCCTCCTGAGGATCGATGTGTTCACCCTGGGGCGTACCGAGGCCCAGGGCGTCGGTGATGATCCGGCGCATCAAGTCCCGGACACCCGCCACGGCGGGGGCGACGGCCGGTCCACCGGTGACCAGCGCCCTGATGAGGGTCTCGGTGACTGACGGCTCCCGCAGCAACGCCCGGTTGGCCCGACGGAGCACGTCGCTCACCCGCTCGACAGGATCGGTGCCCTCGGGCGGCCGAACCGCGAGCCGCTCCGCGAGGCCCGTCACCTGCTCGTGCATGAGCGAGACGAGCAGGTACTCCTTGGACGGGAAGTACCGGTACAGCGTCCCGAGCGCCACGCCCGAGTCCCGAGCGACCTCCCGCATCTGCACCCCGTCCCAACCGCCTGTCCGGGCGAGCTCCACCGCAGCGTCGAGGATCCGTCGACGACGGTCCACCTGCGCCGGACTGAGATCCCGGCCGGTGTCGACGTCGGCGGGATTCACCGGCGCCGTCGCGAGGCGGACACCCCGATCGCCCCGGTTTGCGGTGACTGGGCCCCGAGCAACTGCTCGAAGCTCCCGACTGGATCCTCGTCGAGGTCGACCACGGCGGTCACGGTGCCCGAGCGGACAGCTGCGGAGAGCATCGACCCGAGTGACGTGGACGGCCCGGGCAGCCCCGGTGCGAGGAGTACGACCCGGGCGGAGTCGTCGAGTGAACGAAGCGCCGAAGCGGTCCCGAGCGCCCGGAGGACCCCGTCGCTGCGACGCAGACCGGGACGGGTGGCGGAGTATCCGCCGCAGACGAGCACGTGCCACGGACCGTTGCGATCCGTGAACGCGACGTCGACGCTCAGGCCCGCACCGACTGCAACGTCGGTGAGCACCTCGCCGGGATCACCCCCGAACCCGGCGACGGCCGAGCGGACCACAACAGCGGCGCACTCTCTCGCCGAGCAACCCCGAGCGCGTGCGTCGGACAGGGCGAGAGGGCCGCCGTCTGATCGGACCTCGATCGGACCGGGTGCCGGGCGGCCTGTCAGAGCGGCTCGCTCGGCGGCCACCCGTTCGGCGGCCACGGCGAGGTAGTCGGCTTCCGTGTCGTATCCGACGTAGTGCCGCCCGGTGCGGAGCGCAGCGACCGCTGTCGTCCCTGCACCGACGAACGGATCGAGGACGAGATCACCGAGGTACGTGTACAGGCCGATCAGACGTTCGGGGAGCGCCACCGGGAACGGAGCGGGGTGACCGACCCGGGTGGCCGACTCGGGAGGGAACTCCCAGACGTCGAGGGTGGCATCCATGAACTCGTCCCGCTGCAACGTCGAGGCCCACGGCAGACCGATCCTGCGGCGATCAGCGACGTTGACCGCACGGTCGAACCGACCCTTGGACGCAATGATGATCCGCTCGGTGGTGTCACGCAGCACCGGGTTGCCCGGCCGCTGGAACGAACCCCAGGCACACGACCCCGCCGACCCTCGCTGCTTGAGCCAGACCACCTCGCCGCGCAGCAACAGGCGCAGACGGTCCTGCAGGATCGCCGTCACATCGGCTGCGAGCGAACGGAACGGCCGCCGCCCGAGATTGGCCACGTTGACGGCGATCCGCCCTCCGGGTTCGAGCGTGCGTACGCACTCACCGAACACATCGGTGAGCATCTCGAGGTACTCGACGTACGAACCCGGAACCGGCCCTGCGCCCAACTCGGACTCGTAGTCCTTCCCGGCGAAGTACGGCGGTGAGGTCACGACCAGCGCCACGGAGTCCGATGGAACCGCACCCATGCTGCGGGCGTCGCCGCAGAACAACTCGTCGAGCGCCCGCTGGGTTGAGGGGTCAGCCGGTGAGGCGTCGAGGTCGAGTTGGGGGGCACTGAATCGGGCGTAGAACCCACTCGAGTCGTGCGACTCCCGTCTCGAGACTCCGAAGGTCGATGTCACGGTGCCACGACGTGACGATGCGCCAGAGTCGGTGGCGGCGGCGGGATCGTCGACCGGCGCAGCATGTGGCGCGTCGGAACCGTCGGAACGGCGGGGCACGAAACGAGACTACGAGGCACCGGCTCACCGAGGAGTGATCCTGCAATCGGTCCCGGTCCCGGTCCCGAGGACTGGGTTCAGTAGCGCAGACCCGGTGCCCGTGTGTGGAACACATCGGTGGCGAGTCGCCCGCCGAGCGAGTTTGCATCCCAGCGCTTGGCGCCATTGGTGATCGTGGCGCCGTCCGCCCAGCCGTTCATCAGGATGATCCGCTCGCCGACGGCGCGGATGATCTGACCGGTGACATGGTCGGCCTCATCGGATGCGAGCCACGCCACGAGCGGAGAGGACACCGACGGATCCATCGGGTTCCACTCATCTGCGGGGATCTCGTCGGGTTCGATCACCGCCGGGGCGTTGGGCATGGTGGCGGTGATCCGCGTCGCCGCTGCGGGACCCACGGCATTGACTGTGACTCCCGTGCGCTGCAGTTCGAGGCTCAGTGTCTGGGTCAGGCTCGCAATGGCGGCCTTGGCCGGGGCGTAGTTGGACTGCCCGAAGTTGCCGGTGAGTCCGGCGCCGGAGACGGTGTTGATGATCCGTCCGTTGACGGGTTGGCCTGTCTCCTTGGCGACCGATCGCCAGTGGACTGCAGCGTGCTTGCACGGAAGCCACGTCCCCCGCAGGTGAACCCGCACCACGGCGTCGAAGTCATCGACGGACATGTTGAAGATGGTTCCATCCCGAACGATCCCGGCGTTGTTGACGAGAATGTCGAGTCGACCGAACTCTGCGATGGCCTGGGCGATCATCTCCGCCGACTGGACCTCATCGGCCACGTCGGCGTAGTTGGATCGGGCGACCCCACCCCGCTCCTCGATGAGCGCCACGGTCAGGTCGGCGTCGCGACCGGCACCTTCTCCGGTCACCGAGCCCCCGAGGTCATTGATGAGCACCTGTGCACCGTGACGAGCGAGTTCGAGGGCGTGACCCCGGCCGATGCCGTGTCCGGCGCCCGTCACGATCGCCACCTTGCCGTCGAGCAGTCCCATGTCTCGTCCTCCTGTGTGCCGCCGATCCGGGCCACGGACATGACCACACCAGATCTGACGAAGCGTCAGATCGTACGGGCCCGGTCGATGGACGGCGAAACCGCAGCGTCAGTCGGTGTACTGCTCCCGCAGTACGTGCTTGAGAACCTTGCCGGCAGGGTTGCGCGGCATCACGTCGACCACCTCGACCTGCTCGGGAAGCTTCTGGTTCATCAGCCCCTGCTCCCGGAGGTACGCAACCACGCCGTCGAGGTCGAGCGGCTCGGTCCCGTCGACGAACTGCAGGACCGCACAGACCCGTTCACCACTCGCCGGATCGGGCAGACCGATCACTGCGACGTCGGCCACATCGGGATGGGCGTGGAGCAGATCCTCGACCTCCTTGGCCGAGACATTCTCACCCTTGCGGATGATCACGTCCTTGAGTCGACCGGTGATCACGACGTTGCCGCGATCGTCGATGCGGCCCAGGTCGCCGGTACGGAAGTAACCCTCGTCGTCGAAGGCTGCGGCGTCGAGCGAGGCATCGAGATAGCCGCGCATGATCTGCGGCGCCTTGGCTCGGATCTCACCCTCTTCGCCGGGCCCGGCCACGGCACCCTCGAGCGTGACCAGCCTGAGTTCCACTCCGGGCATGGGCTTGCCCTCGCTCGTTGCGAGCTCATCGTCGGAGTCGGTCGTGGCCGCCATCGTGAGGATCGGCGCCTCGGTGAGTCCGTATCCCGACAGGACCGGAGCCCCGAACACCTCTCGCAGCTCCGCCACCAGCGACGGTGGTTTGGGGGCGCCACCACCGGGGAACCCGCGCACGTCAGGGAAGAGCGGTGAGTCTGCGGACCGCTGGCACGCCAAGTACGCCTGGTGGAACACCGTGCCACTTCCGGCGAGCGTGACGCCCTCTCGGGACAGCACGGTCGCAGTGTCCTGCGGGTGGAACCCCTCAGTCAGGATGTTCGAGCATCCCGACTGCAGGCCAGCGAACAACCACGTGATCCCACCGATGTGCGTGAACGGGAACACGAGCGCATTGTGGTCCTCCGGCATCAAGGCCAGTCGTTCACCCATGCCGTAGGCAACAGCGGCGATCGATGCGTCGGTGTGTTGAGCACCCTTGGGGTCCGCCGTGGTTCCCGAGGTGTAGAACAGCCAACGAACCGGCTGGTGCTCTGCGTCGAGGGCCGGGGCGAGCGGCGGCAGGCTTGCGGGGTCCGCCTCAGGGAGGGAACGGTCGGCGACGAGGACCGACGAGCCGGGCACGTCGGCGACCACCGACCGGGCCATGGCCTCGTAGTCGAAGCCCCGCCAGACCGACGGAACGATGAACAGTGCCGCCTGGGCCTGACGAACGATGAAGCCGACCTCGCGCTCCCGGTAGATCGGGAGGAGCGGGTTCTGAACGGCTCCGAGACGACTGAGCGCTGCCACCAGAACGAGCGATTCGAGCCACGTGGGCAACTGCCACGACACGACGGTGTCGGGGCCGACGCCGAGGTCGGCGAGTCCGGCCGCTACCCTCTCGGACCGGTCACGGAACTCACCGAAGGTGAGCGTGCGACCGTTCTCGTCGACAGCGAGTCGATCATCGGGTGTGATTTCGACCCGCTGATCGATCAGTTCCCACAGTGTCAATCCCGGCAACATTTCGCCCCCAGTGGCTCGTCAGTGCGGCAGGGACTGTAGATCCCCCGCAAACGTGGCTGTCGATTCGAGGGCCGGCTCAGGAACCGTCCAGACCGGGGATCGGAGTGCCGGGCGACACCACCACGACGGGTCGACTGCCGATCGGCGACTCGAGCGGCACCGAGATCACCTCCGGTGGTGTCTCGGGTTGGCACGGGACACCGGCCCTCGGCACCAACCCGACCACCAGGACGGTCACCGCAGTCGGGTCCTCGGTCACCGAGATCTGGACCAACGCCTCCTCGGCGCTCGCTGCGCACCCGACGCTGAGTGTCAGGCCTGTGCCATCGGCGGTCGGCACCGCCGTGGTCGGGAAGATCGCAGTGTCACTCGCCGCCGCCGATACCGACTCCGGAACCGCGAAGGTGTAGGTCGTCACGGAGTTCTCCCGCAGAACCCCTGAGACGCCGTCCGGAGCCGGCGCCCCGCCCGGGACGGTCACCGGGATCGAGGCGCCGGGCGCCTCGGCGGGCATGGTCCCGACCGTCGTCTGGGGAACCACGATCTGTTCGCTGTTGGACCTCTGGGTGCTGTATCCGAGCAGCACACCGATCAGACCCACCACTCCGAGGAGCAGGAAGGCCGCCAAGAAGGGCCAGATGCTGACGGTCCGCCTGACGCTGGGAGCCTCCTCGTTCGGTCGACGCCGGCTGCTTCGGCGTGAACGGAACCCGATGGCCACTGCGGACCGCCTAGAGGACGACGACCGGAGCGACAGGCGTGCTCGACGCTCCGACGATCGGCTCAGGCGCAGCGACGAGGAGGACGTCACCTCGTTCGAGTTCCTCACACCGCTCGGCCAGACGCTCGAAGTTCCAGTTCTGTCCCTGCAGCAGACCCATGTCCCGCACCTGCAGGAGATGCACCGCCAGACAGTCGGACCAGTCCGGGAGTGACGGCGGGAACGCCTCGTAGGCATAGGAGTCGGTGAACGCACCAGCCACGTCGTGGCGATGCATCCACTCGACGGAGTGCTCCGAGAGACCGGGCATGGAGTGCTCGCTGCCGACGGCGTAACGCACCCGGTCACCACGGTGGAAGTGACGCATCATGCCGGTGCGTACCAGGACCACGTCGCCGGCGACAACGTCGACCCGAGCGAGGTCGACAGCGGCGTCGAGGTCGTCAGCAGTGATTGCGTATCCCGGGTCGATCACATCGAGGCCTTCCACACCGTGGACCCGTGGGATGTCGAGCAGCACAGCTCGGGTGACGATCTGCGGCAACCGCTCGGCGCCGAGCACCGTGGCGCCGTACTGCGCAGTGACCGCCGTCGTGGGGAAGCCGTTGTAGAGCAGACTGTCGTAGGCCACGTGCGAGAGCGCATCCATGTGGGTCCCGGCGCACGTCGACATGAACACTGCGTCGTCGGTGCCCTCCCAGATCCCGGGGGCGAACTGGTCCCGCTCGTTGAGTGACGTGACGGTGAGAATCGGGTTGTAGCGCCGGGCGGGCTGCCCGACCTGGATTCCGTCCGCACGCAGCTCCACGGCCAGACTCAGGTGTTCCCCGGTCCGCACCGAATCCCGGCCGCGGCGTGCGGCCTCCGCATCGAGCAGATTGCCGCAGCCGAGTTGGTCATCGTCACCCCACCGTCCCCAGTTGGAGACCTGCTCGCCGAGTTCGATGAGATGATCCGGGAGCGGCACGTCGGTCTCAATCCCCCATCACCACGACGCCACGGGCAAGACGCCCGTCGTGCAGTTCTGCCAGTGCGTCGTCGAACCCCTCGATCGGGTAGGTGGCGGTGACGAGCTCGTCGAGCTTCAGTCGTCCGGCACGGTAGAGATCGACGACGAGCGGAACATCGTGGGCGGGCCGCGCCGAGCCGTAGCGGCAGCCGAGCAAGCCCTTGTCGTTGTACATCGTGTTGACCACGAAACTGGCCTCGGTGCCCATGCGTGGCACCCCGAGCATGACCACCGAACCTCCGAAGTCCAGCAGATCGGTGGAGAGCCGGATGAGCGCCGTCGACCCGACGCACTCGAAGACCCAGTCGACGCCGTTCGGGCAGACCTCGCGGACCGCAGCCACCAGGTCGTCGTCGGGCTGGGGGCAGATGAAGTGCGTGGCGCCGAACTGCCGAGCAACGGCCTCTTTGCCCGGGTTGGTGTCGACCGCAATGATCGGGAGCGAGTCGCTCAGCCCCAGCCCTTGGATAACGTTGAGGCCGATCCCGCCGACGCCAATGACGACCGCCGATTCACCGTGGATGACGCGTGCCCGGTTGAACACGGCCCCGACCCCGGTGAGGACGCCGCAACCGATCAGGCAGGCGCTCGTGAGCGGCACGTCGGCCGGGATCGGGATGGCCGATGTGGCGGGTACCACCGTCGACTCGACGAAGACCGACGTGTTGGCGAACTGGAAGGCCTTCTCGCCACCGACGGTGAACGGCCGGGAGAGCTTGCCGAGACTCGTCCGACAGAACGTCGGCTTGCCACGGGCACACGCCGCACAGGTCCCGCAGTTCCCGAGCGTGGTCAACACGACGTGATCGCCGACTTTGGTGGAGGTGACGTCGTCGGCGACCGCCTCGACGACGCCGGCGCCCTCGTGGCCGAGCACGACCGGGGTGGGAAACATGATCGTGCCGTCGAGCACCGAGACGTCGGAGTGGCACAGCCCGGCGGCGGCGAGGCGGACCCGGACCTCACCCGGCCGGAGATCGCGTACCTCGACGTCGTTGCGGAGCCCTGCGGTCTCGCCGTCCCAGACGATGCCCTTCACTCGTGGTCCACCTGTCAACCTCCACTACGGCCGGACACCCACCGGGACGAACGCCCGGGTGTGCGAGCGTAGCCGTAGGTTCACAGACCGCCACGTTCAACGAGGCGAGCCGACCGACATCAACGCAACTCGCCGCCGGCAGGTCACCAGAGCGGCCGAGGTGATGTCACGACGAGCAGCTCGGCCCGCTCGAGACCGACTTGGAACCGCCGCCTGAGTTGCCGGCGCCGTCGGTCGCAGTCGCAGAGAAACTCACCGATGTCGCCGGCTGGGGGAACGAAAGGGTGACCGTGACTGACTTGCCGTTGGCGGACTTCGAACCGGAGATGGCCCCCGTCCAGGAGATCTTGATGTTGTTGACACCGGACGGATCCGACGCCGACGCCGTGAACGTGCCGCTCCCACCCCAAGGGACACACGAGGGGCCGGTGATCGACACCGCTGGGCCCTTGACATCCGGGGGCTGCGTCGTGGTCGTGGTCGTGGTCGTGGTCGGTGCGGGCGGCGGTGCGGGTTGGGGTACGGGCGGCGGTGCGGGTTGGGGTACGGGCGGCGGTGCGGGTTGCGGTACCGGGGGTGGCACGAGCTCAGTCACCGGCGGGGCCGGTCGGCGACCGGTCGGTGTCGTCGTGCTGCTCGTCGGACGAGCTGCGGCGGTCACCGGTCGCTCTGGCTCGGCGGGAGGCTCGAGGCCCGGGAGGAGCAGCACGGTGCTCGAGGGGGGAACGGTTGGAGGAAGAGTGGCCTCGGACGTCGACGTGCTCGTGGGCCCCGGCGGAGCCGCCACCACCTGCTCGACCTCTCCCCGATCGAGCAGGAGCCCCCCACCGCCGAGGACGAGGAGTGCGATCCCGAGCACCCCGACGGCGACGGGCCACCGGCGTCGCCCTGCATCGCTGGGCGGGAACCCGTCGGCTCGCCACCGGCCGCCGCGGGGCACGCCCAGACGGGCAGGCGCCTCGCTGAGGAACCGCTCCCGGGCCGAGATCGGTGCGGCCAGCACGGTTGACTGCGCCGACACGGCGAGAGCTGTGCCCGAGAGCACCGCCTTGGAGACACGCGACCGCATGGAACTGCACCGCTCGCACTGATTGATGTGCCGAGCGAAACGCTTGCGCCACAGGACGTTGAACTCGCCGTCCCAACGGTCGGCCACCTCGTCCAGACCGTCGCAGGTGGAACGTCCGGACCGGGCGATCAGCAGCGCCGAGGTCGCAGCCTCGAGGCGCTCCTTCATCCGGTGGACGAGTTGATAGCCGTGGTCCCGCTTGACGCCGAGCGCATCGGCGAGGTCCTGTCCGTCGAGACCCTGGGCCAGGTGGAGCTCGAGCACCATGCGGTCGCGGTCGTCGAGTCCGGCGGCGGCATCCTGGAGCAGGGCGGCGAGCTCCTCGGGCCGGGCACCCGCACCGGGGCCGACGCTGTCGTTCGGCTCATTCGACAATGAGCCGAACGGGTCGGCGACGACGAAGTCGTCGACTGCGGCGAGATCCTCGAAATCGGCACCACTGTCGGCGAATGCGTCCTCATCGGCAGCGAGGTTCCCGGCGGCGGCGCCCAGCGCCGACAGCGGGACCTCCCGACGCCGGTGCCGGCTGCGGCGGTAGACCTCATTCCGGGCGATCGCATAGAGCCACGGCTTCAGCTTCTCCGGGTCCCGCAGCTGGCCGAGACGTTCGGCGGCGGTGAGGAAGACCTCGGCGGTCACATCGGCCGCAGCGTCGTCGTTGCGGAGCATGTGGACGCACATGGTGTGAATGCGATCGGCGTAACGGTCGTAGAGGATCGCTAGTGAGTCCGTCTCACCGTCGAGAATGCGCTCCACGAGCGCAGCGTCAGTGAGTGTGTTCATGGACCCCGACCCCTTCGCCTGGTGCGGAACCATCTTGCACCACGACCGGCGGGTTGTGACCGTCAGGTACGACAACGGCAGACCCGCACCGGTGGCCGCAGCGAGCGGCCGAACGGATCTGGGGCGGTCACCCGGCCGGAGTGCGTCCTCCGAGGGCGCTGCCCCCTCCGGCTCCGTCTCGGACCGGCCGTCGGCGGGGCCTTGAGATCGGGACCCGCTCACGACTGCACCCGACGGCCCACCGACCCGACAGCACCGAACACCAGCGCAGCGACGAGCAGTCCGATTCCGACCACGGGGAGCGGTGAATCCACACCGATTGTTGCGGCCCAGCCCAAATCGTGGCCCACCACCAGCGTGGGCAACTCGACGGTGCTCGTCGGAGCGATGAGCGGCTCGGGCACGGTGTCGAGGACGACAACCTGCACCGGTTCGGCCACCACCGAGGAGTCGAGTGCGTCGTCGACGAGCGCCCCGGCGACCGCAGCCACCGAGGCCAGGGCGGCCGAGGTCAACAGGGCGACGACCGCTGCCGTCGTCGCTGCGGCGATGATCCGCAACCACAGCGGTTCGAGAATCAGCCCACTGGCGACCGGCCGGGGTGAACCCGTCTGGCCACCGGCTTGGCGAACGACCTTCGCAGTACTCACGAGGTCACCTCCGAATCCTGCGGCGACCCGTTGCCGCCTTCACCTGCAGGAGTCCGGAGCGTCCCGGTCTGACACTTTGTGCCCCGGCGAGATCGCTGCGACGGACCCAGCGCCCGGTCGTGGCGCCGGGTGCGGCCTTGGTCAGCGGCCCCCGCCGAAGCCGGTCAACCCGCCGGATCCGCCCGGCAGTGACGAGCGTGGGATCGTGGGACGCGACCCACCGCCACCCGATGGCGTGCCGGGCGGCGTACCGGGCGGCGTCGTCGGACGCGACCCAACGCCACCGGTCGGCCTATCGGGCGGCGTATCGGGCGGCGTCGTCGGACGCGACCCACCGCCACCCGATGGCGTGCCGGGCGGCGTACCGGGCGGCGTCGCCGGAGGTGACCCACCGCCACCGGTCGGCCTATCGGGCGTCGTATCGGGCGGCGTCGCCGGAGGTGACCCACCGCCACCGGTCGGCCTATCGGGCGTCGTCGGAGGTGACCCACCGCCACCGGGGTCGCGGCCGGAGCCACCCCCCGCGTCGGGGGGGTCGACTGATGTCTCAGGCGACGACTCCGGAGCGGTCGGCACCACCGCATCACCCGATCCGCCGACTGGAACCTCACCAGTGATGCCACCCGAGCCCGATGGACGGTTCGGCTCCGTCGTCGACGGCGGTGTCGTTGACGGCAGCTGCTCGAGCGACGGTGGCGAACCGGCATCTCCGAGGACGACGGCGGCGCCGAGTATGACCACGAGCGCCACGAGGACCGCCAACCCGGCAGCAACGAGCCGACCGGCACGCCGATCCCCCGGCGGGAACCCGTCACCTGGCCACGGCCGACCGGTGGCGACCCCGAGCGTGGCGGACTCGAGCACAGATGTGCGCAACGAGATCGGTGCCGGGACAACCTCTGCGGCGCCGGCGACGCCCTCGAGGATGGTCCCGGGGATTCTCCGGCGACGTTCGGAACAGACCGCACAGCCGTCGACGTGCCGGGCGACCCGCTTCCTCCATAGGACCGAGAACGTCCCATCCCAGCCGTTGAGCACCTTCGCCAGCGCATCGCAATCGTCGCGGCCCTGTCTGGCCACCATGAGGGCTCCGATGGAGCGCTCGAGACGTTCCTTCATCCGGTGCGACGCCTGGTAGGCGTTGGTGGCCGAGACACCGAGAGCGTCGGCGAGGTCAGAGCCCTCGAGGCCCTGCAGGTGCAGTTCGAGGACCATCCGATCGCTCTCATCGAGGCCCGATGCTGCGTCGTGGAGGACGCGTACGATCTCCGTCGATTCCGTGGCGGTCTCCACGACGCTCCCACCATCCCCGACGACCGGAGTATCCACGTCAGCGTCCTCGCCTGTGAGGACGGTCCGGGACCTGAGGTTCGTGCGTCGGTAGACCTTGCGCCGGGCGATGGCGAACAGCCACGCCCGGAGCCGTGACGGGTCCCGGAGTTGGCCGAGTCGCTGGGCGGCCGTGAGGAACACATCGGAGGTGACCTCTGCGGCATCGTCCCGGTTGGACAACATTCGCAGACAGGTGCTGAAGATCCGGTCGGCGTAGCGGTCGTAGATCTCGGCAAACGCTGCCCGGTCGCCGTCGCATGCCAGAGCAACCAGATCGGCGTCGGGAAGTTCGTCGACCACGACGCTCACAGCGCAATCCTGCCATGGGAGCCGACCCCCGCGAGATTTGAATCAGATGTGTTCCGAGCTGCAGACCGGCGGGGTTGTGTCGTTGCCGAGCCGGGAACCGCACCGGCCCCCGGGCGGCGAAGGCCACCAGCCGCTCCCCGGTACTCAGCGTCCACACGACGGCCCTCGAACGCTCGCCCGACGCTCCGGGGCGCTCCACTCTTGGAGTCCTCTGGCGCCGATCGGAATCCCATAGTCACCCACGATTGCTCCTGTCCCGCAGCGATCACGTTCACTCGTCATCTCCGGAGAGCTTCCCGACGACGATTCCTGACACTTCTCCTCCGCACCGTTCCCACTCCCGCACCGACCAACCCAACCCCCCCCTGCGAACTTGTACGGCTCATGCGTCTGAAACGAACCACACGTACAAGATCGAACTTGTACCGCCAGACCACCGACCCGCACCCCCGTACAAGATCGAACTTGTACGGCTCATGCGTCTGAAACGAACCAGACGTACAAGATCGAACTTGTACCGCTCATGCGTCTGAAACGAACCACACGTACAAGATCGCAGGGGGGTGG
>VGBZ01000020.1 GCA_016870275.1 Actinomycetota bacterium
TGCGGCCGCGTGGTGACGCCGCAGACGAGCCCGCCGACCTGGAGCCGTCCGCCGCTCCGGGTCCGTTCGGTTGATCCGACTGCGAGGTGGATCCCGTGGCCGGTGCTGATCCCGTGGCCGGTGCTGGTGACGACCTGCTGAGACGCACCGCATCGAATCGACTCACCTGGGCGGTGTGGCTCGGCTCGGCAGCGGTCGTCGCCGCCGCCGGGGCCCGGTGGTGGTCATCGACGCCGATCACCCGGATCGACTACTACGTCTACAGCGGTGCGGTCTCCTTCGCCCGGGAGGGCGGTTCGCTCTACGACTACGCCTACGACGTCCTCGGTCTCCCGTTCCTGTACCCCCCGTTCGCTGCGCTGATCCTCTGGCCCACAGCGGAACTCCCCGACCGCACCGGCGAGTTGCTGTGGGTTGGCGTGACGATGGTGTGCTGCGTGGCGTTCCTCGTCGTCGTCGGACGTGAGTTCGCTCCGGTGGTGGCGAGACGGTGGCCGGCCTCACCGCTCGCCGATCGCCGATTGGTGATCCCATTGGTCATCGCCGCCGGCATCTGGGCGATGCCGGCCACGCTGAACGCCCGGCTCGGTCAGGTCAACGCGCTCATGGCAGCACTCGTCGTGCTCGACGTCTGGTTGATACGGCGCTTCCCGGGTCGACTCGCCGGAGTTGCCGGCCTGGGCACGGGCCTGGCGGCTGCAATCAAGCTGACACCGGCGGCACTCGTGCCGTACTTCGCACTGGCCCGTCGTCGACGTGAGGCGGCGATCGCCGTGGGCACCGCGGTCGCAGTGACGCTGGCAGCATCGGTGGTGTATCCGTCCGACACGTGGAGGTTCTTCACCGTCGAGGTGTTCTCCACCGACCGCGCCCCTGACGTGGCGATCGTGTTCAACCACTCGATCCGGAGGTTCGCCTCGTGGGTCCCGGACGAGCGGGCCGAGTTGATCCTCTGGGCGCTGCTCGGCGTCGCCGTGTTGATCTGGGCCTACCGTCGGGCGGTTCAGGCGGATCGATCCGGTGACGTGATGCTCGCCACCACCCTCGTGATGCTCGCCACCTACCTGGTCAACCCGCTGACATGGGGCCACCATCTCTTCTTCCTCATTCCAGCCACACTCTGGTGGCTGGCGACGTCGGACGTCTGGTGGCGCTGGGCCGTGGGTGCGGCGGCGGTCGTCTCCCTCTTCGATCCGATCGGTGGCGGGGAGACCTCGGAGATGACCGTGCTGCGCGTCGCAGTGATGGCGGTGATGCTCGCAGCGATGCCGACCGATGCGGTCGGGGCCGAGTCCGAACCTCAGCGCGTCCAGCAGGCGGTGGAGTGAATCTCGGGGCGTCGGACCTGCCCGTCCAGACGGTCGTGCTCGCTCTGGTCGTCCTCGGTGCCGTCGTGGTGTACCGGGCGATGCAACGCCCCCGACTCTCGTTCAGTGGGCTCTCCGACGGGACGCTCGGCGTCCGCCCTCGCGACGTCGTCCTCTACGCCGTGAGCATCCCGCTCCTCGTGATCCTCTGGTCGCAGTTCCTCATCATGATCCTGGCGCTCGCAGCAACCAACCTCGAGGCTGCGAATGTGATCCTCATCGCCGGTTCGATCATCCTGGCCACTCGGTTGCTGGCCCACATCTGGTTCGAACCGGCCCACGAACTCGGCAAGGCCGTACCGCTCACTCTGGTGACGCTGATCCTGCTCGGCACCGCCACTCGCGACGACCCGTCCTTCGAGCGGTTCATCGACGACCTGGAGCGTGTGGAGCTGAGCCCGCAGTTCATCCTGATCATGTTGCTCGTCGACTACGCCGTCACTGCGACGTGGTACTTCCTCGGGGTTCGTTGGGGTGGGCAGCGGGGTGGGCCGGTTCCGGGGACCAGCCGACGACGCAGCGGCGTGGTGGATCTCACACTCCCGGGGAATCCGGCGGCGTGATCGCCCCGTCGGTTCCGTAGCGGGCGAGTACCCGCGCGCGGGCCGGCGGGTGGATATTCGCCAGCGTGACGTCGCCGTCGTAGTGGGCGAGCACCCGTCGATCCATGACCGCCCGCCAGAGTGGCGGGAGGTACGCCAGGCCGAGCATGAGCCCGTACCCCGAGGGCAGCTGTGGCGACTCCCGGAAGTGGCGCAGTGCCTGATAGCGGCGGGTCGGGTGGGCGTGGTGGTCGGAGTGCCGCTCGAGTTGGTAGAGGATCACGTTGGACGCCACGTGGTTGGAGTTCCACGAGTGCTGCGGGTTGCAGCGTTCGTATCGACCCGAGTCGTCCTGCTGTCGCAGCAGGCCGTAGTGCTCGAGGTAGTTGACGACCTCGAGCAGCGAGAACCCGAACACGGCCTGGATCACCAGGAACGGCAGGATCGCCCAGCCGAACACGGCGGTCAGGCCGGCGAACAGGACGACGGTGAGCGCCCACGCCGTAAGCACGTCGTTGTGGATGCTCCAGACCTGCTTGTTCTGCCCCGTCAGCCGCTTGGCCTCGAGGCGCCAGGCCGACTGGGCGCTGCCGACGACGCAGCGGGGCAGGAAGGCCCAGAACGACTCGCCGAGACGGGAGCTGGCGGGGTCTTCCGGTGTGGCGACCCGGTTGTGGTGCCCGCGGTTGTGCTCGACGTAGAAGTGGCCGTATCCGGTCTGGGCGAGGGCGACCTTGGCGAGCGTGCGCTCCACCTTCACGTTCTTGTGGCCGAGCTCGTGGGCGGTGTTGATGGCGACGCCGCCCACGGTGCCGACGGTGAGTGCGTAGCCGAGCTCCTGGAACCAGCTCAGGTCCCGGCTGACCACGATCCAGCATGCGAACACCAGCCCGGCGAACTGCAGCGGCAGGAACAGGTAGGTGCACCAGCGGTAGTAGCGGTCCTCGCTGAGTTCGCTGGTCGCCCATTCGGGCGGGTTGGAGCGGTCCTCGCCGAAGATCCAGTCGAGCAGCGGGATCATGAGGAGGATCAAGATGGGGCCGGAGTACCAGAAGACGTTCGTCCAGCCGCCGGTCTCGGTCCAGTCGGCGGCGGCGAACGGCAGCAGTGGGACGACCAGGCCGAGCAGCCAGAGGTAGCGCTTACGGTCCTTCCAGGTCACGGACTCGCCGTCGATGATGGTGGTGAGCCGGCTCACGTGGCCTCGGTCCTGAGTGCGCCGAGGACGAGGAAGGTGGCGACGTAGTCGGCGACGACCTCGGGTGGATCCTCGGGTGCGTTCACGGCGTAGCTGATGAGCAGCCGGGCGACGACGTCGGCGAAGCGGAGTCGGCCGACCGGGTCGTCGGTGAGTTCCGGCGTGCGCTCGGCGACGATCGATTCGACGATCGCCCGCACGTGGACGACCACCGGGCCGCTGTCGGTGGTGAGGATCGGGACGAGCGAGTCGGGCTCGGTGCTGAGCAGCCGGTCGAGCAGCGGGTGGGTCCGTAGGCCGACGAGTGCGGCGAGGATCGACGCCCGGAGCGCCTCGAGCGGGTCGTCGAGGTCGGCGGTCGCGGTGGTGATCTGCTCGACGAGCTTGGCGGTCTCGTTGAGCACGACCGTGTTCACGAGGGCGCCCTTGGACGGGAAGTAGCGGTACAGCGTCTGGCGGGAGAGTCTGGCCCGCTTGGCGACGTCGGCCATGGACAGCCGGGAGATGCCGTGGTCGGTGGCGGCGGCGAGGGCGGCGTCGACGAGCCGCTGACGGATGGAGAACTCATCGTTGTCGGCGGTCGGCTCGACGGGCATGAGTTACAGAATAACGGAAGT
Organism: Actinomycetota bacterium; assembly: GCA_016870275.1. GTDB lineage: Bacteria > Actinomycetota > Acidimicrobiia > Acidimicrobiales > Microtrichaceae > SXMI01. The sequence continues at coordinate 3,725 of VGBZ01000020.1, forward strand.
TGTCGATCTGTCAACTGAGGTGGTGCAGTCGTCCGGACCCCCGGGATCAAGCGACTGCCCGGCCGACAGTCAGGTACGTCCAGGGTCTCGGACCCCGGGCGAACGCCGACCGGGACGCCGTCACGTCCATGCCGGCCCGTGAGATCAGTTCCAGCGGGTCCCGGGTCAGGTGGCAGCCGCCGGCGAGTCGTTGCTCGATGCCGTCGAGACGGTACTGCCACCGGGCCACCCCGGCGTCCGGGGCGAGCCCGTGCTCGAGGAAACGGAACTCCCCACCCGGGCGCACGACCCGCCGGATCTCGGCGAGGGCCCGGTCCACGTCGGGGATCGTGCAGAGCGTGAAGGTGCACAGCGCCGCGTCCACCGAATCGTCCTCGGCTGGGATCGACTCGCCGTCGAGGCCGATGAAGTCGACCTGCACCGGCGCGGCCCGCATCCGCGACGCGGCTCGTTTCCGGGCGACGGTCGACGGCTCGACGGCGAGCACCCGCTCGACCTGCTCAGGATAGTGGGGCAGATTCAGGCCGGAGCCGAAGCCGATTTCGAGCACCGTTCCGCCCAGACCCTCTGATGCCTCAGCCCGCCACCAGCCGAAGCTGCGGTCGCCGCAGACGACGTCGATGAGCCTCGGGAGGATGTGCTGTTCGTAGAGTCCCACGAACCGGACGCTACCGGTCTGGCCGATCGTCGCTCAGGGTCGCTCCTTGGGGGCGAACGCCTCGGTGAGCGACGCATCGGCGACGACGTGCGGCGCCAGGATCGCCTCTGACCGCGCTGCGAGGTCGTCGGTCAGGTCTACGTCGAGCGCCCCCACGTTTTCGGCGAGTTGCTCGGGCCTGCTCGCTCCGACGATGCACGAGGACACGTTGTCGTTGCGCAGGACCCAGGCGATCGCCAACTGAGCCGTCGTGCAACCGGCTTCATCGGCGATGGCAGCGAGTTGCTGGACGGCACTGAGCAGGTCGTCGTTCATGAACAACTGCATCGTGTTGGTCTTGGGGTCGCCGTGGACGGCGCGAGAGTCCTCGGGCGGGGGCTGACCCGGCAGGTACTTGCCGGTGAGCACACCCTGCAGCAGCGGTGACCACACGATCTGGCCGATTCCGAGCTCCCGGCTCGCCGGAACGACCTCGGCTTCGATCACCCGCCAGAGCATTGAGTACTGCGGTTGGTTGGACACGAACGGGATACGGAGTTCCTCCGCAAGCGCCTTGCCGGCCCGCAACTGCTCCGCCGTCCACTCGCTCACGCCGATGTAGTTGACCTTGCCCTGACGTACCAGATCGGCGAACGCCACCATGGTCTCCTCGAGCGGCGTCTCGGTGTCGAAACGGTGCGCCTGGTACAGGTCGATGTGGTCGGTGCGCAATCGCCGCAGTGAGGCGTGGCAGCTCTCCATGATGTGCTTGCGTGACAGGCCCCGGTCGTTCCGCCCGGATCCGGTCGGGAAGTAGACCTTGGTGAAGATCTCGAGACTCTCCCGCCGTACGCCCTCGAGCGCCCGGCCGAGTACGTCCTCGGCCCGGGTCTCGGCGTACACGTCTGCGGTGTCGAAGGTGGTGATGCCCAGATCCAGCGCCGCATGGACGCAGGCGGTGGCCAGATCATCCTCGACCTGACTGCCGTGGGTGATCCAGTTGCCGTAGCTGATGGCGCTGACGAGCAGGCCGCTGTTCCCGAGGTATCTGTGTTCCATCCGGGCATCCAACCACGATCTGAGGGTTCGAGGTGAACCGGACTACCGAAAGGGCACGTTCAGGCCGCAGACTGTGGAGGTGAACGTGACCGAGCGAGACGTGCTGGTGATCGGCGGCGGGCCCGCCGGGGCCGCCGCGGCGATCGTGGCCGCCGAGGCCGGGGCCCGGGTCACGGTGTTCGAGAAGGGTCTTCCGGGCCGGGACAAGATCTGTGGCGACGGCCTGACCCCTCGAGCAGTTGCGGCACTCGACCAACTCGGTGTCGATCTCGGCGATGCCCACCGGATCGACGGTCTGCGGATGGTCGCCAACCGCACCGTTCGTCAACTCGACTGGCCCGGTATCCCGCCGTTCCCGGCCCACGGTGCGGTCTGGCCCCGTCGCCGGCTCGACCTGCGACTCATGGAGCTCGCCGACAAGGCCGGCGCCGAGTTGCGCTGGGAGCACGAGGCGACCCCGGTGCTGGACGGCCGCCGAGTGGTTGGGGTCAGCGCCAACGGCCAGGAGTGGCGCGGCGACCTGGTCGTCGTCGCCGCCGGCGCACCGGGCGCAGTGGCGCGACTGCTCGGCGCCGAGCGCGACCAACGCGAGCCGTTCGGTCTGGCGATCCGCACCTACGCCGAGTCGCCCCGCCACGCCGAGCGCTACCTCGAAGCATGCCTGACCCTGCGTGACGAATCGGGCACGGCGGTCCCGGGTTACGGCTGGATCTTCCCCGCTGGCGACGGCACGGTGAACATCGGGGTGGGAGCGCTGTCGACCATGCGGGGGTTCAAGAAGCTCAACCTCAATCGGCTGCAGGACAGCTACCGGTCCCTGGTGCAGGAGTCATGGGGGCTCGGTCCCGACCTGGAACGGCCTCGGGCGTGGCGGCTCCCCATGAGCACGGTTCGCCGCCACGGTCCGGGGTGGGTGGCGATCGGTGATGCCGCGGGTCTGGTCAACCCCATGAACGGCGAGGGGATCGACTACGGACTCGAATCCGGCATGCTGGCAGCCGAGTTGTTCCTCGAGGATCCGATCACGGTGCCGGTCCGATACGACCGGATCATCGGCGAGCGCTTCGACGCGTTCCTGCGCACCGGTCGGCGCTTCTCGTTCCTGATCGGTCACCCCACGTTGTTGCGGACCGGGCTGCGCTTCGCCGTCGGCACGCAGGGGATTGCGAACGTCACCCTGCAGGTGATGGGCAACCTCGTTGATTCCTCGACCCCCGGGGTGGGCGGGGTGACCATGCGGGTCGCCGACCGACTGCTGGGGCTCGCCGACCCCGTGCTCCGCGCCACCCGCGCCGCAGCCTGACCCGCCCATCGCCGGCTTTGTGGTGCGAGCTACATGGATATTCATGTAGCTCGCACCACAAAGCCGGGGGAGTGGGGGTGGGGCCGTACGGCGATCGAGGGGGGAAGGTTCACCCAGCCGGACGCTCCCGATTCCTAAGGTAGAACTTCTCTATGGGACAGCCCCTCACCGCAGGCGTCACGCAGCTGGAGGCCACCGACAACGTGTCGGGAGCGGTCCACGACGACTTCCGTGCGGTACGCACTGCGTTCTCCAAGCAGTTGACCCGCACCACTGGCGGTGCTGCGGTCTGCGTCTACCACCGGGGCACCAAGGTCGTCGACCTCTGGGGTGGAATCGCTGAGACCGATGTCGACGGGAGCCCCATCCCGTGGCAGGACGACACGCTCGCCATGTGCTTCTCCACTACCAAGGGCGTGGCGTCCACAGCGGTGCACGTGCTCGCCGACCGAGGTCTCATCGATCTCGAGGCCCCGGTCGCTGAGTACTGGCCCGAGTTCGCTGCTGCGGGCAAGGAACAAGTGACCGTGACCCACGTCATGACCCACTCGGCGGGCCTCCACCGGATCCGAAGCCTCGTGCCCGACGCCTCCGCGATGCTCGACTGGGACCGGATGACCGCTGCGCTCGCTGCGGCGGCACCGGCCTACGAGCCCGGTACCCGGCACGGATACCACGCCCTCACCTACGGCTGGCTGGCCGGCGAACTGGTGCGACGGGTCACCGGCCGCAGCGTTGGTGACGTGGTGCGCACCGAACTCGCCGAACCGCTCGGCCTGGACGGACTCAGCGTCGGTCTCCCCGCCGCTCAGCGTCATCGAGTGGCGCCGCTCGAACCAATGAGCCTGCCCCGCATCCCGTGGAAGCCACTGCGTCGGATCGAGAAACGGGTCTCCAAGCAGATGGGCAAGGTCGTCTCGGCGCTGCCGGGCCCGGTCAACACCCGCCGTCTGGCCAACGCGCTCGCACCCCGGGGGGTCAACGAGGTGCTCGGTGCTCCCGAGGTGATGGACGCCGAGATCCCGGCCGCCAACGGATTCTTCACAGCCCGGTCGCTCGCCAAGCTCTACTCGGCGCTCGCCGGTGGGGGCACCGTCGACGGTGTGCGGATCCTCTCACCTGCGCATGTACGAACCATGGGGGAGGTGCGTGGGCGTGGGCTCGACCTGGTGCTCGTCATGCCCATGGACTGGCGCCTCGGCTACCACCGGGTGTTCACCACCAGCGGCACGGTCGGCACGGCGTTCGGCCACTTCGGCTTGGGCGGGTCGGGTGCGTGGTGCGATCCGACCCGGGAGCTGAGCGTCGCCTACGTGTGCAACCGCGGCAGCGGCACCCCCGTGGGTGACCTGCGGATCGCTCAGATCGGTGCAGCGGCGATCCGCTGCGCTGATCGCCGACGCTGACCCGGTCGCAGGGTCAACGGCGATCAGGGACTCGCGACGACGGTGGCGAGCCCGGGGACCGTCGCCGTGGTCGGGATGCGCTCGAGTGCCGCAGCGTCGTCACGGAGCGTGCCGGCCCAGAAGTCGAGCGAGGTGTCGACCACCACCTGATCGTGCGGCGATGGGGTGTTCTCGAACGGCCCGGAGTGGTTGCCATCGGTCAGGGTGACCGCCCAGGTCGGTCCGGGGAGCTGGCCGATGGCCTCCTGTTGGACGGCGTAGGGGATTGCGAGGTCCGCCGTGCCGGCGAACACCAGGATCGGGAACTGTCGATCGAAGGCGAAGTCGCCGCCGGGTTGTGGGTAGAGGAACGCCGACATCAGGACTGCGGACCTGAAGCGGTCGTCGACGCAGCAGGGGTGGAACAACTTGGCGTAGGTCGTGGCACCGCCGAGCGACAGGCCGGAGATGCCGAGCCGATCGGGGTCGATGAGTCCCTCGAGCGACCCACCGGGCTGGTTCATGGCGAGTACCTGGTCGGTGATGAACCGCACGTCGGCCGGCTGCTGGACGACGTCGGTGACCTGCCGCTGATCAGGAGGAATGGCGTCGGTGGTGAGCGGGAAGTTCGGTGCGACGACGACGTAGCCAGCCTGGGACCAAGCCGACAGCAACTCGGAGAACTTGCCGGAGTTCCCGGCGAGGCCGTGGGCGTGGACGATCATCGGGAACGGTCCTGTTCCGCCGGGAATGTAGATGTCGGTGGGGAGGACCCGTCCGGATGTCGTGCCCGTGGGCCGCGAAGGGTCGGTGAACACCTCGGTGCGCATGGTCGTGGTCCCGTCTCCTGTGCCGAGTGTCGTTGACGGTGCGGTCGAGGGTGCGGGGACCGTCGTCGATGGTTGGGCCGCTGATCCAGAACCGCCACATGCCGCCAGACCCGCTGTTGCGAGGAGCACGACGAGCGGGGCGATGATGCATCGGAGGCCTGATCGAATCACAGAATCACACTACGACCCATCGTCCGCCGTTCGGATCCACAACGCAGCCACGGGTGGCCCGGGCGTCAGTCGGCTGCGTGCTGGCACCGGGTACGACGCCGGCCGAGAGTGAACACCCAGGCGCTCGAGAGATCCGGCCGGTAGACCTTGAGCAGGCGCCAACGGAGGCTGGCCTCGACAGCGGCGTCGGGGTTGACCGCGAGGATCTGCCGCAGTCGCTCCGATCGGTGGTTCCAGCGGCGGTACACCTCGCCGTCGAGTCTGAATCGGATCCAGCCCGAGTCGTCGATCGAGAGGATCTCGACGAGTCGTGCCACATCCTCCGGTTTGGTCTCCTGGCCGCAGAGCCGGATCTGGATGACGTGTGGGTCGTGGCCGTCGATGTAGGACCCGCACGACGACCGGCTGGAACTGCCGCTGGTGCCCGGCGTGGCGTCGAGGTGCTGCGACTGGCGGGTGGCGAGGTCGGCGTTCCAGGATTCGCCGGTGTCGAGGTCGAGGGCGAACCGGAATGGCTTCTGTGCCGGGACGTCTTCTGAGCGATCGGCCGGTGCGGGTCCGGTCGCTGAGCGATCGGTGTGTGGGGGATCGGATGGCGAATCGGTCTGTTCCATGGGATGAACCTCTGTCTCGGTCGTGCTCGCTCGTGCTCGTGTTGGTCGTCGGGCCCGGGGGAATGGGGCAACCCCGGGCCCGACACCACCGGATTCCCGGCGGTCAGCGCTGCCGCTTGTTGCGATCCGCCTCAGCTGGTTTCCCGCTCTCCCACAGGTCCAGATCGGCGGTCTTCGCACCGTGGCGACGGCGCTCACGCAGCATCGCAGTGCCCTGTGACAGCGAAGCGAAGGCCACGGCGGTTCCGGCCTCATCGGGGTGGAAGGCCTGGGTGTTGTGCGGCCCGTAGCCGAGTGATCCGGCCTCCTCGTACACGTCGAGCGCTGCGCTCAGGAACACGAACTTCCAGCCAGAGCGCTCCCGCTCGGCGATGGCCGTGCGGATCTGACCCACGCTGCACTCGGTGCTGTCGTTCTCGTGTCCGTCGGTGATCGACACGATCACAACCGCCTCGGAGGGGAGCTGCTTGCGCTTGCGGTCCTCTTCCCGCCGCCGGACCCGGGCGATCACGAGGGAGGTGGCGTCGAGCAGAGGCGTCGCAGCCCGCGGGTTGAAGGTCGCAGCGTCGAGTGGCTCGACATCGGCCACCTGGACGGCGTCGGCGACCACTTCATGCTGATCGATGGAATCGAACAACACGAGCGTGACGACGGCGTCGTCCCCCGAGGCCTGCTGGTCGCGGAGCCACGCGTTGAAGCCGCCGATCACGTCGTCGGCGATGGCGGCCATGCTGCCGGATCGGTCGAGCAGCACGACGAGGTGCGTATCGGTCGGATGTGATTCGGTCTTGTTCCTGTCGGTCTGTTTCCCGGTCTTGTTCCTGCCGGTCTGTTTCCCGGTCTTGTTCCTGCCGGTCTGTTTCCCGGTCTTGGGCGCCTGCTCGTCCATGGTGTCTCCAGGTGGGTTCGATGTCGTGTGGGGTGTGCACCGGATCCGCTGTTGGATCCGTGCTGTACCGAGGAGCAGGCCCGGCACATGTGACACCCCACCTGAGAGGTCCTCAGAGCGGGGACCAAGAGAGAGGCCCCGGCGGCCGGCGTCACAGCAGTGGGGCACAATGACCGAGTTCGTGGTCCCTGTCGTGATCGATGAGCAGGTCAGCGTTCGGCAGGGTCCGCAGGGGAGGGAGAGGCGTGAGCGACGACGACGGCGGTGAATCGGAGCACTGGAGTGAACCGCTGCCCGGTCACCCCGGTGACCCCGGTGATCCCGGTGATCCCGGTGATCCCGGTGATCCCGATGACCCGGGTGATCCCGGTGACCCCGGTGACGACAACCTCTCATTGCTCGATGAGCCAGCTGTCACCGTGGAGATCGATGAGGTGGAGTGGCAACTCATCCTCAGCCGGCTCGCTCCGGCGCTCGCAGAGGACGAACGGGCCATTGGTGGCAACCTGCTCCTCCTCCTCGGGGGCGGCGAACGGCGTTGGGCCGTCGTCGATGAGCACCGGGTCTTCATCGCCACGGCCGGCGCCGATGAGCGTGAGGCCCGGGTCCTCGTCTCGCCCCGCTTGATCGACTCGTGGCGACTGGTCGCAGGTGAGTCCGGGGTTGCGACGCTTCGGGTGCCCCTCGACGCCAACGGGACGGCCTCGATCGAGGGGGAGGCTGGTCTGGTGATGGTCGACAGTCGCCCGGTGCCCGATCTGCCGGTCGAGGAGATCCTCGTGTATCAGCGGCACCGTCCGCGACTGGTCCACTCGCTCGACGCCGAGACGTTCGTGATGGCCTCTCATGTCGCCCGGCGCCCTCCCACGCTCGCAGATCCGAGGTCCGCAGACCCGGTGCTCGCAGACGAGGAGGCCCTGCGGGCGCCGGTGATGTGGCTCGGATGCGACGACGGCACCATCGCCTTCGACGTCTACTGGCCGCACGTCGGCCTGAGCACCCACGCCCTGTGGTCGGTCGGTCCGGGATCGGCCAACCTGCCGCTCTCCGCAGAGGCGATCGCTGCGGTCGGATCCGCGCTCGAGGGCGGGCCGCTCACGATTGGCCTGCCCGAGGACGATGGTGATGCGGTCTGGTTCGAACAGGATGGTTTCGTCGCTGCGGTCATGGCGCTCGACCCGGACGGGCACGTCCGTCGGCAGGTCGAGGAGCAACTCGCCGACCTGTTCGGTGAGGGTGTCGTGCACCGGGACGAGGATGGCGACTACCGGCTGTCCATGGACGGCGTTCCGGTGTGGGCGCAGCTCGAACCGACCGACGGTGTCACGTGGCTGCACGTGTTCGCTCAGGTGCTCTCCGATGTGGCCGACCCCGACGACCTGCTCACCGAACTGAATCAACTCAACGTCGCCAGCCCTGTCGCCAAGATCGTCCTGGTCGACGATTCGGTGTACGTTCAGGGCTCGCTGGTGGCCGAGACGCTCGACCCAGCAGAGATCAGCACGCTCTACGACCGGGTTCGGCTCGTCGCCGACGATCTCGGTCCGGCGCTGGCGGTGCGGTTCGGCGGCAGTGCGGTCGTGCCGGTGGGTGACCGGCGGTGGGACCGTTACGGCCAGACGGTGATCTCTGCTGAGCTCCGGCCCGGGATCTGGACCCAGCTGAACGGAGACTCCTCACCCGAGGAGTTCCCCTTCGACGCACCCGTGTTCATCGTGACCGCCTGGAACCCCGACGGCCGGGTGCGGCCCGACGGGCTGAACCGAGAGGCCAACATGCGTCTCGCCGCAGCGATCGCCCGCGAGCAGCTCGGCTGTTGCCGGGCGCTCGGCACGTCGGGAGATGGGAGCCACGCCGAACCCGGCTACCTGATCTGGGGAGTCACACGCGAAGCGGCGGTCGAACTCGGTGCAGAGTTCGCTCAGGAGGCCATCTTCGAGGTCAGCGCCACCGAGGTCGCCGTGGTCGGTGTCAGCAGCAACCGCCGGATCGCCGGCCCGAGACGCTGATTCGCTGTCACACCACCGGCGCCTACGGCTCGCTGTCACACCGTGCTGGCACTCTCGAGTCTCGCAACAACAGCGGAGCCAGCAGAACCGTCGCACTGCGGCACCAGAGCGGTGAGCAACTGAAGGACAGGAGCACCAACGAGGAACATGACCCGATCCGAGCCACGAGACCACCAGCACGCAAGTGGGTCGCCAACGCCCGATGAAGCCCTCCACCAGCCCGGAGCCGGCGAAGCAGCCGGGACCCCGCTGTCATCCCCGTCTGTCATCCCCGTCTGTCATCCCCGGCTGTCATCCCCGGCTGGATCCCCGGCTGGCATCCCCGGCGTCATCCCCGGCGTCATCCCCGGCTGGATCCCCGGCGGGATCCCCGGCGTCATCCCCGGCTGGATCCCCGGCGTCGTCCCCGGCTGGATCCCCGGCGTCGGAGGTACTCGTTGCGCTCACCGGCGAGTCACGTGAGGAGATCGGCCGGCAACTGATGAGGCGCTACGACGTGTCGAAGGAGGTCGTCGAGGATGCGCTCTCCACTGCGTACCTCTCCGTGGTGACGTACCTCGGTGACGTCAGGGGCACCCCACTGCGCAACCCCGGTGGCTACGCGTACCGGGCGGCTCAACACGCCGTCGTGGCCATCATGCGAGGCCGGGAACTCGCACGAGGCGATCTCGCACGCCTCGCAGAGGAGTTCCTCGCAGAGGGGCACTCCGGCGGTCAGGTCCCGATATCGCTCTTCGGACCCTCGGACGGCGGTGATCCCAGCGCTCAGAACCCTGAAGCGATCGAAGGCGAACAACACGATGGCGACCCTCTTCGCTGGATCACCGACGAGTTGGCCGCATCGCCCGGGGCACCGCCCAACTGGTTGGTCTCTGCCGTTCTGAGCTACATCACCCTCGTGATGTATCCGGAGCATCGGCCCGCATCGCTCCCTGCACCCGAGCGGGGTTCGATTCTGGCGCAGGCCACGGCCTGGCCGGCACTCCATCTGGCCGGACTGGCGGATTTGTTGATCCCCGATGCCGGTCCGGCCGTCCGCAAGACCCGGAGTCGCAGGATCGGATCGATTCGGAGTTTCCTCGACGAGCTCTTCACCGCTGCTGCGGTTCGGGGGGAGGTGACCGGGTGTGACTGACTCGCATCTGAACGGCGAGTATCCGGGTCTCGCCGAGTCCGGTGCCTTCGACGTCGAGTTGCAGCCCGATGGCGGCGTCGAGGCCGTCTTCTCGAGTCCCGGCCCGGCCGGCTCGGCGGCGCTCGTGTTCCCGGACGGGTCGGCGTGGGAGGTCGACACCGCACGGCCGTGGATGCTCGTGGCTCTCCGGTTCCCACCCAACCTGATCGACCTGGTCGACGGACCCGAGGTCGTTCTCCGGCACCCGCTCGTCGTCGGACTCCTCGGAGCCTAGGGCGGGCTCTTCCTGATCGACGGGCTGCAACGAGCCGGTGCCTTCGATGTCGCTGGGCGCAACCCCACCCTCCGGGGGACTCCCGAAGGAGCGCATGCCCCACCGCGCAACCGTCGCTCGGCCGGCACCTCGGACCCGTGGTTCTCCGGCTTCGCCACCGCTCGGATCGGAAGCCTCATCCTCGCCGGCGATGCGGCGTGGGATCAGCCGCTACCTGCGCTGGTGCAGGTAGCGGCCGCTGTGAGCGTGCTGGGTCAGTGCTCGTTGGTCGAGGGCGGTCACCTCCTCGACCCGGTTCTCGCACCGCTGCTCGAACTCGCCGACGCAGCAGCGACAGCAGTCTCCGACCGGGAGATCGAGTCCCTCGATTCGCTCACAGCAGCTGAGTTCGCCTCGGCGATCAGCGGCGTGCTGTGCTCCGGGTCGGTCGCATCCCGGGCGCTCGGTGGGCTGCGGCGTCGCCTCGTGGCGGACCGCTCTGCGTACCCCGGCGACGGACACTCCGGTCACGGTGGCCTCGATGCAGCTTCTTTGAGTCCCGTTCCCAGAGGCGCCGTTGCTGCGTTCCCGCTGCCGTACTCCCTCGACAGCGAAGATGCTCCTGAGGAACTGCAGATCGCAGCGTTGGGCATCGACGACGGAGGCCTCTACTCCGACGTCCGCCCGGGCCCCGCTCGTGTGTCGGATTGGCAATCCGAGGTGTTCGGCGCTCCACCGGGAACGATCGTTCAGGTCACCGACGTCGATGCGCTGCTCTGGCGAGTGCATCTCAATGTCGAGCCAGCAGCGCTCGGTCTCGACGCCGGACGACAGTGGCTGCGGGTCCTCCGGGCTGACGACCTGCTCTCCATGGCGCTCGCCCCTCTCGATGTGGATCGTTCCGGCACGGTTGTGAGCGAGTTCGTCCTCCCACCGGGGTACCGCTTCGGAGACCTGCGCTTCGTCCTGGCCGACCCGGCCCCGGCGGTGGGTGGGGATCGGGTCGACATGGTCCGCCAGGCGTTCGCTCTGGGTCGTGAAGCGGCCCGCCTCACGCGTCTCGACGGCACCAGCGCCCGGGCCACAGAGGCGTGGATGGCGTGCGCTGCGGCCTGGGCCGAGGCCGGCGACGAGCCGCGCGCTCTGATCGCCGAGTCGTTCCTGGGGAGCCGGGGGTGGCGCCGACCGATGGTCGAAGCCACCCTGGCGGACCGGGTCACCCACGAGCTCGTCGACTCCTAGTCCGAGCCGACTCCCAGGCGGAGCGCCGCTCGATGCGAGGCCCTCAGGCGTCGAACACGTCCCCGTGACTGCGCAACAGTTCGCCATCCGGGGTGAACCGCTCGAACCACTCGGCATCCTCGGTGAGCATTCCCTCGAGCCGATTTGCTGCATCGTGGTCGGCGGCGTTCGAGGCGAAGAGTCGGCCGGCCATCCCCTCGGTTGCGATTCCGATCGATCGCGCTCGGTCGACGAAGTCGGCGGCATCGATGTGTCGGTTCAGCTCGTAGGTGAACGACGCCACGTGAACTCGCTGGATCACCTCGACGAGTTCGAGTTCGCCCGGAGTGACCTCGGCGGCGACCACCACATCGCCGAGACCGACGTGGTGGACGAGGAACGGGACGTTGGCGATCTGGTAGCGGTCCTCGCCGAGCGGGACGGCCCACACGCACTCACTGGGCACCTCTGGGTGCGTCAGGGGAATCCGTAGGGTGACGTGATCGGTGGGTCGGCAGTCGGGCGATCGCTGGTCGGCACGCTCGTCGGTGGGGTCGGTCATCGGGCTCTCCTCGGGCGGGTGGTCGGGACCTGGGGTCCGAGGAGCATCGGGCGACGCCGTGAACATGGTGGGTCAGGGATCGCCCCGTGTCACCGGGCAGAGCGACCCGCAGCGCGATCGTTGCAGTCGACCCGCCCGATGCCGCTACGGTGCGATCGTGGACGCCCCCCGTATCGATCTTCGACATTCCCGGGTCATGCTCACCGGTGCGAGCGGAGGGCTCGGCGCGGCCATCGCCCGGGAGCTGTCTCGTCGTGGAGCCGAACTCGTCCTGACCGCCCGCCGTCGTGAGCTGCTCGTGGACCTCTCGGGCCGGACCGGCGGTGAAGTGCTCGTCGCCGACCTCGCCGACCGGCTCGATGTCGATCGGTTGATCGAGGACTCCCTGGGCTGTGACGTCCTGATCCTCAATGCCGGAATCGGCAATGACGGTCCCCTTCAGGACGTCTCGGCCGATTCCGTCGACCTCGTGGTCGATGTCAACCTGCGGTCCCCGATCCAGATGGCGATCGCCTTCGCCCAGCACCACCTGGCGCAGGGAACGAGCGCTGCGATCGTGGCGGTGGGTTCCGTGGCGGGCATCGTCGCCACGCCCAACACCCGGCTCTACAACGCCACCAAGTTCGGCCTGAGAGGATTCATGCTCTCGTTGAACCAGGATCTGCTGGGATCGCCGGTGTCGGCGTCGTTGGTGGCCCCCGGTTTCATCCGTGATGCCGGGATGTTCGCCGACAATGACATCGATCTCCCCCCTGGGGTGAGAACCAAGAGCCCTCAGGACGTCGCTGACGCTGTGATCCGGGCGATCGAGGACGCGCCGGCCGAGGTGTTCGCTGCCCCACCTGAACTGCGCGCCGTGGCGAAGATCTCGGCGCTCGTTCCGGGTGTGTCTGCCAGAATCCAGCGCAGCCTCGGTGTCGCCGAACGGACCGCCGACCGCTGAAGCTGTCGGTCACAACGCCGACCGCTGAGGCTGTCGGTCACAACGCCGACCGCTGAGGCTGTCGGTCACAACGCCGACCGCTGAGGCTGTCGGTCACAACGCCGACCGCTGAGGCTGTCGGTCACAACGCGGAGGATCGAGAAAATGGGTGACCTGACGCTCGTGTTCCTCGTTCCGATCCTGATGACGTTCCTGGCTTTCGGGGTGGTCACCGTCCTGATCGTCTGGCTCGTCCGGAGCGGGATGTTCGGCAAGTCCAAGGCCAAGCAGCAGCGAGCCAACCAACTCCAGGCCACCGGGTCCAAGGCGTGAGCGATGATCGTGGCGGTGCAGCCGACCGGAATGGTCGTGAACAACATCTACGTGCGCAGCGTGGTCCACTTCCGGCTCGAGCCGCTCGACGGTTCGGTCCCTTTCGAGTCATCGAAGACCATCATGTTGGCGCAGACCAACATGCCGCGGGTCGGTGACGTCTGGCCGGCCTGGTACGACCCGACCAACCCGACAGAGATCGCCGTCGGTCAGATCGAGGCGTTGACGAGCGACCAGATCCCGATGTTCCGGGAGTTCGGTATTCCTCACCCGCTCGACACCACTCCGGGGGCCCCACCTCCGGGAGTGCCTGCCGCCGGCCCTCCGACCGGACCGCCTGTGGATCCCCCACCGGGCTGACCGGTCAGACACGGGCTGAGCGGTCCCAAACGAGCCGAGCGGTCTCAGCGGACTTCCTCAGAGGTCAGTCGCGGTACGGTTCGGCTCGTGGGCGAACCCGCAGTCGTGCTCGTCTCCGGTGGACTCGATTCGGCCACGGCCCTCGCCGTGGCTGCCGCTGAGGGTTGTGACGTGTTCGCCCTGAGCTTCCGCTACGGCCAGCGCCACGCCATCGAACTCGATGCCGCCAGCCGGGTGGTTGCGGCGCAGGCCCGTCGCAGCGGGAGCGAGATACGCCACGAGATCCTCGAGATCGACCTCGCCCGATTGGGTGGTTCGTCGCTGACGGGCGATGGGGAGGTTCCCCGTCATGCCACGGTGAACGAGGTGCTCGATGGAGTAGCTGAGGCGATCCCATCGACGTACGTGCCGGCGCGCAACACGGTTTTCTTGAGTCATGCGTTGGCCTGGGCGGAGGTGCTCGGAGCAACTCGACTCGTGATCGGGGTCAATGCCGTGGACTACTCGGGGTACCCGGACTGCCGGCCCGAGTACCTCGAGGCGTTCGAGTCGATGGCGAATCTGGCGACCAAGGCGGCGGTGCAGGATGGCCGGACCTTGCGCGTGTCCGCACCGTTGGTCACCTTGAGCAAGGCCGCGATCATCAGGCTCGGGCTGTCTCTCGGTGTCGATTACGGGATCACGGTGAGCTGCTACGACCCGGATGAGACCGGTGCGGCCTGTGGCCGCTGCGACTCGTGTCTGCTGCGGGCGGCTGGATTCGCTGCCGCTGGCGTGCCCGATCCGACCCGCTACGGCACCGGCGCTCCCTCAGGGCCGACGGCGTGACCTACCGGGTCAAGGAACTCTTCCCCACGCTGCAGGGCGAGGGCGCGCAGTCCGGTCGAGCGGCGGTGTTCTGCCGTTTCGCCGGATGCAACCTGTGGTCCGGACGCGAGGAGCACCGGTCCACTGCGGTGTGCCGGTTCTGCGACACCGACTTCGTCGGGACCGACGGCCCCGGTGGAGGGGTGTTCTCCACTGCCGGCGAGCTCGCAGCGTCGGTAGCGGGGTGTTGGGATCGCTCCTTTGGTGACGGCGGGCGCAGTCTCGTCGTGTGCACCGGGGGAGAGCCGCTGTTGCAACTCGATACCGAACTGATCGACGCCCTGCACTCCGCAGGATTGGAGGTCGCTGTGGAGACCAACGGAACCCTTCCGGTGCCCGCTGGTGTCGATTGGGTGTGTGTGAGTCCCAAAGCGGGAGCGGATCTGGTCGTCGAACGGGCCGACGAGCTCAAGGTCGTCGTGCCGCAGTCGGTTGATCCGTCGACCTGGGATCACGTGGAGGTGGCGTACCGGTTCGTCCAACCCATGGCCGATCCGGACCCTGTGGTCACCGTCGAGAACGCGGCCTGGGCGCTCGAGTTCTGCCGGGCGCATCCTCGGTGGCGTCTCAGTGTCCAGAGCCACAAGTATCTGGGAATCCCCTGACCGGATGGGTCGGGACCGACCCGCAGCGGGAGCGGGGAAAGCCGAGGAGTGAGACGGGTGGAGATCTTCAAGGAGTTCCGGATCGAGGCCGCTCATCACCTCCCCAACGTCGCTGAGGGTCACAAGTGCCGACGGCTCCACGGTCACTCGTTCCGTATCGCCGTGCACGTGGAGGGACCGGTCGTCGAGCCGACCGGGTGGGTGCGCGACTTCGCTGAGATCACCGCTGCGGTTGATCCGCTCGTCGAACTTCTCGACCACCGATACCTCAACGAGATCCCCGGGTTGGAGAACCCGACGAGTGAACATCTCGCTGTGTGGATCTGGGACCGGCTCGTCCCGGTGTTGCCCGACCTGAGTCGCGTTGTCGTGCACGAGACCTGCACGAGTGGGTGCGAGTACCGCGGGTCCACCCGCCCGCGGTACCCGCACGATTGACGACCGCTCGCCCGGGTGGTGTGAGCCGTCGAGCCGGTCAGACTCAGGCTGCGAGTGCAAACGCGCTGGCGTGGAGGATGGTGCCGTCCCAGGTGAGTGCCTGGCCTGACACCCGATCGGAGCGGAGGTGGTGCTCCACTCCGAGTCCAACACCCGGAGCCGTGACCTGTCGGGCCTTGCGGATACGGCGGAGGAACCGAATCGCCCGATCGAGTGAGGGTGATCCCTCCTCGGTCGTGGTGGCGTCGATGAGGTAGCTCCTCACGATCGCAGTCCAGTGCGGTCGGAGGAGATCGGTCGAGCCGAAGATCTCGGCGGCGACGGGGCGGCGGCCGTGGAACACGATGACTCCGACCTGGTCCGGGAGTGGCCCCCGCTCAGCGAGGCTGTCCAGCGCCGCTCCGAGCCGTTGGTCGGTGAGGAAGAGAGCATCGGCGTCGGCGATGTTTCGCGTTTCGGAGGTGATCCTCCGATCGTGAAGTGTCTCCTCGACGCTGGACCAGACGAGGTGCTGGTCGCTGAGTCGTTCGCCGTCGAACTCGACCCGTTCGGAAACGCTCGACTGCTTGGCCCGGCGGACCCGGGTCGGGGCGAAGGAGTCGCCCCTCGTCAAGGGCTCGTCCGCCTCGCCAACGTCCGGCTTCGACGCAGCTCACCGGGACCTGAAGCGTGCTGCGGGCGTCGACGAGGATGCTGGTGTTGAACGTGCGCTGCTGGAGGCCTCCACTGACCGTCTCGCCCTCGACGAGGAGCGCTGGGGTGGCGCTGCTGTTGGTGACGCTCACCGAGGGCACGGACTCCTCTGAGGCCTCGTCGATCGTGAGGTCCACGAGGTCCCCGGTCCCTATCGACCCGCTCGCCGGGCCGCCGAGCGCCGGGAGGTAGATCGGGACGAACGTGGCGCCGCCTCGGGTGATGCCGACCCCCAGGGCGACGTGGCGGAGAGCCTCGAAGGGATTGACCGGATCGGACGTGTCGGGTTGCTGCTGGCCGTCCTCGGGCTGGATGGTGGGCATCGATGGCTCCTCTCTGGCGGTGGTTGGCGGGTTGCCGACCACCCGAGGATCATCCCTCCGACATGTGACACCGAGCGCTGCGACTTCCGGAAGCGAGCCGCTCGGTGTCCTCACGCGAAACGGCCCGGGCTGATGCCCGGGCCGTTCCGGTTGTTGTTGGTTGTGGTCGCTGACACCGCTCACGCGGGGCCAGATCGGTGAGAACTCAGGCGGGGCCTGTCTGGAACGAGTAGGTGTGCTGGCCGTCGGCCCCGGTGAACGTCTGGGTGTAGTTCTTCGTCCCGGTCAAGGTGAAGATGCCGCCTCCAAGCACATCCGGCGGAACATCGACCAGCGGGATGTTGATGTTCGGCACAGTGACTCCTGTGAGCAGCGAGTTCAGCGTGGTGCCGAGCGTTCCGCCGGCGCCGATGCCGACGTAGACCGCACCGCCGAGCACGTCGTCGCACAGGCCGGCGCACGGGATGTTCGACACGATGATCTTGAACAGCGAACCGATGTTGGAGAAGAGGGCATTGAGCACGAGATCGATGATCGCCTGCTCGCTGCTCGGCAACGTCGCTGTGGCCAGCAGATTGTTCAACACGCTCTTGAACGTGTTGGCGAGGCCGTTGGCGCCGGTCGAGAGCGAGTTGATCGTGTCTTCCTCTGCGGCCCAGATGTAGGTGCCGAACACGGTCAGCTTGCTGTTCGGGTTGAACACGTCGAGGACGTCGAGCGGTTGGATGTTCTTGAACGTGATCGGCGCCTGCTGGCCACCAGACAGCACTCGGGTCGAACCTTCGCTCAGACCGTTGATCTTGTCGCCATTGACGACCCAGGTCTCGGCGGAGTTGGCCTGACCAATGGTCACCTTGAATCCGATGTGGATCAGGTACGCCTCGTCGTCGCAGTTCGGGATGGCGACGCAGGCACCGAAGATACGGACTTCGTCTTGAGAGTCGTTCGAGGTGATGCTCGTCGCCTTGAGCGACCAGTTCTTGGGCGCTGGCGGTGGCGGCGGGACACAAGCACCCGCAACCAGTCCCATGGCTGCGAGCAGTCCGATGACGGCCAACTTGGCGGTACGTGTCTTCACTGGATCTCTCCCTCGTTCGCCCTCTCGACCGTCGGTCCGGTCGGCAACGGTGCACGGGTGCTGTGCACCTTGGTCAATGTAGGGAAGTCCACATCCAAAGTCCAATGTTTCCGAATGTTGTTCATGTTCTGTCCAACGGAGGGAACCGCTGTTCGCCGGCGGTCGTCGGCCTGCATGCAGCGCTGGCGCTCAACGCATCGAAGCGAACGCGCTCCGTACTTCGTCGACGAACAGTCCCGGTTGCTCGAACGCTGCGAAGTGGCCGCCCCGGTCCAGTTCCCCGAAGTGCCGCAGGTCGCTGAAACGCTGCTCGGCCCACCGCCGGGAGGTCCGGAAGATCTCCTTCGGGAAGATCGAGCACCCGACGGGCACCGAGATCGGTGAGAAGTCGGGCTGCTTGAACGACTCCCAGTAGAGCCGGGCCGACGACGCCGCCGACCTCGTGGTCCAGTACACCATCACGTTGTCGAGCAGTTCGTCGGCCGTCAGGGCGTTGCGGGGGTCGCCATCGCAGTCCGTCCAGGCCCAGAACTTCTCGACGATCCACGCCATCTGTCCGACGGGCGAGTCGGTCAATCCGTAGCCGAGCGTCTGCGGTCGCGTCGACTGCTGGGTCGAGTACCCGTTGTCCCACTGCTGGTAGTGGTCGAACGCCGCCAGGGATGCCAGTTCCGTCTCGGTCAGGTCGTCCATCGTCGCCGGATCGGGCAGTACCAGCGGCATGTTCATGTGGATGCCCGCCAGGTGCTCCGGGTGGCCGGAGCCGAGCGCGGCGGTGACCATCGATCCCCAGTCGCCGCCCTGGGCGCCGAAGCGTTCGTAGCCGAGCCGGAGCATCAGTTGTTCCCAGGCCGCGGCGATGCGCAGGACACCCCAGCCGGGTTCGGTCGGCTTGTCGCTCCAACCGAAGCCGGGCAGGGAGGGACAGACCACGTGGAACGCGTCGGCGGCGTCGCCGCCGTGGGCGACCGGGTCGCTGAGTGGACCGACGACCTTCAGGAACTCGACGACGGAGCCCGGCCAGCCGTGGGTGACGACGAGCGGCAGGGCGTCGGCCTCGGGTGAGCGGACGTGGAGGAAGTGGATCCCCAGCCCGTCGATGGTCGTCCGGAACTGGCCGAGGTCGTTGAGCTGTCGTTCCAGGCGACGCCAGTCGTAGTCGTCCCGCCAGTGGTCGGCGAGCTCCCGGGTGATCCCCAGGGGCATGCCCTGGGACCAGGGCTGATCTCCCCCGGCCACCGTCTCGGCCTCGGGCCAACGGGTCCGGCCCAGCCGGTCACAAAGGTCGTCGAGCTCGGAGGCGTCGACGGAGATGGTCAACGGGGAGATGGTCGTGTCGTCGCTCATGACCGGCAGGTTAGGGCCGGTTCCCGATCCGCACGACGCCGTCCCGGTCGGGTGGGAGACTCCCGGGGTGCACGGAGAGGTGGGCGGCGCGCTGTTCGACGAGGTGGTCGCCGAACTGGAGGTGCTGGATCCGGCGCTCGCCGTCTCGGCGACCGGGGCGCTGCCCGGCCTGCGCGACCGGCTCGAGCAACGAGCCTCGGCCGCCGCTGCACTTCTCGACGGTCACGAGGAGGGAGCAGTCCTGCGGGTGCCGAAGAGCCGGCTGGCGGACCTGCAGCAGTGCGAACGGCTGGCGGTCGCCCGTCACGCCCGGCCCGACGCCGGCCCGCCCGGGCTGGCCGCGCTCCGCGGGGTCGCCCTGGACCGTTTCGTCCTGCTCGAGGTGGCCCAGGGTCCGATCGTGGATCCGGTCGAGGAGCTCCTGTCGGTGCTCGACGTCCAGGGTGAGCTCGACACCTGCGACCAGGTCGTCGCCGCGGCCTCGGCCGACCCCGGGTTCGTCGACGACCTGGCGGCGGCGGCCGCGGCCTGGCGCGGTGTCCCGCGGTCGTGGTGGCCGCGCCTGCAGAGCCCGGCGGTGGCGCAGCTCGCCGATGGCCGGGTCGTGTGCTCCGGCAAGCTCGACGTCGAGCTGGGCGGGGTGCTGACCCCTCACCCGGGGGTGGTCGTGGAGGTCAAGTCCGGTGCGCCACGGCCGGCCCACGTCGAGGAGGTCGCGCTCTACGCGCTGCTCGTCGGCTGGCGCGACGGGGTCGCACCGTCACTGGTGGCCCGGTGGTACCCGGACGAGCCGACGGCGTGCATGCCGGTGGACACCGGCCTGCTGACATCGGCGGCGGCCCGCCTGGGCGATGCGATCGAGCAGTGGGCGCAGCTGGTCGTCGGCCGTCGGCCCGAGGAGTCGCCGGGACCATGGTGTCGGTGGTGCCCTCACGCCGCCGTCTGTCCGAGCGCTGCGGCCACGGCCGGGCCGACCCCGGGTGGGCTCGCAGATCCGGACGACGAGGTCGAGTGGGAGCCGCCGGGTGACGAGGTCGGGCCGTGACCCCCGATCCGGCGGAGCGGGCCGAACTGCTCGCCGCGGCGAGGGGTCGGTTGCAGGCATCGCTCGACGACCTGCTCGGTGACCGACTCCGGGCGAGCGGCCGGCCGCCCCGGGACCGCGCGGGCTGGATTGAGGTTCGTGATGCCGACATGGTCGGCCGCTGCGCGGCCCGGTTCGCCCACCCCGCGCCGTCGCAGTGGAGCGACCTGACGACCATCACCGCGACCCGGACGCTCGGCCGACTGGTGCTCCGCGACCGGGACCCGTCGGAGTCACCCGATGCCGCGCTCGACCGGATCCTGGCTGGTGCCGACGACCTGCCGGCGTGGCTGGCGAACGGTCTGGAACCGCTCGACCGGTCGGCCACCGCGGCGGTCCGTACGTCGGTGTTCGCCTGGGTCGCCGACGCCCTCACCGCCGTCCGGGGCCGTTCGGACCTGGCGTGGGACGGCGCGACCGAGCGGGTGACCGTCCCCGGGCGAGCGGTGCAGTTGGTCGCCCGATGGGACGCCCGGCTGGGTTCGCGCCGCTCGCCGACGACGCTGCTCGTGCACTCGCCGAGGGTCGCCGACGGGGCCGACGACGTCGTGGCGGCCGGGTTCGTCGCGCTCGTCGCCTGCCACCACTCGGGTGTCGCTCCGGAACGGATCCGATTCAGCACCGCCGGCACCGGGGCGACGCGTGCCGTCGCCATCACGGGCGCGGTGCTCTCGACTGCTGTCGAGCGGATCGTGGAGCTCGTGGGCCTTTCGGTCGAGCCGGATGAGGCCCCGTTCACCGCCGGCGGTTGGTGCCGCTGGTGCCACCTGCTGGACGACTGCGAGGTGGGGCGTGCTGTGGTGGCGCCGCCCGACGCCCCCGAGTCGACCTGACTGGGTGTGTCCCTGTTCGCCGCAGACGATGAGGGATCGCTTTCCGGAGATGGGTGCCGTCTCGGCGGAGCAAAGTGAGGTGCTCTAGATGGTTGTCGTAATCATCTCGAGCGTCACGGCGATGGTGCTCGCCACCTCTGCCGGGATGAAGTTGCGCCGGCACCGGATCTGCCTCGAGACGTTCGAGACGTGTCGGTTGCCGCTGTCGTGGCTCCCGCGTCTCGCCGTCCTCGAGGGCGCCGCTGCGGCTGGGATCGTGGTGGGCCTGTGGTGGCCGCCGATCGGGATCGCTGCGGCGTCAGGGGCGGTGATCTACTTCCTGGGTGCAGTGGCGGCCCATCTTCGCGTCGGTGACTGGAACGGCCTCACTGCGCCGACGGCCGTGCTCGTGATGTCGGTGGCGACGCTCGTCCTGCGACTCACGACCGTGTAGGCGCTTCCGCGGAAGCGCTTCGGTCACCGAATGTGGGATCCGGTACCCACGGTGTCACCGAGTGTGGTGGGGGTGCTTCCGCGGAAGCGCTCAGCGCGACTCGGGCACAGTCGGATACGCCACGGGTCCCAGGGTGCCCAGTGGTCCGCCCGAAGCAACCTCCGCTCACGAATAGGGACACACCCACTCAGGTGAGCAGCTACTTGCAGATGTTGCGGGTTTGGGCGTCGAGGGCCCGGTCCTGGGGCGCAGAACCCATGTCAAGCGCCTACTCCGCGAGGTGTCGCAGGAGAAGCGCGGCGCAGCTGACTTGGACCCAGGCGGTGGCTGAGCTGAGCGGACGTCGCGCCGGCTCAGCTCCGCTGACCTGATCACCGGGTCAGGAACCCTCCCGGCGGGGCGGGGGTGGGCGGCGTGGGGTTCGGTGGGGTCGTGGTCGTGGTGACACCCGCCAGGCCGTCGACCGGCGTCGGCAGCGGCGTCGGGTCGGGTGTCGGCGTGGGCGTCGGCGTGGTCGGTGCGCCCTCGGGCAGCGCCGGTGCCTCGACGATGCACGGCTCGACGTTGTAGTCGGCCACCGCCGACAGCAGCGGGTTGGGCGAGAGCACCTCGAGTCGGTAGTAGCCCTGGACCCGGTTGGTGGGATTCGCGGTCAGCCCGCCGATCGACTGCTCCTGCGGGGCGACCAGGCCGGGTTCGAACTCGCCTCCGTCCACGACGACGGGCTCCAGGTCGACGTGGTGGTCGACGAAGGTCGTGAAGGTCTGGTCGATCTCGGTCTGGTACGTGTCGCTGCGCTGACCGAGGTGGTCGACGAAGCGGTACGACAACTCGGTCTCGCCGTTGGCGACCAGCGTGCCCGACAGGTGGAGACGGCACTCGTCGGTGGGGTCGGGGAGCACCGACAGGTGCGCCTGGGTGACCCAGGTGTCCGAGGTGAGCGGCACGTCGACGGCCTGCGACGAGGCGGGCGGCGCCGGCGGCGCGGGCACCGGATCGGGGGCGGGCAGCTGGGCGTCACGCCAGTCGCCGCTCCACTCCTCCCCCGCCTCGGCGCCGAGCCCCAGCCAGACGATGCGCAGCGGCAGCGTGGCCGAATCGTGCATCTGCCGCTCGACGGTGCGACCGAAGAGGCCCCGGCGGTTGCACACCACCTCGGCGTGGGCGGGGATCTCGAAGGTCTGCTCGAACGAGGTGCGACGGGCGACCTCGGGGTCGACGCCGGCGTCGACGGCATCGCTCACCCGGTCCTCGCCCTGCTGCAGCAGCTGGTCGACGTCCAGGTCCAGGGTGTAGTCGCCGAGCAGGTCCTCGATCGGGATCGAGATCGGCACGTACCGGTGCGACATCGTCTTGAAGCCGGCCGCGAACTCACGCGGGTCGAGCTGCTCGTCCCATCGTGTGGCTTCCGGCTCGAGGCCCCAGCCCTCGAGGTCGCTGTGGCCGGGGGCGATGCGCACCGAGTGGAGCCTGAAGCTGCCACGGCACTTGGCGCCGAGCGTGGCGGCGAGCCAGACCTCGGCAGGATCCGTCGCGGTTCCGGCAACGTCGGTGTAGCCCAGTTCGCCGTCGACCTCGGTCTGGCTGACGTAGATCGTGTTCGACATTCCCGCGCCGGCGCCGATGATACACGGAAGCGCCTGGCCGTCGAAGCAGGCGGTCGCACCGTCGCGGAAGTCGACGTACTTGACGCCGCTGTTGTAGCCGGCCGCCGAGGCGGAACCGCCCCACAGCGGCAGCGAGGCGGCACCGACCGCCACGACGGCGAGCGCTGCGACGATCAGCCGGCGGACCAGGCGGGCGGACGGGCGGCGGGTGGTGGGTGTGGTCTCCATCGGATCTCCGATCCTCGCGGCCCCCTTCGGGCCGTTCGGAGGTCCAGAGCATCCGACGGACGGAACCTGACAGCTTTCTCTCGGATCCTTCTCGCGGATCGCTCCGCAGCCGACGCTCAGACCCGGGCGCGGCGGGTGGGGCGCAGCGTCACCGGCGAGGGGACCGGCACCCCCGGCCGTGAGTGGTCGGCCATTGGCCGGGGCACCGTTGCGCCGGCGCCCACCGCGGCGAGGAGCGGCTCGGCGTTGCCCAGCACGCACTCCGGATCGGGGTCGGTCAACTCCAGGCCGACGAGGGCGTGCGCGACCTCGACCCTCCACGCGTACGGAATGGGGCGGAACACCCGCCGTCCGTTGTCGTCGAGCTGGGGCTCGTCCCAACCGACACGGTCGACGCGCACGCCACGGTTGGCGACCAACCGGCGTTGCGCGCCTGCCTTCACGCCCCGGTCCACGATGAGTAGCTCGAGCCGGCTGCCCAACGGGTTCGTCTCCACCAGCTTCTCGACAGCGGCGCCGTCGTCGGTGCCGGCGGGCACCACGACAGCAGCTGCCGGAAGTCCGGTGATGTCGACGGCGATGGTGTGCTTGGCGCCCTTCGTGCGCCCGTAGGGCCCGCCTTGGTTGTGGAACGTGGTCCCGCCGTGTGAGGCGCCCCGGACCAGCGCGGGGTCCACCACGAGCATCGACGGGTCCGGCTCCCGGCCAGCGCGGATGCGCGCCTGTCGGTGGAGGCCCGCGAGGACGTGTGCCCAGGTCCCGTTGGCCCGCCAGCGCCGGAACTGCGACCACACCCTCGTCCACGGTGGAAAGTCCCCGGGGCGCATGCGCCACTGGCAACCGGTGCGGGCGATGTAGAGCATCGCGTCCACCACGCGGCGCAGGTCATCGGGGTACGGACGTCCCCGCTTCGGTTGCTCCAACAGGAGCTCGCGCACGCGCTCCCACTGGTCGTCGGTGAGGTCTGTCGGGTACGCCACGGGTCCAAGGGTGCCCGGAGGTTCGCCCGAAGCAACCTCCGCCCACGAATAGGGACACACCCACTGAGGCGACCGACGGACGATCCGCTGGTGCGACTCAGAGAGCGGGCTCGACCGCCACCGCCGGCCCGCAGGTCTCCGGTGTGGTGAGCACCGGGTTGCAGCGGGCCTGGACACGTGTCGGGAACTCGACCACGTAGCCGGTGCCGAACTTCGGCTCGCCCTTCGGGAAGTCGCTGTGGACGACCTGCCCGCCGGAGGTCAGGGCCCGATCACGTTGCGAGACGCTGGGGTTGACCACGTCGGCGTCGGCCCGGGTGCGGACCAGGTATCCCTGTTCGACGAGTGACCGGATCTCGGTGCCGTCGCCGGGGTCGTTCACCTTGAGCACCCCGGCGTGGGGTGCACCGAATCCGGCGCTGGTGAACATCAGCGCACCCTGCAGGTTCGGGTGCAGGTCGAGATAGCGATCCTGGACCGCCCCGGGGTTGTCGACGAAGAACAGGAACCGGCCGCGGGCATCGGCGACCGAGGGCCACCCCGTGGTGGTCACCGCGGTCGACAGGTCCGCTGCGTCCCCGCGGACCTCGTCGGGCGTGATCAGTCGGTCCCCCAGGACGGAGGCGATCTCGGACTCGACCACCGCCAGCTGGGTGGTGTCGAACGGCGTGATCGGCGTGACGTCGAATGGCGCCGGGAGGGCGTCCTCCTTCATCTCGAGGTTCACGATGATCGGGAGGTGCGCAGGGTTGGCGTCCGAGAAGGTCCGCAGCTCGCCCAGGCAGGCCACCAGCGTCGGACACGTCGACAGGTAGTTGATCTCCTGGATGTGGAGCACCTTCGTTCCGGGCTGGTCGACGCCGGTCGGGTAGGGCTCGTTCAGGAGCTCGGCCGCCAGCGGGCTGGCGAAGCGCCCGCCCTCCGGATCGGCGAAGAGGTCCAGTTCGAAGGTGCGCAGGCCGGATGAGAGCTGCTGGCTGAGGGGCCGGTGGCTGTAGTCGAGCTGCGCCGGGTCGAGTCCCGAGCCGGCCAGGTCGGGGAACAGGCTGGCGCCGATTTTCAGCAGGTTGAGCAGGCCCACGCTGGGCTTGACGATGTAGGAGTTGTGGGTCCCCAGGTACTGGAGCTCGTTCATCCCGACGAGGTCGTCGCCCTCGGGGACGGCCGGCTCCACCGGCGGCGGCTGCATGGTGCACGCCCCGAGCACCGCCACGATTCCCGCCACTGCCAGTACCGCTGTTCGCCGCACGCTCGCCCCCGTTCGTTCGGAATATGGTGGCGCGTCGAACACGGGGAGGCAAGGTCCGCGCCATGGCGGGTTCAGCCGGAGTTCAACGGGACCCCGGCGCCGAGTCCGTGGTCGCTCAGCCGGTGTTCTCGTCCCGGCGCTCGTCCCGTTGGACATCGGGCGGGGAGCCCACGATGTAGATGAGGTCGCCCGTTGCCACGACGACGGCGGAGGCCGTCCTCACCTCTACCTCGCAGAACACGACTCGTGTTCCCCGGCGCGTCACCCAGCCCTCGGCCACCAGGTCCTCCTGTCGGACCGGCTGCAGGTATCGGACGGACATCTCGATGGTCGAGTAGATCCGTCGGTCGTCGTAGGCCGTGCCGATCGCCGGTACGACGACGGTGTCGATCAGCGTCGCGATCGCCCCGCCGTGCATCAGGCCGGTCGCCTGGTTGAGTTCCGCTCGCCACGGGAGCCGCATCCGGGCGTAGTCCCGCCGCAGTTCCTCGACCTCCACTCCGACGAGGTTGGGAAACCACTGCTGGTCAGGGCCGCCGAATCTGGACCAACGCTCCAGCACCGTGGGAGCGAGGAGGTCGAACTGCTCGGCACGCCATGACGTCACCCCGTGATTCTGCCCGAAGCGGCCACCGCCCGTAGCGTGCAGAGGTCCGCACCGCCGTCGGAGGCGGTGTCTGAAGCCCAGGGAGGATTCATGGCCGAGGCCTACATCATCGACGCCGTTCGCACGCCGGTCGGAAAAAGGGGCGGGTCGTTGTCGCAGATCCATCCGGCCGATCTGGGTGCCCACACGCTCTCGGCTCTCGTCGAGCGAACCGGGATCGACCCGGCGGCGGTGGACGACGTGGTGATGGGCTGTCTCGACACGATCGGGTCGCAGGCAGGTGATATCGCCCGCACGGCGTGGCTGGCCGCAGGCCTGCCCGAGACGGTTCCCGGGACCACGGTCGATCGCCAGTGCGGCTCGTCACAACAGGCGGTGCACTTCGCTGCGCAGGGCGTGATGTCGGGCACGCAGGACCTCGTCGTCGCCGCCGGTGTGCAGAACATGAGCCGAATCCCGATCAGTTCGGCGATGCTCGTGGCCGAGCAGTTCGGTGACCTCGACCCCTTCTCGGGTTCACAGGGTTGGGTGGCTCGCTACGGCGACGAGGAGATCAGTCAGTTCCGGGGTGCCGACATGATCGCCGAGCAGTGGGAGATCACACGGGAGGACATGGAGAGCTTCGCCATGGAGTCGCACCGCCGGGCGATCACTGCCACCGGTGAGGGTCGATTCGAGCGTGAGATCGTCCCGCTCGGTGGCCTGTCGGTCGACGAAGGCCCGCGCAAACCGAACCCCGAGAAGATCGCTTCGTTGGCGACGCTCCGTCCCGGCGGTCGGATCACAGCGGCGGTGGCGTCCCAGATCTCCGATGCGTCAGCTGCGTTGCTCGTGGCCTCGGAACAGGCGGTTGCGGACCACGGTCTCACGCCCCGGGCTCGGATCCACCACCTGTCTGTGCTCGGGGAGGATCCGGTGAAGATGCTCTCCGCTCCGATCCCTGCGACTCGTCGGGCGTTGGAGAAGGCCGGGATGACGCTCGACCAGATCGACCTGGTGGAGATCAACGAGGCGTTCGCCTCCGTCGTGCTCGCCTGGGCCAAGGAGCTCGATGTGGATCTCTCCAAGGTGAACGTCAACGGAGGTGCGATCGCTCTCGGTCACCCGCTCGGAGCGACCGGTGTGCGACTCATGACGACGCTGCTGAACGAACTCGAGCGCTCCGGCGGTCGATACGGACTGCAGACCATGTGCGAGGGTGGGGGTCAGGCGAACGTCACGATCATCGAACGCATGTAATCCGGGGATCGCTGGTCACGTTGATGGTTTTCCTTGAGTAACGCCCGGTGCTGCCGATTGATCGGGTGGGAACACCCGGGCAGCAGCCGTGCCGGTTCTCGCTCTCGAAGCGGACCGGCCGGCTCTCCCGCTTTGCGATGATGGGACCGTCGGCGCATCGACGTCAATCAGGAAACGGGTGATGAGCGAGGACGACCCGAGCACCGAGGCGAGCGAGCAGCTCTCCGGCTGGTTCCTTGACCCGGCATCGGTCGGATCGGTGGATTCCGCCGGCGACATCGTGACCGGCCTGACCTTCGTCGTGGTTGATCCGGACAGCTCGACGGTCTCGACGGTGGCTGGTCTCGCCGGTGCGCTCAGCGGAGTGGTGCGTCTCGACGCGGTGATCGCCGGAGAGTCCGCCGACACGTGGGCGGGCGACGTCGGGTCGCAACTCGAAGACCTCGGCCTGCGTCACCGGATCCTGGCGACCCCATCGGGCTGGGCGGCAGCCCTCGCTGCGGCTGCCGTCGTTGCTGCCGGCGAGTTCGTCATGGTGTTGCGAGGCGAACTGCCTGATCTGTCCCAGTTGGTTCCCGGGCTGCTCCGGGTCTGGATCGACGGTGGAGATGCGCTGGTGCTCCCCGTTGCTGGAACTGTTCCCGATCCGGTCGGGGAGTCGCTCGCCCCGGACGTTGTCGCTGGACACGTCGTCGACCTGCTCGGTCTCGCAACGAGCGGCGCTGAGGGTGCATTGGTCACCCGTCGGTGGCTCTTCCAGAGGCTCACCGACGATCTCGGCTCCTCGCCCGATGCGGCGTCGACGGTGCTCGACCGGTTGCACGGGGTCGGGGCGACACTCGTGGAGTTGGTCGTCGATCCTCGCTGATGCGGGTGTGGATCTCTGCAGGTGTCGCTGCTGGTCCGTGACCGACGACGGACGAACTGGAACGTGTTCCACCCCGAGGACCTACGATCCGATCGTGGATTTTGACGACACGGCGGACCTCGCAGAATTCCGGGCCGAGGTGCGGGAGTTCCTCGATCAGCACGCGACGTTGCGGCGTGGGGATGACTCGGACTGGTCCCGCCACGGTGCATCGACCGATGAGGAGGTCGCTGCTGAGTACCGCTTCCGTTGTCGGGAGTGGCAGGCACTGATGTTCCGGGAGGGCTGGGCGGGGATCACCTGGCCCGTTGCGTTCGGGGGCCGAGGTGGGACGCCGGCCCAGCAGGTCGTGTTCAATCAGGAACTCGCTCGCTACGACGCCACGTCAGGGTTCATCACCGCCGCTCAGGCGCTCGTCGGCCCGACGCTCATGCGTCACGGGACCCCGGACCAGCAGGCCCGGTACCTCGGACCACTCCTGTCGGGCGAGGAGTGGTGGTGCCAGTTGTTCTCCGAACCGGGCGCCGGTTCGGACCTGGCGTCGTTATCGACGAGAGCGGAACGATCGCCTGCAACGGGATCGGGCGGTCGTGGTGAGTGGATCGTGAACGGCCAGAAGGTCTGGACCTCCAATGCCCAGTTCGCCGATTTCGGAATCCTCGTGGCCCGAACGGATCCGAACGTCCCCAAGCACGAGGGACTGACCTTCTTCATCGTGGACATGCAGAGTCCCGGGATCGAGATCCGGCCGCTGATCCAGGCGCAGGGCGTGGCGCACTTCAACGAGGTCTTCCTGACCGATGTCCGCATACCGGCTGACCACGTCGTCGGCGATGTCGGCGATGGCTGGCGGGTCGCCCGGACCACATTGCGCAGCGAGAGTTCGATGATCTCCGGTGCCGGTCAGGCAACTCCGTTCGGGGCGGTGTTGGAGCTCGCTCGTCGCCGTGGGGTCACAAGCGATGCGGTGATCCGTCAACGCCTCGCCGGTGTCTACGCCGATGAACTCGTCCTCCGATGGATGGGTTGGCGCACGCAGACTGCAGTCATGCAGGGCCGACACGATCTGGCGCTGCACGGATCGCTGCTCAAGAACTTCTTCACCCGGGCGTTCCAACGACGGGTTGGTCTGGCGCTCGACATCGAGGGTCCGGAGGGAATGTTGTGGGCCGATGCCGAGGGCGACGGGTTCTGGCAGTACCAGTTCATCAACCAGTTCGCCTCGCGGATCGGCGGCGGTACCGATGAAGTGCACCGGAACAACCTCGGTGAGCAGGCGCTCGGCCTGCCGAGGGAACCGAGTACCGACCGTGAGGTCCCTTGGTCGGCGACCACCCGAGCCTGATCCGGCCTCTGACCGGGTGCAGAACCGACAGGGAGTGGGTCAGGGTTTCTGGTAGCGACGTTTGGTCCGACGGATGCCGAACGTCAGGCCGACGACGAATGCGATCGCCGCAGTGCCAGCGAGGACGATCCACAACGGCATCGTCACGCTGGTGACCACGAAGTTGATCGGGGTCGGATCTGCGTTCGCCACGATGAACACGACGAGGAGCACGGCGAGTACCAGCACGCCGATCTGTTTCGGGGTGGGACGGAAGCCGTCGCTGTCGCTGTCGTCGCTGTTGTGATCCGGCCGGATCGGATGGTCCATCACGTTGGGGAACTCCTCACTTCTCGGTGTGCTCGGAGCGGATTGCTCGGATCGAGGCGGTTGGGGCGGGGCGATTCCCCGATTGTGCGACATTGCGGCTGACGATCATGGCGTCGGCTCCGGATAGGGGAGCTGGCCGTCGTGATCGGCGATCCAGGCCTCGATCTCCCGACGCATCCACCGGGTGTCGAAGAGGTCCATCTGGCAACTGAGCAGGCCATCGCCGGAGTAGGTGAGTACCGATGCGCCGGGAACCTCGTAGAACGTTCCGTCCGGCCGGGTTCCCGGGAGGCGGTTCGACCAGTGGTTCAGGATTCGTGAGGTCGTCGGGTCGTAGGCAACGGAGTGGATCGGAAACGACCATCCGTCGAGCCCTTGCATCGACTCAGCCAGGAAACTCCGGATCGCCGTCCGACCGTGGGACCAGCCGTAGACCGAGTCCAGGTAGCTGGCATCGTCGGTGAAGAGATCTGCCAGGCCGACCCAGTCGGCGGCCTCGTGCAGCCGCCGGTGTCGGGCGTAACAGGCCCGGAGTTCGTCGTCGGCCTCCACGGCTTCAGCCTCGCAGGTCCGCAACGAGTGATGCCTGCTCATCGAGGATGGGGAGAACGATGTCGGCCGTGCCCGACGGGATGCGAAAGACGCACTCGGTCACTCCGATCTGTTGGAAGTGCTCGAGTTTGGCGCGATCTGGCAGAGTGCCGAAGGGAACGATGCGTGCTTCCGCCGGATCCCGCCCCGCCTGTGTGAGCGCCTCGAGGTATCTGGGGATGGCGTCGGCGAGACCCGATCCGCCGATCGGTATCCATCCGTCGCCGTACTCGACGAGGTGGTCGAGCATCTTCGGCCCGATTCCCCCACCGATCACGATGGGAACCGGGACTTCGGGTTTGGGCCAGGCCCATGACGGTGGGAGGTGGACGAACTCGCCATCGAAAGAGGCCACGTCATTGCGCCAGAGCGCCTGCATGCACAACAGGTGCTCCCGGGCATGCGCTCGCCGGGTGCTGCGCTCGACTCCGTGATCCTCCATCTCATCGACATTCCACCCGAATCCGACACCGAGTTCGAAGCGGCCGCCTGAGAGGTTCTGGAGGGTGGCGACTGCTTTGGCCGTGACGATCGGGTCTCGTTGGGCGACGAGCATGACCCCGGTGCCGAGATGAATTCGTTCGGTTCGAGCGGCTGCGCCGGCGAGTGCCACGAGGGGGTCGACGGTGCGGCGGTACTCCTCGGGAAGCTCGGCGTCACCCGTCGGCGGTGGTGTCCGGCGTGACGTCGGAATGTGAGTGTGCTCGGGAATCCAGACCGAGTCGAACCCTCGCTGCTCGGCGTGCACCGCGAGATCGGCCACTCCCAGAGAGGTGTCCGTGGCGAACATGGTGACGCCGAACCGCACAGCCGGAACCCTAACGGGGAGCGAGGCGCACCGTGCGTCCGCTCGGCTGCAACTCTGTGTTCGCCCGACGCATGCCGGACGGCTCGGTCAGTCGGTGTGCGCTGTGTCCTGCGCTGTGTGCTTGGTGTCGGCGAGAGCCGCCTCGAGATCTTCGACCCAGCCCTGCTGGCGCTGGTAGCGACCGAGGCGGCGGCCGTCGGCGATCCCGGTTCGGTAGCCAATAACGACGCCGATGAAGAGCGTCACTGCGACGATGGCGATGAGGATGAGTGTTGGTGTCATGCGGGTATCACCTCGGGGCGACATCGGTTCGGGAACCGGCGTCAGGTGGTCGTGGATGGTCCGGACTCGTTCGAACCCTGTTGCCGGGCCACGGTGTCCGTGCTCCAGAGAACTCTCTTACTGCCCCACTCAGCGTGACCTTACTCCTCAATTGAGGCTCGTTCACGTACTGGACGAACTGTTCATCAGCCGTTGACATTCCTCGGTGTCGACGCCGATGCCGCCGAATCTGCGCGAATCTGACGAATCGTCAGAGACGGTGGCATACTCAGACCCACGACGGTCGAGTCAGCACGGAGGGTGGTTGAGCGTGGGAATCTGTGAGGGACGCATCGTGATCGTCACGGGCGCCGGACGGGGGCTGGGCCGGGCTCACGCTCTGGAGTTCGCTGCTCAGGGCGCCAAGGTGGTCGTCAACGATCTCGGTGTGGCCCAGGACGGTTCGGATCCGTCAGCCACACCGGCGGCACTGGTCGTCGACGAGATCGTCGCCTTGGGGGGAGAGGCGGTGATCTCCGCTCACGACGTGTCGGACTGGGACGCTGCAGGCGAGATGGTGCAACTGGCCATCGACGTCTTCGGCGGCCTCGACGTGGTGGTGAACAACGCTGGCATCGTGCGCGACCGCATGTTCGTCAACTCCGAGCAGGCGGAGTGGGAGGCGGTGCTCAAGGTGCACGTGCTGGGCCACGCCGCACCGTCGCGTCACGCTGCGACCTACTGGCGGGCGAGGTCCAAGGCCGGCGAGCAGGTGGACGCCCGCATCATCAACACCTCATCCGGCGCCGGACTCATGGGCTCCATCGCCCAGGCGGCGTACTCGGCGGCCAAGGGCGCGATCGCCAGCCTCACGCTGGTGCAGGCCGCCGAACTCGGTCGAATCGGCGTCACGGCCAACGCGCTCGCGCCGGCCGCGCGCACCCGCATGACCGAAGAGGCGTTCGCCGAGATGATGGCCGAGGTCGAGGAGGGTGCATTCGACGCAATGGACCCGGCCAACGTGTCGCCGCTGGTGGTCTGGCTCGGCTCGCCGGAGTCGGCGGGCGTCACCGGTCGGGTGTTCGAGGTCGAGGGCGGCATCATCGGCATCGCCGAGGGCTTCCGGCACGGGCCGCGCTTCGACAAGGGCGCCCGGTGGGACCCGGCGGAGATCGGCCCGGTCGTGGCCGACCTGCTGGCCGAGGCCGAGTCGCCCACCCCCGTCTACGGCGCCGGCTGAGCGCGGCGCTGACGCAGTATCGCTGACCGGATCGGCCGCCTCGCTGACCGGATCGAGCGGCTCAGCTGAGGCGCTCGACCACCATGGCCATGCCCTGGCCGCCACCGACGCACATGGTCTCGACGCCGAAGGTGGCGTCGGACTCCTGCAGGTTGTGGATCAGGGTGGTCATGATGCGAGCCCCGGTCATGCCGAACGGGTGGCCGAGCGCGATCGAACCGCCGCGGGTGTTGAGCTTCTCCATCGGGATGCCCAACTGTCGTTGCGACGGGAGCACCTGGGCGGCGAACGCCTCGTTGATCTCGAACAGGTCGATGTCCTCGACGTTCATGCCGGCACGGCCGAGCGCCTTGCGGACCGCCTCGACCGGGCCCAGGCCCATGATCTCGGGGTTCAGTCCGGTTGCGGCCGACGAGACGATGCGGGCCAGGGGAGTGATGCCCAGTTCCTCGGCCCTGGTGTCGCTCATGACGACCACGGCGGCGGCACCGTCGTTGAGCGGGCAGGCGTTGCCGGCGGTCACGGTGCCGTCGGGCCGGAACACCGGGGCGAGTTGACTCACCTTGTCGTAGGTCGTTCCCGGTCGGATGCCGTCGTCGGTGGACGCAGTTCCGTCTGGGGTCTCGACCGGGGTGATCTCGGCCTCCCAGAACCCGTTGCTCAAGCTTTCCTCGGCCAGGTTCTGGCTGCGCACTGCGAACTCGTCCTGATCCTGGCGGGAGACCTCGGCGTACTGGGCCACGTTCTCTGCGGTCTGCCCCATGGCGAGGTACATGTCGGGCAGGCCAGCGGCGGCCTCCCAGACGGGGGCGCCGCCCTCGGCGCGAGTGGCCGAGCGGGCCTCGGCGTCGGCGAAGATCGGGTTCTTGGGTCCGTCGGCCATGCCGAAGGGGAATCGACTCGCTGTCTCGACTCCCCCGGCGAGGAAGACGTCACCATCGCCGGCCTTGATGGCATGGGCGGCCATGCGGATCGTCATGAGCGACGACGAACAGTAGCGATTGACGGTCGCACCGGGCACGTCGCCGAGGCCGGCGAGCACCGCCGACACACGGGCGATGTTGTGGCCCGACTCACCACCGGGCTGGCCGCAGCCCCACAGCACATCCTCGATCTGGGTACGGTCGAGTTGGGGCACCTTGTCGAGTACCGCCTCGATGACACGGGCGGACAGGTCGTCCGGACGCATGTCCTTGAGTGACCCCTTGGCCATGCGGCCGATGGGCGTACGGGCGGTGGCGACGATCACGGCCTCGGTCATGGGTCCCCCTGGGGTCGTTCCGGTTCGAAGTGGAGCGGCGAGGTTACCTAGCGGTAACTGCTGGCGGCCAACCCGGTGCGGGGGTGTCGTCTGCCACCCCGGGCGGGAGCGAGTCGGCAGCCCCGGTCGCGGCACCGGTCACACGTAGCAGGTCATCCACTCCTGGGGCGGGTCGAGCCTCAGACCGATCTCACCGCTGTCGGGGTTGCCGTCCGGGAAGAGGGCCTCGCAGAAGGCCTGCCGTTCCGGGCCGGTGGGGAGGTTCGGATAGAGGCGCAGCGGTCCGACCGAGACGGAACCGTTGCAGCCGGCCGATGTCCACTCCTGCCAGAACGGCAGGCCGTCCTCCACGAACACCTCGATGGTGACCCGACCAGGATCGAACAGCGACCTGAAGCACCCCGTCAGCGGCAGGGGAGTGGTCGGGGGCGCCGGTGAGCAGGCCACGCCGAGGGCGGCGAGGGCTGCGAGGGCACCGACGGCGGATTTCCGGATGGGCACGGGTTCGCTCCTTCCCGACGTCGCCGTGGTCGGCGTTCGCCGATGACTTAATCACCCCGGAGCGGGTGCGGCAATGGGTACGCGTCCCCGCGGATCGGTCGGAGTCCCGGCGGGCCGTGCCCGTACGATCGCGGCGGGTCGCGACCTACCGGTCGGGTTCCCCCGGGGGAGGTGCCGTGTGAGCGTTTTCAGCGTCGGGGCGTCGCCGACCCCGCCGGCCGGCGACGCAGGTGCGCCCCCGCCGACGCACGGTCCTGGCCGAACGGGCCTGCGGGTGTCGTGGTGGGTCGTCGTCGGGGTGCTCCTGGTGGTGTGGGCGCTCGTGTCCCAGGTCGTGACCCTGCGCAACCGGACGAACGCCCTCACCACCCAGGTTGCGGCCCTCGAGTCCCGGATCGCCGTCCCGGTGCCGGTGCTGCCGACCACACCTCCTGCCGCACCGGTCCCGCCGGTGGACGCGGAGGCCGCGCGGAGGTCGGTCGTCGAGGCCGTGGGGGTCGTGTTCGCCGCTGCGCCGACGCTGGAGCAGCGGCTGCCCTTCGTGAACGGTTCGACCGCAGCGGCGCCGGAGTTCGCGCCGCTGGTCGAGGCGGCGTCACGCGGGCCGTGTGCCGGTGCCACCCCGGTGGTCACCGACGTCCGATTCACCTCCGACGACACGGCCCGGGCAGAGTTCCGGGTGGACGGCACCACGGTCCCCGCCGCGCAGGGCTACCGCTTCTCCGCCGACCTGGTGCGGGGCGTCGAGCGATGGCAGGTGACCGCCGCATCGGTGGTGACGTTCGCCCAGCTGGCGCAATCGTTCTGCTGAGTCCGTCGCTGCGGTCGCAGGTGGCGCCCGCCGCCGGCCGAGCGGCTCAGGGGAGGAATCGGCTGATGGTGTCGGCCACGCACGCCGGCTTCGCGGCCACCTCGCCGTCCGGGCCCTCCACCTCGACGCTCACGCGCACCACCACCTGCACGCCACCCTTCTCCTCCGACGCCGCCACCACCTGGCCACGGCCCCGGATGCGGGCACCGGAAGGGACGGGCGAGGGGAACCGCACCTGCTCGAGGCCGACGTTCACGCCCATCGAGGTGTTGCGCACCTCGAGCAGCTGCGGCAGGAACAGGTTGACCAGCGACAGCGTGAGGTAGCCGTGGGCGATCGGCCCGCCGAACGGTGACTCGGCCCGGGCCCGCTCCACGTCCACGTGGATCCACTGGTGGTCGCCGGTGGCGTCGGCGAACAGGCCGATCCGCTCCTGGGTGACCTCCACCCATCCGGTGGTGCCGAGATCGGCATCCACCAGGTCCAACAGGGCGGAGGGGGAGTCGACGACGGTCGTGGTCACCGTCGCACCCTAGCGAGCGTGGCGGGTCACCCTCCCGGGGTGCGCCGGATGATCAACGTCAGCGGGAACTCCGCCTCCGGCCCCGAGGAGATCCGGACCTCGTCGCCCGGTGAGCGCAACTGCTCGCCGGACACGGTGCCCGACACCTCGGACTCGAGCATGCGGAACACGTCGTAGTTCACCGTGCAGGCGCGTTTGGTGCCGTTGGCGAGGAACAGCTGCGCCGAACCTCTGACCGGCAGGGGCGCGGCACCCACCTCGAGGCTGGTGAACGACTCCCAGCGGTGACCCCGGAGGCCGGTCCGCGGGTCCAGCGCCAGCGTGTCGCAGCTCTGCGTTCGTTCGTAGGAGACGCGCTCGGGGCTGTCGGCCCAGTTCACCTCGCGGGGTCGGCCGGCCCACGGATCGTCGACGAGCACCTCCCCAGCGTCCGTGGCCCACAGCCCACGGCCGATCACCCCCGCCACCTCGCCCGTCGGAGCGCCCGCCACGAGGTACACCGCGACGGGGATGCGATCGGCGGGCACCCGCACCGACGCGCCGGGCCACCAGCCGGGTGTGTAGGGGGCCGTGGTGGAGTTCCACGTGGACGACGCGCCGGTGGTCGGGTCGGTCAGCGTCGCCTCCAGGAGGTGGTCGGTGGCGGGGCACAGGTCGTCGAAGGCGATCCGGAACGAGGGCCTGGAGGTGGCGGTCAGGGTCCGGGTCGTCCCGGGCCGGTCGCATCCCGTCAGGGTGACCGACCAGTTCACGGGCCGATCGGCCTCCAGGTCGGCACGCAGGCCGGGCCCGGCGGTGCCGCCCCGTTCGATCGCGGGTTCCACGAGCCAGTCGAGCACCGGGGTGGCGCTGCGCTCGGGCCAGCCGGTCACCGGCGCCGAGACCTCCCATCGTCCGGGCGAGCCCGCTGCGGGGGTGGACCAGTCCACCCTGATCCGGGCCACCCCGAGGCTCCGCTCCGTGGTGGGCGGATCGCAGGGGCCGAACGAGGAGCCGCACAACCCCGACGGGACCGGGCCCGTGGGCAGTGGCACCTCGTAGGTGGCGCTCGCCGGCACGACGCACCCCCGCTCGGTGCAGCGCCGGGCCTTCGCCCCCGACAGCACGGTGCTCTTGGTGAACGTCCGGCCGTCACGGGTGACCGCGGTACGGATCACGAACGGCTGGTCGATCACCGGCCCGACGGTCGGCCAGGCGTAGGGGTCGTACCGGTCGCTGGGGGGTTCGCACAGGGCCTCGTCGAGTTCCCTCAGGTTCACCCCCGGTCGAGGACCGCCCCAGCTCCCCAGGCACGCCACGGCGACCGGACCGGTGCCCCGGTACGACCGGACCACCAGGCCCCCCTCGCCGACCCGCCCGGCGAGGTGCACCGACTCGAGCGTGGCCGATGGGAGGGCGGCCCCCGGCGCCCGCAGCCGGAGGGAGGTGACGGACTGTGGCCCGACGGCGGCGGACCTCGCGTCGTCGTAGGTGAGCAGGCACACGAGGACGTCGGAACCCGGGGGTACGACGAACCGGGCCGTGGACACCCTGGTGTACTCGCTGTCGAAGCCCCGCGCGGCGAGGTAGGAGGGGCTGACGGGGTACGTGTCGTTGGTCAGCGTCCCCAGGCGCAGCGCACGGTTCCTGATCCGTTCCGAGCTCGGCAGCGGACACGGCTCGTCGTGGCCCATGCCTGTGAAGATCGAGATGGCGACGTTGGTGGACCCCGTGTGCGGTGCGGACACGAAGGCCTGGCCGGAGCCCAGCGGCAGCACGGTGGGTTGCGGGATCGCCGAGCGGGACGCGATGCGGAAGTAGCCGCCGGGCGCAGCGGCCGTTCGGCCGAACGTGTCGACGTAGTTCACCGAGTACCGCCAGCTGGTGGAGTCACCGAGGCCCGAGAGCGTGGTGCACAGGTGCGGCCGGGCGTCGAGCTCCACCCGGCCGTCGGGCTCGAAGTCGGCCCCCCACGTCGACACCTGTTCCGGGGTGGCAGTGATCGTGAAGGTGCGCTGCGTGCCGGGCGGAGCGGCGCGGGCGCCGTCGGCGGGTTCGACGGTGATGGTCGCGGTGCCGGGGGTGGAGGCCGTCACCCCGAAGCGGATCTCCCCGGCACCGACCTCGGCCCGTGGGCAGAACAGGAACGCGGGCACCCCGGCGGGCCAGTCCTCGCGTGCGAGCGGTTCCGCCTGCGCGATCGGCTCGAGGGGCTCGAGGGCGTAGTCGGCGACCACCACCGAGCGGAGCCCCTCGGGGCAGCCCGCGTCGACGGGGGGAGCGTCGCCGTCCGGTGCGCAGGGATCGACGATCCGCACGCCCAGCGAGTCGCCCGAGGGCCGCTCCTCCGACGGTTCGGCGGGGGCGTCCGGCTCCCCGGGGGCGGCCGACCCGCTGGTGCCCGGACCGGGGACGCTCGTGCCGGGCTCCGGCGTGGCGCCCGCCAGCGCCGTGGCCAGCGAGGCGTCCGACGGGGTGCCCGGGGGGAGCGCGGCGTCGGCGAGGAGCCGTCCTTCCGCGCTCGAGGTCCCCTCGTCCACCCCTTCGTCGTCGCCGGACGCGGACGTCTCGTCCGGTTCGGGCACCGATTCGGTGCCGAGCAGTTCCCCGCCGGCGAGGCGCCGGCCCTGTTCCACCGGGGGAGGGTCGGTTCCCTCGGCCACCGGGGCCACGACGTCGGCCAACGTCCGGGGAGCCGGTACGGCCGTCTCCCCGTCGGCCGGTGCGGCGAACGAGCGACCCACCAACGCGCCGGCCACGCCGAGGGCGAGGACCGCCACGACACCGACGGCGGTGACGAGGACGGTGCGGGACCTTCGTTGCATCTCGGGTGCTCCTCGGGCTCGTGCTGGAAAGGGCGGCGGTCGTGGGCCGGGCGGGTCGTGGGGTGGCGGGTCGTGGGATGGCGGGTCGTGGGGTGGCGGTGGTCAGAAGAGGCAGAGGCCGCCGTCGAACACGCGGACCGGTCCGGTGGTGGTCGTGGCGGTGTTGCCGGCGGCGTCCCGCGCCGTCAGGGTGATCGTGAGGTTCACCGACTGGTTGGCCGGCACCGCGCCGTTGAACGGCCCGATGGTGCCCGTCCAGTTCGAACCCGCCGTCCTGGCCAGCTGGACGCCGGACCCGGGGAGGCCCGACCACGTGGCCGTGACCGAGGTGACGCCGACGTTGTCGGTGACGAACGCCGTCAGGTTCGCGGTGGTGGCCCAGCCCTGCTGGACCACGTCGCACAGCTGGGTCGGCGTTGCCGAGGTGTTGCCGAAGGCGGGGCGCTGGGCATCCGGTGCCGCAGTGGTGGAGGCGGTCGTGGTGGGTCCGGGGGACTGGCCCCCCGATGGTGGTTGGACCGGCGCGGTGGAGGGCGTCGCCCCGCCGCCGGCGTCGTTCCCGGGACTCCCGCCGCCCGGATCGCCGCCCGGATCGCCGGGCGGAGCGGTGACGGCGGTGTCCGGGGT
>VGBZ01000021.1 GCA_016870275.1 Actinomycetota bacterium
CTCGTCACCCAGTAAGGTTAACGGACGGGGTGACGAGTCAGACGGAGGCCGACCGGCTCAGCCGGTGAAAGCGAGTTTCGTTCCCCCGAGCCCGGACGGCGAGGAGGTCTCGTTGATACCCCCAACAAGTGGGTCGCCGGCGACGAGGACATCGATGTCGGCCTCGGTGCAGATTCCTGTTGGCGCCTCGCCAGCAGTTGCGACCGAGATGCCCGGGGCCTCGGTGAACAGGCTGTTGATGAAGTTGAGCGCCGCTTGTTGCACATCCGGCTTCTGCAGTTCGAGGAGTGCCTGCTCGATCTTCTTCTGCAGTGCCACGTCGACCTGGCGCTCATCGAGGGCAGCATCGACCTCTACCTGGAGCTGGTTGATCTTGGCCTGGAGTTGCTCCGGTGTCGTGGTGGTGGTCGGGCCGCCTCCCTCGCCCTCGTCACCGCCGCCGCCGAGACTGCTCGCCGCAGCCACGATCTTGCTCAGCACCTCCTGGGGGAACACCGAGTACCAGGTGCCGACCTTGACCTTCTGGTTCTCCTTCAACTCGGTCTGGGCGAGCGCACCGATGAACTCGATCCGGTAGGCCCACTTCTTCGGTCGATCCGGTCCGCTGGGCGGCGGATCGCTCGCCGGGTCCCGTGTCACCGAGACGTTGCCCGGGCCGATGCCCGGTGTGAGCTCCAGGGCCGTCTGGACCTCCTGTGGTGTGGGCATCTCGTGTGGCGCAAGGATGAAGTTGTTGGCCTGCTGTTCCCACGGAGTCGGCTGAGTTGGGGCGTCGGGATTGGAGGGCGGCGCCACCGGCGGGAGATTCGGGAACGGGATGATCGGAGGAACCATGGGGATGACCGGTGAGACCGCATCACCCACCTTGAGGGTGAATCCGATGCCCTTGCGGAAGATTTGGGTGTCGGAGTCGACGAGCAGGGTCTGAACCTCGTTGACTCCGGGCAGCGAGCCGGAGCAGACCTCACACGTCACCGTTGTGATCGACCCCGCTGCTCCAGCGGTGACCTCGAGTTTGCCGTTGACGATGGCCCCGGGGCCATCGAGCACCTTGAAGCTCGAGGCATCCACCTCACGCAGCACGCCCTTGTCGTCCTTGGTCGCAGTCGTGAACTGACCGAGCACGTCCACCGCCACCTTCTCCGACGGCTGAGCGTTCACCTCAATCGGCTGGGCGATGTCGGGTGATCCGGGAATCTTCACCTTGGACCGGAATGCAGTACCGGGCACGAAGCACTTGACGTTCACGGTCTGCTCGCCACCGACATTGACCTTGATCGTGAAGGCGGTTTCCGCAACGCTGACCTTGATCACTCCACCTTTGCCAATACCGGTGAAGGCCCCGTCGAAGGGTCCGAAGGCGATCGAGGCCGGTTGGCCGGCCGTCACCGGAAGGTCCTGGGCGGGAAGCGGCGGGCTCAGGAGGGACTTCGTCTCGGTCGGACCGCTCACTGCGAGGCCGAACTTGAGGTTGCTGATGTTCACCGAGGGGATGGACGCCGGAATCGACTTCGTCGTGTTGCCGTCGAGTGTCACCGAGAAGCCGTACTTCACCGGCACGTCGGCCTGCTCGGGCAGGAGGGTGGCGGGAGCGTCGACGCTGACGTCGATCGGGATGGAGATCCGTCCGGAGGGGTCGAGCACCTTGATCAGAGCCCCGTCCTTGACCGGGTCGACCCCTTCACACGTCGCACCGAGCGTCTTGGTCACCGGAGCGGCACTGGTCGAAGGCGCAGCCACGACCAGTGTCGTTCCCAACAACCCGACAATGGCCGCTACTCTCACAGTGCGGCTTCCGATCGTCTTCGCTGTCAACTTCATGGGGATCTCCACCCGCTCAAGACGGAGAGCCTCAATGTCTCCGTCACCCCTGAACGACGAAAGCGTAGGGGTTGGAGTCGCCCGTTGTCCAAGGATCGGGTACATCTACCCGCAGCGCTCGTCCCCGGGCCGACACGGGAACACGTGCGAGCCACCAGCGCCGTCTCTGCGCCGAGCACAGGGCCGAGACCAGCTCCCGTGTCGGTGGGTATCGCATCCCCGGTACTCTCGCGGACGTGGAGGTCGCGCTGGCCGCTGGGGCGCTGGTGCTCTCGGCGATCGCCGTGGCGGTCGCCGTGTGGTCAGGTCGCGCCCGGAAACCGACTGCGCCGCCCGCGGTTTCCTCGCCGGGCTCGATCGAACCGGCCAGTGCGGCTCCGCCCTCCCCAACAGCAGACGCCGATCCGTCGGTGCAGCAACCGGGTTCCTCGGCGGCGCCTGCAACGCCTCCGTCGGTGCAGCAACCGGGTTCCTCGGCGGCGCCCGCAACGCCTCCGTCGCTGCCACGGCTCTCTGCTCCGGGTCGATCGGCGGGCGATCCGGCGATCCGACTCGCAGCAGCGGACCTGTTGGCCCGGAGTCGGAGTGCAGGAGACGCCGCCCGCGCCGTTGAACGGTCCCTCGCCGGGTTCGTGCCCGGTGCCGCCGTCGAGGTCCGACTGGCACCTCTGCGTCCGCACTGGAGTGCTGCGGAGGAACCACCTACCGAAGCGAACGCCGCACCGCACGTGTGTCCGGTTCCGACCGTCGACGAATGCCCAGCGGTGCGCCAGGCGACCGCGATCACGTGTGAGGACTCGCGTCGGATCGACGCGTGTCACTGGCTGTCGGATCGACCCGGTTGCCCGTTGGAGGCCGCCTGTGTGCCGGTGGCTATTGCTGGACGAGGCATCGGTTTCCTCCACGTTGCGGCGCCGCTGGAGTCCGACGGGGGAGTGGTCCGCATCGATCCCGCTGCGGTCGACGGCGTGGCGTGGCTGGCAATGCATCTCGGTGCCCGATTGGACCCGGCGTCTGACCTCGTCGTCGGAGAGGGCACTGTCACCTCACATTCGCCAACAGCCGGGTTCTCGACACCGACCGGGGCCGTAACGCTCGGCGACGCACCGGTGCCCGGCGATGCCGTCTCGTTGTCACACGAACGAGACACGGGTCCGTTCGTCGACCTGACCGATGCCACCGGCGAGGCGCAGGCCGGCCCACAGCCGCAACCACAGGATTCCCCACCCTCCTGGTCGAGCCCGGCGGCGTTCCTCCGCACGCTCGACTCGTTCGCTCGCCGTGGGGATCACTACGTGCTCGTCCTCGGAGGGGTCGATGACATCACCGGCCTCGCAGCCGACGCCGGTTACGCCGCCGCCGAGGCCGTCGTTGCCGTCCTCGCCCTGGCACTGTCGGCGGACCCGGATCCCCTCGGGCCGGCTTCGGTGCTCGCCTGCTCACGACTCGACGAGTCGACGATCGCCGTGGCGTGGAGCGGTCTCACTCTGGGCCGCACTGTCGAGGTGCTCGAGGTGGTCCGTGGCGAGCTCCTCGATTCCGTTCGCAAGGGTGAGACCGAACCGTGCCGACGGTCGTTCGGATTGACGCACTCCTCGGTGAGTGACGACCCCGAGCAGATCCTCGCTGCGGCACGAGCAGGACTGCGCCGAGCTCGGGCACTCGGTGGGGACCAGATCGTCTACGCCGATCTGACGCTCCTCGACGAGCCACCACAGTGACGCAGTGATGCGTTGATGCTGGTGACTCAGCGGCCGGTGGTCGACCAGTGCCACGGCTCCGATGGCAGGTTGAAGAACCCGAAGCGGGCTGCGTTCCCGGCGAGCCACTGGTAGCAGGCGGTCGAGCGGACGCTGCAGTTGCGGAAGTCGACGGCGAGGCCGCGCTCGTGCATCGAGCTGCCGGGCCGGGCCGTCGGAGGGCTGCACGACGACGGTGACGCCTGGTAGATGGCGAAGGCGCTCGAGCCGCAGTGCTGCCGGCGCAGTTCGATCTGCCTCGCCGAGTCCCGGTAGCCGCTCCCGCTCAGGGGAACGCCAGCACTCGCAGCAGCACCGAGCAGGGCTGCGAGGTTGGAGGCGATGCTCTGATGGATTCGGATCCCTCCGACCTCGACGATCTCGCCGCTCCCGGTGACCGGCGGCGGTGTCACTGGTCCCGATGGCGCCTGCGGGGCGTCCGGGGTGGACGGGGCTGGGCTGGTGGACGCAGGGTCCTGAGCCGCTCGGGCCTGTTCCCGCGCGGCGTCGGCCTCCCGTTGAGCGGCCACGGCCCGTGCCAACTCCGTCTCCCGTGCGGTGATGCTCGCAGCGAGTTCGGCGTCGACTGCAGCGAGCGACTGGGCCTCGGCGAGTGCGGCGTCCACCCGGGCTTCCACCTGATCGGTGAAGGAGCGTTGCTGGGCGAGGGCGGAGTCGAGTTCGGCGAGTCGGTCGGCGACGATCTCCCGTTGTTCCCTGGCCCGTTCCGCAGCGGCGATGGCCTCGAGACGTTGGAACGCCAAGTCGTCCTGGACGGTGCGGTAGTCCTCGATCAGATCCTGCTGGTCGCCGGCTCGAACCTCGAGCAGGGCTCGCATCTGAACGGCCTCGTTGGCCGAGTCGGCGCTGGCGGTCTGCACGACACGGTTGGTCGCCGATGCCCCGGCGGCGATGTAGGAGTCGACCGCCACGTCCCGGAGGTCGGCCTGGATGAC
Organism: Actinomycetota bacterium; assembly: GCA_016870275.1. Classification (GTDB taxonomy): domain Bacteria; phylum Actinomycetota; class Acidimicrobiia; order Acidimicrobiales; family Microtrichaceae; genus SXMI01. The sequence goes on from VGBZ01000021.1 coordinate 4,517, forward strand.
GTCGAGTTCCTGTTGCGCTCGAGCCTGGGCGGCCTCGGCCCGGGCTTGTTCGTTCTCCGCCTGAGAGACCGCCCGCTCCGCTTCCTCGACGCGATCGCGTTGGGCGTTGACCTGGGCGTTCACGGCGGCGAGCGCTGATTGAGCTTCGGCGGCAGATGCCTGCAGGGCGTCGACCTCGGCCGCCTGCGACGCCTGTTGGGACTGCACCTGACTCCGCCGGGTGCGGAGGTCCTCGAGCGAGTCGCCGCCGTTCTGACCCAGGGCCGGCACGGAGGCGGCGACCACGATGAGCGCGACGGTGATCACGGCAGCGAGGAGTTGCTGGACGACGGACACCCCGGACCTCATCGCTACCCCCGCCGGTGGGAGCTCATCGGCCTCAGCTGCGCTCTGCCGATTGCTCGGTGAGGGCTGGTCGCTCGACGAGAACCGGATCGCGCGCGGTCCGGGATGCGCCCGGTCCGACCTTGGTCGGGTTGGAGAGGTGACGTTCTCGGACGTTTCCATGACGGAGGGGGACTGTCTTTGACGAATCTCGCGCGATTCGTAACAGAACAGAAATGTACGCGCGCGGACCGTTACACAGCAAGTGCGGTTTCTGGCCCGGACGTCGCAACGGGCGGCCCCTGACCGAGCAGCGGCCGGAATCCGCCGATTCAGCGGCGTTGACAGGTGCGACAGAAGGTCGTGGAACGGGCGTCGATCACGGTTCTCGCCAGAGGAGTTCCGCACCGCTCGCACGGATGGCCGGCGAGTCCGTAGCAACGGAGTTGCATCTGGAATCGACCCGTGGCGCCAGAGGCGTCGCGGTAGTCCCGGAGCGTCGTCCCCCCAGCAGCGATCCCCGCTGCGAGGACCTCCCGGATTGTCTCGCTCAGCCGTTCGGCCTGGGCCCGTGTGATCCGCCGCGCCCCGGGGTGCACCCGGGCCGCCCACAGCGCCTCGTCGGCGTAGATGTTCCCGAGCCCGGCGACGAGTCGCTGCGAGAGCAACTGGGTCTTGACCGCTTGGCGGCTGGCATTGACCCCCCGCCGCAACGGTTCGGGTTGGAACGCCGGGTCGAACGGCTCCGGGCCCATCTGCGCCAGTGTGTTCAGGCCCCTGTGATCGTTTCTGACGGTGACGGCGATCCGCCCGAATCGACGGACGTCGCTGAACACCATCGTCCGACCGTCGTCGAGTCGCCAGCGCGCACGCTGGTAGGGCTGGTCGGTGGCCTCGAGAGCGTGATGATCGTCGGGTTCGATCCAGAGGCGGCCGGTCATTCCGAGATGGATCACGAGTTCGTGCGTGGGATCAGGTGCCGCACCCACCGCAGCGAGACCGACGAGCAGGTACTTGCCCCGACGTCGAATCCCGACGACACGATGACCCACGGCGAGGTGCGCCGGCGTGAACTTCGGATGATCGAACGCCGCACAATCGACGATCACCGACCCGAGGAGTTCAGGTTCGAGTTGCCGCCGGATCGTCTCGACCTCCGGGAGCTCAGGCATTGGACCAGTCTGGCGAGTCAACCGTCAGCTGACGAGACGCGCCCACGGACACGTTGCGTACGCGACGTTCGGGCCGTCCCGCTGCGCCGCACAGGACTAGCGTGTGTTGATGGCAGTGACCGCAGTCGTCAACCAGAAGGGTGGTGTCGGCAAGACCACGGTCGTCCTCGGTCTCGCCGCTGCTGCCTCCGCCCGAGGCCGCAAGGTGCTCGTGGTCGACCTCGATCCTCAGGCGAACGCCACCACCGGACTGGGCGTGTGGAACCCTGCATCGACGATCGCGGCCGCGCTCGACACCGACGCCGCCGGTTCGATCCGATCGGTGATCGAACCGGCCGGCTGGCCCGAGGGCGACGGTCCCATCCCGCATGTCGCACCCAGTTCGGCCCGGTTGGCCCAGAGCGAACACCAGATGGCCACCGACCTGATCGGTGCCCAGGACCGACTCGCCGCCGCCCTCGACGGTGTGGCGAGCGCCTACGACGACGTGCTGATCGACTGCCCACCGTCGCTCGGTCTGCTCACGGTCAACGCCCTGTTCGCCTCTGATCGGGTCCTGATCGTGGCGGAGCCCTCGGCGTGGAGTCTCGACGGCGTGCAGCAGATTCTCCGCAACGTCGAACGCATTGCCGAACGGCGGGACGGCAGACCGGCGGTGGCCGGCATCGTCGTGAGTCGACTCGCCCGCACACGTGATGCGTCGTACTGGCACGGTCAACTCACCGAGACCTATCCGGATCTCGTGCTCGACCCTCCGGTGCGCCTGCGTGCTGCGGTCACCGAGGCCGCGGCCCAGTCGGTCCCGATCGGCTCGCTCACCCGCGACGGCGCTTCGGCCGCAGTGCTCGAGTTTGACGCACTCAGCCACGCCCTTGCTCCCGGGGTCGACTCGGCGCCGCCCGCCGATGCGGCGCCAGATGGCGCACCTCACGACGCCGACAGCGCTCAACTCAGTCCAGCAGGAGAACACCCATGACCTACGACCCCAAACGTCCGCGCCGTGAGCTCACCGATGACGCACCCGTCGAGGCGCTGTTGACCGACGAACTCCCCGTGGTGCGGGTCGAGACGACCGACCCTGTCGACGATTCTGTCGACGACGGCGAAACGACCCCGGCCGATGCTGGTGATGCTGGTGATGCTGGTGATGCTGGTGATGCTGGTGATGCTGGTGATGCTGGTGATGCTGGTGATGCCGGTGATGCCGGTGATGCCGGTGATCCGATTCCGTCATCGCAACGTCAGCACGAACCGCAGCGGATCCAGCCGGTCCGCCCCGAGCCGACTGTTCCCGTGGCGTCGGCCCCCACGGAGGCCACGGCCAACCAGGCCGTGGCCGTCGCCACCGGCGTGGCGGCGCTCCTCACGCTCCTGGTGCTGATCCTCCTCCGACGGCGTTCCCGTCGTCGGCCCGGCTGACGGCGGACAAGACGGTCCGGTTCGGATCAGATCCCGGAGCACCCAGAGCACGTTGTCGTCGCCGCAGGAGCGCCGCTGCGGTGGTTACCGCGCATTGGGGTGCCACGGCTATGGTCGCCCGGCATCCGTTGGCCAAACCACGAGGGACTCCGTGACCAACCGTTCTCGACTCCTGGCGATTGCGTGCGCCCTGGTGCTCGCTGCTGCGGCGTGTGCCAAAGCCGATCCACCCAAGCCCGAGTTCAGTGGCGACATCTCGAAGGGCAACCCGACCAAGACCGAGGTCGCTTCGGTCGAGCCGCAGCTCGAGGCCCCCGCACCGACCCCGCTGACCCCGGAACAACAGCAGCGGTTGGACTCCGAACTGGCGTCCGTGCCAGCCGGGTGTGACATCCTCACCACCAAGCAGTGCTTGCTTCCGTTCCCGACGGACTTCTACACGAAGAAGCAGCCCGGAACCGGAACCGGCCGCCTCGTGTCGCTGCCCGGAGGGCAACTCCCCAACGTCGACGGGGTGACCTTCGATCCTTCAGCGTGGAACCAGAACGACGGCTGGAGTCCCAACACGCCCATCCTGTTGTTCGTCCCCGAGTTCGACGCTGAGCTGACCAAGCTGCCCGGGCAGTACGACATCGAGTTCTCCACCACTCCGGAATCAGCGACGGTGATCGTCGATCTCGACTCCGGTCAGTTGGTCCCACACTGGGCCGAACTCGACCAGCGCGCTGGTAGCCCCGACGAACAGGTGCTGATCCTGCGGCCGTCGTTCTCCCTCACCGAGACGCACCGGTTCGCAGTCGGATTCCGGCGGATGTACGGCACCAACGGCGTGCCCAAACCAGCCTCGATGATCTTCCAGACGCTCCGCGACAACAAGATCGTCGAGGACCCTCGCATCAGGGATCGCCAGGAAGAGTTCAACTTCATGTTCACCCGGATGGCAGAGGCCGGTGTCGACCGATCGAACCTGTACCTCGCCTGGGAGTTCACCGTCGCCGGGCCCGACACGCTGGCGGGGCGCCTGCTGTCGATGCGTGAGGACGCCATGGGTCGACTCGACGGCGGTTCACCGAAGTTCACCGTCACCGATGTCTCCACCGAAGGCCTTTCTGCCGGTGTCGCCAGGAAGGTCTCGGGCACCTTCGAGGTACCGCTCTACCTCGACAAGGGTGGAGAACCCGGTTCGCGCATGGTCTTCAACCCGCTGAACGGTGATCCGCAGGCCGCGGGCACGTACACGGCGGCGTTCTCCTGTGTGGTCCCGGAACAGGCCAGTCGGAGTGGCGAGGCGCTCCCTGTCGTGTTCGGTCACGGTCTCCTCGGCACCAGCGGGCAGGCCTTCGCCGAGAACACCCAGATCACCGCGGCGGCGCTCAACGCCGTGTACTGCGGCACCGACTCCATCGGGATGTCCGCAGGCGACATCGGCAACGTTGCGAGCGTGCTCGGGAACCTGAGTACGTTCCCGTCGATCCCGGACCGGTTGCAGCAGGGGATCCTCAACACGCTCTACCTCGCACGGCTCATGTTGGAGCAGGACGGGCTCGGTTCCGATCCGAACTTCCAGACCGGCGGCGCCAACCTGTTGAACACCGACCAGGCGTTCTACGACGGCAACAGCCAGGGAGCCATCATCGGTGGTGCGGCCACCGCCGTTTCCCAGGACTGGACCAAGGCCGTCCTCGGGGTCGGTGGGATGAACTACTCGACGCTGCTCAACCGGAGTGTCGACTTCGACCAGTACTTCACGATCATGGAAGCGGCGTACCCGAGCCCTGTGGTCCAGCAGATCTGGTTCGGACTGCTGCAGATGCTCTGGGACCGAGGCGAGACCGGCGGATACGTCCAGCACCTGACCACACGGAACTACGACCTCACCCCCAAGCACGACGTCCTGATGACCGTGGCCTTCGGAGACCATCAGGTGGCCACCGTGACCGCCGACAACATCGCCCGGACGCTGGACATCCCCGTGTACACACCGGAGTTGCCTGCGGACGTGGCGCCGCTCCTCGGCATCCCCGATGCTGCTGGGTCCGCAGCGGACAGCGGCGTGGCCGTCGGCCAGCGACGCAATCAGGATCTGAACTTCTACGGCCTGAACCCGATCCGGAAGTTCCCGGCGACCGGCTCGGCGCTCTACTACTGGTACTTCGGCACGCTGCCGCCGCCGCAGGGGAACATCACCCCGACGATGAGCCCCGAGTACGAGGCGCAGTGCAGCGCCCCCGGTGCGGCTCAGAGTGTTCCGGCGTGCATCGACCCGCACGGTGACGTGCGTCGACAGGAGGCGGTGATCGCCCAGAAGAAGGCGTTCTTCGCCACGCCGGGCGAGGTGCTCAACGTCTGCCGGTTCGAGCCCTGCGTCGGCAGGCCCCGCCCCTGAGCGACTGCGCCGGTGTCCTCGCCGGCTGGCGCCGGTCTCCTCGCCGGCTGGCGCCGGTGTCAGCTCTCGACGGTGAACTCGCCGAGGTCCTCGGCGAGTGAATCACGGAGCCTGGCCGCAGTCGCACCACGGGTGTTGGTCCGGGTGATCCGGAACGGGCCGAGGTGCAGCGACGACGCAAGCTCGGTCGCCACCTCGAGGGCCCGGTCGCGGACCTCTGCGACGGGGACGACCTCGTCGACGAATCCGGCAACCGCAGCGGTCTGCGGGTCGTAGATCATGGCCAGGTGCATCGCCTGGGTGAACGCCGCGGGGGTGAGTCGGCTCCGGCAGATCTCGACGGCGAACCTCGGGACGGGCATCCCGATCCGCACCTCGTTGAGCCCGATCTTGAATGCACCCTCACCGGCGACGCGCACATCGGCGCAGCACAGCAGGATCCCGCCCATGGCGAGCGCGTGGCCGGTCACGCCGAGGACGACCGGGATCGGGAACTCGAACAGTCGCAGCCCGAGCCGGGCGCCGCGGGCGAGGAGGTCCCGGGCCTGGTCCGGGCCGGCGGTCATGACCGACAGGTCGAATCCGGCCGAGAACTTGCCCTCACGACCCACGATCACGAGCGCCCGGGCGTCGGCCTGGGCCACGTCGAGGGCGTCCTCGAGCTGCCCGAGGACCTCGTGGGTCAGGACGTTGGCCTTTCCGTCGTCGAAGTCCACGACGACGACGTCGCCGAGGATCTGGAAGTTGACGGGTCCGGCAGAGCTGCTCATGGCGGCACGCTAGCGAGCCGCCCCGTGCCCCGCTGCACTCGGACGACTGTGGGAAACTCTAGAGTTCACCTGCCGCTCCGTCCGACTTCCCCCGGGTCCAGACGGTCCGATCCCGACACCTGACCCCTCTCATGCTCATCGTCGACCGTGCCACCAAGGACTTCGTCGGACTGGTGGGACCGGCGCGGGCCCAGATCAACCACCTGCCCGGGCTCGACGGTCTGCGGGCACTGGCGGTGATCGCCGTGCTGGCGTTCCACGCCGGTTTCGACTGGATGATCGGCGGGTACCTCGGGGTGTCGACGTTCTTCACACTGTCGGGGTTCCTGATCACGACGCTGCTGCTCCACGAGCACCGTCGAAGCGGAACAGTGGATCTGCGCAGCTTCTGGTCCCGCCGCTACCGGCGGCTCTGGCCGGCGTCGTTGGTCGTGCTGGCGGCGGTTGCGTTGTTGTTCGCCCCGTTCGTCGCAACTGCTGCCCAACGCGCCAGCATGCGCGGCGACCTCCTGACGTCGTTGTTCGAGGTCGCCAACTGGCACTTCATCCTGACCGGGGACAGCTACAGGGACCTGTTCGTTGCGCCGTCTCCGGTGCTCCACTTCTGGAGCCTGGCCATCGAGGAACAGTTCTACCTGCTGTTCCCGGTTCTGATTCTGGCCCTGTGGAAGTGGAGTTCGAATCGACCGGGTCGTCTCGCCGCCGGGCTCGCCGTTCTGGCGGTGTGTTCGGTGCTCGAGCCGTTCGTGTTCGACATGTCCGACGATCGCATCTACTTCGGGACCGACACGCGGGCCGCTGAGCTCCTGCTCGGAGCGTTGCTCGCAGTGGCCCTCTCATCTGACCGGGTCAGGGTGGCGTTGGTCGCCCGACGGTTCTGGCGGATCGGTCTTCCGCTCGCCGGACTGGTGGCGTTCGCCGTGCAGAGTTGGTGGTGGTGGAGCCTCCCGCAGGACACGTGGTGGCTCTATCGGGGCGGGTTTGCGTTCTACGCCGTGTTGTCCTGTGTCGTGATCACAGCGGTAGCGATGCCGACCGGACCGCTCGCTGCTCTCTGCGGTCTCTGGGCGTTGCGCTGGATCGGGGTGCGGTCCTACGGGATCTACCTGATCCACTGGCCGATCTACCTCACGGTCTGGCAGACCTGGCCTGACCTCGCCCGCGTCTGGGCCACGTGCCTGGCCATCGGCACCACGATGGTGATCGCCACTGCGTTGTTCCGCTGGCTCGAGCGACCCGTCCGGCGCAGTGTCTGGCCCGCCTCGGGTCGGGGCGTCGGGGTGACTGCGATCGCCACGGCGACGGTCCTCGTAGCCATCATCCTGCCGCTGCCCGGATCGACCGGTGAGACGCAGATCGACTTCGAGCAGGCACTCGCCGAGTTCAATGAGGTCGGCAACGGGGCCTCGACATCAGCGGAGGCCACCGGCCCCGAACCTCCGGCAGCATCGGCTCCGGCGGCGGCACCTCCGGCGGCGGCACCTCCGACGTCAGGGCCAGCCACGCCGCCGCCGATGCGTGTCGCCGTCTTCGGTGATTCGACGGTGCTCACGGCCGGGGTCGGCTTCTACCCGTACGCGATTCGGGCCGGGCTGGCAACGTTCTCGCCCGGAGACGTCGTTCTCGGCTGCGGCGTGAGTCGATTCGAGCAGTCCCGGGTGGATGTCGTGATCCGTCCCCGGGAGGAGTGCCGGGACTGGCGGACGCTGTGGCCGACGCTCGTGGACGCCGGGGGAATCGACGTCGCCCTGCTCATGTCCTCGGTGTGGGAACTTCCTGACTCCGTACTCGCAGACGGCACTGCGGGTGCGATTGGCGATCCGGCGATCGATGCCTTCATCCGGGCTGAGTTCACCGATGCGGTGGATGTCCTCGCATCGACCGGAGCACTCGTCGTGCTGGTGAACACCCCGCCGTTCGGATCGCAGTCCGACGACGGCCGGAACGAGTACGTCAGCCGCCAGTACGACCCGCAGCGAACTGCGCGCCTCAACGAGCTCCTCGCCGAGGTCGCCGCTTCCCGGCCGGGGACCGCAGCAGTCCTCGACCTGGCCTCCGCACTCGCCGACCGGGTCGAGGACAGGTCGCTCCGGCCGGACGGCGTGCATTACGACCAGGCGGAATTCGCGGAGTTCACCGAGAGCTGGTTCATGCCCGAGCTTCGTCGCATCTACGATCGCCTCAGGCCCACGGCCTGAGCGTCCTCGGCCGGGTCGGTAGCCGATTTGCCAGCGCGCCACTACTGTTCCGCTGCCCGGGTTTGGTTCCGCTGAGCGGGCCCGGCACGTTCACCACGGAGGTTGAGATGGGATTCCTCGACAAGGCCAAGGCGGCGGCGGATCAGGCCATGGCCAAGGCCGACAGTGCTCTGTCGGGTTCGGGTGTCACCAGTGGATCCAAGCCGGTCGACGGATACCTCAAGGACCTCGGCCTGCTCGCCTACCTCGAGGCGACCAGTCGGCCGCCAGCGGACATCGCAGAGCGACGTGCGCAACTGATCGGCTGGATCTACGAGATCGAGTCCGCCGGCCCGATCAACTTGAATCAGAGCAGTACGGCTCCCGGTTCGGCACCTGCCGCTCCGCCGCCCCCCGGCGCTGCGACTGCGGCAGCCGCCCCGCCGCCTCCGGGTGCAGCAGCTGCGGCTGCCCCGCCACCGCCTGCTCCGGCTGCTCCGGCTGCCTCGCCGCCGCCTGCTCCGGCTGCTCCGCCGCCGCCCGGCGCAGTCGCTCCACCCCCACCGCCCGGTTCGGTCCCGCCTGCAGGCGCTTGAACGTCGATGCTGGGCGTCACCGGTGAGCCCGGTGGACCTAAAGCAGTGATCGCCGGCCGACCAGGACTGCGGGCGCGTCGAGCGATGTGGTCGGCTTGTGTCGCCGGGATCGCCGTTCTGGCCGCAGCGTGCACCCCGGTGCCGTCGCAGTTGCAGTCCCAGACGCAGTCTGATCCTCTCCGGACGGCGTGCGCCGCTGCGGCGGTGCGATCGTGTGCCCTGCCGTATCCGAGCGACGAGTTCACCGAGTTCGACGCGACATCTCCCACTGGTCGCCGTGTTCGAGTGCCGAGCGGTGTCATTCCCGAATCCCTGCAGCGCCAGCTCGGCCCGGGTCTCGGGGTGAGCGACGTCTTCGACGGAGCCGATGGGTTCTCCGCACTCGGCCCGGTTGTGTTCGAACTTGACCAACCGGTGCGGGTGCTCGACCTCCCGGTCGACGGTGGTGACGTCGTCGTCGTGTACGACCTCGTCACGGGCGACCGGGTCCCGGTGCGCATTCGCCACGGTGCGGACGGCATCCTCCGGGGTGGAGTCAGCCCTGTCGTGATGGCGTGGCCGGCACTCCGCTGGACGCCCGGTCGAACCTACGTCGCTCGGATCACGACGGCAGCACCGACGATGGGCGCCGCAGTGTTGCCGGCTCCGGCGCTGGCGGACCCCGACGCCTACCTCGCCTCGGTGCGGGCCGACCTCGAGAGGATCGAGGGGAATCGGTGGCGTGAGTACGCCTCGGTCACCCGTTTCACGGTTCGTTCATCGGTGAACGCGACGGCGCAGCTCGACGCCATGGTCGATCAGGTGCGGGCCGTGCCACATCCGGTGCGGGGCCTGCAGGTACAACCGCCGTTGGTCGTTCCCTCGGGCGCTGCGATCGTCACCGGTGAGGTCGAACTGTCCGATTTCCGCAGCGAGACCGGTCGTATCGAGCGAGGTCGCCAGCCGCGACCGACGTGGGAGCAGTTCCTTCTCGTCCTCCCGAAGCAACCGGCGTCACCTGCGGGAGCACCGGTTGCTGTCTACGGCCATGGTCTGACGATCGGCAAGGAGACCCTGTTCGAGGTGGCAGAGGACAACGCCGCTCGGGGGGTCGCGACGATCGGTATTGATGTGCCCAATCACGGCAGCCGTTCCGACGAGGGCGGGTACCTGTTGCAGATCGCCGAACCGGCGGGGTTCGGACGGCTGGCGTCGATCGCAGCGCAGTCGATCGCTGATCACGTCGGTCTCATCGAGGCGTTGCGTTCGACGCTCGCTCCGCTCGACGCGGCACCGTGGCGGCTCTTCGGCGCCTCAGGGGACGGACGCGTCGACCTCGACCCGTCTCGCATCGTCTACGTCGGCACCTCCATGGGCGGCGTGCTCGGTGCCAGCCTGCTCGCCTACGAACCCGACCTGCTCGGCGGCTACCTGCAGGTGGCTGGCACCGGGATCGCCGAGATCCTCTACACCTCGTTGCTGTGGCCGATCTTCAGCGGCGTGGTTCCGGGTCCGGCGGAACCGGGTGACGCAGCGGCGCTCCAGGCGGCAGCGACGATGTTGCTCGACGTGGGCGACCACGGAAACCTCATCGACCGGTTACGGAAGGGTCCACCCGTGTTTCTGCAGTACGGGCTCGGCGACGAGATCGTGGGCAACGAGTACTCAGAGCGGCTTGCGGCACTGCTCGACCTGCCTCGGGTCGGGGCGGAGGTGTGGCCCACGACGCTGCCGCTTCGATCAGCTCCCGGCGAAACACTGCCGTCGGACGGACGGGCGTTCACCCAGGTGTACCCACTCCAATCGAGTGCGGAACTGCGGGGCTTCCTCGCTCACCTGACCTTCGCAAGCACGAGCGGAGATCGGTCCTACGTCGAGTGGCTCGAGAATCGCCTCTCGGCTGCTGGCCTGCCGACCGACTGACCGGCACACGCCGATGATCCTCGTCTCTGCAGACGGTCTCTCTGCCAGTCGGCCCGGCCGTCCGCTGTTCGACGATGTCTCGTTCAGCGTCTCGACGGGCGACCGGTGGGGGATCGTCGGTCTCAACGGCTGCGGGAAGTCGACGTTGCTGAGGATGCTCGCCGGACTCGACGACGGTGATGCCGGTACGGTGCGTCGCGGCCGTGACGTCCGTCTGGCGATGCTCACTCAGGATCCGCAAGTGCAGTACGCCACCGCACGAGCGGAACTCGCTGCTGTGGAGAGTGTCGAACCATGGGAGGCCGAAGCGGTTGCGGACCGTCTCGGTTCCACTCCTGACCTCGACCGGGCGGTCGGCGAGCTCTCTGGTGGGCAGGCCAAGCGGATCGCTCTGGCCCGGGCGCTGGTCGAACCGGCGGAGTTGTTGCTCCTCGACGAGCCGACCAACCACCTCGACGTCGATGCCATAGCGTGGCTCGAGGATCGGCTCGCTGAGCACCGGGGCGGGCTCGTCCTCGTCACCCACGACCGCCACTTCCTCGATCGGGTCACGAACCAGATCCTCGAACTCGATCGCGGCGCATCCCACGTGCATCGGGGCGGGTATGCCTCGTATCTCGACGGTCGCGCAGAGCGGGCCGAAGCAGCCGTGCGAGCAGAGGACCGCCGACGCAACCTGGCGCGTCGTGAACTCGAGTGGTTGCGCCGCGGCGCCCCAGCGCGAACGTCCAAGCCCAAGGCCCGGCTCGATGCGGCGAAGACCCTGCTCGGCACCCGGCCACAGGCACCGGCGCGCTCGGGCGACCTGCCGCTCCACGCCGGTACGCCCCGACTCGGAGACCGAGTCGTGGAGCTCCACGAGGTCGGCCACCGCTTCGCCGGCGGATCGCTGTTGTTCTCCGGACTCGATCTCATGCTCGACCCACGTGAGCGGCTGGGGATCGTCGGCCCGAACGGCTCCGGCAAGTCGACGTTGCTCGATGTGCTGGGCGGGCGTCTCACGCCGAGTGAGGGCCGTGTCGAGTTCGGCTCGACGGTTCGTCTCGGTGTCTACGACCAGCAGGGCCGGGACCTCGATCCGACGCAACGTGTTCGAGAGGCGCTGACCGGTCCGGATCGTGTTGCCGACTGGCGTGACACCTCGCTCCTCGAGGCCTTCTGGTTCGATGACGATGCGCAGTGGGCACAGGTCGGAACTCTTTCGGGTGGGGAGCGTCGCCGGCTGCAGTTGTTGTGCGTGCTGGTCGAACAACCGAACGTGTTGCTGCTCGACGAGCCGACCAACGACCTCGACCTCGACACGCTGCGCCAGCTCGAGGACTTCCTCGACGACTGGCCCGGGGCGCTGGTCGTGGTCAGTCACGACCGGGCGTTCCTCGAGCGGACCGTCGCCGATGTGGTCGTGCTCGACGGCACCGGAGCAGCGGGTCGACGACCGGGCGGTTATGCCGCCTGGGAGGACGAACGGCGGGCAGTGCGGTCCTCTCGCCGGTTGGGGGCATCACGTCCGGAAGCGGATCGGCAGCCCAGGGAAAGCCGGGGAACTGCGGGTACCGGTCGGGCCAATCCCACCTCGGTTCGGGCCCGACTGCGAGATGCTCAGCGGGCGTTGAACGTCGCACAGCGCGAACACGACCGGCTCGTCGCTCGCCTCGCTGATGTCGGCGAGGATCACGTGGCCCTCGCCGAGGTCGGCCGACAGCTCGGCGTCGCCGAGGTTGAACTCCGTCAGTCCGAGGAGACCTGGCTCGAGGCCGCTGCACTCGCCGAAGAGCTCGGACTGTCCACCTGAGCCGTGTCCTGCGGGTTCACGCCAGCCCGGCTCGCTCCGGCTTCGGTCGAAACGCTCCGGCGATCATGTCGTGGGTGAAGCCGCCCGGTTCCTCGCCGAGCACGGCGTAGCGGTAGAGCGCAGTGCGGAACACAGCACTCAGCGCCGAGGTGAACGCAGTCACGAGAACGATCCAGGCGACGAGCAGCACCACACCGATCACTGTGATCGGCACGTTCGAGTTGCTCGCACCGATGAAGATGATCGGCCCGGCCACGATCATCCCGATCAGGAACAACAGGAACCCGATCAGTCCGACTCCACCGTTCCCCACCACGTTCTCGCCCCAGGTGCGTTTGAACGCCGACGCCGACCGCTTGAGTGCGTCGCCGACGCCCACCTGCTCGATCACGAGGATCGGCAGGACGAGCATGGTGACGAGGGTCCATGCGAGACCGACGAGACCGACGACGATCCGACCGATGAAACCGGCTCGTTCCTGAATGGCCTGGAGCACGACTGAGACAGTGGCGCTGATGATCGCCCACGGGAGGATCCGCCCGGCGTTCTGGCCGGCCATCGTCAGGGCGCTTCCCAGCGTGGGGTTGCCTCCTGTCAGACGGTCGTTGGCCGCGAGAACGAGTGCCGACTGGAAGAAGATCGTGACGTATGCGCCCACGACGTAGGCGAGGAACAACAGCACCCATCCGAGCACGCCGATCGAGACACTGCCGTCCGTGGTGGTCGAACCTGATCCGGTCAGGAACACACCGATCAGGAAGGGACTGACTGCGAGCGCTGAGACGATCGACGCAACGATCGGCAACACGATGAGTTCCTTGTCGTGGCGGAGCACCGCCCACGACGCAGAGAAGAGAGCGAGTGATCTCCGGAAGGTCCCCATGAACTGATTCTGCCCGATGAGACGGGGCTGAACTGCGATCGGTGGCTGGGCCGGGCCGATTTTCTCCTACTACGATGTGGGAAATGTCCACCGACGCCACGAGTCCAGCCGACGTCGAGTCTGTGCCTGGGGCCCCAGAGGACGCCGATGGTGAGGTGTTTTCGGTGACCGCCGAGGCACTTGCGACCGTCCTCGACATCCGTTCTCAGGAGGACGACCCCGAGACGCTCGCTCTTCGGGTGGCGATCACTGGCGTTGCCGGTTCGGAGTTCCGTTACGAACTCGGCTTCGAGGAGATCGACTCGATCGGCGCAGATCACGTCCGCCATTCGGTCGGCGGGCTCGTCGTCGTCGTCCCTGCCGACTCCGTCGACCGTCTGAGCGGTGCCGTCCTCGACCTGCCGCGCAATGCCGATCAGGGCGGCCTCGTCATCCGCAACCCCAACCGTCCGGATCCAATGGGTTCACTCCCAGCCGGAGTGGCGGAGGAACTGACCGGTTCGGTGACCGAACGGATCGAGCAGTTGCTGACCGACCACATCAACCCCGGACTCGCAGCTCACGGCGGGTATGCGTCCCTCGTCGAGGTGAGTGACGACGGCGTGGCGACCGTCCTCATGGGCGGCGGCTGTCAGGGGTGCTCCGTCAGCGCCGTCACGCTGTCCGAGGGCATCAAGCGGATGATCCTTGAGGCGATCCCGGAAGTCACCGATGTGGTGGACGCCACGGACCACGCCGCAGGCACATCTCCGTACTACTCCTGATCATCGTCTCCTGCGCAGGGGCCTGAGGTTCGACCTCCACGCCGGGAGGTTGGGGTGGCTCCTCAGGCGGTGTCCGCCGAGGAGCGGCGCCACGCCAGCACGGCGTCGCTGACGCCCTCGGCGTCGAGGCCGAGACGGGCGAGGATGGTGTCGGGTTTCCCGTGAGCCAGATAGACCGACGGCACCCCGAGGACTCGCACATGTGGCCCGCCGACCGGAGCGAGTTGCGCCAGCGCATCAGCGATCGCTGCACCGATGCCGCCATCGCGCAGACCGTCCTCGATGGTCACGACCAGACGGTGCCGAGCGGCGTCATCGAGCATGTCCGGGTCGAGTGGCTTCACCACCCGAGGGTCCCAGACGGTCGCCTCGATACCCTCGGTGCGCAGCTTGTCAGCGGCGTCGCGGGCGGCGGCGAGCATCTTGCCCACCCCGATCAGGCACACGTCCTCGCCGGCCCGGAGCCGACGTGCGGAGAGCCCGGATCCGACCGCAGAGAGCTCATCGTCACCACGGTCGGGCGGAGCGGTCTTGGGGAAACGGATCGATGACGGACCGTCGGTGCAGAGCTCAAGCGCATCGTGGAGCATCTGGGCGACCTCGCCGAAGTTGGAGGGTGCGAACAGTGTCATGTCGGGCACCTTCGACAACAACACCATGTCCAACAGGCCGTGGTGGGAGGCCCCGTCGTCGCCGGTGATCCCGGCTCGGTCGAGGACGAACACGACCGGTTGGTGGTGCAGTCCCACGTCGAGGTTCACCTGGTCGATGGCCCGCGTGAGGAACGTCGAGTACACGGCGAACACCGGACGCAAGCCGCTCATCGCCATGCCGGCGGCAGAAGTGACGGCGTGCTGTTCGGCGATTCCGACATCGATCGCACGATCCGGGAATCGGTCGAACATTGGCAGGAGACCTGTCGAGTCGGGCATGGCTGCGGTGATCGCAACGACCTCAGGTCGGGCCTCGGCCTCGGCGACAATGGCGTCGGAGAACGCCGCGGTGAACGACCCAGCCTTGAGCTCCGACGTGTCGTGCATGTTCTTGACGTCGTCCTCCTCCGCCGGTCCGTACCCCAAGCCCTTCTGGGTGAGCACGTGGACGACCACGGGGCCGTCGAGATCCTTCGCCGCTGCGAGCGCCGCCTCGACCGAGGGGATGTCGTGGCCGTCGTAGGGCCCGAGGTAGTTGACGCCGAGTTGCTCGAAGAATGCAGGTGGTTCGAAGATCTCACGGATTGCGGCCTTGGCGCCCTCGACGCCTCGTTCGAGGTAGTTGCCGACAACGGGAATGTCGTTGAGGAGGCGCTCCATGCGAGCCCGGTTGCGCTGGTAGCTCGATGAGGCCCGGAACCGCGAGAGGCTCTCGCCGAGCCGGGACGCCGTCGGGGCGTAGGACCGACCGTTGTCGTTGAGGACGATGATCGCCTTTCGGCCGCTGTTGCCGAGGTTGTTCAGTCCCTCGTATGCCATCCCACCGGTGAGGGCGCCGTCCCCGATCACCGCTACGACGTGTCGGTGATCCTCACCCCTGAGGTGAAAGGCCGTCGACATTCCGTATGCATAGGAGACGATCGTCGATGCGTGGCTGTTCTCGACCCAGTCGTGGTCGGACTCGGAGCGGCTCGGATAACCGGAGAGTCCACCCTCTTGACGGAGCGAGGCGAAATCCTCAGTGCGTCCGGTGATCATCTTGTGGACATACGCCTGATGTCCGGTGTCCCAGAGGATGACGTCCCGGGGCGACCGGAAGGTCCGGTGCAGGGCCAGCGTGAGTTCAACCACTCCGAGGTTCGAACCGAGGTGACCACCGGTGGTGGTCACCTGCTGGACGATCCGATCCCGGATCTCAGCTGCGAGCCACGTGAGTTGCTGCTGGTCGAGCAGATCGAGATCGGCCGGACCGTTCAGTTTCTCGAGCAACATCGTCTCGTGGACCTCCGGAGTCTCCCTCACCGTACCCCGGTCGCCGGAGACCGTCAGGTCTCCCGGATGGTGCCGGGTGACCGCAGCGCCCGGGCGTGAGGTCTCGCCGCTCGCCGCAGGCCGGAGTCCGGCCGATCCGGTCGTGTGACGGGTCGGGAGCGGTTGTGCGATCGAGGACGGAGAGACTGGATCGGGCGGGCTCATTCAATTGGTACGTCGGCGGCGGGGTCGTCGGATGCGGCTGCAGCGGATCCGGATCGATGTCACCGTTCGTGATCGACGTTCAGCCGGGTGTTGCCGGTGTTGTCTCGGCGTTGTGGCCGTCGGTGCCGTAGCGGCGGCGGCCGATCACGAACGCCGGAGCCCCGGCCAGACTGGCGAGCACGAAGACGAAGTAGACGCACAGGCCGAGGGCGATCGCCTCCTCATCGGCCACCCCGAGCGCTCCGAAGTACAACACGAACGCCGCCTCGCGGACGCCGAGGCCGCCGAGGGTGAGCGGGAAGTTCTGGATGATCGCAGTCGGTGGGAAGAACGCCATGGCGGCGAAGAGGGTCACTTCGTAGAGGCCGAGTGCCTGGCCGCAGGCCCAGACCGAAACGCACTGGAGGAGTTGGAACGCCAGACCGGCCGAGACCACCCCGATCACCCGCCCGGGCCGTTCCCTGACCGCCACGACTCCGAGGTGGACAGCGCCGAGGTACCGACGCCATCCGCTCCTTCCCACCAGTCGCCCGGCGCCCCGGGGGTGCCCGGCCGCCCACAGGATGACGCCGAGTGCCACCAGCGTGACCACGTCGATCGCAATGGCGATCGACGTGGGTGTTCCCAACGAGATCAAACCGGCACCCAGGACGATGCCGATGACCGAGAGCATCGGCAGGACGAACCATCCGGTCAGGCGTTCCAGGCTGGTGGCGGCGAACGAATCGGCGTAGTCGCCGACGTCGGCTCCCTGACGCACAACTCGGATCACGTCGCCGCCGAAGGAGGTCGGGAGTGCGTTGGAGACGAACTCCCCGGCGAGGAGATGGCTCGTCAGTCGCCGGAACGGAAGATGGATGCCGAGAGCATCGGACACCTGTGCCCACCTGAGGGTCTGGAGCAGGTACGCCACGAGATGGACCGCAACGGCGAGCAGGAGCCAGCCCACGGCCGCAGAGGAGAACACCGGAACGAGATCGCCGAGCGAAACATCCGGAAGCCGCCAGAAAAGGATTGCCAGGAACAACATCGACACGAGCAGCCGCACCACGGTGCGCCGCCAGTCGTTGGCGGGTAGTCGCTCAGGTACCGGATGCTCACCGATCTCGGCGAGCGCCTCGGCCCGTTCCGACTGCTGTTGCACCCGCTCCGGATCCTCGTGACCGGTCACGGTCTCGACCGGTTCGCTGGTGGACCCACCGGCGAGGTCATCGGGGGCCTCGGAGTCCATCGACAGCGAGCCTACCGATCGTTCGCCCGGGTGTTCCGGGAGGGCGACGAGCCTGCCCCGGGGGTCGGTGCGAGTTGGTCCGTCTCAGCGGGCCTTGTCGAGGAAGCGTTCGACGTCGACCACGACCCTGGTGACCTTGCCCGCTGCCACGAGACCGCGTTCGTCCTTGGCGGAGACGTGGAACAACAGGCGACGACCCTCGACCTTCTCGAGCGTGGCCTCGGCAACGATCCGGCCACCTACCGCTGTCGGTGAGATGTGCTCGAGTTGAACCCGCATGCCGACGGTGCTCGACCCGGGGTCGAGTTGACCTTCGAGCGACGCCACCGAGGCCTCCTCGACGAGCGCCAGGATTCTCGGGGTCGACAGGACCGGGACGTCGCCGGAACGGAACGCAATGGCCGTGTCGTTCTCGGTCACGATCAGTTCGACGGTGGCGGACAGTCCGGTGCGGATCGGCACGAGGTCTACAGTAAGCATTCCACGCGTTGGGACCGAATCGACGCAAGATGGACGCTCGGGACCGTCCCGGGGACTGTGCTGGTGGAGGCCGCAGAATGATCGATGACGACGTCCTCGAGCGGGTGCTCTCAGTGGGTGTGGCCCGTGGCGCGGACTTCGCTGAGGTGTTCGCCGAGGATCGCCGTTCCTCCTCGGCGGTCCTCGATGACGCCAAGGTCGAGGAGCTCACCTCGGGGCGGGATCGCGGGGCGGGTGTCCGGGTCGTCACGGGCTCCACGACCGGGTTCGCCCACACCTCTGACTTGAGCGAGGCCGGGCTCATCGCCGCTGCCGAGGCGGCCGCAGCGGCGTCGCGTCAGGGCGACGGTGGCGTTCGGGTGGTGTCACTCGACCGAGTTCGAGCACCGCGACCGAATGACGTGCGGGTGCCACCCAGCGATGTCGCCAAGGCCCGCAAGGTGGAACTGCTCCTCGCAGCTGACGAGTCCGCTCGCTCGGCGGGTTCGGCGATCACACAGGTGTCGGCCCGCTACGGCGACTCGCAACGCACGATTCTGGTGGCGAACAGCGACGGGGTCCTCGCGGGTGACGAGCAGGTCAGGACGCTCTTCGCCGTGTCGTGTGTGGCCACCGGCGATGCTGGGATGCAGACCGGTCGGGAGTCCGTCGGCCGAACCGTCGGGTTCGAACTGTTCGACGAGCACGACGTGAGCGACCTCGCCGCACGCGCTGCTGGGCGGGCGATCACCAAGTTGGCTGCTCGTCCGGCGCCCTCGGGCGAGATGACCGTCGTCATCGGCCCGGGCGGCGGTGGTGTCATGTTCCACGAGGCCTGCGGGCATGGGCTCGAGGCCGACTTGGTGGCCAAGGGGGCGTCGGTGTTCGCCGGTCGAGTCGGTGAGCAGGTGGCCAGTCCACTGGTGACACTCGTCGACGACGGGACCATAAGTGGGGAGTGGGGATGCTTCTCAGTCGATGACGAGGGTCGCCCGGCACAGCGGAATGTGCTGATCCAAGACGGTGTGCTCGTCGACTACATGTGGGACGCACTCCGGGCCCGGGCCGAGGGGCGCCCGTCGAGCGGGAACGGTCGGCGTCAGGGCTATCAGTACCTCCCGATGGTCCGCATGACCAACACCTACCTGATCGGCGGTCAGTCGGATCCCGAGGCGATCGTTGCCGACACCCCCTCGGGCGTGTATGTGGCACACCTCGGCGGCGGTCAGGTCAACACCGCCAACGGCGACTTCGTCTTCGGGATGACCGAGGCCTACCTGATCGAGGACGGTCGGATCACCGAACCGCTCCGGGAGGGCAACCTCATCGGTAACGGCCCGGCGGTCCTCGAGGCCATCGATGCCGTGGGCAACGACTTCGAGATGGGGCCGCCGGGCACCTGTGGCAAGGACGGTCAGGGCGTACCTGTGGGCGACGGTGTCCCGACGCTCCGGGCGCACGGGCTCACGATCGGTGGCACCGCAGGCTGAGCACCGGCAACGCGCCTCTCATCGACAACACGGGCAACGAGTTCACTGCGTCGCGTGCGTTGGAGTGCTGCAGCCGAGGTGACGCGACCGGGCCCCCGCCGGAGCGGGGGCCCGTGCGGAAATGTGGTGCTGCCTCGAAGGTCAGTTCTTGTCGTCGGGCATCATGCCGTCCATGCCGTCCATGCCGTCCATGCCGTCCATGCCGTCGGGCATCATGCCGTCCGGCATACCAGCTCCTCCGAACGCAGAACCGGCGAGCTCCTGGAGTGAATCGGTGGCCTTCTGGCTGCACTCCTGCACAGCGGTGGACAACGACGGGTCCTCGATCAGCGTCGAGACGAGGCCGGCTGCGTCCTGTGCGAGCTGCTGGGCCTGCTTGGACAGTTCCTCGCTGCTGCTGGCGTCCTTGTTCTTGACGGCCTCCTCGACGCTGGCCGCGAGTTCCTCGACCTGATTGCAGTACTTGTCGACCTCGGCGTTGCCGGTGTTGCTGCTGCCGGAGCTCGAACCGCCGGACTCAGAGCCGCCGGACTCAGAGCCGCCGGACTCGGAGCCGCCGGACTCAGAGCCGGAGGCTGCGGTCGTCTCCGAACCGCTCTCTGAGGAATCGCTGCCACCGCAACCGGTGACGAGGGCGGTGGCACATGCCAACGCAGCGAGGAGGATGAGGAATCGTTTCATGGGACACAACCTTTGTCGGGGGCGTCGGGACCGATCTCCGCCCCGGGCCGCATATTCACTTGTGGTGGACGTCGAGATCCTAGGTGGCAGAGCGGGTGCTCCGAGTGGTTTCCAGTTCGTCGTGATTCGCCGCTCGATGATCTCGGGGCCCTGCGGCTCATCAGGTTTCCGGTGCTGTGGCAGGCTGCGTCTCGTGAACGCCGAGGAACTCGAGACGATCGGCGATCGAATCACTGACCGGGCATGCGGAGACGAACAGATCGAGGCGGTGTTGGCCTGGTCCCGCGATGCAGAGGTCCGGGTTCACCAGGGAGAGGTCGAGCACTACGTCGATGCGACCAGCGTCGGTGTGGGTGTGCGAGTGGTCCGCCACGGCCGTCAGGGGCTCTCCTGGACGGGCCTTCTCGACGACGACGCCCTCAGTCAGTGCATCGATGACGCCCGGGACAACGCCGAGTTCGGGTCCCATGACGAGCACGTCGGTCTCGCTGAACCCGACGGCGTGGCGGTGAGCGAGGTCGATCTGTACGACCCTCGGATCGAATCCGTCACGGCGGAACAGCGGATCTCGCTCGCCGCTGAGCTCGAGCGGATCCTGCTCGCTGCTGACGACCGGATGGTCGGCGTCGAATCGGCCGACTACGCCGACTCGAGGTCGGTCATGTCGATCGTCACCACGACCGGCATCCGACGTTCCTCGGTGGAGTCGTCGGCCTACCTCGGAACCTGGGCGCTCGCCGCAGAGGACGACGACGTCACGACGGGATTCGGCTACTCCGTCGGTCGCAGCGCCGAGCTGCTCGATCCCGGTTCGGCGGCTGCGGAGGCGGTGGAGCGTTGCGTGGCGGCCTTCGGTGCCCGCAAGGTCGCCGGCGGTCGGGCGACGGTGATCCTCGATCCGTACGTGACCTCGCAGTTCCTCGGGGCGGTGGCCGAATTGCTCTCGGGCGAAGCCGCAGTGAGGGGTCGCAGCCCGTTCGCCCGACGGCTGGGCGAGCCCGTGGCGGCCCCGTCGGTCACGCTCTACGACGACCCTCTCGATCCGTTGGCGCCAACGGCCTCCGACGTCGACGGAGAAGGACTGGCGTGCCGTCGGGTTCCGCTCATCTCCGGTGGGTCGCTCGAAGGATTCCTCCACAACGCCTACACCGCCCGGGTGGCCGGAGTCGTCTCGACCGGATCGGCGAGCCGCCCGACGCACCGATCCGGGCCGGGTGTCGGTCCGCGATCCCTGCGGTTGGCGCCCGGCGATGGCGACCTCAGCGACGTCCTCGGTCGTGTCGGCGAGGGAATCCTGGTCCGTGAGGTCTCCGGCATGCACTCGGGTGTGAACCCGATCTCCGGCGACCTCTCGGTGGGAATCGAAGGTCGGATCGTCCGGGGAGGCGCCCCGTCGCAGCCGATCCGGGAGATGACGATCGCCTCGACCATTCCGAGGATGCTCCTCGACGTGGTCGACATCGGTGCCGACCTGACCCGGTTTCCGTGGGAGTCCGCCGGGGTGACGTTGGCGATTGCCGACGTCACCGTCTCGGGCACCTGACACGCCCGACCGACCGACCGACGGGCACGGCATCACCGACACAACGAGCGAGACGACTGCGAGGAACAACCGGGATGGAGCGAGGGAAGTGACCGACGAGAAGTGCACAGGACTGAGATCGTGACGAACGCAACCCCGAGCGCAGTGGCCGCTGCGGCTCAGGAGCAGCTGATGGACCTCGCCGGGTCGCTCCGGGATCGGGCCCGACCGGGCGAGGAGGTGGAGGTGATGCTCGCCGAGGGCCGGAGCACGTCGGTCAAGGTCTTCGCCGGATCAGTGGAATCCCTCACCGTGGCCGGTGGTGCCGGCGCCGGCATCCGTGTCCTCAGCGGTGGTCGGCAGGGCTTCGCCCACTGCGGATCACTCGAGTTGGACGTGCTCGAAGCCACGCTGGCGGAGGCCCGGGACAACGCCGAGTTCGCCGAACCCGACGAGTGGAACGGCCTGGCTGTTCCAGATGGGGTGACGCCGGTCGTCGTCGACTCATGGAACGACGCCGTCGTGGACACACCGACCGATCGGAAGGTGGATCTCGCAGTGGACCTCGATCGGCGGGTGACCTCCGTTGATCCCCGGGTCACGTCGGCTCGGGTGACGTCGTACTCCGACGGTTGGGCGGTGCACGCACTGGCCAGCACACAGGGAGTGGAGGTCTCGACGCGAGGCGCCTCGTGTGGGATCGGTACACAGCCGCTCGCCCGAGCCGGAGATGAGACTCAGATCGGTTGGGGGAGCGACGCCGCCCGGGAACCGGACGCCCTCGACGTCGACCGGGTCGTATCGGAGGCCGTCGAGCGGGCGACGCAACTGCTCGGCGCAACCAAGCCCCAGTCGTCCCGACGGACGATCCTGCTCGAGCCCCGACTCGCAGCCACGCTGCTCAGCGTCGTGAGCGGGATGCTGTGCGGCAGTCGAGTTGTCAAGGGTCGGAGCCCGTTCGCGGATCGTCTGGGGGAGCAGGTCGCCTCGGATCTGCTCACCATGACCGACGACCCGACACGGATCGAGTCACTCGCAGCCGAGAGCCACGACGGCGAGGGGTTGGCGTGTCGTTCCAATCCGCTGATCACCAACGGGGTCCTCGACCGATTCCTGCACGACTCGTACTCGGGGCGTCGCTCCGGTGCGGCGTCAACTGGATCGGCCGTGCGCGGGACCCGCTCCCTCCCGGGCGTCGGCGCTCAACTGCTGGTGGTGAAACCCGGCGATCGATCCTTCGACGAACTCGTCGCCTCAATCGATCACGGCATCTACGTGACGTCGTTCAGCGGCCTGCACTCTGGGATCAATGCCACCTCGGGAGACTTCTCGGTCGGAGCCGAGGGAATCCTGATCGCCAACGGTGCCCTGTCCACGCCGGTGCGAGAGGTGACCGTGGCGTCCACGATCCAGCGACTCCTCCTCGACATCGTCGAGGTGGGTGGCGACTTCGAGTGGCTGAACGGTGGCGATGGTGCCTGCTCGCTCGTCATTGCCGATGTGGCGGTCTCCGGCACCTGACCGCCTCGACGCAGTGGCTGAGCCTGGATCCACCTTCTTGTGGCGGGTGATGGGGGACCATCTGCGTAGAAGTGGCCTCTCAGCGGGGACGATGGCGTTTGCGAAGACGTCCGACGTCCCTACCGGGAGGGCTCTTTCTTGGTGACAGCCTGCCAGGGCCTGGATGGGCTTGATGTGATGTTCGATGACGAGCGGTCGGTGGCCAACGCCGGGCTTTTGTTGCCGGCTGCCTTGGCTGCCCGTCTGGGTCTGGAGGGCGCGGCGGACGAGTTGATCTCGTTGTCGGGGCCGGGCTACTTCCGCCCTGGTCGCAAGGCGATGACGCTGGTGCACTCGATGCTGGCCGGCGGTGACTGCATCGACGATGTCGATGTGCTGCGGGCCGGGGCCCGGCGAGGTGGCGGTGACGATCGGCATCGACTTCACGATCTGTGAGACCCACGGCTAGGCCAAGCAGGGCGCCACGTTCGGGTACACGAGACGGCGGGGTTACCACCCGCTGGTGGCCAGCCGAGCCGACACCGGCGAGGTGCTGCACCTCCGGTTCCGCAAAGGGTCGGCTACTCCATCACTGTGCGCCAGGTCGCCGCCATCAAGATCGCGATCGCCGGGATCGACGAGGGCGCCTGGGAAGCGATCGACTACACCGTCGGCGGCGATGCCGACGTCGTCGAATGCGCCTACGGCGACGGCCACCGGCTGGTGGTGCGCCGCACCCGCATCATCGGCGCCAAACCGAACTGTTCGACAACTGGCGTCATCACGCCTTCATCACGGATCACCCGGGCAGCGCCGTCGACGCCGACGCCGACCATCGGGCCCACGCCGTGGTCGAGCTCGCCATCCTCGACCGGCTCCGCGCCGTCCCCCAGCGCTGCTGACCAGCCGCTCGGGCGAGCCGAGACCTACTCGAGGCGGCCGCCACAACCCACCACCACCCCAGCCGCTGACCGCGCACGCCCCAACCCCAACCACCACCCCAGCCGACACCGACCCACCCCCTCCCACGCCCCAGCCGCCACCCCGGGTCGCTCGATTCCAGGCCGAGGCCGGAACCGGCCCGGGCCGTCATGGTGGCGGTGGTCGTACGGTCAGTCCCAGCGGCTCGGCGAGCGCCAGGCCGGCGACGTTCGCTGCGGTCGATGCCGCAACGGAGAGCGTGACGGCCTCGGGGGCGACGCTGAGCACCTCAGCATCGGCGGCGACGATGGCGGTGTCGCCGGTGGACGCGCTCCGCACCACATCGACCCGATCACCGACCGCCACGGCCACGGCGCCGGGCGCAGTGGGTACCACCACCCCGGCCCGACCCGGTGCCAACTGGGTTGCCGTCGGTCCGGAGTCGCGCTGACGGAGGTCCGACTCGACGAGGATCCGGCCCGACTCGATGGGTCGGGCAGCACGCTGGCCGGCTTCGAGGACTCGCACGGGGGCCTCTGGCAGCACGACGAGTGGCAGAGTTCGAACCTCGACCGTCGTCGAGTCGAGCGGCTCGTCGGCGCCGATCGCCCTCAGGCTCACCACGACGTACGCCGTCGAACCCCAGGATTCGCGGACGGCCTCTGCGCTGCGGAGGAAATGGTGCGTCGAGACCGCCACGAGCAGCGCAGTGGTCAGGGCTATCAGGCGCCATCGGGCGGCGCGTCGGCCCACTCTGCTGGCGTTGAGGTATCGGCGGAGCGACTGCGTGCGTGCGACGATCCGACGCAGGTGGGTGCTCGGATGCCACCCGGTGCGGTTCGACTGTGGTGCGTTGCGTCGCCGCCGAACGACAGATCCCTCGGTGCGGGTGGTTTCCACGCTGTCAGCTCCGCTCACTCGGGGGCAGGGCAGGACCTGCGAAGCAGCCGGGTGGGCGGGATCTGCTAGTGGGCCGGTTCTGTCGGTGTGGCTGGAGCGGCGAGCGCCGTTCCAGCGAAGCGCACCTCGGCGGGGTCGCCGGTTGTGGGCCGGGTGAGGATCTCGACCCCGGTCTCGGTGACGAGGACCGTGTGTTCGAACTGCGCCGAGCGCTGGAGGTCTCGTGTCACGATCGTCCAGCCGTCGTCCCACATCTCGACGGCCGGGCCGCCGATGTTGATCATGGGTTCGATCGTGAAGGTCAAGCCTGGCACCAGCACGGTGTCGTGGCGCGGGTCGTGGTAGTGCGGGATCTGCAGGGATGTGTGGAACTGATCGCCGATTCCGTGGCCGATGAACTCGCGCACGATGCTGTACCCGCGCGGCACAGCGACCTGCTCGATCGCCCGGCCGATGTCACAGACACGCGCACCCGGGGCGACAACGGCGATCCCTGCGTGCATGGCCTCTCGGGTCGTGGCGACGAGCGCTGCGGACCGGGTGTCGACGTCGCCGACGAGGAAGGTCGCCGAGGTGTCGCCGTGGACCCCCTCGATGAAGGCGGTCACGTCGAGGTTCACGATGTCGCCGTCGGTGAGCCGCCGTGAATCCGGGATGCCGTGACAGATCACCTCGTTGACCGAGGAGCAGAGCGACTTGGGAAACCCCCGGTAGTTGATCGTCGACGGATAGGCGCCGGCGTCGATCATGGCGTTGTGACCGATCTCGTCGAGTTCGTCGGTGGTGATGCCTGGCCGGACGTGGGACCCGACCGTGACGAGCGCATCGGCAGCCACCCGACCGGCGACGCGCATGGCCTCGATCTCGGCTGCGGTGCGCACGGCCCGTGCGGCGCGTTCCGATGGTTGTCCGGTGATGGCGTAGCCGGGGCGCCGGATCGCAGTCGGAACGGAGCGAGTGGGGCTGACGAAGCCTGGGACGACGGGGTCCGACGGAGGCGGAGGGAGCGTGGAGCGACGCTTGCGACGGGCCATTGGGACAATGCTACGTGTGATTCGCCGTCGAGTTAGTAGCGGTGACCGGGTCGGTGGGCCCGTCGGAGGCGGTAGGCCGGTCCGCCGTCGACTCCGTGGACCTCTCGTCGCCGGCGTCGCCGGTATCAGTCGCTCGCAGATCCGCCGCTCCCGGAGTTGCTCCCGGTGTTGCTGCTGGAACCACCATCGGAGGCCCCTCCGCTCGACGTGCTCTCCGTGGACGCCGTCGAACTGGCGGTCTCCGACGTGGAACCTGACTCGGTTCCTGACAAGGTGCTCGAACTGCTCGAACTGCTCGAGGAGGAGCGGCTGTCGTTCTTGTAGAAGCCTGAGCCCCGGAACGAGATCCCGACCGGCGAGAACACCTTGCGGATCTCGGCGCTGCCACACGCCGGGCACTCTGCGGGCGGGTCCTCGTCGAAGCCCAGCTGGGCGTCGAAGACATGGCCGCAGTCACGGCACTTGAATTCATAGAGAGGCACCGGGGCACGCTCCTGATTTCGGGCTGTTGGGTTCAACCGGGTTCGGCGTGGAAAGCGAGCGTACTTCGGGGGGTGCTGGAGACCCGAGGCCGGTCCTCGAGCGTCGGAGCGAGAGGCACAACTACCTACATCGGATCGACTCGGCGAACCGGTAGCGTATGGGCGGAAAACAGGCGAGCAGGGTCGGCCGGCACCGGCGCAGCAGCACCGGAACGTCGGTACCGTGAACTCAGCAGGTCAGGATTGAGGCGCAGGTGAGCACAGTCAAGAAGGCGGTCATCCCGGCTGCGGGACTCGGAACCCGGTTCCTCCCGGCGACCAAGGCCCAGCCCAAGGAGATGCTCCCGGTCGTCGACAAGCCGGCGATCCAGTACGTCGTGGAGGAGGCGGTGGCCGCCGGGATCGATGACATCTTGATCATCACCGGTCGCAACAAGCGTTCGCTCGAGGATCACTTCGATCGGAACTTCGAACTCGAACATCAGCTCCGCACGAAGGGAAAGACCGGCGATCTCGCCGATATCGTGGAACTCGCCGAGCTCGCTGACATCCACTTCGTGCGTCAGGGCGAACCGCTCGGGCTCGGTCACGCAGTGTCGGTTGCTCGCAAGCACGTCGGCCGGGAGCCCTTCGTGGTCATGCTCGGCGACGACATCATGAACCGCAACTCCTTGGTCCTCGCTGACATGATCAAGACGCACGACGAGACCGGGGCCAACGTGGTCGCACTGATGGAGGTGCCGATCGAGGACATCTCGGCCTACGGGTGTGCCGCAGTCACCGAGCGGGATGGTGCGCGCTGTCGGATCACGGAGGTCGTCGAGAAGCCGAGTCCCGACATGGCCCCATCGAACCTCGGCGTCATGGGTCGTTACCTGTTCACCCCGAGCATCTTCGACGAACTCGAGCATGTGACCCCCGGGGTCGGTGGGGAGATCCAGCTCACCGATGCCATCGCCCGACTGCTCAACGATGACGTGGTCCTCGGGTACGTCTTCAGCGAGGGTCGCTTCGACATCGGCAAGAAGCTCGACTACCTGCGGGCGACTGTCGAGTTGGCTCTCGAACGCGACGACCTCGGCCCGGAGTTCCGCAAGTTCCTGATCGACCTGGTGCGCCGGGAGGGCCTGGCCTGAGTACGGGATGCACCCGCCGCCCACCCTCGCCGGCGGGCGGCTGTGGCAGGCTCGTCGCCGTGATCCCGCTCGCCGAGGCCCAGGACCACCTGCGACGGCACCTCGGTCCCCTCGACCACGTCGAGCTGCCTCTCGCTCGGGCCTCAGGTGCGGTGGCGGCCGCTCCGGTTCGGGCACTGGTGTCCTCGCCACCGTTCGACAACAGCGCCGTCGACGGTTACGCCCTTGGTGAGGTCACCGGTGAGCGATGCCACATCGCCGGGTCGGTTGCGGCGGGGGAGTTCAGTGACGAGCCCCTCACTCCTGGCACCGCCCGGAGGATCACCACCGGTGCTCCCGTTCCGCCGGGGACCTTCGCTGTGGCGATGCAGGAGCGGGCCCGGGTGATCGACGACGGAGCCGGCGTCGTGTTCGATTCGCTACCTGCGGCCGGTGAGAACATCCGTCGCGCCGCCGAGGACTTCGCCGTCGGTGACATCGTGATCAACGAATCTCAACTCCTCGGCCCAGCGCACCTCGGCCTCATCGCTGCTGCCGGGTACGGTTCCCTGAGCGTGGTCCGCCAGCCGGTCGTCGGGGTGTGTTCCACCGGCGCCGAACTCGTCGAACCCGGCGCCCCGATCAGCGGGGGTCAGATTCCCGACACCAACCGGATCGTCATCGCCGCCCTGCTCGCCGCTGCAGGAGTGGAGTGCGTCGACCTGGGACGAACCGGGGACGAACCCGCACGGGTGCGGGCGCACCTCGCTGAGTCGACGGACCGGGTCGACGTGATCGTCACCACCGGCGGTGTGTCGGTTGGTGAGTTCGATCCGGTACGGGCCGTTCTCGAGGGCACCGATGGCGCCCGCTGGATGCAGGTGGCAATCAAGCCGGCCAAGCCCTTTGCCTTCGGAACCATCGACGGGGTCCCAGTGCTGGGCCTCCCCGGCAACCCGGTCAGCGCCGTGGTGGCGTTCGAACTCTTCGTCCGGCCTGCGCTGTCGTTGCTCGGTGGTGGATCGTTCGAGATGACACCGACCCGGCCGGCGCTCGCCGCCGAACGGTTCCGGCGCCGCCCCGACGGGAAGGTGCACTACGTGCGGGTTCGGACCGTCGAGCAGTCCTCCCGGGACGAACCCGGATCACCGAGCCGGGTGGCGCCGGTGGCCGCGCAGGGCTCCCACCAACTCGCCGGACTGGCGCTCGCTGACGGCCTCGGCGTCCTCGCCGACGGCGATGGTCTCGATGTCGGCGAGACCATCAACGTGCTGCCGTTGCGCTGGGCGCCTCGAACGACGAGCCGGACGGAGGCCCGGCGGTGATGTCCTCGCCGTTGGTCGACGGGTTCGGACGGATCCACCGCGACCTCCGGATCTCGGTCACGGACCGATGTGACTTCCGCTGCGACTACTGCATGCCCGAGGAGGGTCTCGAGTGGCTCGAGCGATCCGAGATCCTCACGTTCGAGGAGATCGAGCAGGTGGCGAGGATCTGTGTCGAGCGCCTCGGGGTCGAGTCGATCCGCCTCACGGGCGGCGAGCCGACCGTACGCGCCGGGTTGGTGGACCTCGTCGGTCGACTCTCGACGCTCGATGTGGATCTGGCACTCACGACGAACGGGGCCCGACTCGCATCGATGGCGGAACCGTTGAGAGCGGCTGGCCTCCGTCGGGTGAACATCTCGCTCGACACGCTGCAACCCGACCGTTTCGAGCGGATCACCCGACGCGACCGACTCGAGGATGTCCTGGCCGGAATCGACGCAGCGATCGGTGTGGGACTCGATCCGGTCAAGGTCAACTGCGTCGTGGTTCGCGGTGTGAACGACGACGAGGTCGTCGATCTCGCGACGTTCGGCCGTGACCGGAACATCACGGTGCGTTTCATCGAGTTCATGCCCCTCGATGCTGCTGGGAACTGGGACCGATCATCTGTGGTCGGCCTCAACGAGATCGTGTCGAGGATCCACCAGGTGCATCCGCTCGAACCATCGACCCGTGGTCACCAGCCGGCGAGTCGATTCCGCTACCTCGACGGCCGAGGTGAGGTGGGCGTCATTCCGAGCGTCACTGCGCCGTTCTGTGGAGACTGTGATCGGTTGCGTCTGACCGCCGATGGTGAGCTCCGGGCGTGCCTGTTCTCCACCGAGGGCACCGACCTGCGGCCGTGGTTGCGGCCGGAGGAGAGCGACTCCGGTCAGGGCCCGGATCGTGGCCACGGCGGCCTCGACGATCAGCTCGAGGCCGAGGTCCGTCGGGTGGTGGCCGGGAAGTGGGCAGGTCACGGCATCTCCAGAGTCGATTTCGTCCGACCTCGGCGCTCGATGTCGCAGATCGGCGGCTGAGCGTCTGATGGTGGCGCCCGCCTAGAATCCCTCCGATGCCGGAACACGCCCTGACCCACCTCGATCCGCTCGGGCGAGCTCGCATGGTCGACGTCACCCCGAAGGATCCGACGCACCGCCGCGCTTTGGCCCGCGGCCGGGTCCTCATGGAGTCCGAGACCACCTCGTTGGTCGCCCGCGGTGCAGTTTCCAAGGGCGATGTCCTCTCGGTGGCCCGAGTCGCAGGAATCCAGGCCGCCAAGCGGGCTGCGGACCTGATTCCGCTCTGTCATCCCCTGTTGGTCGGTTCGGTCCTGGTCAATTTCCGCATCGAGGACGCCTTCATCGAGGTCGAGGCGCAAGTGGATACGGTGGACCGGACCGGCGTCGAGATGGAGGCGCTGACGGCGGTGACCGTCGCCTGCCTGACCATCTACGACATGTGCAAGTCCGTCGACAGGACCATGGAGATCACCGAGATCGCCCTGTGGGAGAAGACCGGCGGGCAAGCCGGCACGTTCCGCCGGGAGGAACACCTCGCCGACGACGCCCCCTGACACGGCGTCGTGGCCGGTGCCGGCCAACGGGAGCCACCCTTCAGGCGATCGGCATGGACATGTGGTGTCCGCTCGGTGGACGTCCGGGTGGCCTAACGTGGGGAATGGATGACAACCGTGTAGTTCGTCACCGGTTTGTAATGTAGTTCCGGGCGGACTAGGTTGCGGTCACCACCCCCCAGGGTGGCCATCCGTCAGGGCAGGCGGTCGTCCAGAGGGGCGAAAGGACCATCGAGCACATGACGATCTCCACGCTGGTACTGCTGGCGCTCGCCGCGGTCTGGGCAGTCGTTCTGGCACCCGAGTTCCTGCGCCGTACTGGCTCGTTGCGAACTGGTGACAGCGTTTCGACGTTCGCCCGGCAGTTGTCGTCACTCGGGCGGAACGTCGCCGCTCGGCGCCCGGATGCCGGAAGCGCCTTCGGCCAGGGTCTGGCGAACATCCCGCTGGCCCGTTCGGCCGAGGTCGTCGACCTCCGCTCTCGTCAGACCGCTGCACCGGCTTCGACCGCTTCGCCGGCGGTTCGCCGTCGCCGCCAGGAGGTGATCGGAGGGCTCGTTGCTGCTGCAGTGCTGACCCTGTTGTGCACGATCGCGTTCGGTGGAGCGTTCATCGTGGTCCACCTCCTCGTCGACGCACTCCTCGTTGCCTACCTGTACCTGTTGTTCCGGTTGGTGAGCGGCACGCCGGGTCGTGCAGCAACGGCAGCGACGAGCGGTGAACGGTCGCTGGAGCATCGGACGACGCCCGTGATCGATCTGACTGCTCGACCCTCCGTCGCTGCAGCTCTGTACGACCCCTACGACGACGCCGGTCTGGCCATCACCCGGGTGACGCCGATCCCAGCGCGCCGCGCCGCCAACTGACCCCTGCCGATCCCGTCTGCTCTCAACTGTCAGCCGGTCGGGTGAATCGCTACACTCCACCATCTGCGGGGGTGTAGCTCAGTTGGCTAGAGCGCTTCGGTCGCATCGAAGAGGCCAGGGGTTCGAATCCCCTCACCTCCACTCCTCGCAGTGGTCTCGTCGACGCCGTCGGGTCCACGGCGGGCCTGAACGATGCGAGTTGCGCTCGTGGTGACGGCCTCCGGCAACTCGCCGGCGGCGTCGCTCCGCTGCGATTCGATCTGCTTCAGAGAGT
Organism: Actinomycetota bacterium; assembly: GCA_016870275.1. GTDB lineage: Bacteria > Actinomycetota > Acidimicrobiia > Acidimicrobiales > Microtrichaceae > SXMI01. The sequence goes on from VGBZ01000021.1 coordinate 36,189, forward strand.
CGCCCGGCGGTCGTGGTGGCTGAGTCGCACCGGTTGACCTTTGCCGACTGGGCGGAACGCCGGCGGATGGTGATGTCCGGCGGAATCGAAGTGGCGACCTACGACGTGGCCGGGACGCCCGGTCCCGGCCGCACGGTCGTGACCTTCCTGCACGGCTACCCGTCGTCGTCGCTCGACGTGCTCCCGGTGACGGACCTCCTCCCCGAGGATGTGGCCGTGCTCGCAGTCGACTTCCCCGGGTTCGGAGCGTCTGACAAACCGCTCGGTCACGAGTGGAGCATCGCTGCGTGCGCTGATGCGGTCGAGGCGGCGTGGCGCGACCGAGGCGTGGTCGATGCGGTCCTCGTCGCCCACGACTACGGAGTCTCCCCGGCACAGGAGTTGCTGGCGCGTGACTGCGAGGGTGGTGGGATCGTCGGGATCGGCGGGGTCGTCTGGCACAACGGCGGCATCTATGCGGACCTCCACCGTCCCACGGTCGGACAGCAGTTGTTGTTGGACCCGGATCACGGGGCGGAGGTCGCTGCGGGCCTCACACCCGAGTTGTTCCGCAGCGGTGTGGAGGTCACCTGGGGTCGGCGAGTGCCACTCGACGAGTTCGCCGTGGAACAGATGTGGGCGTCCATGGCCGAGGGCGGTGGGGTGTTCCGGGCACACGAGTTGCTGCACTACGTCGCTGAACGTCGGGAGTTCGCCGAGCGGTGGGCCGGTGCAATGGAGTCGCACTCGTCGCCATCGTGGTTCGTCTGGGGGGATCTCGATCCGGTCAGTGGTGCGCACATGATCGAACGGGTCCAGACCAACATGCAGGCTGCCGTGGTGAGGCGACTCGCCGATGTTGGGCACTGGCCGACGCTCGAGGCGCCAGAGGAGTGTTCCCGTGCGGTCCTCGAGGCGCTCAGTCGTTGAGACCCCGAGTTGCCACGAGCGCCACGTTCAGCTCCACGTGCCGATGATCGGCTGGGCCAGTCGGAGGCGCTCTTCGTAGTGCTCCTCCCACGGGAGCCAGCCCCGCCGGTCGGGCCAGACGAACTGCTGCATCCGGTACTCGCCACCCTCGTTGATCAGGTCGAGTGACGGGAACATGCCGCCGCACTCGACCGGGTCGACGTCGAGCAGGCAGCAGCGCAGGTCGCCGTCGAGCAGACCGGAGAACAACTGGCCCACCGGCAGGCTGACGCCGGCACGGTGCTGGTCGGCGATGATCCCGAGCAGGCCCCGGGCTGCGACCGGCCGGAGACCGATGATGACCACCTCGGGCGACCCGAACGTGGGCTCGAAGCCGATCGTGTAGGTGTAGGACGGCTGCGGTTCGGGTTCCTCCACCGCGGGCACCGGTTCGGCGGCCCACCCCTGCTCCTCGATGATCCAGCGGATCTTGTCGAGGTGGTCCATGTTCCGGTCGGGAAACACGTCGTCGGTCACGTCGGGGGCTCCTCGGTCGTCTCGTCCGCTTCGGCGGTCGATCGGCTCTCTGGGCCGGCGAGCACCCATCGCCGCAGTGTGCGCCGATCGAGCTTGTCGGCCGTGGTCAGGGGAAGGTGGTCGACCACGACGAGGTCGTGGGGGAGCTTGTGCCGGGCGAGTGCTCCGGCGGCGAAGCCCCGAAGCTCCTCCAACGTCGGCGTCGGTGCTGTCGGATCGGGCACGACGACGGCCACAGGAACCTCGCCGAGGACGTCGTCGGGCCGAGGTGCGACGGCGACGGCCTCGATGCCCGGGTGGGCCAGAAGAGCCGACTCCACCTCCACGGGAAACACGTTGTACCCACCCCGGATCATCATGTCGTTGCGTCTGCCGTCGATCACCACGCAACCACGAGGATCGACATGGGCGAGGTCGCCGGACCGCAACCATCCGTCGGAGTCGATCGTTGCTGCGGTTGCGGCCGAATCGTTCCAGTAGCCGCAAGTGACAGCAGCGGAGCGCAACTCGAGCTCGCCGGTCTCGCCACGTCGCATCGGTTGCCCGTCGTCGCCGACGATTCGTACCTCCACTCCGGGGCGGGGGCGCCCGACGGTGTGGAGTGCCTCGTCGTCCTCGGCGGTCTCGCTCGTGGCGAGGCCAACCCCTCCGGACTCGGTGGAGGAGTAGCGGATGGAATAGGAGGCGTTGAATCGTCGCCGAGCCTCGTCGACGAGCTGAGCGGAACTCGGCGCACCACCGACGATCAGACGCTCGACGCACCTGAGGTCGCGCTCGTCGAACGTGTCGGATCGCAGCATGAGGGAGATCTGTGCAGCGACACCACCGACGGTCGGCATCCGGTGTCGTTCGATGATCTCGAGGGCCTCGTCGGCGTTCCATCGGTCCATCACGCACAGCGTCGATGCCGTGCGGGCGTACCACGGCAGCTTCAGCGCCATCCCGACGTGCGCGAAGTGGGTTGATGCGAGCATCGCCGCACCACCGCCCCATGCACCTGCAGCCGTTCCCAGGTCGATCCGGGTCACGGCGTCGAGTTGGTCGGGACCGAACGAGGCCCCCTTCGGTCGTCCGGTGGTGCCGGAGGTGAAGCAGATGTTGGTGATCATTCCCCGTGGTGTCGTCGTGGTGAGCGTCGGCGACCCGCGGTGACGGAGTTCCTCGCACCGGCCACCGGGTTCGATCGTCGTCACGCTCGATCGCAGCGGCAGGCCCTCGACGCCCGTGGGGTCGGTCACGGTGAGGACGGGACGGACCAACGCCGCGGCCGCAGCGCGTTCCGGTGCTGCGAGATGTGAGGAGATCGCTGCGTGGATGGCTCCGATCCGGCTCAGCGAAACGGCCAGGATCAACCACTCGGCTCCCGACGGCAGGACGCTCGCCACGACGTCACCCGGCTCGACCCCGGCGCCCGCCAGGCCGTGGCCCACCGAGTCTGCGAGCGCGTCGACATCGGCCCACGAGGTCGACGATCCGTTGTGGATCACTGCCGCTGTCCCGGGGAACCGCGCTGCGGCCTGACGAACGGCGGCATCGAGCGGTGACGGATCGCCCATCACCGGGTCGACGCCGGTACTGCGATCCACGAGCCTCGAGCGTTCACGGATCGTTGGGCGGGTTGGTTCACGACGGGATCGTATGCAGATGCGGTGCTTGACGAGCGACGACAGCGCCCGGGGGAGGGCCGGAAGGTCAAGGGTTCGCCCGAGTTCGTCGATGTTGCATGTGAGCCGGACGGACGAACCGACCGGGGACGAGGAACAGAAACGCAACATGGCACACGGGACCGGACGGACGTCGAGGAACAGCGGGAGCTGGAACCATCGGAACGGGCCCGGAGAGCGGCGTGACCTGCTCGCCGGAACCGGAATCGTTCTGGCGCTCGTCGTGTCTCTCGCCGTCGTGGCGGTTGCGTGTCTCCCATCAGGCAAGAGCCGTCGGATCGGGATTCCGACGTCACGTCGGACCGTGGCCAGCACGATCGTGACGACCACGACCACTCCGACGACCGCACCCCCGACGACCGCACCCCCGACGACCGCACCCCCGACGACCGCACCACCGACGACGGCGCCGCCAACCCTCGTGCCGAGTGAGCCTCCGAGTTCACAGTTCGATGCTTGCGGT
>VGBZ01000022.1 GCA_016870275.1 Actinomycetota bacterium
CGCTGTCGACCATGCTCCGGCTGCTGGCGCCGTTCCTCCCCTTCACCTGTGAGGAGGTGTGGTCGTGGTGGATGGACGGGTCCGTCCACACGAGCGCGTGGCCGACTGCCGAGGAGCTGCGCGCCACCGCCGGGCTGGGCGCTTCGACCGGTTCCCCCGAGACGCTCGCGGTTGCCGGCGCGGTCCTGAGCGAGCTGCGCGGCGCCAAGTCCGCGGCGAAGGTCGGGATGAAGGCCGTGATCCAACGAGCCGAGGTGGTCGACGACCCGGTCCGGCTCGAACTGCTCCGGTCCGTGCTCGACGACCTGACCGAGGCGGGCAGGGTTGAGGAGTTCGTGCTGAACGAAGGCGCGGAGCTCTCCGTCACCTGCACGCTCGCCGCCTCAGCGTGACACGGGCCCCGGGACGATCACCTGCGCCAATCTGATTCCCGCAGCGTCGAACGCCTGCAGTACCCGGAACCGGAACTCGCGCTCAACGAGGAACTGCTCGGCTGGTTGCGTGTCACACATGGCCCGGAGTGTGATCCCGGTCGGATCGATCAGGACGACACCGAGCACCTCGACGTCACCGGTGATCCGGTCGTCCCACGACTCATCCGCCCGAAGGTGCGCTCCGACCTCGGCGAGCACGGCCACCGCCCGCTCCACGTCGGTCTCGGGAGCGACGACCACGTCGACCACGGCCCGTGACCAACTCTGGGACTTGTTCCCCACCGAGAGCACCTCACCGTTGGCGATGTGCCAGACGGTGCCGTTGACGTCGCGCACCCGGGTGGAGCGCAACGTCACCCGCTCCACGACTCCCGTCACCGGTTGGCCGCAGTCGACGATGTCACCCACGCCGTAGCGGTCCTCAACCACGATGAAGAACCCGGCGAGGACGTCACGGACGAGCGTCTGGGCTCCGAACCCGAGCGCCACACCGACGACGCCGGCCGAGGCCAGGATCGCCGGGAGGCTCGCTCCGAGCTCAGCGAGCACCAGCGCCGCAGCGACGACCACCACGACGAACGACGCCATCGAACGAGCGATCGCAGTGACCGTCTCGCTGCGGGCCTGCAAGCGGTTCGAGGAGCCACCGGAACGGACCTCGTCGGGGACGAAGTCGCCCAGGCGATCGGCGCTGGCGATCATGCGCAGACCGATCCGCCGGATGAGCCACCTCAGAACGAGGTTCACGACCCACGCTGCGAGCAGGATCAGCGGGATCACCACCACCTGGCGTGGGGTGCGATCGGCGATCGACTGGAAGTCCACGGCGAATACGCCCGCCGGGTTCGGGCCGAGCGTGGTCGCCACGTCGGAGAGCGTAGCGATGCCTCCTCGACGTGCCGGGGACCGACACCATCCACGGCACGCGTGTCGGGCGTCACTACCGTAAGTGGCCGTGGCCTGGTTCCGAGCCCGCCGTGCACTCCTGGTGGATGAAGCACGCGCCCGAGCCGCAGCCGACCACGACGCCCTGCTCGACGCCGCTGGAATCGTCCTCGTCCGGGAGCAGAGCGTCTCACCGTCCATGACGGCGGCGTTCGGCTGGGATCACGAGTCGTTCCAGATCCCGGGGACGCTCCGTGGGCTCGTGCACCCCGACGACACCGAACGCTTCGACAAGCTCGAACAGCAGGTGATGGTCCGGCTCCTCGCCTCCGACGGCTCGTACCGGCCCGCGCTCGTTCTTCGTACCGTCACCCACGACCTCCTCGTCGACCTGAGCCGGCACCGCAGCCACCTCGAGGAGACGACACGCCACGCCGAGGTGGTCGAGCACTCTCCGAACGGCGTGGCCGTGTTCGAGTTCACCGACCTGAGCGATCCGGAGTCCATGGTCCTGCGATCTGCCAACCCTGCAGCGCAACGACTCCTGCACCTCGAGCACCACTCGCCCGACGGGACGCGACTCGATGAGATCCTGACCCGACCCTCGGCTCGGTTGGTGAGCTCGGTGGCGTTCGACGTGGCCCACACGGGGCAGTCGCTGACCGCCGAGCGCCTCACGTTCAGCGAGCTACCCGACTCCTGGATCGACGTGAGAGTCGACCGACTCGCCGACGGGTCGCTCGCAGCCACGTTCAGCGACGTGACCAAGCACGTCGTGACCGAGGAGGGACTCCGCCACCGAGCCGGACACGACGCCCTCACCGGCCTGCCCAACCAGTCGATGCTCGAGGACCGACTCGCCGTGCTCACCGCCGAACTCCTCACCGGAAGGCACGTGGCCCTCGTCCTCGTCGACGTGGACTGCCTCGCCGAGGTCAACGAGTCCCTGGGGCATCGGCTCGGTGACCGGTTCGTCGTGGAGGTGGCCAACCGGCTCGCCCGCAACGTCGTGGGCGCCGAGTTGATCGCCCGGACGGGCAGCAGCGACTTCGCTGTCATCACCCGACCCGCTGACACCCGGGCCGAGACCATGGAGCGGGCCCAGTCGGTGGCCGAGGCGCTCGAGACGCCCATCGACGTGGACGGCCACCTGCTCACCGTGCAGGCCCGCCTGGGCGTGGCGATCGCCCCCGGGCACGGCTCCGACCCGAGGACGTTGCTGCATGCTGCTGAGGCCGCCCGGCGCCAGACCCGTCCGGTCGTACCGGTCGACTCGAGCGAACCGACCGAGGGGCTCATCGCCAGGCTCCGGCGGGGCCTCGCCGATCAGGACCTCGAGGTCCGTTACCAACCGATCGTCGAACTCCGGACGGGGCGGGTTGCCAAGGTGGAGGCGATCCTGCGGTGGCGACGTTCCGATGCGCGCAGCGGTCCGTCGGAGCTGCTCGAGCTCGCCGAACAGTCAGGTCTGGTCCGCGAGCTCACCCGTTGGATCTTCAGCGAAGCGGCACGGGCGGCCCGCACGGTCTCCGGGGCGGACCGACCCACCCGGGTGTGCGTCAACCTTCCGCTCGCCGCTCTCGCCAACTCCGACATCCTCACGTTCGTCGACCTGATGATCACCGCTGGGGAACTCGACTGTGAACGGATCGAAATCGAGGTCGCAGAGAGCGAGCTCGCCGCTGACGCCGTGCGCGCCCAACTCGTCGCCGGACGATTGAACTCACTCGGTATCCGGATGGTCATCGACGGATTCGGAACGGGTTACACCTCGGCGTCCACCCTCGAGCACCTGTTGGTCCGCGGCATCAAGGTCGACCGGAGCTTCATCTCGACGCTGGCAGCGGTGCCCGCAGACCTCGTGGCGGTCTGTTCCACCGTCGAGCTCGCCCACGAGCTCGGACTGACCGTCGGAGCCGAAGGTGTCTCCGACAGCGCCTCGCTCGACCTCCTCGCCGGCGCCGGATGCGACTACGCCCAGGGCTTCCACATCTCCGGGCCCGTCACCCTCGAGGCGCTGGCCAAGCGGACGAGCGAACTCGAACAGGCCATGGGGAGTTGGTCGACGTCGCTAACGTCCGGGAGTGACCACGTCCCAGGCCAGTTCGGCGGCTGAAGCCGCCGCCACGCTCCGACCAGAGGACTCCCTGGCGATCGGGCTCGGGCCCGCCCATCCGATTGCATTCCTCCACGCCCTCGGTGAACGTGACGACTGGCGGGACCTGCACATCTTCGGTGCGCTCCTGACCGACCTGTACGAGATCATCGCTCGACCGAACGTGCGCTACCGGAGCGGATTCTTCGGGCCGGCGGAGCGCTTCTTCCGTGACAACGGGGCCGCAGTCGAGTACGTGCCCGCCGACTTCCGGCGTTTCGAACCCATCGTCCAGAAGCTGTCGCCGCGGGTCATGGCGACCGCTGCGGCCCCGCCGGACGCCGACGGCCACCTGAGCCTCTCGCTGCACGCCGGAGCGCTCGTCGACGAGTGGCACCGGTGCGGCGCCGATCCCGAACGGGTGCTGATCGTGGAGTACTCCTCGGCGTTCCCACGGACGCACGGACTCCCACCCGACCATCCGCACCGCCTCCACATCGACGAGATCGACGTGTTGTTCGAGAGCGACGCCAGGCCGATCGAACTCGCCGACGCCGAGCCGGACGACACCGACCGGGCGATCGCCGCCGAGGCGAAGCGGTTCATCCCCGACGAGGCGACCTTGCAGACCGGCATCGGAGCGATCCCGTCGCTGCTCGCCACGCTCATCGCCGAGGGCGACGGCGGTGGCTACGGCGTCCACTCGGAGATGTTCACCAACGGGCTGATGCGGCTCCACCAGGCGGGGAAGGTGACCAACGCCAACAAGGGCGAGTTCGACGGGTTCTCGGTCACGACGTTCGCCGCCGGCGTGAGCGAGCTCTACGAGTTCCTCGACGACAACCCCGATGTCCGGTTCCTGCCGGTCGACGTGGTCAACGACGCTCGACTCATCGCAACGAACCGCCGCTTCGTGTCGATCAACGGGGCCACGGCGATCGACCTGTACGGCCAGGTGGCCGCCGACACCATCGGTAGCCGCCAGTTCTCCGGCACGGGCGGTCACGAGGACTTCCTCGCCGGTGCCGGCCTGAAGCTCGACGACACGTCGCTGCTGTGCCTGCGCTCGTCGGTCGAGCGACCCGAGGGCCGGGTATCGCGCATCGTGACCAACCTCGGGCCGGAGATGCTCGTCACCACTCCCCGACACCAGGTCGATGTGGTCGTCACCGAGTGGGGCGCAGCCGAGCTCGAGGGCCTGACAGTGCGCGAACGGGCCGAGGCGCTCGCTCGGATCGCCCACCCCGACCATCGGGACGAACTGATCGAGGCCGCCGGGACGCTCAGCTGAGCTTCACCCAGCGGAACCGGGATCGGAGCCGGTGCCGACCGGCGCCGATCCGGTACTGCGACAGCGTCTCGGGACCGCACGACTCGGTGCCCAGACCGCGGGTCCAACCGAGGTGGAGTTCGGTGACCGGCGCCTCGTCGAACGCAACGAGCTCATCGACGTGGCGGGCGGCGAAGAGTTCGGCGTCGGTGTGGTGCCGGGCCGAGAAGCCCACGCCGGGCGTGTCGAGGACGATCTCGAGTGCGACGCCGGCCTCTGGATCACCGAGTCGCAGCCAGCGTGCCTCGGTGTGGAAACCGTGGTCCTGAGGGAAGGCGTAACCGACGTACTGCTCAGCGACCGTCGACCTCCAACGGTTCACCGTGGCGGCAGCTCGGCGATCGGGGTAGGACTCGTGCGGACCGTCCCCGTACCACTCGAGCACCCGCATCGACGCCGGCAGGTACGCCACCACCCCGAGCCTCGGCACATCGGCGGCGGGATCCAGCAGGACGAACCGGGCGTCGAGCTCCGACCATCCGTCACTCCTCTGCTTGACGGCCACTGCGGCGTCGACATCGCTGGGCCAGGTGGTGGCGAGTTCGGACCACGGCGACAGGTGCGACGACCACTGCGACATCCACGACGTCTGGATGGCGTCGTTGTCGACCAACGCCCGAAACAGCGTTGGCACGAACTCGACCTCGACTGGTGCGGCGGCCGGTCGGGCCGGCGGCGGCTGGGACCGGCCGGGACGGTCCACCGGAACGGGGAACTGCTCACGGGCGACCATGTGCGACGACGACGCCCACGCCGCACTGCGGCGGAGGGTCCAGGTCAGCGTGAGGAACGCCTCGCCGGCCGATTCCGGCGGGACGCGGTAGCCGAGCCGGACCGTGCGGGTGCTGCGGGCAGGGATCGGCGCCACATCGATCACACCGCCGTCGATGCGGCGTCCATCGACCTCGAGCACCCACCGACCCCGCAGGTCGGAGGTGTCGGTGAACCACCGCCGATTGGTGATGCGCAGGCGCCCGGTTCGGGCGTCGAGGACCTCGGCGCGCACAGGTCGGCCGACGTGGTGGACCTCGGTCATCGCCGGGTGCGGCGTCCGGTCCGCAGCGACGAGCCCGTCGCAGATGAAGTTGCCGTCGTTCGGTCGATCGCCGAAGTCGCCGCCGTATCCCCAGCACGGCGAACCATCCGGACCGAGACGCTCGTCGCCGTGGTCGTCGGTGAGCGGGATGCCGTGTTCGAGCCACTCCCAGATGAACCCGCCCTGGAGGCCCGGGGTGGCGTCGATCGCCGTCCAGTAGTCCGCCAGCGAGCCGTTGGAGTTGCCCATGGCGTGGGAGTACTCGCACAGGATCACCGGCCGCCGCTGGTCCTCCGGTGCACCGGCGCGAGCGACGAGTTCGTCGATGCCGGTGTACATCGGGCACACGATGTCGGTGACCGGCGCCGCTGCGAACAGGTCGTGCATGAGCGGGCCCTCGTACTGCACCGGCCGGGACGGATCGTACCGACGCAGAAACGCAGCGGCCTCGGCCTGGGGTGGCCCGTCGCCGGATTCGTTGCCGAGCGACCACGCCACGATCGACGGGTGGTTCCGGTCGCGACGGCACATCCGCTCGACCCGCTCGACCATGGTCCGGGTGAACCTCGGATCACGACACAGCGACACCTGTCGGGCGTGGGACTCGACGTTCGCCTCATCCACGAGGTACACGCCGAGCTGATCGCAGAGCTCGGCGAGGTGTTCGTCGTGCGGATAGTGCGCAGCCCGCACGGCGTTGAGGTTGTGGGCCCGCAGCAGTTCGAGGTCCCGGCGGGTGGTCGCTGCGGGAACGGACCGACCGGTCTGCGGATGGTGCTCATGGAGGTTGACCCCGTGGATCTCCACGGGGGCCCCGTTGATGCGAAGCTCCCGATCGACGACCTCGACCGAGCGGAACCCGGTCCGGCGGGCCACGACCTCAACGATCTCGCCGGCCGGGTCACGCAACGTCACGACCGCCCGGTAGGTCGTCGGCGACTCTGCGGACCACGCCTTCACCCCGGGAACCCGGAGATGGGAGGTGACCGAGCCGGGTTGTACCCAGGTGCCCGACACCAGGGCGGCCCCCTCGTCACTCGAGTCCCAGCGGATCAGCGCCAGGCGACCAGTGGAGGCCAGGCGCCGGCCGCCGTGGGTCTCGACGTGGACCTCAGAAGTCCAACCGTCCTCCCGTTGGGCCGGACCATCCACCTGCAGATCCACGACGAGGGTGCCGGTGACGGCCCGGTCGGACGGGATCGGACCCCGGCGGAGGTCCTCGGGTGCGAGGCCGGGCACCAACCCGACGTCGCTCAGGTGGTTCTCGCCGGGCGACCACAGGGCCACGGACCGCTGCAGACCGCCGTGCCACCACTGATCCTGGTCCTCGACCCAGCTCTGCGCCGAGAAACGGAACACCACGATCGTCAGCTCGAACGCCCGGCCGGCGCGAACCCGCCCGGTGAGGTCGTACTCCGACGGGAGACGAGTGTCGGTGCCGTAGCCGACCAGTTCGCCATCGACCGCCACTGCGTGGAACGACTCGGCGGCTCCGATCCGCAGGACGGAGCCGCGACCCCGCCACGATCTCGGCACGACGACCCGACGTCGGTACACCCCGACGGAGTTCGATTCAGGGACGCCCGGCGGGTCGATGTCGAAGGGCATCACGATGTTCGTGTAGTGCGGTGCGTCCCGACCCTGGAGCGTCCAGGCGCCGGGCACCTCGACGGGCCCACTGGTCCGGGTGCCGGCGGCGTCGGTGTGGTCGAGTTCCCAGGTGCCGTCGAGCGACTGCCACCATGGCGACTCGACGAACGTGGCGGAATCAGCGAGGTCGATTCTCCGGGCCGTGTCGAGATCGGGGGCAGGAACGAGGAGGGGCCGTGCCGGGAGTCGGTTCAAGGACGTGGCCTCTGGATCGGTCCACGGCCGACCCGGCAGCATCGCTTCGATGGGATCGGTCATCGCTGCGGGATCGTACGGGACTCAGCGGTGGGAGACTCAGAGCTCGCCGGCGTCGAGCAGTGCGAGCACCTCCACAGCGCGCTCCCTCACCGCATCGAGGTCCGACAGGCGGCGCAGCCCGGCGAGTTGGTTGCGCATCCGCCCGTTGGAACCGAACCGGTCGCGATGGCGGGCCATGAAGTCCCAGTAGAGCGTCGTGAAGGGGCACGCATCGTCGCCGGTGCGCCGCTTGGGGTCGTAGCGACACCCCCGACAGTGGTCGCTCATCTTGTTGATGTAGGCGCCACCACTGGCGTAGGGCTTGGTGGCCATCCGCCCGCCGTCGGCGTGCTGCGACATGCCGATCACGTTCGGGAGCATCACCCACTCGGCACCGTCGACGAAGCGTTCCCACATCCAACGGGTCAGCTCGTCGGGACGCACCCCGGCGATGAGACTGAGGTTGCCCAACACCATGAGGCGTTCGATGTGGTGGGCGTAGCCGTTGGCCTCGATGTGCCCGCAGACGTTGGCCACGCACGCCATGTGCGTCTCACCCGTCGACAGCGCCGGCGGCAACGGCCGATCGGCTCCGAGTTCGTTCCAGTGCCACCATCCACCGTCGGGTCCGTCGGCCCAGAGCCACGACAGCCCCCAGACGTACTCCCGCCAGCCGAGGATCTGACGGATGAAACCCTCGGCAGACGCCAGCGGCACTCGGCTGTCGAGGTACGCCGACTCGGCGGCGCGGACCACCTCCATCGGACGCAGGAGACCGAGGTTGAGGCTCGAGGACAGCACCGAGTGGGCGAGTTTCCACTCCGCAGCGAGCATGGCGTCCTCGTGCGGGCCGAAGACCGGCAGGCCGTCGGCGATGAACGCATCCAGACGCTCGAGCGCCTGGCTGCGAGTGACGGGCCAGCGACCATCGGGTGGCGCTCCAACACAGGTGTCGGGCAGTTCGGCGATCACCCGCTCGTCGATGTCGTCGTAGGTGATCGCCGGTGCAGTCGGCCACGAGCGGCCATCCTTGGGCGGGGGCTCCCGGTTGTCGGCGTCGAGGTTCCAGACCCCACCGATCGGCTGGTCGCCGTCGACGAGCACGCCGAGCCGGGTGCGCTGCCAGCGATAGAAGTCCTCCATGCGCAGACGACCGGGACGACCCTGCGCCCACTCGGCGAACTCGTCGGGATGGCAGAGGAACTGCGTCGATCGCAACGTCCGCACCCCGAGACGCCGCTGGAGCCGGCGGGCTCCCGGGGAGTTGGCCTCGGTGGCAACCACCTCGTCGGGTCGAGCTTGCGCCACGTGGGCCGCAATGCCCTCGGCGAGCGACGGAGCCCGCCGCTCGTCGACGACGAACCCGGCGGAGCGGAGCTCCTCGGCGAGGTGCGCCGCTGCGCTCTGGATCAGGTGCAGACGCTGGCGGTGCCAGGGGCGACCATCGACGAGACGATTCGAGGTGACGAACAGAACGGTGTCACGTTCCGGATCGGCCTCGGCGAGTGCCGGAAGCCCGGCATCGATCTGGTCGAACAGTATCCAGCGGGAACTCCCGCCGGTGCGGACGGTGCTCAGCTCGCCGTGGCCCGACGCAGCACGTCGAGCGCCTCGTCGGCGTGAACGTCCATGTTGGTCTCCGATGTGATGGCAGCGAGCACCCGACGGTCGCTCCCGATCACGAACGTCGCCCGCTTGTTCATCAGCGGACCCGGGCGTTTCACACCGAACATCTTCGCCACCGAGCGGTCCGGATCGGACAGGAGGGGGTAGCCGAGCGAGTGCTTGGCGTCGAAGGCCGCCTGACGATCCACCCGGTCTGTCGAGATCCCGACCCGCTGAGCCCCCAGTTCGGCGAACTCCGATCCCAGGTCACGGAAGTGGCACGACTCCTTGGTGCACCCCGCCGTCATGGCCTTCGGGTAGAAGAACAACACCACTGGGCCGTCGGCGACGAGCGATTCGAAGGACCGAGGGTTTCCGCTCTGGTCGGCGAGCGTGAAGTCGGGTACGAGGTCTCCAATTGCGAGCATGCCTCAAACAACCACCCGGCGGACGGGGGTATTCCGGGACCGGCGTCAATCGGTCTCGATGAGTCGCCCTCGGATCTCCTCGAGTGCCTCGGGCGGCGTCCCGGCGTCGATCAGGTACCCGATTGCGCCCCCGTGGGATCGGCGCAGCCACTCGAGTGCCGACAACATGGTCTCGGGTCGAGCCGACCAAACGCCCTCGGCGAGCTCGGCGTCGGTGACGGGTCGGTCGTAGAACCCCTTCAGGGTCGACCAGTTGGCCATCATCGTCGTCGCCCGGGCTGAGCGGGCGTAGTCGGCGGCGATCGTCTCGGCGTCGGCGCCGAGCAGATCCAGGAGGAGGGCAGTGAGCAGTCCCGTACGGTCCTTCCCGACGGCGCAGTGGTAGGCCACTCCCCCGTCGGAACGGGCCACGACCTCGACCGCCACGCCGAACCGGTCACCGAAGTTCGCCAGGATCTCCACGTAGCGATCGGCGAGGGGAGCGTCACGGTCGTACCACTCGTAGCTGGGGTCGAGCACGGGAGCGTGCACCGTCTCGACCCCCCGAGCCTCGAACGCTCCTTCGCGCTCACGCTCGGAGGCATCACGCAGGTCGATCACGGCCACGACGCCGTGGTCGATCAGCCCCCGGACGGCCTCTGGACCGGCTCGGTGGAGCGCATCGCCGCGCACGAGCCGGCCGGGGCGCACGCTGCCACTGTCGACAGGCACGCCTCCGAGGTCCCGGACGTTGAAGATGCCGTCACGAGCGAGGATCGGTCGGAGCGCAGGGGTGGGCACGGCGTGTTCAGGTCACACGAGCGCCAGCGCCACGCCGACACCGGCCGCGGTGAGGCGGATCTCCTCGACGCAAATCGGCACGGTGTCGCCGGTGTCGCCGACAGGGATGTTGACGGTGGCAGGAAAGCGGAGCCGGGCCGGGGCGAGCGACACCAGACCACCGGCCCGTCGACTGAGGTCGTTGATCACCGCCGGTACGACCGACGGGAGTTCCAGCCACGCCGCCTGCAGGCTGACCTCGAGCCGGCCGTCGATCAGGCGGGGACGGAGGTCGGTGCGCAGAGCGGGCCGCAGGTCGGGCAGCTGCTCGAACAGCCGCGAGTTGCGAAGGCGTCCCCCCAGCTGTTGTTCACCCACCTCGATTTCGAGGTCGAATGGCAACCGGGCGGATCCGAGCACTCGCTCGAGCAGCAGCCGACCGAGGTGGTCCAGACCGGACGCCGAGAGCCCGACGCCGATCCGCTTCCCTGCGACCGGGACGGGCTCAGCATGTCCCGAGATGTGTTCATCGGCGGCGAAGGCCACGGTGAGCGTGCCGGAACCGACACGTACCGCAGCCGGCCCAACGGCTACTCCGAGCTCGGCGAGCAACACTGCGACATCCGGCCCGAGGACCGCTCCGACCTCGCCGACGTGCTCACCGAGTGCGGCCCAGAGGTCCGCACCGAGGGAGTGGAACATGACCTGCACGATCTGGGTGATGCCCGTCCACGCCGCCGCATCAACGCCGTCGGGGACGTCGGCGTCGGTGTCGACGAGCAGCGAGACGAGTTCCGCCCCGGCGAGATCGAGTCCGAGCGCCAGGGTCTGATCGGCACGGAGCTCGATCGCCGGGGCGATCAGCGCCTCGACGCGCACCGGGATGGGAGCGGGAACATCGGGGAGTCCGAGGGCGCCGGCCTCGGCTTCCTCTCCGCCGTAGGCACTCCCGCGGACCGAGACCACCCCGATGCCGTTGGCAATGGCCCGCGCCCGGCCGCCCTCGCCGGGCCGGAGTTCGACCCTACCCCCGGTCACGGTGAGTTCGAGGCGCAGGTCGACCTCTCCCATGCCCGGCAGCGTCACTACCTGTTCGAGCGGGTCCACCTCGATTCCAGCTCCGATCACCACGGCGATGACATCGTTGAGCAGGTCCTCGGTCACTGAGGCGATCAGCGCCGACGGTCGGGTGGTCATGGACTCAGTCCACCACGCACGGCCGAGGCGATGCGAACACGATGCGGTGGGAGTCCACCAGCGCTCAGGACGACGTGGTCGAGAACAGCGCCACCACGTCGGCCGTTGTCGCTGCGAATCCGTCGGATCCAAGGGCGGTCGCACCCGCTTCGGATTCGATGGCGCCACCACCGACGTAGATGGGGACACCGGGGACCCCCGCACGGACGGCACGAACGAATGTCGGAATGGAGTCGAGGAGTGCCGAGTCGGAGACACAGACTCCAATGGCGTGCAACCGGTCCACGTTCGCAGCGGTGGCCACGAAGCACTCAGCGGGGGTGTTCGGCCCGAGGTCTATCACCTCGAACATTTTTCCCCGCAGCAGGTCGCTGAGAATGGCGGAGGGCAGGGCGTGGGGGTCGCCGGCCACGGATCCGAGCACGACGCTCCCACGGCGTCGTCCGGGGCGAACGAAGGACGGTCCCAGACGAGCGACGAGGCGCTGGGCCACAGCAGTGGCACGGTGTTCATCAGCAATGCTCAGGTCCCCAGACGACCATGCCTTCCCGATGTGGCCCATGACGGGAGCGAGGAGCGCCGTCAGGATGTCGTCGGGGCTGGCACCTGCAGCACCCGCCGCCTCCATGACGCTCCAGGCACCCGCCTCGTCGCCGGCGAGCATCCGATTCTCGAGGCGGTTCCGGATCTCGCCGCGGTCGGGCGAGCCACGCTTCGCCGGAGGACGACCGGATGTGGGTCGGACAGCACCGAGATCGGTTGGGTCCACACGCCATGTGTCGCCGACTTTGTGCGCCGGTAGCCGACCGCTGCGGACGTACCGGTAGGCCGTCATGTAGTGCACATCTAGGCGGGACGCAGCCTCCTTCAGGGAGATCATCTCGGCGACGGCGTCGTTCACGGGAGCAGGTACTTGGTCATGGCTCGCCACGAGGGGTGCATGAGCTTGGCCAACCCGCGGTGCTCGAGCTGGCGGATCCGCTCACGTGAGAGCCCGACCACGTCGGCGACCTGAGCCACCGAGAGCGGATCACCTCCGGTGAAGCCGAACCGCAGGCTCAGGATGTGTCGTTCCCGGTCGTCGAGAACCGACATCATCTCGTCGAACTCCTCTGGGAGGAGATGCGAGCTGACGCTCTCGAGTTCGGCGGTCGAACGCTCGTCCTCGATGAAGTCGCCCAGCTCAGCCGTTCCATCGTCGCTGAAGGACGACGACAACGACACCGGCTCGGCCGAGACGCGTTGCAACTCGACGATCCGATCCTCGGTGAGGTTGGCTGCGTCGGCGATCTCGAACAGCGTGGGGGCACGGCCGAGAGTCTGTTCGAGGAACGTGGTCGTCTCCCGCACCCGGAGCAACTCATCGTTCGCCCGTGACGGGAGCCGGACCGACGAGCGGCTGCTCGCAATTCCTCGGGAGATGAACTGCCGGATCCACCACACCGCGTAGGTCGAGAAGCGGAACCCCTTCTCGGCGTCGAACTTCTCCACGGCGCGAATCAGGCCGAGATTGCCCTCCTGGATCAGATCTAGGAGAGGCACCCCCGAGGACTGGTAGCGCTTGGCGACCGACACCACGAGACGGAGGTTCGCGTTGACGAACTGCTCCGCGGCGGTCCGACCGTCGCGGGCCTGCTGGCGCAGGCGCCGCCGTTCGGCGGCGGTGAGGGCACGACCTGATTCCTGCTCGGCGCTCAGAGCCGCTTCGGCCCGTTGGCCAGCAGTGATGCTGCGGGCGAGGGACTTCTCCCGCTCAGGCGTCAGGAGCTCGTGGCGGCCGATCTCCTCGAGGTACTGCGACACGGGGTCGCTGCTGCCGCGGTTCTTGGTGGATGCACTGGTCACGACTGTTTGAACACCGCGTTTCAATGATAAATGCCCGGACCTTCGATGTGACGTTCGTCGTCGATCGGGTGAACAGCGTTTGACCCCGCTGGTGAACAGTGTAAAGATAATGCAGCGTCGGCTCCGGCTGCCGGCGCACCGATCGAACGGAGTCACCGTGGGAGTTCCAACCAGCGCAATCTCAGCTCCGCATCAGGACCTTGATCTCGAGGTCGTGGCTGGAGCGTGGCCCGAGGGCGTCCGAGGCGACGTCGTGTTCAGCGCCCCCCAGGTCGCCACCGACCTGCCGTTCGCCCTGTTCGGGTTCGGCGTGATGTGCCGGCTCTCGTTGCGGCCGGGTCAGCACGGAGCTGCAGCGGACCGATTCGCATGGCGCGCATCGGTCATCGACTCGCCCTCGCAACGCCTGCACGCGGCTGCGGCCTCGACGTTCCGCCCCGGACCGACCGGCTACATGTCGTCCTTCGGGTTCCCCAACGCCACCAACACCGCACCACTGCCCTGGGACGGTCGACTGTTCGCCACCTGGGACGTCGGCCGACCTGTCGAGTTGGACCCGACCGACCTCACGTTCCTCGGCGACGTCGGATCGCAGCGCTCATGGGGCGATGCCACACTCCCGGGCAACAACGTCCTGCCCTTCTACTTCTCCACTGCGCACCCCGTCATCGATCCGGAACGCCAGTGCCTGTGGACGGTCAAGCAGTCCTTCAACCTCGACGGCAGCACGCAGTTGCACGTCGTGCACTGGGACGGCCTCGGGACCGAGGTCAGCGTGTGGCCCATCACCAACGGGGTCCTGTTCGGTTCGTCCCACACCGTGAGTCAGACCCGCGACTACCTCGTCCTGGCCGATTCGGGGAACTTCAAGGCCGACCCCGGCGAGATGGCCGGTGGGCCGCGCACGGTCACCATCGACGACGACGCCGCCGTCTACCTCGTCCGCAAGGATGCGCTGCTGGAATCGCCCGTGGGCACGCCGCACGAAGGAGCGGTGTTCCGTGTCGCCCCGACGACAGGCCACTACTACGCCTGCTGGGACGATGCCGACGGCGTGCGCGTGCTGTTCGAGCACATGGACCGCATGGACCTTGGGCTCAAGCTCGAACCCGGCGACCTCGATGCGCTCGGACGACCGGTCGATCCGGGTCTGATCGGCTTCTACAACACCGCCATGGCGCCGAGCACCGTCTCAGAGGTGCTCTACGACCCGGTCACCGGACAGCAGAAGGTCGAGGCACACCATCGCGACGAGTGGAGTTGGAACCTCGAGCTCTCGGCGATGGACTGGAGTCTCGAGTCGCTCGAGAACCCTGTCCTCCATCACATCGCCTATCAGGGTTACCGACCCGGGACCGTCAGCCGTCGCGCCCTGGACCTCTACGGAGACCGCATCGGCCCACTGCCCGGCGAGGACACACCCGGTTCACTCGTCTCGTTCCAGCGGGGCTCACTCGATGTGCACAGCCGTTGGGAGTACCCCGACGTGAACGACCACATCACATCGCCGGCGTTCGCTCCCGACCTCGAACAAGCGCGGGGTGGCCAGCACGGCTGGGTCGTGCTCCCGGTGCTCTCCGACGAGGGGTTCCGGGTGGAGCTCTTCGATGCCGGCGAGGTCGGCCGGGGACCTGTCGCGGTGCTCGCATCGCCGGGTCGTGAGTGTGTGCCGGTGCTGTTGCACTCGGCCTGGATGCGTGATGACGACACACCGGTCGACTGCGAACGACTGCGGTTCGGCGACGACATCCCCGACGGCGCACTCGATGCGCTCACCCCGGAGCTCGCCGGAATCGTCAACGATGTGGTCGCCGACCTCGATGCGGCGGCCGTCGCACGCCACGCCTGACGTCTCCGAGTCCGATATCGTCGTCAATACTGTGGCGGTGGAGGATGAGCAATCAGAGCACCCGGCCCGAGACGCCGTGGTTGCAGCAGCGTTCGAGGCGGAGCGCCTCACCGGGCGGGCCGAGGAGACCGAGGACCAACTCCGGCGCGGCGTCGCCATCCGGCTCGCCCGGATGATCGGAGGGTTCGTCCTGATCGGAATCGGGATCGCCCTGCTCCCACTCCCGGGCCCGGGGTGGCTCACCATCGTGATCGGCCTGAGCCTGCTCCCGTTCGCCTGGGCTGAACGAACGATCGTCCAGATCCGACGTCGGATCCCGGGAATCCCCGACGAGGGACGCATCCCTCCCCGGACGTGGATCATCATGGGCGTGATGACCGCAGCGTTCGTGGCCGGCTCGATCCTGCTCGGTGATGTGATCGGCCGGTGGATCTCCGGAGCGTGGGAGTCGATCTGGTCGTGAGCGAACCGCAGGTGCGGAACATCTCGACGACCGATGGCTCCGGACGGTCCGTCTCGTTGCAGGTCACCGTGGTCGACGGCGATACCGAGCGCCGACGGCCGCCGGTGGTGTTCTGCCACGGCTTTCCCGAACTGGCGCACTCCTGGCGATACCAACTCCCCGCTGTGGCAGCTGCCGGATTCACAGCGGTGGCGCCGGACATGCGGGGCTACGGCGAGACCGACGCCCCCGACGACGTCGACGCCTATCGGATCGATCGACTCACCGACGACGTGGTCGGGATCCTCGACGCACTCGACGCACCCACGGGGATCGTCGTCGGTCACGATTGGGGTGGCTTCGTTGCGTGGGCCGCACCCGTGCTTCATCCGGATCGCTGGGCCGGCGTCGTCGGCGTCTGCACGCCCTACCTTCCCTTCCCGACGACCGAGGTGCTCCGCAGCCTCTTCGGCGACGACGAGGCCATGTACATGCTGTGGTTCCAGGAACGAGGCGTGGCAGAGGCGGTCCTCGATCCTCGGGCGGAGGCCGTGTTCACCAAGCTGCTCCGCGGCGGAATCGACCTGTCATCGGTCGGCCCCGATCTCGCCCGGTTCGGCGCCAACCCGTTCCTCCACATCGACGAACTCGAACCGATCGGACCGGAGATCGTCGACCCCGCCGATGTCGCCCACTACGTCGAGGTCTTCGCTCGCACCGGGTTCGCCGGTGGCATCAACTGGTATCGCAACATCGATGCCAACGCCGCCCGGTTCCCCCAGCTCGGCACTGCGCCGCTGACGTTGCCTGCGCTCATGTTGTGCGCCGAATGGGACCCGGCGTTGCGGCCCGAACTCGCCGCCGGGATGCCAGCGCTGTGCTCCGATCTGGAGACACACGTGATTCCCGGAGCCGGCCACTGGGTCCAACAAGAAGCACCCGCCGCCGTCAACAGCCTCCTGGTGGACTGGCTCCTCCGCCGCTTCAGTTGAGCGCCTCGAGGAGTTTGCGGAGGTCGGCGGTGCGTCCGGCCCACGTGAAGTTGCTCGCCACCCGAGCCGCTGCCGCCTCACCCATGGTCCGGCAGCGTTGCGGATCGGTGAGGAGATCGGCGAGAGACGCGAGCACAGCGGCGTCGTCGGACGGATCGACGAGTACGCCTGCGGTGGGTGCGCCGACTGCGTCGGGGACACCACCGGTGCGGCCGCCCACGACCGGCAGTCCCACCGCACCGGCCTGGATGACCACGATCCCGAACGCCTCGACCTCCAGGCCCCGCCGGCGTTCCCGCGGGACGAAGGCGAACACGTCTCCGGCGGCGTAGTACTCAGGGAGGTCGGCGTCAGGAACCTCCCCTGCGAACACCACCACATCGGCCACACCGTGCCGCTCGGCAGAAGAGGCGAGCGCGGCTCGATGGGGGCCGTCGCCGACAACGAGCAGAGCGGTGTCGGGTACCAGTAGACGCAGGTCGGCCAGCACACGGATGAGCGTGTCCTGACCCTTTCGCTCGACGAGACGGGAGACGGTGACGACGACGGGCCGATCGAGGAGGCTGTGACGCTCACGCACCCGGGCACCGGAGACTCCCGGGTGGAACGCCGCCGGGTCGATCGCTGGGGCCAGGCGTTGGTGGATCGGCCCGGAGCCGAACGCCGGCTGCAACTCCGACTCACACCACGCAGACACGAAGGTCAGTGCTGCCACCGAGGAGCCGATCCGGCGGAGCAGCCGACGACCGAGCCACGTCCGAGCGGCAGTCACCTCGAGGCCGTGGGTGAACCCGACGATCGGCACCCCGCAGCGACGCCGGAGCCGTGCCCCGAGCAGGCCGAGCGGGAACGCCGCACCGAACAGCACGACGTCGGCTCGATGCTCGGCGATCAGGTCGATCACCTGTCGGCCCACCGCCGGAGTGGGGAGCAGCGTCGCGGTGCGACGCCGGACGACCCGATAGGGAGAGGTGGCGTCGAACGTCTCAGCGCCGGGTGAAGTGGAACCGAACACGACGACGTCGTCGCCGGCAGCGACCAGACCGCGGGCGAGTTGGTCGACGTAGTACTGGATCCCTCCGACCTTCGGCGGCAGGTCGTTGGTGACGATCAGAACCTGCACACTCAGCGGACGGTGGACCGGAAGAACTCCACGGTGTCGTTCCACGCCGACTCCGCAGCAGCGGCATCGAACACCTCAGGGCGGTGATCGTTGAAGAAGGCGTGGTCCACGCCCTCGTGCACGGTCAACACGGCGTCGACACCGTGCTCGTCAACGAGTTCCCGCTCGAGTGAGCGGACCATGTCCGCAGTGAAGAACCCGTCCTCCGCTGCGTAGTGTCCGCGAACCGGCGCCCGCAGTTGTGAGTAGTCCGGTGCGGCGTACTCCCATGGGATCACTCCGTAGAACGGGGCGACGGCTGCGATGGCGTCCGGCTCGGCACACGCCACGACGAGCGCCAGGCCCCCGCCCATGCAGAAGCCGACCACGCCCACACCAGATGAGCTGACGGCGTCGCTGGCCAGCAGGTACGCAATACCGCCTCGCAGTTCGAGTGCCGCCTGATCCACGTTGAGCGCCATCATGAGCTTGCCGGCAGCGTCGGGCTCGGTCGTGGTGGCGCCGTCGAACAGGTCGGGAGCGAGGGCGGTGAAGCCCGCAGCAGCGAACCGGTCGCAGACCTCTTCGATGTGCGGCACGAGCCCCCACCACTCCTGGATCACGAGCACTCCGGGTCCAGAACCGGACTCCGGCACCGACAGGTACCCGGAGCCCTCCCGACCATTCACCGGGAACCTGACCAACTCGCCCACTCGCCGACTCCCGTTTCGTGGCCCGTCCCGTGCGGACGAGCGCCATCGGCTCAACGTAGCGGAACCGTCGTCGAACGGACAGGGCCACAACTGCGATCATGGACCCGTGAGCAGACGTCCCGGTCCCCGCACGGCGATCGTCCTGGCGGGTGGCGGCTTCAAGGCGGCGTTCGAGCTCGGAGCCTTCCGCCATCTCGCCGAGCACCACGACGTCGTCCCCGACGTGATCACCGCCACCTCGGCCGGGGCGATCCTCGGGACCGTGGCCGCCCAGGCCAGAACCCCGGCCGAACTCCTCCACCGGCTCGATGAGGCCGACGGCGACCTGATGGCGATGACGCAGATCGACGTCGTGTTCGGCGAGCAGCCCTGGCTCCGCGAACTCGACGGCACCGAGGCCGCTGAGCGGATCCGCGCCCTGATCACCGGTGGCGCGCCCGACTCGAGCGGCAACGACGAAGGGCACCACCCGTTCCGAGATGCGATCGAAGTCGCCCGTCGACTCCCCAGGGCGCACAGCGCCAGTTCCGACCCGAGGGATCGGGGCATCTTGAACCTCGACCCGTTCGAGGCGGCGCTGCGCGGGAAGACCGATGTGGGCGTGGCGTCGCTCGATCCGGTATGCGTCGCCCGTGACGGACTCGACCTCCGTCTGGCCACGACCCATTACAAGGCTCGCGCCACCCACTACGTGACCGGAAACGCCGAGCTGCTCGACTCCGACGCCCGCACCCCGGTCGCCGACGCCGGCCACTTCGACCTGATCGACGGGCTGATCGCATCGGCGAGCGTCCCCGGTGTGTTCCCGGCGCGCCGACTCGGTTCGTCCGAGTACGTCGACGGCGGCGTGCTCGCCAACATCCCGCTCGCAGCTGCCGCAGCGCTCGACCCCGGGCGAATCTTCACGCTCGCAGCCTCACCCGTACGGGAACCAGCGCATCGGGCCGTAGCGCAGGCAGCAGAAGGTCTGGGCTACCTCGCCACGCAGGTCCACAACCTCGCCGTGCCGCTTCCCGACGGCTGCACCAACACGCTGATCCAACCGTCGATGCTCGTCGTCGACACCTTCGAGGTGCACCCCGGCCGGATGCGCATCGACATCGACTACGGGTGGCTGCGCGCCCAGGAGACCGTCGCCGACCTCGACGAGGGAGCCGGACCGATCCTCTCTGCAGCCACCGACACGATCATCGGTCTCCGCCAACAGGCCTGGGCGCTCGAGAAGCAACTGATCGAACACCACGACGGCGACCTGAGTCGACTCGCATCGATCAAGGGAGCGATTCGCTCGGCGCTCGCCGCCCGCTCGGCCATGGGATTCGAAGCACCCGAGTCCGCCGAGGACTGGGGGCACCGATGGGAGCGGCACACCGTGGCGAGGGGCGACGACCTCCCGGAGACGTTCGACTGACCCGGCGTCACCCGGCGAGACGAAAGAGTTCCGGTGCGACGGGGCAGTCCGCTCGACGCAGAGCCCGTTCCGGGTTCATGCGACCGCCGGGACGGACCACTGCGGCGAAGGTCGAGACCTCGACCAGGTCGAGACGGTCACCCCGGTTCGCTCCGTCCGCACCCTCGGACCACCGTCGGCAGAGGACGTCGAACGTGGCTGGTGGAAGGACGGTGCCGATCGGAGCGACGAGCCACGTCGGTCCATCGTGCAACCGGCCGACCACGAGTGCCGATGACGAGCCGCACGCCCGAGCCTCCACAACAACCGGGAGCCGATCGTCACCGAGTTCCGCAAGGGCCTCGGCGAGTCGATCCGCCGTGGGGTCGGCGGTGAACTCCTCCACCGACCGCCTCGCCTCCTCGAGGACGTCGAACCCGCAGAGGATCCTCGAGCACAGCCACCAGAGAGGCCCGCAGTCGCTCTGCCGGTCGATGATCCGGCGGCAGGCCGACACCATCCCCGCCGGGTCGTGACGAAACGCCATGAGCGCCGCCGCCGCCTCCGGGACCAGCACACTGGCGGGAACCCCTTGGGAGCGGGCCACGTATCGGAGCCGCTCGATCGGGTGCATCGGCGGAGTGTACGCCGCGCTACGTTCAGGGCTCGATGAGCACCGTCCCCGCTGACGCCCCATTGCAACCGATCGACGGCGAAGCCCTCACCTTCGCCGACCAGACCGCCATGTTCCACCTGGTCGTTGTGGCACTCGACCCCTACACGCACGAGAGTTCGTGGATCCTCGAGACCGCCGGTCGCATCCTCACCAACTTCCACGGTGCGGACTGCCGCGTGGCCTGGCTGGTCCGGGCCCCGGCGGTCGATGCCGAGGCGTTCCTCGGGTCGTGGGCCGAGCGCGTGCTCACCTTCGCCGATCCGGACGGCAACGCCATCGAGGCGCTCGGCATCACGGCGATCCCGGCGCTCGTGCACGTCGGAACCAACTTGGACATCGTCGGGCGGGCCGACGGCTGGGACCCGGCCGAATGGAAGGCCGTGACCGACAACCTGGCCGGGTTGATGGCGTGGAACCGGGTGCCGCTCCCCCGGCCCGGGGACCCGGTCGCCTTCCCGGGTGTGCCCGTCAGCGGCTGACCCGGCCCCGGCTCAACGTGGTCTCAGCGGGCCAACCAGCCCCCGTCGACGGCGAGCACCTCTCCTGTGACATAGGACGAGGCGTCGCTCGCCAGGAACAGGAGCGGGCCGTCGAGTTCGCTGAGTTCACCGGCCCGTCCGATCGGCGTGTTCCGCTTGATGTAGCTGCGGCCGGACTCCTGCTCGAACATCGTCTCGGAGGTCATCTCCGTCGGGAACCAGCCCGGAGCAATCGCATTGACCCGGACGCCGCGCCGAGACCATTCGCAGCCGAGTTGACGGGTCATGTTGACCACGGCGCCCTTGGACACGCAGTACGACGCCTCCTTCAGCGGGGCTGATCCGACCACGCCGAAGATCGATGCGATGTTGATGATGCTTCCCCGACCCCGCTCGAGCATGTGCTGCGCTGCGATCTGGCTCAGGTGGTACGGAGCGATCACGTTCACCGCCATGGTCAGCTCGACCTGGTCGAGCGCCTCCTCCTCGGCCGGGGTCGGCACGCCGTAGCCGGCGTTGTTGACCAACACGTCGAGGGCCCCGGTCGCCTCGATGGCGTCACGAACGAGCGACTCACGCTCGTGGCGCACCGTCAGGTCGGCCGGGAGCACGACCACCCCCTCCCCGAGTTCCTCTGCGAGAGCCTCCAGGCGGTCCGCTCGTCGTGCGGTCAGGACGACGGTCGCTCCGGCGCCGTGCAGCGCCCGGGCGAACTGCACCCCGAGACCCGACGATGCGCCGGTCACGAGCGCCACCCTGCCGTTGAGTCGGAACAGCTCCACGCTGGGCAACGTAGCGTGGTCAGGTGCCGCCGTCCCACGACCACGGGTTCACCCACGTCGCTCTCGCCGTGTCCGACCTCGACGCCAGCCTGGACTTCTACCGACGATTCGCCGACATGACGCCGGTCCACCAGCGGACGTCCGACGACGGTACTCGAGTGGCGTGGATCACCGACCACACCCGGCCGTTCGTCGTCGTCCTGCTCGAACACGACGTCACCCACACGCTCGGCGGGTGGGCCCATCTCGGAGTGGGGTTGGACTCGACTGTGGAGGTCGATCGACGGCTCGCTGCGGCCGCTGCTGAGGGTCGGACCGTCTTCGGTCCGACCGACGCAGGTGCGCCGACCGGCTACTACGGCGTGATCGTCGACCCCGACGGCCACAACCTCGAGGTGTCGTTCGGCCAGGAGGTCGGCATCACCGTCACCGGTCCCGACGGAACCGACGCAACCTGAGCGAGTTGGTCACCACGAAGATGCTCGATGCCGCCATGGCCGCTGCGGCGACCATCGGGTTGAGCAGACCCAGCGCTGCGACCGGGATCGCAGCGACGTTGTAGGCGAACGCCCAGAACAGGTTGCCCTTGATCGTGGCGAGCGTTCGCCGGGACAGGCGGATGGCGTCGGCGGCCCCCCGAAGATCCGCTCCAACGAGCGTGAGGTCGGACGCCTCGATCGCCGCATCGGTCCCCCCGCCGACAGCGATCCCCAGGTCGGCGGTCGCCAGTGCAGCGGCGTCGTTCACGCCGTCCCCGACCATCGCCACGACCCGCCCCTCCTCCTGCAGCCTCCGCACCTCGTCGACCTTCCCCTGAGGCAGCACCCCGGCGACGACCGTGTCGATGCCGACGACGTCGGCCACCGAGCGCGCCGGGCCCGGAGCGTCTCCGGTGAGCAGGATCGGCATCAGGCCGAGGCTCCGGAACTCCTCCACGGCCTCACGGGCGTTCTCCTTGGGTTGGTCGGCCACAGCGAGGACCACCTGCACCCCGCCGTCCCACCCGGCGAGGACCACTGTCCGTCCGAGCGACTCCTGCTCGGCGACGGCGGCCCGCAGGGTGCGACCGAGCACCAGACCGGACTCGGTGACGAATGCCGGGCGTCCAGCCACGACCCGACGGGCCGGGGCGGCGGGACGGGTCACCACACCCGTGACTCCCAGGCCGGCGGTGTTGAGGAACTCGGTGGGCGCCACCACGAGGAGGCCCTCGGAGCGCACGTGCTCCACGATCGCCCGAGCGATCGGATGCTCCGAGGCCGACTCGAGCGAAGCGACCACTGACAACACCTCGGCTTCATCGGATGAGGGTGCTGTCACGATGTCGACCACGCTGATCGCTCCGGTCGTGACCGTGCCGGTCTTGTCGAGCACGACGGTGTCGACCCGGCGGGTGGACTCGAGCACCTCGGGCCCCTTGATGAGAATCCCCAGTTGAGCTCCTCGCCCGGTCCCGACGAGCAGGGCCACGGGCGTGGCCAGGCCCAGAGCACACGGACACGCAATGATCAGCACCGCAACGGCTGCGCTGAACCCGTGGGCCGGATCGCCGAGAAGCGACCAGACACCGAGCGTCAGGACGGCGAGCACCAGGACCACCGGGACGAAGACACCGGCAACCCGGTCTGCGAGCCGCTGAATCTGGGCCTTGCCGGTCTGGGCGTCGGCGACGAGCCGGGCCATGTGGGCGAGTTGTGTGTCGGCGCCGACGCGGGTCGCCTCCACGACCAGTCGACCGGAGACGTTGACGGTCGCTCCGACGACGGCGTCGCCGACGCTGACGTCGACCGGGACGCTCTCACCGGTGAGCATGCTGACATCGACTGCTGAGGCGCCCTCGGTGACCGTCCCGTCGGTGGCGATGCGCTCGCCCGGACGGACGACGAACCGGTCGCCGACATCGAGCTCGTCGACGGCGACGGTACGTTCGGCACCGTCGGCGCCGAGCAGCGTGGCGCTGTCCACGCTGAGCGACAGGAGCGCCTCGACAGCGGCGCCTGCGCGGCGCTTGGCCCGCTCCTCGAGCCACCGCCCCAACAGGATGAACGCTGGAACGACGGCGGCCACCTCGAGGTAGGTGTGGTCGCCACCGCGCAGGATGTCGGCGACTGATGTGAGGTACGCCGCCAGGACACCGACCGACACGAGCGTGTCCATGGTGGCCACGCCGTGACGAGCGTTTCGCCAGGCCGCAGCATGGAACGGCCAGGCGCACCAGAGCGCAACCGGGGTGGTGAGCGCGAGTGCGAACCACTGCCAACCGCCGAACTGCAGCGCCGGCACCATGGAGAGCAGCGCGACCGGGAGCCCGAGCACCAGGCTGACCACGAGTCGTACCGCAAACCCCGACGGAGGTGCGTGCCCGGCATGCCCGGCATGCCCGGCGTGCCCGTCGGCGTCGGTGGGGTCGTGACCCACCTCGGCGTGACAGCTGACCGTCGGCGTGGCG
Organism: Actinomycetota bacterium; assembly: GCA_016870275.1. Lineage (GTDB taxonomy): Bacteria > Actinomycetota > Acidimicrobiia > Acidimicrobiales > Microtrichaceae > SXMI01. The sequence continues at coordinate 24,376 of VGBZ01000022.1, forward strand.
CCGTAGCCGAGCGACTCCACCGCACCGACGAGCTGCTCGACGCCCACCTCGTCGGCGACGTAGCGGACGCGCGCTGTGCCCAGGGCGAAGTTGACGGTCGCCTCGACCCCGACGAGTTCGTTGAGGCGGCCCTCGACGCGGCTGGCGCAGGACGCACAGGTCATCCCGGTGACGATCATGTCGAGCTGGTCGAGCCCGGCGACGTGCTCCGTCCGATGCTCAGCGGTGTCGGCCATGCAGCCCTGACGCTACCCCGGGGCGCCTTCAGTCAGACTCCGGGCGACTCGCCGTGGTGTCGCAACCACGCCGTCATGGCGATACCCGAGGCCACCCCGACATTCACCGATCGGGTGGAGCCGTACATCGGGATGTGGCGCACCTCGGCGCAGGCCTCGAGTGCCTCCGGCGACAGTCCGCTGCCCTCCTGGCCGAACAGCAGGATGCAGCCGAGTGGCAACGGCCGGGCGTCGATCGGCACGGACCCGTCGACGACATCGATGCCGACGACTGCGAGGTCCAGACCGACTGCAGTTGCGACGAGCGATCCCACATCAGGGTGGTGGTGTACGTGCAGGTACCGGTCGGTGACCATCGCTCCCCGACGGTTCCACTGACGGCGACCGACGATGTGCACCGCCGCTGCGCCAAAGGCGTTGGCGTTCCGGACGACGGTTCCGATGTTCAGATCGTGTCGCAGGTTCTCGATGGCCACGTGGTAACCGAAGCGACGGGTGTCGAGGTCGGCGACGATCGCCTCGACTGACCAGTAGCGGTAGCGGTCGACGACGTTGCGGGTGTCGCCGCTCTCGAGCAGCTCCGGGTCGAGTCGCGGGTCCTCGGGCCACGGACGGGCGTGCGGTCCGACGCCGTGGGTTCGTCCTGCGTTGTCGGCCACCGTGGCGGACCGTACCGTAGCGATGTGCCCGACACCGTTCTGTTGATCGCCCACGGAAGCCGGAACCCCGCAGCCCAGACCGACCACGAACGCCTCTGCGGATCGGTCGGAGCCGCTGCCGGGATCACGGTGCGCCCCGCCTACCTCGAGTTGGCCGAGCCGAGCATCACCGATGCCATCGACTCCGCCGTGGCAGACGGAGCCGCACAGGTTCGGCTGGTGCCGTTGTTCCTCCACACCGGGAACCATGTCGCTCGTGACATCCCTGAGATCGTCGAAGCCGCCCGGAGGGCCCATCCGGAGGTCGTGATCATCCTCGACGAGCACGTGGGGGCCGATCCGGCGCTGGTCGATCTGATCGCTGCGCGGATCTGAGCGCCTGCAGCGGCGACACGAGGCGGTGAGGCGGACAGGCGACGCCTGACGGTTACCGTGGTCCCGTGGGCCGGTTGAGCAATCCGAAGCAGCGTGTGGCGCTCGCCCCTGTCGCCACCGTCTCGCTCGTGATCATTGCGCTCGGGCTCGTGGGGCTGGTCGTCGTGGGAGCCCTCAACTGGTTCGACCCGTTCGGGTCGACCAGCGTGGACCGCTCCGGGCCGTCGGTGCTCGAACGAATCCGACAGCTGGAGGAGTTCACTGCCGCAGAGGCCACCTTCACCCAGGACGTCGACCTGACCGAGGATGCCAACCTGCTACCCGACTTCATCCAGGGTGAGCGGGTCACCGCAATCGTGACCGGGACGGTTCGGGCCACGGTTGACTTCGGCCAGCTCACCGACGACGCCGTTCAGGTCTCCGACGACCGCACGACCATCCGCCTGCGCCTTCCCGAACCGACACTCAGCGATCCCGAGATCGACGAGGGATCCGCCCGAGTGGTGTCACGAGATCGGGGCATCCTCGACCGGATCGAGGACGCATTCGTCTCCAACCCGGTCGACGACGGTCCGGTCTACCAGGCAGCCGAGCAGAAACTCGCCGACGCCGCTGCCAACACCGACGTGCTCGACCAGGCCAAGGTCAACACCGAGCGCTGGCTCAGCACGTTCCTGCAGGCCGCCGGGTTCTCCACGGTGGAGATCGACTGGGCCGAGTCCCCGTCGTGAGTGCCGACGGCAGCGCCGTCGCGTGGGCGGCACAGGTTCTCGGGGCCACCAAGATCTACGGCAGCGGCGAGGCTGCGGTGCGGGCACTCGACGGAGTGACCGTCGGGTTCGAACGAGGCCGGTTCACCGCCATCATGGGTCCGTCCGGTTCCGGCAAGTCGACGCTCGTCCAGTGCGCAGCCTGCCTCGATCGTCTCACCGCCGGACAGGTGATCATCGGTGATGTCGACGCCACCGGACTCGACGAGAAACGCCTGACCCGGCTCCGTCGCGACCGGATCGGATTCATCTTCCAGCAGTTCAACCTGCTCCCGACGCTCACGGCCCGTGAGAACATCGCGTTTCCGTCCGACCTTGCAGGACGCCGGCCGGACCAGGCGTGGTTCGATCACGTCGTCGACGCCGTCGGGCTGCGCGACCGCCTCGACCACCGACCGAGCGAACTCTCCGGTGGTCAACAACAACGTGTCGCCGTGGCGCGGGCGCTGGTCGAGCGACCCGACGTGATCGTCGCCGACGAACCGACCGGCAACCTCGACTCGGTCTCCTCCAACGAGATCCTCGACTTCCTCTCACGCGCCACCACGGAGTTCGGTCAGTCGGTCGTGATGGTCACCCACGACCCGGTGGCGGCCGCTCGCGCCGACCGCGTCGTGTTCCTCGCCGACGGCCGGATCGTCGACGACGTCGTCGCTCCGACACGGGAACAGCTCCTCGCCCGCATGGGCACGCTGGCACGCTGACCGTGCTCCACTTCACCCTCCGGAACCTCCGCGCCTACGCACCCCGGTTCCTCGCCACGGCGCTGGCAGTGATCGTGGGGATCGGGTTCATGGCCGCCGGCCTGATGTTGACCGGCGCCATGAAGTCGGCGCTGCTCGGCTCGGTCGACCGGCAGTACGCAGCGGTGGACGCCGCAGTGTTGTCCTTCATCGAGTTCGAGGGTCTGAGCCCCGGGGTCGCACCGGAGGCGCTCGAGATCATCGAGCGCACCCCGGGCGTGGCGGCCGCTGCCGGCGAGCTGACCGCACCCGTCCGTGTCCTCGGCGACGACGGAGAGAGCCGCACCTCGCGAACCGTCGGACGGGCGTGGATCGAGGACCCGGGCCTGAGTCCCCTCGAGATCATCGACGGCACCGCCCCGGGGGACGGCGTCGTACTCGACCGGCGAACCGCAGCGGACCTCGGCGTGGAGATCGGCGAGTCCCTCACGCTCGCAACCCCCATTGGTCGGGTGACCCGACCCCTGGTCGGACTCAGCGAGTTCGACGGCGCCGACTCCATCGACGACGGAGGAACCGTGTCGTTCGCTCCAGCGGACGCACTCGCCGTGCTCGCCACCGAGGCACGCGGCTGGGACGCTGTTCTCGTCCGCGGCGAGCCGGACTCCCCTGATCTCCTCTCGCGGCTCGCCGGCGAGCTCGACTCGGCCTACCGAGTGATCACCGGGGAGACGCTCCGGGACGAACGGCAGGCGGTCACCGCCGGAGTCGTCGACGTCCTGCGACCGGTGCTCAACGGGTTCGCCTGGGTGGCGTTGTTCGTGGCCGGCTTCGTGATCGCCAATACGTTTGCGATCGTCGTGGCCCAGCGCCGACGTGAACTGGCGCTGGTCCGAGCCATCGGGGGTACCCCGGGCCAGGTGCAACGAGCACTCCTCGCAGAGGGGCTCGCTGTCGGAGTGGTGGCGAGCGCCCTCGGGATCGTCACCGGGGCGTTGGTCTCGACCGGCGTCGTGGTGGCTGTCGACCGTCTCGGCTACCGGCTTCCCGGAGCGGGACTCTCGGTCACGCCTCTGCTCGTGATCGGCTGCCTCCTCGCCGGCACGATCGTCACGACGCTCGCCGTCCTGGCGCCCGCCATCCGGGCGGGTCGCACGAGGCCGGTCGAGGCGATGCGGGAAGGGGCCGTCGACCGGTCCGGAACCTCGAGTGTCCGAGCGGTCATCGGCGGGATCCTGCTCGGCCTGGGCATCATGGTGCTCCTCGGAGTGCAGGTGCTCGACTGGCCGGTCTGGATGCTCGGGCCCGGGGCCCTGAGCCTGTTCGGTGGAGTGGTCGTCGGCGGGCCGCTGCTCGCACGGGGCTTCGCCCGTCTGATGCAGCCGGTGGCGCAGCGAGCGGGCCTCACCGCACGACTCGCAGTCGACAACACCGTGCGCAATCCACGTCGGACCGCCACCACCGCCAATGCCCTCGTGATCGGACTGTTCCTGGTCACCGTCGTGACCACCTCGGGCGAGGCCTTCAAGACGTGGGCCACCGACCAACTCGACGCCTTGTCTGCGTCGGACTTCATCGTGGCGAGTTCGGGCGCACCCATCGCCGACGACGTGACCTCTGCGATCGACGAGGTGCCCGGTGTCCGACGGACCGCACCGGTGCGGACGACGCTGGTCGTCGGCAACACAGCCGGCGAGGTCCCCGTGTCCGGGGCCGACGTGGAGGCGCTCCGAGAGACGACCGGTCTCGAGGTCGTGGCCGGATCCCTCGACGATGTGATCGCCGGGAGCGCAGCCGCCGTGGTCGACTTCTCGACGCTCACGCTCGGCGGAATCGGTGATTCCGAGGGATCTGCGAACAGTGGTGATCCCGGCGCAGGTTCGCCTTTCGGGGAGGGAGCCGGCGTCGGCGACAACGTGGAGCTCGTCCTCCCTGACGGAACGGTCCGCACGCTGCCCGTCGCCGCCACACTTCGGGCCCGCATCGACTCGCTCACTCTGGGGGTTCTCGTGTCGACCGCCACCCTCGAGGACCTCGTCGGGCCCCAGCCGGTCAACTTGGTCTACGTCCGTACCGACGCCGACGCCGCCGATTCGGTCGGGGTGGAACTCGATCGCATCGTGCGCGACTTCACCGGCATCGAGGTGGTCCCGGGGAACGTCTTCGGACAGATCGTGGGTCAGGTCCTCGACTTCCTGATCGCTGCGGTCAACGCCCTGCTCGGTGTCAGCATCATCGTCGCTCTGGTCGGGATCGTGAACACGACGACATTGTCGATCCACGAACGGCGATCCGAGCTCGGGGTCGTGCGGGCGCTCGGCACGACGCGCGGTCAGGTCGGACGGATGGTGGTCGGTGAGTCGGTCCTCGTGGCGGTGCTCGGCACGGCGCTCGGAGTGGGATGCGGCGTGTTCGTCGGGTGGGTCCTGATCGGCACCCTCGGCGACGGGGCGGTTCCGTTCACGCTCAATGCAGTCCGCGTCGGGTCCATCATCGCCGCCGGCGTCCTCGTGGGGGTGATCGCCTCGATCTTCCCGGCACGCCGAGCGGTCCGCATCGACGTCCTCGACGCGATCCGGGCCGTCTGAGCTGTTTTCCTTACACCCCTAGGGGTACGTGACGGAACTGGTGTGCTCGGCCAAGGATGGTCGGGTGATCCTGGTCATCGCCTCGTTGCTGGCGCTCCTGATCGGCCTGTCGCTCGGCGCCGTCGGCGGAGGCGGGAGCATCCTGGCGGTGCCCGTCCTCGTCAGCGTGCTCGGTTTGTCCGTCGAGGAGGCGACGGCCTCATCGCTGGTCGTGGTCGGCGTGGCGTCGCTCGTCGGCGTGCTGAGCCACGCCCGGGCAGGGCGGGTCGCCGTGTCGGTCGGACTCGGGTTCGCTGCAGTCGGTGTCGCGGGCTCCTATCTAGGCACCCGTCTGAACGAACGGATCGACGGCGACGTCCTGCTGCTGGGCTTCGCCGTCCTCATGGGCGTCGTGGGCACCCGCATGCTCCAGGGTCTGCGCCGCGCCGACTCGCTCCCGGTCGATGACGTCCCGCTCGGACGGCTGCGACCGGACCCCGTGGCCGGTGAGCGCTCAGCCGCCCTGCCGCGCTGCTCCGACGGTGCTCGCCTGCACCGCTACGTCAGCACCGTCACCGAGGCAGATCCGGTTCAGACGGCCCGAGGTCTGAGTGGTCACCCGTTCGGGTGGTGTTGCTCGCCGCCAAGGGAACTGTGGTCGGTTTACTCACTGGCCTGTTCGGCGTCGGAGGCGGGTTCGTCATCGTCTCGGCGCTGATCCTCGTGCTCGGCTTCCCCATCTCGATCGCCGCTGCCACCTCGCTGCTCGTGATCGCCATCAAAGCCGCAGTGGCGCTGATGTTCCGCAGCGGCTCGATCGCCGTCGACTGGGGCATCGTCACCCCGTTCACAGCCGCAGCGATCGTCGGCGTCCTGGGCGGTCGTCGAATCGCCGACCGGGTACCGGCCCGCCAACTGACCGCTGCGCTGGGCGTCGGAGTCATCGTCGTGGGCCTCTGGACCGGCCTCGACGCTGCACGCAACCTCATCGCCCCATGACCACACAGACCAACCCCGGGAGCACCACCATGATCTTCGAACAGCACTACCTCGACTGCCTCTCGCAGGCGTCCTACCTGATCGGCGACGAACGAACCGGTCGCGCCGTCGTGGTCGATCCGCGTCGAGACATCGCCGACTACCTCGCCTCGGCAGAAGAACACGGGCTCAGCATCGAGCTCGTGATCGAGACCCACTTCCACGCCGACTTCCTCTCGGGTCACCTGGAACTGGCCCGAGCGACCGGCGCCGAGATCGGCGTGGGCGCCGCCGGCCAACCGGAGTTCGCCCACCGCTCGCTGCACGACGGCGAACGCATCGAGCTCGGCGACGTCGGCCGACCGGACCTGCTGGCATCGGTGGGTGTCACCGCCGATGAGCTCGGCCGGTCGCTCTACCACTCGCTGCGCAATCAGTTCCTGACCCTGCCCGATGACACGAAGGTGTTCCCCGCCCACGGTGCCGGCTCGGCGTGCGGCAAGCAGCTCTCGACCGAGACCGTCTCCACGATCGGCGAACAGCGGGCCACGAACTACGCACTCGCAGCGATGCTGGTGGCGGAGTTCCTGAGCGTCGTCACCGAGGGTCAGCCCGCTGCACCCGGCTACTTCAGCTACGACGCCCAGCTCAACAAGTCCGAACGTCTGGTCTTCGACGAGGCCGCACCGGCAGCACCCCTGAGGCTCGATGAGGTGCTGGCCCACCAGGCCAGGGGTGCTGTGGTGATCGACACCCGCGACGCCGCCACCTTCGCCGCCGGCCACCTGTCCGGTTCGATCAACGTGGCGCTCGACGGACGGTTCGCCGAGTTCGCCGGATCGGTTGCGCAACCCAGTGACACGCTCGTGGTCGTGACCGAACCGGGCGACGAACGAGAGGCCCGCGTGCGACTGGCCCGGATCGGCTTCGACCGTCTGGCCGGGTTCCTCGCCGAGCCGTATCGACAGCTCGTCGAACACCCCGAACTGATGCGACAGGCCTCTCGTCTCACCGCTGAGGAGTTCGTCCGCAGGTGCAACAGCGTGCCCGGTCTCCGGGTGATCGACGTCCGGACCCACGGGGAACACTCGCTCGGCAGCGTCCCGGGCGCAGACGTCGTCCCGGTCGCCGAGCTTCGTGACGAGGTGGCGCACCTCTCAACAGACCTCGACGCACCGGTCGTCGTGTTCTGCGCTGGCGGCTACCGCTCGTCGCTGGCGGCGAGCCTGCTCCGTGCACACGGGTTCACCGACGTCTCCGACGTGCTCGGCGGCTACGGCGCATGTGAGCCCCTCCTGACCGCCGACTGAGTAGCGACGCAGGCGGTCACGTGGCGGAGATGCGTGTGGCCCGCCTCACGTGAACTGAGGCAACCACTCCGACGTGGCGTCGAGCATCTCGTCGGTCATGCGAGCGACGGCGTCGTAGTCGATCCGGCCGGCGAGTGGATCGAGGAGCATCGCATCGAGCACGAGTGACCTGTCGCCGTTCACCGCAGCGCTGACGACGAGCTCCTGGGATGCGCTGACCCGTCGAACCTGCTCGGCGAGCACCGGCGGCAACGCAGCCACATCACGGCCTCGTACGCCGTCGCTGTCGACGGTCACGATGCTCTCCACCACGACGTCCGCCGGCAGATCGCTCACCTGGGTCGCATTGGCGATGTTCAGAGGGAGGTGACGGACCTCGCCACCGATCAGGGAGTCGATGATCGCAGCCACGAGCTCGCCGCTCGGCTCCGTGGGGAGTTCCTCGGCGGACCGCAGCCGGTCGAACTCCCCGAGGTAGTGCGAGAGCCACTGCCGACGGTCATCCATGGATGTCAGATGGACACCCCAGCGGCCGCCCCACTCGGACTCCTCGGTGAGGAAACCGGCGAAGAACTCGACGAGGTGACGGTCACCGGCAGCCGGCAGCACACCGAACCGCTTGAACATCTCAGCCTTGACGAGATTCGAATCGAGCAGCGAACCGACGGTGAAGAGTCCACCGAGACTGACCGCCTCGTGACCGGCGGTGGCGGGGATCACGAGCGGCTGCTCGAGCGCTTCTGGATCGTCGAGCAGCGCGCGCAGACGCTCGAGGCCGTCCTCGCCGTCGACGTCGAGTTGGGTGATGAACGGCAGGTGGTTCACCCCGGCAACGACGGGCCGCAACGCAGCAGCCTCCCGCCCGAGGAGCATGGACAACGTGTGGAGGGTGATCGTCACTTCGTGACACAGTCCGATCGCCCGGATCGACGTCTCCTTGAGCACCGCACGCGTGAGGGTCGTCATGGGATTGGTGAGGTTCAACAACCACGCATCGCCACACCAGCTCTCCATGTCCCGGGCAATGCCGAGCATCACCGGGATGTTGCGGAGGCCCCGAACGATCCCGCCCGGACCGACCGAGTCGCCGACGGACTGACGGATCCCGAAGCGCTCGGGCACAGCGATGTCGTGGTGCATCGAGTCGAGGGCGCCCGTGGAGATGCACACGACCACGAAGTCCGCACCGTCGAGCGCCTCACCCTGGTCCGTCGTCCCTGTTGCGGAGAAACCGATTCCCCGCACCGCAGCGATGTGGTGGACGAACTCGACCATGTCCGGGATCGGCCGGGGATCGATGTCCTGAATGACGATGTGGGCTCCGGCGAGGCTCGGAGTATCGGCGATGTCGAGCAGGAGCTTCGGGATCCACTGGTAGGACCCGCCCCCGATGAAGGTGATCTGCGGGCTCATGGCGCCGAAGCGTAACAATCGCTCGTGTTCACTCCGGCCAGAGGAGCCCGCCGCGGTGGGCAACGGCCTCGGCGGCCACAGCATGGGCGGCAACCACCGACTCGGGTAGGCCGAAACCACGAAGTCGATGGGCGAGATAGGCGGCATCGAAGGCGTCACCGGCGCCGGTGGTGTCCACCACGGCAGTCGCCATCGTGGGGACCTCCACGCGGCCCGAACGCCCATCGCCGTCCCACCAACGGGTCGGCGCCTCCCCGTCGGTGACCACCAACTCGGGGACGGACGATGCCAACTCCTCGGGTGGCTCGCCGAGGGCGTCGAGATCCTCGCTCGATGCGAGGACCACGTCGGCAGCGGCGAACACCGCCCGGGTCCACCGTCGCGTCGTGTCGGGTGAATCCCACAGCGCCTGACGGACGTTGGGATCGAACACGACGAGCGACTCAGTGGTGCAGAGCACCTCGAGGAGGGCGTCACGCTGGGGATCGTCGAGCACGGCCATGGTGATCCCGCTGACGAACACGGCGTCGACGGTGCCGACGGCGAGAGCCAGCGACTCAGGTCCGAGCAGGTCGACGAGCTCTCGAGCGGGGCTGTTCGCCCGCCAGTAGGTGAACCGGCGTTCGGTGCCGTCGAGTTCGACGAGGTACACGCCGAGTGCGCCGGTCGGGCGGGAGCGGATCAGGTCGGCACCGATCGCCTCCCACTCCAGGCGCTCGAGCAGACCGCGACTGAAGCTGTCCTCTCCGACGGCGGTGGCGAGATCCACCGACACCCCGTTGCGTGCGAGCTGAACCGCCACGTTGAGGGCGTCGCCGGAGTAGGACACGTCGAGGGCCCCGTCGGTCCGCAATCGGAGCTCAGCGAGCGGCTCCCCCACCACGATCACCGATGGCGACATCACCCGGGTCGGACCACGTCGAGCGCTGCGGCGACGGCCGCCTCGACGTCGGCCCCGCTGTCGTCGGTGGCCGCCGCAGAGAACATCCAACTCCCACCGACCGCCACGACACCGGGCACATCGAGGTAGGCCGGTGCGGAGTCGGCGTCGATCCCACCGGTGGGAACGAGACCCACGCCACCGACCACGGCACTCAGTGCCCGGAGGTGAACCGGGCCACCGAGAACGCCGGCCGGGAAGATCTTGAGGACCCCAGCACCGGCGTCACGCAGGGACAACACCTCGCTCGGAGTGGCAGCACCCGGCAGCCATGGAGCACCGGCGGTCACCACCGCAGCGATCAACGACGGAGTGGAGCCGGGACTCACCAGGTACGCCGCCCCGGCCCGTCGGGCCGCAACCACGTCGTCCGGGTCGACGACGGTGCCGGCACCGACCGGGATCGACACCGACTCGACCGCCGCCCGCAACGCCTCGAGGCTGCGGCCGTGACGAAGGCCGATCTCCACCGTCGGCGCACCTGCGCGCTCGGCCGCCAGCGCCGCGCGGCGAACCACGTCGGGATCGGGGTGGTCGATGAGCGGAAGCAGGCGGCTCCGGAGAACCGCTTCCGGAAGCGGCGTGATCACGGCTTCCCCTCTCGGTCGATCGCCTCACCGAGCGTACGCCGCCAGCCGGCGTCATCCCGAAGCCGAACGGGGGCGAAGCCGTCGAGGTCCATGAGCGCCCCGCCGAGCGCAAACGGGTCGGTGGTGGACCGGACGAGCGCCGAGAGCTCCTCGGCGCGGGGGTCCTGCAGCTCGGCGGCGGGCGTACGGCGGAGGTGGGCGACCCACCATGCCAGCGTGGCGCTGAGTGTGTCGACCGACGATCCGGCGTCGAGAGCGTCGGCGATGGTGGGCAGGATGCGCTGGGGCAGCTTGACCGACCCGTCCATGGCGATCTGTTGGCACCGGTGACCGATCGCCGGGTTGGTGAAGCGGTCCCGCACCGATGCGGCGTACGCACGAGCATCGGTTCCGGCGGGCGGAACGAGTACCGCCTGGATCTCCTCGCTGAGCGCATCGATGCGCACTGCGGCCGATCGATCGCCGACCACCTCGTCGATGGTGGAGTGGCCGAGTCGCAGGCCGAGGTAGGCGCTCGCCGAGTGCAGGCCGTTCAGGACCCTGAGCTTCATCCGTTCCCACGCCGCCACATCGGAACTGAGTTGGACGCCGGCCTCGGCGAGCGCCGGAACACCCGGGCCGAGGCGGTCCTCGAGCACCCACTGACGGAACGGTTCGGCGATCACCGGCCAGGCGTCGACCACTCCAGCGGCCGACACCTCCTCCCGCAACTCATCTGTCGTCGCCGGGACGATGCGGTCGACCATCGAGTCGGGAAACACCACGTTGCCGGCGATCCAGCGGGCGGTGTCGGCATCGACGTGGGTTGCGAACTCCTCGAGGAGCCCGGCGAGCATCGTCCCGTTGCCGGAGACGTTGTCACAACACGCCACGGTCAACGGTCCTGCGCCGGCCCGACGCCTGGCGTCGAGACCGGCGAACAGGGTGCCGACGACCCCGACCGGCGAGCGAGGGGAGGCGAGGTCGTGCGCCACGGCAGGATGCTGGACGTCGAGTTGCCGTCGCACCGGGTCGAAGCCGTAGGCCTTCTCGGTGACCGTCGTGGTCACCAACGTGGTCGACGGAGCGGCCAGCGCCGAGAGCACCTGATCGCGCCTCGAGGGACCGACCACATCCACCAGCACACCAACCTGTCGGAGGCGATGACCGGCGGCCGACACCTCGACGACCGTGTATCGACCCTCTTGGGATCTCAGCGCCTCAGGGACGGCCTCGGAGGTCATCGAGGTCCCCAGCACACCGACGTCCTCGGACCCGGCGGTGGCGAGGTCGTCGAGGAACGTCAAGAGGTGCGCCCGGCTGAACGCACCGAGTCCGAGGTGGACCACGGAGATCTGCAGCGCCTCCCGGTCGTAGCCGATGGGCTCGATCACGGCCGATTCACAACCGATATGCACGTCGGGCCAGACCGACGGCGCAGTCGACCACGAGTTCGCCGGCCGCATCCTCGTCGAGGCGGTGCTCGGCGGTCAGCGTCGCCAGGTAGGCGCAGTCGACTCGTCGGGCGACGTCGTGTCGGGCGGGGATCGACAGGAACGCCCGGGTGTCATCGTTGAACCCCGCGGTGTTGGCGAAGCCCGCCGTCTCGGTGACTGCGCGCCGGTAACGCCACATGCCCTCGACACTGTCGAAGAACCACCACGCCGGTCCGAGCGTCAGGCACGGGTAGAAGCCGGCCAGCGGTGCGAGCTCGCGTGCGTAGGCCGATTCGTCGAGCGTGAACACGATGATGCGCAGACTGCGCTCGAGGCCGAAGCGATCGAGCAGCGGACGCAGCGCATCGACGTAGTCGGTGCGGCCGGGGATGTCGGCACCCTTGTCCCGACCGAAGCGAGCCAGCGTCGCCGGACTGTGGTTGCGGCGCGATCCCGGATGCAGTTGCAGGACCATGCCATCGTCGAGACTCATCGCCGCCATCTCCACGAGGATCTGGCCGCGGAACAACTCGGCGTCACCCGGCTCGATCGTGCAAGCGAGCGCCCGGTCGAGCAACCTCTGACAGAGGGCTGGATCCAGGTCGGCGGTCACGGCGCTCGGATGGCCGTGGTCGGTGGCGGTCGCCCCACGCTCCCGGAAGTACTCCCGGCGACGCCGGAGCGCCGCCAGGTACCCGCTGTAGGAGGTGACGTCCTCACCGGTGAGGTCACCGAGTCGGGCAACGTTGGCTGCGAACCCATCGAAGTCGGGATCGACCACCGGATCAGGCCGGAACGTCGTAACGACCCGCTCACCCCACCCATCGGCGATCAGACGATCGTGGTGGGCCAGATCGTCGAGCGGGGATTCGGTGGTCGCGAGCAACTCGATGCCGAACCGTTCGAACAACGCCCGGGGCCGGAACTCCTCGGTGGCGAGGGCTCCGTCGATCCGGTCGTAGTAGACGTCTGCGGTCTCTGATGAGAGTCGGACATCGAGGCCGAACACCGTGGCGAAGGTGTGGTCGAGCCAGAGACCGGACGGCGTGCCACGGAACAGGTGCGCGTGCTCGGCGAACGTCCGCCATGCCGATCGAGGGTCGGCGGTCTGCGAGCCGTCGAGGGGCTGCACACCGAGGTCCTCGAGCCGCACGCCCTGGCTGTGCAGCAACCGGGTCAGGTAGTGGTCCGGCGTGACGAGCAGTTCGGTCGGGTTGGAGAACGGCTCGTCGAGAGCGAACCACGACGGATCGGTGTGGCCGTGAGGGGAGATGATCGGCAGATCGGCGACCAACTCGTACAGCCGCCGGGCGATCGAGCGCACGGTCGGGTCAGGGGGGAACAGTCGATCCGGGTGCAACTCGAGTACGAGAGCACCGCCGTTGTCTCGTTCCGACACGGACGGCGATCGTAGTACCGTCGTCGCGGTGACCCGGTCCGTGCAGTCCGATCACGCCCGCACCGAAGCTGTCAGGTTGCACCCCGGTGACGACGTACTGATCGTCGTGGCCGACGGCGCAGCAGCACCGCCGGGCCACAAGGTCGCCGCCCGATCGATTGCTGCCGGCGAGCCCGTCCGAAAGAGTGGACACATCATCGGGGTGGCTCTGGAGGACATAGCCGAGGGCGACCACGTCCACGTCCACAACCTCGCCAACCCGGACCAGTCCATCGATGACTCGGGTCGACACCCCCAGAACCCCGGCGAACGACCCCTCGTCCGGGCGCCGACCGACGGCGTCACCTTCGACGGGTACCACCGTGCCGATGGTCGCGTCGGCACCCGCAACCACCTCCTGGTCCTACCGAGCGTCAACTGTTCGGCAACGGTCTCACGGGTGATCGCCGAACGGGCCCGGTCCCGACTTCCCGCCAACGTCGACGGCGTCTGGGCGCTCGGTCACCAGGGGGGATGCGGAATCCCTGCGGGAGGGATCCAACTCGACCGCCTCCGCCGGGTTCTCCGGGGGTACGCCACGCACCCCAACACCGGGGGCGTCCTGTTCGTCGGACTGGGCTGCGAGGTCAACCAACTCGACGAACTGACCGCCGACCTGCCCGCAGAACGACTCCGCTCGCTGTGCATCCAGGACGTCGGCGGCACAACAGCCGCCATCGACGCCGGCGTGAACGAGGTGCTGGCGCTCGCAGACGTCGCCGACGCCGACCGTCGACAGCCGGCACCGATCTCGGCGCTGGTGCTCGGACTGCAGTGCGGTGGTTCCGACGGCTTCTCGGCGATCAGCGCCAACCCGGCTCTCGGAGCGGCATCGGATCGACTCGTCGCTGCCGGCGGAACGGTGCTGTTGTCGGAGACCCCCGAGCTGATCGGTGCGATCGACGAACTTGCCGGACGGGCATCGGATCCGGTGGCGGCCGAGCTCCGCCGGCTCGCTCGGTGGTGGATCGATCACGCCGCAGCGCACCGAACGACCCTCGACGCCAACCCATCGCCGGGCAACCTCGCCGGCGGCATCTCCACGATCGTCGAGAAGTCGATCGGGGCCGCCGCCAAGGGAGGCACGTCGGCGCTCGCCGCTGTGGTGCCGTACGCCCAACGGCCGTCGACCACCGGGCTCGTCGTGATGGACTCCCCCGGCTACGACCCGGTCTCCGCCACGGGACAGATCGCCGCTGGGGCACAGGTGGTGTGCTTCACGACGGGTCGCGGGTCGTGCTTCGGCTCGATTCCCGCCCCGGCGGTGAAGCTGTCGACGACCTCGGACCTCGCCCGACGGCTACCCGACGACATCGACGTCGACTGTGGTGGCGTGCTCGAGGGAACAGCCACCACAGACGAAGTGGGAGCGTTGATCCTCGACACTGTCATCGAGGTGGCGTCGGGTCGGCCGACGTGTTCGGAACGGCTCGGCTACGGACTCGACGAGTTCGCACCGTGGTCCGACGGGGTCACGCTCTGATTCCTGCCGGCAGCAGTCCGACCGGAGCCTCAGCCGGGATGCAGGATGACGTTGGACGTCCCGGCCCGCCAGTCGAAGACACTGCCCCGACGCACGGCGCTGGCCGGACCGGTAGCGGTCGTTGTCCGGAACTCGACCGTGGCCCGATCCGGGGTGCACTCCATGACGCCCACGCCACGGCG